>JBIOFE010000013.1:0-73449 GCA_044446745.1 Acidimicrobiales bacterium
ATCTTCACCTCCAGCGCTGAACGCACCCGAGCGCTCGGCGTCTGGCTCACGCGCTATAACTACCGGCGACCCCACAGCGCTCTTGGAGGACGGCCGCCGATCAGCCGGCTGACACCAACGTGATGGCCAGATACACCTAGGCCGCGTCGAAGTGCACCAGCTGATCCTCGCGCCCCAACGCGAAACCCAGCGCGGCGTAGAGCGCCCGCGCGCCGGCGTTGGATTCGTCCACGAAGAGGATGGCCTCGCTCACGCCCTTGCGACGCAGCGCCTCGAGCCCCTGGGTCACCATGACTCGACCGAGGCCGCGACCCTGGAAGTCCGGGTGCACCGAGACGACGTAGATCTCGCCGAAGCGGTCGGGGTGCAGCTCGTGCACCTTGGTCCAGCACGACGCGGCGAGCCGGCCGTCGATCTCGAGCAGCAGGAAGCCCGACGGGTCGAACCACGGCTCGCGCGTGCGCTCGTCGAGGTCCCGATCCCGCCAGGCCCCCTGCTCGGGGTGGTCGGCGAAGGCGGCGTTGTTCTGGGCCAACCAGGGCTCCTCGTCGCGACCGGGCACGAAGTTGCGCAGCGTGGCGCCGGCCGGCACCGCGACGACCGGCGCGGGCAGATCAACGTGGAGCATCTGCAGGGTGCGCACCACGTGGCCGTTCTGGCCGTCGTGCACGCCCCGGGTCCACCAATCGACGCTGGCGTGACGCGCCAGCACCGCGGTGCGCAGCGCCGGGTCCACGCCCCCGCCGCACATCTCCACGGTGGCCGGGTCACCCCGGGTGAGCATCGCGTAGCCGTCGAGCGGGCCGTGGCCGTAGTGCAGCCAGTGCTCGGCCGGCCAGCCGTGGACGACGACGCGGCGCCGGCCCTCGTCGATGGCCTCGCGGCCCAGGCCGGCCTCGGTGCGGTTGAGCAGGTTCAGCACGTCGAGTCGCTGGTCGGTGGTCAGCGAGGACGTGCGCTGCCACTCTCCGACCATGCAGGAAGACTACCGTCGCCCCTCAGCGAACCCGGGTGGCCAGTCGGTTGAGTCGCCGCAGCAGCGCCCCCACGGTGCGCTCGGCGGAGACCAACTCGCTGTAGGCGTCGCCGTCCATCGACGAGGACTCCTGCTCGACCAGCGCGGTGAGGCGCGCGGCGATCTCGGCCAGCGACGAGGTCAGCGTGTTGAGTTCGTTCTGCAGCGTCACGGGTCCCCCAGGCGAGGCGGCGACGAGCGCGGGGTCGCGCGCTCGCGCCTACTGTAATGGTCGATGGGTGACGTGAACATCGACGTGCGAGTGGCGCCCCTCGAGTGGTCGCTGATTCGCGCCCGCGGTCCCCAAGCGGTCAGCTTCCTCCAGGGTCAGCTGACCCAGGACGTGGAGGACCTGGAGGGCGCCGAGCGCTGGGCCCTCCTGCTGCGCCCCGACTCGGTCGTCGTGACGAGCGTGTTGGTGCACGGCGCCGGCCACGGGCTCGACCTCGTGGTGCCGCGCGCGCTGGCCGACGACGCCGAGACCCGGCTGCGCCGTTTCCTGCTGCGCGTGGAGTGCACGCTGGAGGTCACCGACGCCGCGAGCGGTCCGCTGGCCACGACCGCCGACCTCGTGTCCTCCGGGTGGCCCGGCGCGAGCGAGTTCGCCGCCGAGCTCACGCCGCACTGCTTCGGCGCGGCCCTGATGTCGGCCGCGGTCTCCTTCACCAAGGGCTGCTACACCGGCCAGGAGCTGGTCGGGCGCCTCGACGCGCGCGGCGCGCGAGTGCCGTGGCGACTGGTGCGGGTGAGCGGGCCCTCCCTCGATTCGCTGACGGCGGTGCTGACGTCGCACGGTCCCGACGGTCCCCAGGGGGTCACCACCGCCGTGCCGGGCGGCGAGGGCGTGCGCGCGCTGGGCGTGGCGCACCGCTCGCTGGTCGACGGCGTGCACGACGGCGTGCGCGTCGAGACCCTCTGACCTGGGAACACGTGAATTAGCGTGGTCGCGGGGAGGTCCCGTGCGACTGTTCGTCGAAGACCTGTTCATCAAGATCTCCGGGGTCACCTCAGAGGAGGACGCCCTCTTCTCGATCGGGCTGGGGGCCAGCGCGGTGGGCTTCGAGTTCGGGCCCACGCCGCGGCGCGTCTCGCCCGAGGTGGTCCGCGACATCGTGAGCCGCCTGCCCTACGGCGCCTTCACCGTCGGGGTGTTCCGCAACGAGCTGGCCCAGCGCGTGGTCGAGGTGGCCAACACCCTGGGGCTCAGCGCCGTGCAGATCGACGGTGCGATGTCGCTCGAGCAGCTGCACTACGTGGCCGAGCGGGTCAACACGGTCTTTCGCACCCTGCCCAGCACCGGGGTCATCGACCTGGCCCTGCAGAGCTCGGGCGTGGACTACCTGGTGCTCCCCGAGTCGGACGACCACGACTCGCTGGTCGACTGCCTGGAGGTCTTCGCCGACGAGTCGATTCGCACGCCCCTGGTCGCCTCGGGCGGCCTCACCGTCTCCAACGTGGTCGACGTCGTGCAGAACTACCCCGTGTGGGGGGTCGACGTGCGCTCCGGGGTGGAGACCGCCCCGGGGGTCAAGGACCCGGTGCGCCTGGGCGAGTTCATCGCCAACGCGCGGTGGGCCTACGCGAACTCCCTGGTGGACCGGCACCGCGACGACTGGTTCTCCCTCTAGGCGCGGTAGCGTCGGAAGACCACCGATCCGTTGTGGCCGCCGAAGCCGAAGGAGTTCGACAGCACCGTCTCCATCGCGACGCCGCGCGGCTCCTCGACCACCACGTCCAGGTCGATCTCGGGGTCGACCTTGTGCGTGCCGGCCGTCGGGGGGATCGACTGGCGCTGGAGCGTGAGCACGGAGACCACGCCCTCGAGGGCCCCCGCCGCGGCCAACGAGTGGCCCAGGTGGCCCTTGATGGAGGTGACCGGCGGGGGGGTGTCGCCGAACACGTGGTGGACGGCGACCGACTCGGCCAGGTCGTTGAGGGGCGTGGAGGTGCCGTGCGCGTTGATGTGCGAGAGCTCGCCCGGGGCCAGACCGGCGTCGGCCAGGGCCAGCTCCATGCACCGGATCGCCCCGGCGCCCGCGGGGTCGGGCGCGGTGACGTGGTACGCGTCGGCCGTCGAGGCGGCGCCCACCACCTCTGCGAGAATGGTCGCGCCGCGCTCGCGGGCGTGCTCCCACTCCTCCAGGATGAGCACGCCGGCGCCCTCGCCGATCACGAAGCCGTCGCGGTCGGCGTCGAAGGGGCGCGAGAGGTCCTGGGCGCTGAGCGCGGTCATGTTGCGAAAGCCGGCTTCGGCGAGCTCGACCAGCACCGCCTCGGCCCCGCCAGCCACGGCCACCGGGCAGCGGCCCTGGGCCACCAGGCGCGCAGCGTTGCCGATCGCGTGAGTGCCCGCGGCGCAGGCGGTGGTCACCGTCTCGCAGGGACCGCCCAGCCCGAAGCGCATCGAGACGGCGGCCGTCGCGGCGTTGGGCATCATCATGGGGACCATGAAGGGCGAGACCCGGTCGGGCCCCTTCTCGTTGAGGACCCGGTACTGCTCGAGGACCGTTTGGAGCCCGCCGATGCCGGTCGTCACCACGCTGCCCGCGTCGAGGATCGGGCCTTGGAGTCCGCTCTGGCGCCACGCCTCGTCCGCGGCCATCAGGGCGTAGAGGGCGAAGGGATCCAGGCGGCGCAACTCCTTAGGACCGCCCAAGCGCGTCGCGTCAAAGGGGGACACCCGCTTACTGGGCGGCGCCACGTCGAGCTGGAGGGCCGCCCAGAGCGCGTCCACGCCCACCCCGGCGCAGGTGATCGCGCCCAGGCCGGTGACCGCGACGCGGTGGCCCGCCACCGGCCCGCTGGGCGTGACGGCGGCTCGCACTAGAGCTTGGCGTAGATGAGTTCGAAGGCCTCGCCGACCGTGCGGATGTCCTTCAACTCATCTTCGGCGACCTCGATGTCGAAGGTCTCCTCGAGGGCCATGACCAGTTCCACCAGGTCGAGACTGTCCGCGCCGAGGTCGTCGGCGAAGGAGGCCCCGGCGGTCACCTGGGCCGGGTCGACGGCGAGCACCTCCACCGCGTTGTCGGTGAACTTGGCCAGTGCTTCATTGCGGTCCATCGGGGCTCCCCTTGGTTTTACCTTCGTTCCATGGTAGTCAAGCGCCCCGCGGGCCCGCCCGCTACAGACCCAGCGCGAGCCCGCCGTCGGGGGCGATCACCGCGCCGGTGATGTAGCGCGCGTGGTTACTGGCCAGGAACCCCACGACGCCTGCGACGTCGGCCGGGGTGCCCACCCGGCCCATCGGGATGAGGGCCTCCATGGCGTCGCGCGCCGCGCCCAGCTCGCTGGTCATCTCGGTCTCGATGAGACCCGGCGCCACCACGTTGACCGTGATGTTGCGCGTGGCCACCTCCTTGGCCAGCGAGCGCGCCAGGCCGACCAGGCCGGCCTTGGAGGCCGCGTAGTTGGCCTGGCCCGGGACGCCGACGAACGGGCTGATCGACCCGATGAAGACGATCGAGCCCTCACGGGCGCGCACCATGGAGCCGAGCACCGCGCGCGCGGTGTAGAACGCGCCGTCGAGGTTGGTGGCCAGCACCTCGCGCCACTGTTCGTCGCTCATGCGCAGCGCCAGCCCGTCGTGGGTGACCCCGGCGTTGACCACCGCGACGCCGACCGGTCCGAACTCCTCGACCGCGCCCTTGACGGCGTCGGTGACCTGGGTCGAGTCCGTCACGTCGACGCTCAACGAGCGGGCCACCACGCTCGGGGCGTGGCCGGAGCGCGACAGCGCCACCACGGTGTCGCCCAGCGCGGCGAAGTGCTCGGCGATGGCCGCGCCGATCCCGCGGCTGGCCCCGGTGACGAGGACGTGGCGGCTCACGGCTCGATCTCGCGAATGTCCAAGGGCGAGCTCGGCGTGTACTGCTTCTCGAACTCGCGGATGCGCCGGGTCAGGCCGGTGAGCACGACCCCCGGAGGCAGCTCGACCGAGGTGGTCACGGAGTCGGGCAGGGCCAGCGTCGCGTCGAGGAACCGCACCGGAGAGGTCAGCTGGCGCGAGAGCAGGGTCCGCCACTCCTCGGGCGCGGTGTGCACTGCGCCGTCGACGTTGGCGATGAGCACGGCGTCGGTGGTGCCCCAGGTGGTGGTGGCGAGCGCCTCGTCGAGTTCGGCCCGGGCCGGGGCCATGAGCGGGGAGTGGAAGGCGCCGCCGACCGGCAACGGGGTCGCGCGGCGCCACCCGAGCTCGCGGTGGTGGGCGAGCAGCTCGTCGAGCCCGGCGCTGGTCCCGCTCACCACGATCTGGCCGGTGCCGTTGACGTTGGCCAGCCAGACCTCGGGGAGGTCGTCGAGCGCGTCGCGGGCCCCCTCGTCGCCGCCCATGAGGGCGACCATCGAGCCCTCGACCAGCGCGGCCGCCCGGGCCATCGCCGCCCCGCGCACCGCGATGAGCCGCGCGCCCTCGTCGACGCTGAGCATCCCCGACGCCACCAGGGCCGAGAACTCGCCCAGGCTGTGACCCAGCAGGTAACGCGGCCGCACGTCGTGGTCGAGCAGCTCGCCGTAGCCGACCATGGACAGCGCGAAGGTCGCCAGCTGGGCGTTGTCGGTGCGCACGACCTCGGCGTCGTCGGCCAGCGTCAGCAGCCGGTCGACGTCGACGTCGGTCACCTTGGAGATCCGCTCGACGAGTTCCCAGTGGCGCGAGGTGTGCCAGGCGATGCCGGCGCCGGCGCTCAGCGAGCCCTGACCGGGGAAGAGGGCCACCGCGTGATCGTTGAAGGGCAGCACCGGCCAGTCGGACACGGCCCCACGGTAACAGCGTGCCCGGAGTGGGACTTGAACCCACACACCCTTTCGAGTAAAGGCTTTTGAGGCCTCCGCGTCTGCCGATTCCGCCATCCGGGCTGAGTGGACCACGCTAGCAGCCACCCTATTGTGACCATCGTGAAGCTCACGCTGTGGCGCGACGACGTGACACTCGCGCGGGCGCTGAGCGCGGCCGACGAGCGCCACGAGGTCCGTCCTCGTCTCTACCTGGAGGTTGACGACGGGGCGGTGTGCGGCTACGGCGAGGTCGGCGCGCAGCCGATCGCGCTCCACGGCGACCCGTCGGTCGACGACGTGATCGCTGAGTTGTGCGCGACCGTCCTGCCGCTCGTCGCGCGCGTCGCCCGACGCGAGGGCGCCCTCCCGAACTGGACCCGCGCGGTGCGCCTCGGCGCGACGCGCGCGACCAGCCGCTTCGCCGTCGCCCTGGTCGAGATGGCGCTGCTTGACGTCGACCTGCGCCGCGCGGCCACGACGCTGGCCCAGCGGTGGCCTGCGCGGTACGCGCCGGGCGCGCTGCTGACGGTGTCGCTGCTCGACGACGCGCCGTGGCCGAGCGACGCCGACGCGGCGCGGCTGCGCGTCAAGACGCGACCGGGCCCGCTCTCGGCCGCCAGTCGCGAGCGGCTGGCGTCGGTGACGACGCCGGTGCTGCTGGACTTCAACGCCTCGGGGCGCTCTCTCGATCAGGTGGCTGACCACGTGGACCAGGTCGCGGGGGTGGCCACGTTGGTGGCGGTCGAGCAGCCCTTCGCCCCGGGCAACCTGCCCCTGCACGCGGCGCTCGCGCGACGCCTCGCCGTGGCGGTCAGCCTCGACGAAGGGGTGCGCTCGGCCGCGGACCTCGACCGGATCGCCCGCTACGGCGCGGCCACGATGGTGTGTCTCAAGCCGGCGCGCGTCGGCGGGCTCTCGACCGCGCGCACCCTGGCGGCGCGCGCGGGCGACCTCGGGCTGGCCGCCTACCTGGGTGGCTTCTTCGAGTCCGACTTCGCCCGCGCGGTCCACGGCGTCCTGGTCCGCCACGCCGTCTCCGAGCCGAGCGACCTCGCCCCGGTGGGTCGCCGGGACCGCGACGACAGCGACGCGCGCGTTGTCGCGGACGGGCTGGGCGTCGCCCCGTTGGCCGCGGTGCTGGCGCGGGCCCGGCTCGTTGTGTCACTCGGGTGAGGCCGTCTTACACTTCGGGAGTGGGATCAAAGACGCAGAAGCGCCACCTCGAGGACATCCAGCGGCGGCTGAGCGCCGCGCGCGAGAGCCTCAAGATCCTCGAGGAGCAGGTCCTGGTGTGGAACGACGCGCTCGACGACGCCCGGATCCGGTCGCTGGTCTCCGAGACCCCCCTGCAGGCGGCAGAATATAGCGAACTGTCGCGCCACGTGATCGCCGCCAACGCCGAGCTCCTGCGGCGTTCCGCGGACGTCCGCGGCCTGGTGGCCGAACGAGACGAACTCCTGCGCGAGTGGACCCCCGAAGGATGACGATGGACAAGCGAGTGGTGATCGCCGACGACGAGTCGATCATTCGCCTCGACCTGAAGGAGATGCTCGAGGGCGACGGCTACCTGGTGGTGGGCGAGGCCGCGCGCGGCGACGACGCCCTGGCCCTGATCCGCGAGCATCGGCCGGACCTGGCGCTGCTGGACATCAAGATGCCCGGCCTGGACGGCCTCGAGGTGGCGCGCGAGCTCCAGGGGTCGGGCACGGTGGTGGTCATCCTCACGGCGTTCAGCCAGCGCTCGCTCATCGAGAGCGCTCGCGACGCCGGGGTGGTCGCCTACCTGGTCAAGCCGTTCCGCTCGAGCGAGATCCTGCCGAAGCTGGCGTCGATCCTCAACCCGGCCGACCACGTGGCCGACGAGGCCGCCCACGCGAGCCACGCCGACGACAAGATCGAGACGCGCGAGATCGTCCAGCGCGCCAAGGAGTGGCTCATGGAGAACCGGGGCCTGGACGAGCCCGAGGCCTTCGAGGTGATCCAGCAGTCGGCGATGCGCGCGCGCACGCGCATGCGCGACGTCGCCCAGCAGATCCTGAAGGGTGAGTTCGTTGGCTGACACCGACCAGAGCCAGCGGCCGCTGGTGCTGTTGGACGGGATGTCGCTGGCCTTCCGCGCCTTCTTCGCCCTGCCGGTGGACATCGCCACCTCCGAGGGCGTGGTCACCAACGCGTTGCACGGCTTCGCCGCGATGCTGGACCTCCTGGTGCGCACGCAGCACCCGCGCGGCGTCGCCGTAGCCTTCGACCTGCCCGGCGGGACCTTTCGCGACGCGATGACCGAGGACTACAAGGGCGGTCGGGCCGAGACGCCGGTGGAGATCGAGCACCAGTTCGACCTCATCCGCACCATGTGCCAGACGCTGCACATCCCGGTCCTCGGGGTGCCCGGCTTCGAGGCCGACGACGTCCTGGCGACGCTGGCCACCGAGAGCCGCGACCTGGCGGTCCCGGCGGTGGTGGTGACCGGCGACCGCGACACCTTCCAGCTGGTCGAGGACCCGTACGTGAAGGTCCTGTACAACCGGCGCGGGGTCTCGGACTACTCGCTCTACGACGAGGCCGGCATCGTCGAGCGCTGCGGCATCGAGCCGGCGCGCTACCCGCTGCTGGCCGCGTTGCGCGGCGACCAGTCCGACAACCTGCCCGGCGTGCCGGGGATCGGCGAGAAGACCGCGGCCAAGCTCTTCACCCAGTACCGGGACCTCGACGACCTCTACGCGCACCTGGGCGATCTCACGCCCAAGCTGCGCGAGAACCTCGCCCAGTTCGAGGAGCGCGCCCGCAACAACGAGCGGGTGATGCGCCTGGTGCGCGACGTGCCGCTCGAGGCCACCCCCGAGCAACTGACCCTGGGCGGCTGGGACCGCGCCGAGGTGGTGGCCTTCTTCGACCGATTCGAGATGAACACGATGCGCACCCGCTTCGAGAAGCTGATGGGCGACGGCCTGCTCGGCCCGGGTGCCGCGACGACCTCGGCCCCGGCCGGCCCGCCCGCGCCGCCCGCCCCCGAGGTCACCGCGGGCGACCTGGCCGCGGTGCTGTCCGCCGCGGGCTGCGTGCTGGCGCATCGCCTGGGCCGGGTGGCGGCCTACGACCCGGGGAGCGGTCGCGCGGCGGCGGCGTCGCTCGGCGAGGTCGTGGCGGCGCTGGGGGATCGCCCACCGAGCGGACACGACGTCAAGCCCCTCTACCGCCACGCCGACGCGGCGGGCGTCGACCTGGCCGAGCCCCGCGACGACAAGGCGATCATGGCGTTCCTGGTCGACGCCACCAGCGGGCGCTACGACCTAGCCGACGTCGCTCAGCGCTTCCTGGGCGAGGCGCCGGCGGCCGGGTCGCCGTCGCTCTTCGAGGACGGGGCCGACGACGGCGCCTTGGTGGGCGACGCGGTGCTGGTGGCGCGCCTGCGCGATCACCTGCGCGCCGAGGTCGCGCGCTGGGAGCTGGGCCGGGTCTACGAACAGGTGGAGCTGCCGCTGGTGAAGGTGCTCGGGCGCATGGAGGCGCGCGGGGTGCGCGTCGACGTGGACCTGCTGCGCTCGATCGCCGCCGAGTTCGCCGCCGAGGCCACGCGCCTGGACGCCGAGATCCAGGCCGCCGCCGGGCACGAGTTCAAGGTCAACTCCTCGGCGCAGCTGCGCGCCGTGCTCTACGACGAGTTGGGACTGACGCCGGGCAAGAAGGGCAAGACCGGCTACTCGACCGACGCGACGACCCTGGAGGCACTCGTCGACGCGCACCCCATCGTGGCGCTCATCCTGCGCTACCGCGAGGTCGAGAAGCTGCGCAGCACGTACGGGTCCAACCTGATCGACGCGGTCGGGGCCGACGGGCGCATCCACGCGACCTTCCACCAGACCGTCGCGCGCACCGGGCGCCTGTCCTCGGAGAACCCCAACCTCCACAACATCCCGGTGCGCACCGCGGAGGGCCGGCGGCTGCGCTACGCGTTCCTGCCCCGCGAGGGGTGGCGCCTGGCGGTGGCCGACTACAACCAGATCGAGCTGCGGATCCTGGCCCACCTCTCCCAGGACCCCGGACTGGTGGCGGCCTTCGCCACGGGCCAGGACGTGCACCGCGCCATCGCCTCCTCGGTCTTCAGCGTGGCGCCCGAGGAGATCACCTACGAGCAGCGCGAGCAGGCCAAGGCGGTCTCCTACGGGCTGGCGTACGGCATGGAGGCCTACGGGCTGAGCCAGCGCCTCGGCGTGCCGGTGGCCGCCGCCAAGGAGGTCATGGACCGCTACTTCGCGAGCTTCCCCAGCCTGCGCGCCTACATGGACGCCACGCTCGCCCAGGTGCGCGCCCAGGGGTATTCGCGCACCGAGTTCGGGCGGATCCGGCCGTTCCCCGACCTGGCCACCGCCGTGGGGCCTCAGCGCCAGGCCGCCGAGCGCCAGGCCATGAACGCCGGCATCCAGGGTCTGGCGGCCGACGTCTTCAAGTCCGCGCTGGTGCGACTGGACCGGCGCCTGGCGTCCGAGCACCTCGCGGCGCGCCTCATCCTTCAGGTGCACGACGAGGTGCTGGTGGAGGCGCCGCCGGACGAGGAGGAGCGCGTCGAGGCGATCATCGTCGACGCGCTGACCCACGCGGCCGAGCTCAGCGTCTCGCTCGAGGTGTCACTCGCGTGGGGCGAGAACTGGGCCGCCGCCAAGGGCTAACGGACCCGGGTGCTAGCATCGTCACCTGGGTTTGCACCGGAAACCCAGTCCCTGTCGCCTAGTTGGCCCCGGTGCGGTCGCCAAGGTAGTAACGCATGTCGGACGGCACGAGCCTCCTCTCCGCCCAGCCCATGGGCACCTTCGACGAGCAGGGCAACTACGTCCCGCGCGTCATCACCGAAGACAACATGATCGGCACCGACCTGGCCGCTCTGGTGGGCGACTCGGTGCTGGAGTTCGAAGACGGCGACCTGGTCACCGGCACCGTGGTCAAGATCGACCACGACGAGGTCCTCCTGGACATCGGCTTCAAGTCCGAGGGCGTCATCCCGGCGCGCGAGCTGTCGATCCGCAACGACGCCGACCCCAGCGAGATCGTCTCGCTGGGCGAGCGCGTCGAGTGCCTCGTGCTCCAGAAGGAGGACAAGGAGGGCCGCCTCGTCCTGTCCAAGAAGCGCGCCCAGTACGAGAAGGCCTGGAGCAACATCGAGGACCTCAAGGGCCGCGACGAGGTGGTCCGGGGCGTCGTCATCGAGGTCGTCAAGGGCGGCCTCATCGTGGACATCGGGCTGCGCGGGTTCCTGCCGGCGTCGCTGGTCGAGCTGCGCCGGGTGCGCGAGCTCCAGCCCTACATCGGCAAGACCGTCGAGGCCAAGATCATCGAGCTCGACCGCAACCGCAACAACGTCGTCCTGTCGCGCCGCGCCTGGCTGGAGGAGACCCAGAAGGAGCAGCGCGGCGACTTCCTCTCCAACCTGAAGCCGGGGGAGCGCCGCCACGGCGTCATCTCCTCGGTCGTCAACTTCGGCGCGTTCGTCGACCTGGGCGGGATGGACGGGCTCATCCACGTCTCGGAGCTCAGCTGGAAGCACATCGACCACCCGAGCCAGGTGGTGTCGGTGGGCGACGAGGTCGACGTGGAGGTGCTCGACGTCGACTTCGCCAAGGAGCGGATCTCGCTGTCGCTCAAGGCCACCCAGTCCGACCCGTGGCAGGTCTTCGCCGACAGCCACGCCGTGGACCAGCTGGTCTACGGCCGCGTGACCAAGCTGGTGCCCTTCGGGGCCTTCATCCAGGTGGGCGACGGCATCGAGGGTCTCGTGCACATCTCGGAGA
Source organism: Acidimicrobiales bacterium (assembly GCA_044446745.1). GTDB lineage: Bacteria > Actinomycetota > Acidimicrobiia > Acidimicrobiales > RAAP-2 > RAAP-2. Next base: position 11,575 of record JBIOFE010000013.1, read on the forward strand.
TGGCCGCCCACCACGTCGAGTCGCCCGACCAGGTGGTCACCCCCGGCGAGGAGCTGTGGGTCAAGATCATCGAGCTCGACACCGCGCGCCGGCGCATCAGCCTGTCGATCAAGCAGGCGGCCGAGGGCGGCGAGGTCTCCGAGGAGTACCGCGAGGCGTTCGGGTCCCACGCCTACGACACCGAGGGCAACTACATCGGCGGCCTGGAGCTCGGCGAGTTCACCCCCGAGACCGAGTCGCAGGCCGCCTGGGCCGAGTACGCGGCCGAGGCCGTCAAGCCGGCCGACGAAGCGGACGTCGACGCCGCACCGGTGGCCGACGCCGAGTAGTCGACGCCCGGCGACCTACGGCCCGGGGTCGAAGGTGAACCCCCGCGGGCAGCCCATCGTGGAGGGGTTGATCGAGGTGACCTGCCACCAGCCGGCGCCCAGGGGGCTCGAGCACTCGTCGTAGGGCAGCGGCAGACCCTTCACGTAGGCCAGGGAGAAGTCGCCGCTGGCCGGCCGGAAGATGACCTCGGTGGAGCCGCTCGGCGACCCGTGCGAGAGGCAGATCCGCCCGACGGCCCCGAAGCCCGCCAGGTGGGTGACGCCCACCGCGTAGGGGTCGACGCAGCCGTCGGGGTGCGACTCGACCCGGCTCAGCGCGGCGCGCCACGCGCCGAGGTGACCGGATTCGGTGAAGGTGTGGGCCGGGCGCTCGTAGAGCAGGACGACCAGGAGCAGGGCGACGAGGAGCGCGGCGACCACGATCCAGCTTCGCCAGCTCTGCAGGAGCGACGCGGGTGCGGCGCGCTCGCCGGTGCGCGGGCTCACGGGGTGCGCCGGGAGCGACCCAGCCACGCGGAGCGCTGGACCGCCCACGTCCAGTTGAAGCCCGCTTCGGCGGGCGCGCGGGGCTCCTCGGTCGTCTCGCCGTCGAAGGTGAAGCCCAGGCGCTCGGGGACCGCGCGGCTCCGGTCGTTCGCCCGGTCGTGGTGGATCTCGACGCGTTCGATCCCGTCGACGGTGAAGGCGACGTCGGTCAGGGCGCCGGCCGACTCGGTGGCGTACCCGCGTCCCACGTGCTCGACGTGGATCCAGTAGCCGATCTCCAGGATCCCCGGCCCGCGTCGGGTGTGCAGTCCGGTGCCGCCGACCACCGCGTCGCCGGCGAAGACGCCGTAGACCGCCTCGCCGCCCTCGGCCCAGCGCTCGCGGCGCTCGGTGATGAACTCCTCGTACTGGGCCGCGGTCATGGATCCGTCGGCCCAGGGCATCCACGGGCGCAGGTGCGCGGCGCTGGTGGCGACCGCGCGGGACAGCGCCGGGGCGTCGCCGAGGCGCCACACCCGCAGCGTCAGACGCGGGGTCTCGACGATCTCGGGCAGCCGGGGCACGCTCTCAGGGTACGACGGGCCGGGCGCGGACCCGCTACGCGGTGCGCGCCGTCAACGGGAAGTGGCAGGCCACCTGGTGCCCGGGGGCGATGTCGGAGAGCAGCGGCTCCTCGGTGGCGCAGCGCGCCTGGGCGAACGGGCAGCGGGTCCGGAAGCGGCAGCCGCTCGGCGGGTTGATCGGGCTGGGCGGCTCGCCCTCCAGCACGTCGCCGTGCATCGGCGCGTCGGGGTCGGCCTCCAGGGCCGCGCCGAGGAGGAACTTGGTGTACGGGTGGGCCGGGGCGTCGTAGAGCACGTCGGAGGGCCCGACCTCGCAGATCTTGCCCAGGTACATCACTGCCACGCGGTCGCTGACGTTCTTAACCACCGCGAGGTCGTGGGCGATGAAGAGCAGGGTGAGCCCGTACTCCTCCTTGAGGTCGGCCAGCAGGTTGAGGATCTGGGCCTGCACCGAGACGTCCAGGGCCGAGACCATCTCGTCGCAGATGAGCATCTTGGGCCGCATGGCCAGCGAGCGGGCGATGGAGATGCGCTGGCACTGGCCCCCGGAGAACTGGCGGGCGTAGCGGTTGCCGTAGACGAAGGGGTCGATGCCGACCTCGTTGAGCAGCTTGCCCACGATCGCCGCGCGCTCGTCGCCGCGCACCGTCTTCCAGCAGTCCAGCGGCTCGGCGACGATGTCCTGCACCCGCCGGCGCGGGTTGAGCGAGCTGATCGGGTCCTGGAAGATCATCTGCATGCGCGTGCGCGCGTTGCGCAGGTCGCGGCCCCGCAGCTTGGTCACCTCGACGCCCTCGAGGTCGATGCTGCCGCTGGTGGGCTCGACGATCTTCATCAGCGCCTTGCCGGTGGTCGACTTGCCGCAGCCCGACTCGCCGACCAGCCCGAGGGTCTCGCCCGCGAAGATGTCGAAGCTGACCCCGGCCACGGCGCTGACGGCGTGGCGCCCCTTGCCGAAGGTCACCGTCAGGTCGCGAACCTGCAGCAGGGGCGTGCGGTCGCCGCTCACGCCGACCGGGCCTCGTCGACGGGCAGCGGGTTCCAGCAGGCGAAGAGGTGGTCGGCGACGTCGGCGCGCTGCAGCTCGGGCCGCTCTTCGTGGCAGCGCGCCGACGCGTACGCGCAGCGCGGCGCGAAGCTGCAGCCCGCCGCCAGGCGCGCCAGGTTGGGGGGCCGGCCCGGGATGGCGCTCAGGCGCGTGTGCGAGGGGTTGGTGACCTTGGGCGAGCTCTCCAGCAGCGCGCGCGTGTAGGGCATGCGGTGGCGGTGGAAGACCTCGCGCGTCGAGCCGCTCTCCACGATCCGCCCGGCGTACATGACCACGATGCGCGAAGTGCGGGTGGCCACCACGCCCAGGTCGTGGGTGATCAGGATCACCGACATGTGCAGGCGCTCCTTGAGCTCGTCGATCAGGTTGAGGATCTGCGCCTGGATCGTGACGTCCAGGCCGGTGGTGGGCTCGTCGGCCATCAGCAGCTGGGGCGAACAGGCCAGCGCCGTGGCGATCACCACGCGCTGGCGCATCCCGCCGGAGAGCTGGCCGGGGTAGGCCCGGTACCGGCGCTCCGGCGAGGGGATGCCCACCAGCTCGAGCAGCTCGATCGCGCGGACGCGGGCGTCGCCCTTGGACATGCCCAGGCGCACCCGCAGGGCCTCGTCAATCTGGCGCCCGACGCGCATCACCGGGTTGAGCGACGTCATCGGGTCCTGGAAGACCATGGCCACCTCGGTGCCCCAGCTGCGGCGCTTCTCGGCCTCGCTGACGTCCACCATCTGGTGGCCGTTGAGCAGGACCGATCCGGTCACGGCCACGTTGGTGCGCGGCTGCAGGCCCATGATCGTGCGCGCCAGGACGGTCTTGCCGGAGCCCGACTCGCCGACGATGCCGAGGGTCTCGTTGCGGTCGAGCGCGAACGAGACGTTGCCCACGGCGGTCAGGGGGCCGGTCGTGGTGGCGAAGGTCGTGGTGAGGTCCTCGACGACCAGCAGCCGGTCGGTGTCGCTCACAGCTTGGCCTCGGTGACGTCGAAGTGGGAGCGCAGGCGGTCGCCGATGAAGTTGAGCGACAGCAGGAAGAGGCACAGCGCCAGGGAGGGGAAGAGGACCAGCCAGGGGTTCTGGGCCAGCACGGTGCGGCTCTCGTTGATCATGTTGCCCCACGACGGCGTCGGGGGATTGACCGACAGGCCCAGGAAGGCCAGCGCGCCCTCCAGGGTCACCACGGTGGCGACGCCGATCAGCAGGAAGGAGATGGAGATCGGGGCGATGTTGGGCAGGAGCTCCTTCATGAGGATGCGCCGGTCGGTGGCGCCCTGCACCTTGGCCGCGACGATGTAGTCCTTGGTGGCCACGGCCAGGGTGGCCGTGCGGATCACGCGGTAGACGAGGGGGATCGACGCCAGCCCGATGACCAGGATGATCTTGAGCATCGTGCGCGGCGTCCAGAAGGACAGGACGGCGATCACCGCGATGATGGCCGGGAAGGCCAGCAGGATGTACATGCACGCCGTGAGGATCGTGTCGAAGCGACCGCGCCGGTAGGCGGCCAGCATGCCCAGTGGCATGCCGATGCCGAAGCCGATGACCATCGAGCCGGTGCCCACCGCGATCGAGACCCGCGACCCGTAGACCACGCGCGAGAAGATGTCGCGCCCGAGGTCGTCGGTCCCCAGGAGGTGGTGGAGCGACGGTCCGACGTTGATGTTGCCGAAGTCGCCGAAGAGCGGATCTTTCAAGGGCATCACGTTGGCGAAGACCGCACCGACGACGTTGAGCACCAGCCACCCGACGCAGACCCAGAAGAGCAGGCCCAGCGGACCGCGCTTCTCGGGGCGGTCCAGCAGCGACATCTCCGCGACGATCTCACTCACGGCTGATCCTCGGGTCGATCAGGTTCACCGTGAAGTCGAAGAAGAAGTTGATGAGCACCACGCCGATCGACACGGCCAGCACGATGTCCTGGACCAGGAGGTAGTCGCTGGTGTTGATGGCCGCGATGAGGGTGTAGCCGAGGCCGGGGATCTGCAGGAGGTACTCCACCACGAAGCCGCCGGCTAGCAGCCCGCCGATGTTGACCCCCGCCGTGCCGCACAGGGCCACCGAGGACGGTCGAAAGGCGTGGACCCACATGATGCGCCGCTGGGAGAGGCCCTTGGAGCGGGCCATGGTGATGAACTCCTCCTGCAGGGTGGAGATGAGGTCGCTGCGCAGGACGCGGTAGTACACGACGAAGCTCCCGACGGCCAGGGTGAAGGCCGGCAGGGCCAGGCTCTCGAGGTTGGCGACCCAGTCGGTGGAGAAGGAGACGTAGGACGCCGGGCCGGTGTTGGGGACGCCCCACTTGATGGAGAAGAAGAGGACCAGCAGGACGATGATGATGAACGGGGGGACCGAGAGCAGCGTGAAGCTGCCGGCGCCCAGGAAGCGGTCCAGGATCCCGTCGGGCTTGCGCGCGGAGCGCATGGCCATCGGGATGGCCAACCCGAAGGCCAGCACCTGGCTGAGGCCGATCAGCTCGAGGTCGATCGGCAGGGCGGCCCGGATGGTGCTGGCGATCGAGGTGTGGGTGATGAAGGAGTCCCCGAGGTGCCCGCTCACCACGTGGCCGATCCAGATGAAGTACTGCTCGAAGACCGGCTTGTCGAGACCCAGTTGGTGGTACAGGGCGGCCCGGGCGGCTGGGGTGTTGCCCAGGCCCAGGATCACCGAGGCCGGGTCGCCGGGCAGGAGGTGCAGGAGGTAGAAGCTCCCGATGGAGATCACGAAGATGATCCCGACCATCATTGACAGACGTCTCGCGACGTACTTGAGCACCCAGATCCCCCAGCGGTCTGTTCGGACAATAGTTGACCCCTCCCGGGTTCTACGGTGACGGTCACCTCCGGAAAGCCGTGTGACGGCCCCTGACTAGCGTGTTCGGGTGAGGCGAATCGGGGTCGCGGGCGGGATTGGTGCTGGCAAGTCGGTGGTCACCGCACGCCTCAGCGACCTCGGCTGGACCGTCGTCGACGCCGACGCCATCGCCCACCAAGTCACCGCCCGGGGGACCGACGCGTGGCGGGCCCTGCGCGACGCCTTCGGCGAAGCCGTGCTGACGCCCGTCGGGGAGATCGACCGGCCCTTCCTGGCCGACGTGGTCTTTCATGACGCGAGCGCCCGAGCGCGCCTCAATCGCATCACCCACCTCCCGATCGGGCTCGAGATGCGCCGACAGCTCGAGGCGGCCGAGGGCCGCGCGGTCTTCGCGGCGCTGCCGCTCTTCCGCCCGGAGCACCGCGAGCTGCTCGGTCTGGCCTCGGTGTGGGCGGTCCAGGCCTCGCCGGAGATCGCGCTGGAGCGCCTCTGCGCCAGCCGCGGCTACCGCGAGGAGGACGCCCGGGCGCGAATGGCCAGCCAGATGACCAACGAGGAGCGCGCCGCCATCGTCGACCGGGTCATCTGGAACGAGGGGACGCTCGATGAGCTCTACGCGCGCGTCGACGAGGCCTTGGCGGCGGAGGGACTGGCCGGTGGATAGGTTCCTCGTCGAGTCGCCGTTCCAGCCCTCGGGCGATCAGCCCCAGGCCGTGGCCACGCTGGCCGCGGGCGTGGAGGATGGTCTGCGCTACCAGACGCTCGAGGGCATCACCGGCAGCGGCAAGACGGCGACCATCGCCTGGCTGGTCGAGCGGGTGCAGCGCCCGACGCTGATCCTGGAGCCCAACAAGTCGCTGGCCGCCCAACTCGCGTCCGAGCTCAAGGAGATGCTGCCCCAGAACCGGGTGGAGTTCTTCGTCTCCTACTACGACTACTACCAGCCCGAGGCCTACATCCCGCGCACCGACACCTTCATCGAGAAGGACAGCTCGGTCAACGAGGAGATCGACCGACTGCGCCACGCCGCGACGTCGTCGCTGCTGCTGCACCGCGACACGATCGTGGTGGCCTCGGTGTCGTGCATCTACGGCCTGGGCTCGCCCAATGAGTACCGCGATCGGATGCTCCAGCTCGAGGTCGGCACGGTGATCGACCAACGGCTGATGCTGCGCCGGCTGGTGGAGATGCATTACAGCCGCAACGAGCTGGTGCTCGACCGCGGCCACTTCCGCGTCAAGGGCGACACCCTCGAGATCCAGCCCGCCTACAGCCAGGAGGCGGTGCGGGTCTCCTTCTTCGGCGACGAGATCGAGGAGATCGCCATCTTCAACCCCGTCACCCACGAGGTGCGGGCCCGGGTCAAGGAGGTCACGCTCTTCGCCGCCACGCACTACGCGGCGAGCGCGGCGACGCTGGAGCGGGCCTGCCGCACGATCGAAGAGGAGCTGCGGGTCCAGCTGGCCGCCTTCCAGCGCGACGGCAAGCTCCTGGAGGCCCAGCGGCTACGCTCGCGCACCGAGCACGACCTGGAGATGCTCGAGCAGACCGGCGTGTGCGCCGGGATCGAGAACTACTCGGCGCACCTCGACGGGCGCAAGCCCGGCGAGCGGCCCTTCACGCTGCTCGACTACTTCCCGAGCGACTTCCTGGTGGTGGTCGACGAGAGCCACGTCGCGATGCCCCAGGTGCGCGGCCAGTACGCCGGGGACCGCTCGCGCAAGGAGGTCCTGGTGGAGCACGGCTTCCGCCTGCCCAGCGCGATGGACAACCGGCCCCTCACCGTTGACGAGTTCCTGGAGCTCGTCCCCCAGATCGTCTTCGTCTCGGCGACCCCGGGGCCCTTCGAGTTGGAGAACTCCGACCAGATCGTCGAGCAGGTCATTCGCCCGACCGGCCTGGTTGACCCCGTGGTGACGGTGGTGCCGACCAAGAACCAGATCGACGACCTGCGGGCCCGCCTCGACGTGGTGGTGGCGCGCGGCGAGCGGGCCCTGGTGACGACGCTCACCAAGAAGATGGCCGAGGACCTGACCCATTTCCTGGCCAAGGCCGGCTACCGCGTCCAGTACCTGCACAGCGACATCGGCACGATCGAGCGCATCGAGATCCTGCGCTCCCTGCGCCTCGGCGAGTTCGACGTCCTGGTGGGCATCAACCTGCTGCGTGAGGGTCTCGACCTGCCCGAGGTCTCCCTGGTGGCCATCCTGGACGCCGACAAGGAGGGCTTCCTGCGCTCGCGCAGCGCGCTGATCCAGACGATCGGCCGGGCCGCGCGCAACGTGAACGGCGCGGCCGTGCTCTACGCCGACCGGGTCACCGACTCGATGCGCGAGGCGGTCTCGTTGACCGAACGACGCCGACACCTCCAGGTGGCCTACAACGCCGAGAACGGCATCGAGCCCCAGAGCATCATGAAGAACGTCGCCGACATCCTGGGCCGGCTGCGCAGCGAGTCGGCGCCCGAACCGCTCAACAAGGTCCACGGCATCACCTCGCTCGAGGAGCCCCTGTCCGACGACCTGAACCTGGAGATCTCCCGGGTCGAGGAGGCCATGCTGACCGCGGCGCGCGAGCTGCGATTCGAGGAGGCCGCGGCGCTGCGCGACCTGCTGCACAGCCTCCTTCGCCAGGGCCTCGAGCAGTCCTTCGACGAACTCCTCACCGACACCTGACCGGTAGATTCGCGCTATGTCTGCGACCATCCGCGTCCAGGGTGCCCGGGTGCACAACCTGAAGAACCTGTCCGTGGAGCTGCCCCGGGACCAACTGGTGGTCTTCACCGGCCTCTCGGGGTCGGGCAAGTCCTCGCTGGCCTTCGACACCATCTACGCCGAGGGCCAGCGCCGCTACGTCGAGTCCCTCTCGGCCTACGCGCGCCAGTTCCTGGGCCAGATGGACAAGCCCGACGTCGACTTCATCGAGGGGCTCTCGCCGGCGATCTCCATCGACCAGAAGACGGCCTCGCGCAACCCGCGCTCGACCGTCGGCACGATCACCGAGATCCACGACTACCTGCGCCTGCTCTTCGCGCGCATCGGCGTGCCGCACTGCCCCAACTGCGGCAAGCCGGTGACCCGCCAGACCCCCCAGCAGATCGTCGACCAGGTGCTATCGCGCCCCGCCGGCCAGCGCTTCCTGGTCCTGGCGACGGTGGTGGAGGGACGCAAGGGCGAGTACTCGACGCTGCTCACCGAGCTGGCCGGCCAGGGCTTCAGCCGGGTGCGCGTCGACGGCCAGGTCCTGGAGCTCGCCGAGCGCGAGAGCCTCAATCTGGCGCGCTACGAGCAGCACACCATCGACGTGGTGCTGGACCGGCTGGCCGTCAAGGCGTCGAACCGCCAGCGCCTGACCGAGTCGGTGGAGGCGGCGCTCAAGCTCACCAAGGGTGTGGTCTCCGTCCTCTACCTGGACGACGACGTGCTCGAACAGTTCTCCGAGAAGCTGGCCTGCGTCGACTGCGGCATCAGCTTCGCCGAGTTGGCGCCGCGCGACTTCTCCTTCAATTCGCCCTACGGCGCCTGCCCGGTGTGCACCGGGCTGGGCACGCGCTACGAGGTCGACCCCGACCTGGTCGTGCCCGACCCCACGCTGTCGCTGGCCGACGGGGCGCTGGCGCCGTGGGCCGGCGCGCGTTTCAAGTACTTCGAGCGCTTGATCGCGGGCATCGCCGAGCTGGGCGGCTTCGACCTGGCCACGCCGTGGAAGAAGCTCCGGGCCAAGGACCGCAAGCTGGTCCTCTACGGCGTCGAGAAGCGCTCGGTGCCGGTGCGCTACCGCAACCGATACGGGCGCGTGCGCACCTACGAGACGACCTACAACGGCGTCGTGGAGTGGCTCGAGCGCAAGCGCAACGAGGCCGACGGCGACTGGTCGCGCGAGCAGGCCGAGCAGTTCATGCGCGAGGTCGAGTGCACCACCTGTCGGGGCCAGCGCCTCAAGCCCGAGGTGCTGGCGGTGCGCGTGGGGGACCGCAACATCGCCGAGGTGAGCGCCCTGACCATCGACGAGGCGGTGGCGCTGTTTCGCTCCATGATCCTGACCGCGCGCGAGGAGACCATCGCGCGCCAGGTGATCAAGGAGATTGTCGAGCGGCTCAACTTCCTCATGGACGTGGGGCTGGACTACCTGACGCTGAGCCGGGCCTCGGCCACGCTGTCGGGGGGCGAGGCCCAGCGGATCCGACTGGCCAGCCAGATCGGCAGCTACCTGGTGGGGGTGCTCTACGTGCTCGACGAGCCCTCGATCGGGCTGCACCAGCGCGACAACCGCCGCCTCATCGCCACCCTGGAGCGGCTCCGCGACCTGGGCAACTCGGTCATCGTGGTCGAGCACGACGAGGAGACGATTCGCCTGGCCGACTTCATCGTCGACATCGGCCCGGGGGCCGGCGAGTTCGGGGGCCGCGTGGTCCACGCCGGCTCGTACGAGCAGCTGGTGGCGAACCCCGAGTCGCTCACCGGCCAGTACCTGTCGGGGCGCCGCTCGATCCCCGTGCCGACCTCGCGGCGCGCCGGGGAGGGCAAGCACATCACGGTCAAGGGGGCCCGGGCCAACAACCTGCGCAACGTCACCGTGAGCATCCCCCTGGGCAAGTTCGTCGCGGTGACCGGCGTCTCGGGGTCGGGCAAGTCGACCCTGGTCAACGCCATCCTGCTCAACGCCCTGGAGCGCCAGGTCAACGGGGCCAAGACGGTGGCCGCGGCGCACGACGCCCTGGTCGGCGTGGAGCACGTCGACAAGGTGGTGGCGGTCGACCAGCAGCCCATCGGGCGCACCCCGCGCTCCAACCCGGCGACCTACACGGGGGTCTTCGACAAGATCCGCCGCCTCTTCGCCGAGGTCCCCGAGTCCAAGATACGCGGCTACCTGCCCGGGCGCTTCTCCTTCAACGTCAAGGGCGGGCGGTGCGAGACCTGCGCCGGCGACGGGACGATCAAGATCGAGATGCACTTCCTGCCCGACGTCTACGTCAACTGCGAGGTCTGCGAGGGGGCGCGCTACAACCGCGAGACGCTCGAGATCCTCTACCGGGGCAAGTCGATCGCCGACGTGCTGGACATGGCGGTCACCGAGGCGCTCGAGTTCTTCGACCGCCAGCCCACCATCCTGCGCCACGTGCGCACCCTGGCCGACGTCGGGCTGGGCTACGTGCGCCTCGGCCAGCCGGCGCCGACGCTCTCGGGCGGCGAGGCCCAGCGCGTCAAGCTGGCCACCGAGCTGGCCCGGCGCCCGACCGGGCACACTTTCTACGTGCTCGACGAGCCGACCACCGGCCTGCACTTCCAGGACGTGCACCGCCTGCTCGACGTGCTGCACCGCCTGGTCGACCAGGGCAACACCGTGCTGGTGATCGAGCACAACCTCGACGTGGTCAAGACCGCCGACTGGGTGATCGACCTGGGACCGGAGGGCGGCCGGCGCGGCGGGGAGGTGGTGGGCGAGGGAACCCCCGAGACGGTGGCCGGGCTGGCCACCGCGACCGGGACCGTGCTGCGCCAGGTGCTCGAGAGGGCCCGCAGGAGCGCGTAGTGCTGACCAAGCCCTCGGGCCTCCCGCGCCGGAGCGGCTGCTACCTCTTCCGCAACGCCGGCGGTGACGTCGTCTACGTGGGCAAGGCCCTCTCGCTGGCCGCGCGCGTGGCCAGCTACTTCCAGCGCCCCGAGGGGCTCACCGAGAAGACGCGGGCGCTGATGGCCGAGGCCGCGTCGGTGGAGTGGATCGTCACGCCCAACGAGATCGACGCGCTGATCCTCGAGAACGAGCTGATCAAGGAGAATCAGCCGCGCTACAACATGATGCTCAAGGACGACAAGAGCTTCCCCTTCGTCGCCCTGGACCTGCGCGGAGACTTCCCGGCGCCCTTCCTGACCCGGGCGCGCCACGTCACGGGCGTGCGCTACTTCGGGCCCTACGTCAACGTCAAGGCGCTGCGGCGCACCATGGACGAACTGCTCCTGGCCTTCCCGTTGCGCACCTGCTCGCGCCACAAGTACGACTACCACCAGCGCGTCGGGCGCCCGTGCCTGCTCTACGACCTCGGCAAGTGCTCGGGGCCCTGCGCGGGGGCCATTGACCGCGACGACTACCACGACCTGCTCGGCTCGTGGGTGCGCTTCTTCGAAGGCGACGTGCGCCCGCTGCGCCGCCTGCTCGAGGACCAGATGAACGACGCCGCGAACGCCCAGCACTACGAGGCGGCGGCGCGCGCCCGCGACGGCCTGGCCGCCCTGGAGCGCGCGGCCGGCGACCAGAGCGTCGTGCTCGACGACCACTCCGACCTGGACGTGATCGCCATCAGTACCGCGGGCGGTCGCTCGGCGGTGGTGCGCTTTCGCGTGCGCCACGGGCGGGTGATCGGTCGCACCGTGCACCTGGTGGACCGCTCGATGGACGAGGACCCCGCCGAGATCCTCGAGACGGTCCTACCCGACCTCTACGGCGAGGGGAGCGACGTTCCGCCGGTCGTGCTGGTGGAGTCCCCGGCGACGGCGACGGCGCTGTCGGCCGACTACCTGAGCGAGCGCCGCGGGCGACCGGTGGAGGTCGTCGCGCCCCAGCGCGGGCGGCGCCGCAAGGTGCTGGAGATGGCCCGGGCCGACGCCGAGGCGGTGATCTCGCGCGACTCGCTGCGTCGCCAGAGCGATCACAACGTGCGAAGTCGCGCGCTCCAGGAGCTCGGGGCGGCCCTCGGCCTGGCCCAGCCGCCCTTCCGGATCGAGTGCTTCGACATGAGCCACCTGCAGGGCACGAACTACGTGGGCTCGATGGTCGTCTTCGAGGATGGCCTGGCGGTGAAGGCGGACTACCGGCACTTCAACGTGCGCGAGGCCCTGGGCAACGACGACGTCGGAGCCATGACTGAGGTGGTGCGCCGGCGCCTGGCCCGGTGGAACGAGCCGACTGGCGCGACCACGTGGCGCCGGCCCGACCTCATCATCCTCGACGGGGGGTTGCCGCAGTTGCACGCGGCCCAGCTCGCCGCGGCCGAGGCCGGCGTCGCGGGACTGGAGTTGGCGGCGCTGGCCAAACGCGAGGAGCTGCTCTACCGGCCGGGCGCCTCGACGCCGCTGGCCCTGGAGCGTGGCAGCGATGCCCTGTACCTGGTGCAGCGGATCCGCGACGAGGCCCACCGCTTCGCGGTCACGTTCCACCGTTCCAAGCGCGGTCGCTCGATGGTCGCCTCGTCGCTCGAGGGGGTCGAGGGGTTGGGGCCGGCGCGCCGCGAGCGGCTGCTGGAGGCTTTCGGTTCGCTGGACGCCCTGCGCCACGCGACCTTCGACGAGCTCGACGCGCTGGCCTGGCTGCCCCGGGACGTGGCGACCAGGCTCTACGATCACTTGCGAGCGCCGGCCCCGGTCGCGCCGCGCAGGGGGAGTGACGATGAGTGAGATCCTGCTCGTGACCGGCATGTCCGGCGCGGGCCGCTCCACCGCCTCGGCCGCCCTGGAGGACGTCGGCTGGTTCGTCATCGACAACCTGCCGGTCGAGCTGCTGGTGCGCGTGAGCGAGCTGGCTTCGGCCGGCTCGCTGGACTTCTCCGGCGTCGCCTTCATCGTGGGGCGCTCCGGTACGACCCAGCCCGACCAGCTGCTGGCGGTGGAGAAGGAGCTCTCGACCCTGCACGACAGCGTCAAGATCCTGTTCCTCGACGCCCCCGACGACGTGCTGATCCACCGCTTCGAGGGCAACCGACGCCGTCACCCGTTTCCGGGGACCTCGCTGGTCGAGTCCATCGCCACGGAGCGCGCGCTGCTGGCCGCCATCCGCGACGCCGCCGACCTGGTCATCGACACCGGACCGCTCAACACCAACCAGCTGCGCGCGCGCATCGCCGAGTCCTTCTCCGAGACCGACGCCGTCGACTCGCTGCGCGTGTCGCTGGTCTCGTTCGGCTACGCCAACGGCATCCCGCGCGACGTCGACCTGGTCTTCGACTGCCGGTTCCTGCCCAACCCCTACTGGGTCGAGGAGCTGCGGCCCCTGTCGGGGCTCGACCCGGCGGTGGCCGACTTCGTGCTCGGCCCGGAGCCGGCCCAGCACTTCCTGCACGACGTCGTCGAGATGCTGTCCTGGCAGATTCCGGCCTTCGCCAAGGAGGGCAAGTCCTATCTCTCGGTGGCGGTGGGCTGCACCGGCGGGCGCCACCGCTCGGTGGCCCTGACCGAGGAGCTGCGCCACCGCCTCAACCTGACCCACGCCGTCCTGCACCGCGACATCGCGCGATGAGGGCCGTCGCCGTCGGCGGCGGCCACGGGACCGCCGTCTCGCTGGGCGCCCTGGCCCGGGTGGCCGACGACGTGACCGGGGTGGTCTCGGTGGCCGACGACGGGGGATCCACCGGGCGACTGCGCGCGATGCTCGACGTGGCCGCGGTCGGCGACCTGCGCAAGTGCCTGGTCGCGCTGGCCGACCCGGCGAACCCCCTCACCGCCTCGTTTGAACACCGCTTCACCGTCGGCGAGCTGGCCGGCCACGCCGTCGGCAACCTGCTCCTGGTGGGCCTGATCGACGCCACCGGCGACCTGGAGGAGTCGGTGCGCGCGGTGGCCCAGGTGATGGGGGTGCACGGGACCATCGTGCCGGCCAGCGTCACCGGCGTGGTGCTGGTGGCCTCGACCGAGAACGGGGCGACGCGGGGCCAGAGCGAGGTGGCCAACACCTCGTCGATCCGGCGCGTCAGCGTGGAGCCGGCCACCGTGGCCGCGCCGATCGCCGCGGTGGAGGCGCTGGAGCGCGCCGACCTCATCCTGATCGGTCCGGGCTCGCTCTACACCAGCGTGCTGGCCGCCTGCGTCATCCCCGGCGTCCTGCAGGCCCTGGCCGGCACGCGCGCGCGGCGCGTCTACGTGGCCAACCTGCGCCCGGAGCTCCCCGAGACCGCCGACCACCGTCTCCAGGACCACGTCGACGCGTTGACGCGCCACGGGGTCACCCCCGACCTGGTGCTGGTGGACGAGCGCAGCCCCTTCGCCGCCGACCCCTGCTCGCTGCCGGTGCGCCGCGGCGACCTGACCGGCGGAAGTGGGCTGGTGCACGATGTGCAAAAATTGGCCGAGGCCGTCGCCGCGATCGTGGCGACCGGAGGCCCGACTCGAGGAGCGTCATGGCCGTACGCGTAGGGATCAACGGATTCGGACGGATCGGTCGGGGCTACCTGCGCGCCTCGCTGGGCGCGCCGGAGATCGAGGTGGTGGCGGTCAACGACCTGACGTCGCCGGCCACCAACGCCCACCTGCTCAAGTACGACTCGACCCAGGGCCGCCTGGACGTGGACGTGTCGGTGGGCGAGGACGGCATGACCGTGGGCCGCGAGGTCGTCAAAGTGCTGGCCGAGCGCGACCCCGCGGCGCTGCCCTGGCGCGAGCTGGGCGTGGACGTGGTCATCGAGTCGACCGGGCGATTCACCACGCGCGACGCGGCCGCGGCCCACCTGAGTGCGGGGGCGTCGCGGGTCATCATCTCGGCGCCGTCGGGCGACGCCGACGCCACCTTCGTCGTGGGGGTCAACGAGCAGACCTTCGACCCGGCGGCCCACCACGTGATCTCCAACGCGTCGTGCACGACCAACTGCTTCGTCCCGATGGTGAAGGTCCTGGACGACGCCCTGGGAGTGGCCGTCGGGCTCATGACGACGATCCACGCGTACACCAACGACCAGAACCTGCTCGACCTCGAGCACAAGGACCTGCGCCGGGCCCGCGCGGCCGCGATCAACATCGTGCCCTCCTCGACCGGGGCGGCGCGCGCGACGAGCCTGGTGCTGGCGGCCATGAAGGGCCGCCTCGACGGCACCTCGCTGCGCGTGCCGGTGCCCGACGGCTCGATCACCGACTTCACGGCCATCGTGCGAGCGACCACCGTCGAGGAGATCAACGCCGCCTTCCAGGCGGCCGCCGAGGGGCCGATGAAGGGGATCCTGGTCTACTCGACCGAGCCGCTGGTCTCCTCGGACATCGTGGGCACCCCGGCCAGCTGCACCTTCGACTCGGCCATGACCATGGTCCAGCGCATCGACGACGCTCAGAGCCTGGTCAAGGTGTTCGGGTGGTACGACAACGAGTGGGGGTACTCGAACCGTCTGGTCGACCTGACGCGCCACGTCGGGCGCTAGCGGTGGGCGGCCTCCCGAGCCCGGCGCGCTGGGGCGACCTCACCGGCACCCGCGTCCTCGTGCGCGTGGATCTCAATACCCCGGTGGCCGAGGTCGATGGCCGTTGGGAGGTGAGCGACGACTTCCGAATTCGCAGCGCGGTGCCGGTCTTCACCGAGCTGCTGGCCCGCGGGGCCACGGTCGTGGCGTGCACCCACTTCGGCCGACCCAAGGGCCGGGTTGTACCCGAGTTCAGCGTGGCGCCGGTGCGCCGGCGCCTGGACCAGCTCTGTCCCCACGTGGCGCTGCTGGAGAACCTGCGCTTTAGCCCCGGCGAGGAGGCCGATGACCCGGTCTTCGGCGCGTCACTGGTCGCCGGGTTCGACTACTACGTCAACGAGGCCTTCAGCGCGTCGCACCGCGCGCACGCGTCGATCATGATCCCGCCCACGCTGGTGCCCAGCGCCGCGGGGCCGACCCTGGTGCGCGAGGTCGCCGCGCTCTCCGGGCTGCTGGACTCGCCGGCGCGGCCCTTCGTGGCCATCGTCGGCGGAGCGAAGGTCGCCGACAAGCTGGGCGTCGTGCGCGTCCTGGTCGAGCGGGCCGACACCGTCATCGTCGGCGGAGGCATGGCCTTCACTTTCCTGGCCGCCCAGGGGCACTCCGTGGGGTCCGCGCTGCTCGACGCCACGCGCGTCGATGAGTGCCGCGAGCTCCTGGCCACCGGCCGGGTCCTGATCCCGAGCGACGCGCTCGGGCTGGACGCCGGCGTGCCGTTCGGGCCCGGCGGGGGAGCGGAACCCGCGCGCCGCTTCGGCGAGGACGTCCCCGACGGCGCGGTGGGTCTCGACGTGGGTCCGGCGACGATCGCCACCTTCACCACGGCCATCGCCGGCGCCGCGACGATCCTGTGGAATGGGCCGATGGGCGTGTTCGAGGACCCGCGCTTCGCCGCCGGCACCGAGGCGGTCGCCGGCGCGGTGGCCGCCTCGGGGGCCACGTCGGTGGTCGGCGGGGGCGATACGGTGGCCGCGCTGGCCCAGTTCGGGCTCTCCGACCGGGTGACCTTCGTCTCGACCGGCGGTGGCGCCTCGCTGGAGTTCGTCGAGTTCGGTGACCTGCCCGGATTGCGCGCCCTGCGCGAGAGCCCGTTCCCCTGATGGCGCGGAGTTTGCGGCCGCTGGTCATCGGCAACTGGAAGATGAACCTCGACCACGTCGAGGCCGTCCACCTGACCCAGCAGCTCGGGGTGCTGCTGCGCGCCACGCCGGCCGAGCACGCCGACGTGGCGCTGGCCCCGCCCTTCGTCGACCTGCGCAGCGTGTCCTCGGTGGTGGAGTCCGAGCGGATGCCGGTGGCCGTCACCGCCCAGCACGTGAACCCCCACGACTCCGGGGCCCACACCGGCGAGGTGAGCGTGGCGATGCTGCGACGCCTCGGGGTGACGTCGGTGATCGTGGGGCACTCCGAGCGGCGCCAGAACTACGCGATGACCGACGAGGTCGTGGCGGCCACGCTGCGCGCCGTCGGGGTCGGCGGCCTGGCACCGGTGCTGTGCGTCGGCGAGGACCTGGAGCTGCGCGAGGCGGGCCGCCACGAGAGCCACGTGCGAGCCCAGCTGGAGAGCGCCGTGGCCGGTCTCGAGGCCCGCGTCCCCGAGACCCTGAGCGTCGCCTACGAACCGATCTGGGCCATCGGGACCGGCGTCAGCGCCACCACCGAGGAGGTTCGCGCGATGACCGCCTTCGTGCGCGCGACGTTGGGCGCGCTGGGCTTCGCGGACTCGCGCGTGCTCTACGGCGGTTCGGTCAACGCCGACACCGCCGCGGAGCTGGCCAGCGCCGGCGGGGTCGACGGCTTCTTGGTCGGCGGGGCCAGCCTCAGGGCCGACTCGTTCTTCGCCATCGTCCAGGCGACCAGCGGCTGCTACGCTGGTCAGCGCTAATCCGGAGGAGTTTCTCGATGTTCACCTGGGCGTTCGTGGCTGTGGAGGCCGTGTCGGCGATCGCGCTGGTGTTCCTGGTGCTGCTGCACTCGGGACGCGGCGGGGGCATCTCGGACCTCATGGGCGGCAGCCTGGGGGCCACGGCCTCCGGGTCGACGGTCGTCGAGCGCAACTTGGACCGGATCACCATCGCCGTCGCGCTCGTCTTCACGTTCGCGACGCTCACGCTCGACCTGCGTCTGCAGTAGCCGCGGTGGCCCGCCGCGCGGTCACCGGGCTCGCGGCCGGCGCCCTCACGCTCGCCCTGGTCGCCGCGGCGTGGCCCGTGCGGGCCCACGCCGCCGCGCCGGTGGGCGACGCCGCGCGCACGCTGACCGTGTCGGTGCCCGGCCCCTTCAACGGGTGCTCGGTGCTCGACCCCGGGGCGACCGCGACCACCGGGGCCGTCCTGGACCTGCTGCGCCCGTCGGCCTTCACCACCACGCCGACCGGCGGGCTCGCCGGCGCCGGTGGGCCCATCGCCGCCGCCGAGCTCACGTCGCTCTCGCCCGAGACGGTCGTCTACACCATCGCGTCCCACGAGCTCTGGAGCAACGGGCTGACCTTCAACGGAGCCGACCTGGTGGCGTGGTGGCAGCGGGCCCGGTCGCTGGCCAGCGTTACCAGCGACGGCTACCGGGCCATCCAGTCGCTGACCGTCGGCTCCAACGGCCTGACGGTGACGGCGATCTTCGCCACCCCGTACGCGGACTGGAACCTGCTGTTTCGTGACGTGGAGGCGCGGGGAGTCACCCCGGGGTGCGCTATCGCCAACCTGACCCGTCGGCCCTCGCTCGGTCCCTACCGGGTCGTGAGCGCGACGACTCGCCAGGTGGTCCTGGCCAAGAGCCCGCGCTGGACGACCAACCCGCTGCGCTTCGGCACGATCGTCCTCGTCACCACGGAGGTCATCCCGGCGCGAACCTCGACGCCCTTCGCCAACTACTCGCTGGGCGTGACGCGCCCGCAGATCCAGGCGTTGAGCGCGCACCCGTCGGTGGCCAGCCGCATCGGCACGTCGAGTGACGTCGAGGTGATCACGTTCGCGCCGGCGCGGCCCTTCACCCGGACGCTCGCGATGCGCGAGGCCCTGAGCTGGGCCCTGGATCGCCAGGTTCTGATCAACAAACTGTGGGGGTCGATTACCTTCTCGCCGGCGGTGGCCGCCTCGGCGGTCTACTCCCAGGGTCAGAGCGCGTACCCGGGCGGTTCGGGCACGACCCCGACCTCGCCCAGCACCTCGGCGCCGACGACGATCCCGACGGCCAACGGTCAAGCCGACTGTCTCACCTGCGCCGACGCCCAACTGGTCGCGCAGGGCTTCCGTCGGTCGGGCCACCGCTGGGTTCGTGGCGAGCAGACCCTCGCCGTGCGGATCATCTCGGGCCCGAGCGCCCTGGACCGTGCGACCGTCGCCGCCGTGGCTCGGCAGTGGGTCTCCGTCGGAATCCCGGCCGCCGTCGTGCACGACACCAGCGACGCCTCGGCGGCCGCCGCGGTGGCGACCAACCTCGCCGATGTCGCGATCTACGCCAAGCCCACGACGACCACGCCGTCAGTGGCCGCGCGCTCGTGGAGCGGTCCCGCCTTCGCTGATTCCTACCTCGGTGGCTTTCGCTCCGCGAGCGTCTCCACGCTCTTCACCGACGCGATATCCAACTTCAATCCGGTGGCGGCGACGACGACTTGGCTGCAACTGGACCAGGCCGTGTTGCGCTCCTTCTGGATACGTCCCCTCTACACGGCGCCGTCTCTCGAGGAGTGGAGCAACGTGCTCGTTGGGGTCACCGGAAGCCTCTCGGAGAGCGGTTTCCTCGACCAACTACCGAACTGGAACACTGCCACGGCCACGAAGAGCTAGTCGAAGCCGGAGACGAGTAACGACTATTGTGGAAGTCCGCGTCGGAGTGGCGGAATTGGCAGACGCGCCAGCTTGAGGGGCTGGTGCCCTCAGGGGCGTGCGGGTTCAAGTCCCGCCTCCGACACCAACAATCTCCGAGTGCGCGACGCTCCGTGTGTCTCACGCCGTCAGTTTCTCGGAGGCAGTCATCAACTAACAGATGCTTTGACACAGTGGCATTCCCTCCATCACCAAGAGATCCCGCGGGAGTTCTCCATTGGTCAGCCCGGAGTGTCCCAAACTGACCCATCGGCCTCGCTGGTTCCGTGATGTATGTTGACGCCCTTCGGGTGGGGTTTCCTCCGGTCTCAACGTCGTTCACGGCAACGGAGATGCGCACCTCAGAGCAATCTTTTGCAAATGGCGCTCATCCGTGCCACAGCATCCGCCGAGAACAGTCAGTTTCGATAATCTCGCCCGAAGACGCTGGTATTCGACGCCAAGTGCGTCCGGATCACCAGAGTCCAATGCCTCTGAATCGTCCAGCTCTGCATGGCTCATTCTGGAACTATTGGCCCTGATTCCTCGAATTCGTTGTGTCCAGTCGGCATCTGGATCCAGCACCGTTTCGAAGTGGGTTGGATGAGCGCAGTTGATCATGAAGTATGCAGTCGCACCGTCGGTGGCTTCGTCCACCGCGCTGATTGCGTTGCCGAGGGTCATGCCGGAAGGCAACGCGCCGTCGGTCTCAACCGTGAACGAAATCGCCACCGGCATGTCGAGACTGACTGCGGCGCGGACCACGCCAATGGCTTCGGAGCTGTAGGACATGGTCAGCGCACTGACCATGTCCGCCGCCGTTTCGCTATAGGTCCTGATTTGGTCGTGGTGGTAGGCCTCGGCCTCTTCCGCCGTCATGATTGTTGCCGGGTTGTAGGCGTCACCACGAGGACCAATGCATCCACTGAGGACCGTCGGCATGTCGGGGGAATCGAACTCGCTTTGGATGCTGGCCATCAAGGATATCGAATCACGATTCACTTGGTCGAGTGCCTCGGAGGAGTAGCCGAGTTGGTCTCCCCAGCCCATGTTCAATCGCCATCCCACGCTCTCGAAGATGAATCCAGCGCCGATGGCTTGCGCGATCGCGGCGTGCGTCCTGTAGTACTCCCCTAAGCGCTCGCGGCCAGCATCGGTCCCCAGTAACACGAAGGAGGCGAACATTGGGAGCTCATAGGCGTCCCGGAAGATCAGCGTTGTCTCTAGACCGGTGTCGGTTAGGAAGATCTGATGCCCTACCTGCGGTAGGCCATCTCGATAACTTGTCACGTGCACCCCGATTCGAAGATGGTCCAGATTTCGGTGGAATCCTACTGATGGCGACAGCGCAAAGTCTTTACTGTACCTCGAAGAGCCGAGATTCTTTCCGTGAACCCCGACATTGGATCGGGGAACTTGTTTCCGCGATTGCATCTTCCGAACGGAGATCGTTGACCTTCGGCCTCCTACAGGAACCAGCACGATTCAAGCGAGCCTCCAGTGGGTGGTAGCAGACTTGTTACGTCGGGCCTCCGACACGAACACCGTCCAGTCCGACAACTGCCAGTGGTTGATAGCAGACCTGTTACGTCGGGCCTTCGTCACCAGGGTGTCCACAAGGGCCGTCTTCTGGAATGCGCACATGATTGTTGTTCACGCCGGAACTCCGCTGCATAGCCCCGAATCTGTCACAAACGGTCGACATTAAGGTTGGGCTAGTGCGATTCCATCGGATGCGCTCAGTTGTCGCGGCGGTGCTCGTCGCAATCGGTGTTGGCACCGTGCAGGTGATTGCCTCAAGCCTGGCGGGGGCATCAAAGTCCAACGCCATTGCCCATGTCTGTACCACAGAGGAGTTGAAAGTAAAGCTGCAATCGGGTATGGCCCCATTGGGCAGGAGGGTCTACCTGTTCGGTCTTATGAATATCTCCACGACAGACTGCACGCTCATGGGTTACCCGAGACTGAAGCTGCTTGGCGCGAATGGGAAGCCCATTGCGGCCCATAACTCCCACGTTAGGTTGCCCGGTACGCGCCCCATCTTTGAGAAGTTGATTACCGTCGCGCCGCGATGGTCAGCTCTGTTTACTGTCACGTACGCCACTTGGATCGATTACAGCCCCAAGACCTGCCCGTCATCAGATCAAGCGGAGATCTTCCTTCCCAATGGCAGTCAACCAATCACCGTGAGATGGCACATGGACCCCTATGGTGGCCCGTCGATTACCAAACTTCGCTGTGGTGTAGTTCATGTTTCGCCGGTCTTCGGTCCCTACTTCCTGACCAAGGCCAACGGAGGAAGCGGTTAATCACATGGACCAGAGTTGAAGGCCGAGAACGATCCCCGCGGGACATCATCCTTGAGAGTCGCGGCTCCTGACTGGCTTTCCGGCGCGAACGCCCGATCAAGCAGATAGCCGCCAGTGGCTGGTAGCAGACTTGTTACGTCGGGCCTCCGACACGAACCAGCACGGTCTAGGCGAGTCTCCAGTGGGTGGTAGATAACCTGTTACGTCGAGCCTCCGACACCAAGCAATCGCCAGGGACGGCCGATATCGATTGCCAATGTGCGGCGTGCCAACCCAAGTTCGAAATGGCATCGTCGTTGAGTTGGTCGATCAACTCGTTATGCGCGTGGCTACGGGCGTGCGGTTCTAGAAGGCGTGCAGCGAGTCGACGGCGTTCCGGACGACTCCGGGTCGCTCGATCCATGGGAAGTGCCCACAGCCATCGTGTACCTCCGCTCTGGCCCCTGGGATGAGTGCAGCTGAAGCCCGCCCGTGCTCGGGAGGAATCGGGCTGTCTGCTCCCAGCACGAACACCGTCGGAATCGTCACCGTTGGCAAAAGTCCGGTCACGGTCTGCTTCTCGAGATGATTTTGAAGCGACGCCCACGTCTCGGCGTTGCATTCAAGAGAGATAGACATCGTCGGCGGCATAGCGGGAGCGCTCGTCGGATTGGCGAAGCGCGCGGGCCACGTGAGTGACAAAGACTCCAATGCTTCCTCGGCTGTGCCATTGCCGGCTTCGGCGCGTTCATGCAATTCGTTGACCCGAGCCAATGCCTCAGCCGAGGTTCGCGCCTCCACGATGCGCGACATATCTGCCGCTCCACCGTCACCGACAGCACCGAGCGGGTCGACAACCACGAGGCCCAGGATTAGATCTGAGCGAGTGGTCGCCAGGTGCATCGCGAGATAACCGCCCCACGAGTGCCCTACGATGACAGCCCCTCTCGGCGCCAAGGCTTGAAGAATCGCGAGGGCGTCGGCGACGTGCGTTTCGACGGAAAAAGGACCAGATGTTGTAGAAGGCGCGAGTCCTCGCTGCTGGTAGCGATACACGGTATAGCCCGAAGTAAGTTCGTCATCAAGCGATTCGAGGTAGTCTGACAACCCGGGTCCTCCGTGCAGCATCACGATCGGCGGACCGTTGCCAGTCCTAAGCCCACCTAACACGCCGTCAGCGACCTTCACCTCGAATGGCTGGGCTACTCCCATGGTGTGGCGCATGCTAATACGCAATCACAACTCTCGCTATGGGCCTGTGTCGGCGGAGCCACACATGTCTCATCCGCCTCAACTCCTAGTCGCCAGTGGGAGGTTGCAGACCTGTTTCGTTGGGCCTCCGACACGAACCAGCACGGCTCAGGTGAGTCGCCAGTGCGTGGTAGCAGATCCGTTGCGTCGGGCCTATGACGTGAATCAGCCGAACTAGCGAGACGCGAGTGTTTGGTAGCGGTTCGCTGAAGTCGGGCCTCGGACCTCAGCGCCCACACGTTTTTGCAAGGACTACAGCGTTGTCCCTCATGAATGGTAGGTTTGCACATCCGATTGCTCACAAACATAATGCGCTTTGTTCGAACCCCGCAGCCGTTGAACGAGTGGTGATCGCAAACGAAGTCAAGAACACTGTTTCGGACCTGGTGGGAGCTTCGTGGGCATAGGTGCATTCGTCCGGCACAAAAACTCCGTTCACTAGGAACGTCCTCAAGAGTTTGAGCAGACCCCTCGGTCGCAGTTGCTTCGGTGGCATGGCGAGGTATACAGTTTCGCGCGTGGTTCCTCGTCTGAGGCCCGTCGTGGTCACTGCGGTGGGGTCAATCCTTGCCGCCGCGGTGTGTTTTCCGACTCCGGCATTGGCCGGTGGTTATCCGTCGCCGTCCGCGAGTCCGCCGGTGCCAGAAGCCTTGGTCACGCTTGAGTCAGTCTCTAATGGCTGCGGCGGCGGTGTGGCAAGCAACGAATACAAGTACGGCGACGACTCGACCTTCGTCAACTCGAATATCCCATTCTCTGGCGAGAAGCAGTACCACGTCGATTTTCGGGAGGCCTGCAAGTTACATGATGCCGGTTACTCAGGTGCCGAGGTCTACGATCCGCTGAACGACGGCTACTACGACTTTTTCAACTGGACGAAGTCGGAGATAGACGCGAAGTTCCTGAATGATATGCGCACTATCTGTGATCAGGTAATCCCTGAGTCCGCAACGATTGCTCTGCACAGTTGCCACTGGCAGGGCGGTTATCACTCCGTCAGTGGCGCATACACGCGATACCTCATCGTCAAGGCTGCGGGTAAGCTGTTCTTCAATCAACGACCGGAACTTCGCGGCTTATGGGTAAATCCGGCTGACCCGAACAGCACGCCGTGGGCGATTATCCAGACCGGTAGAACCGTGAAGGCCCAGTGGAACGGTGGGAACGGAAACTTTACGGGGACGCTTATCACCCGCGATCAGGACAGCATCGTCAAGGGGACCATGGAAGTGGTAAAGGGAAGCGTGCACTTGACTGGATCGATGTCCTTAACTATCAGTAACAAGAACCTAGATGTAATCGAACTCAACTACCAGGAATCGAATGGAGTTTCTGTCAGCGCCAAGTTGGTTCGTCAGTGACCTACTGACCTGAGGGCATCCGTCGACCTGACGGGTGGCTCAGGTTCGGAACCAATCAAACGGCACACGCACGCCATGGACAAAGGTGTCAGTCGGCGAACGTGAAGGTCAAGCCTCCAAGTTGGTCTGATCACTCAGGAACAAAGGCGCCAGTGCATGGTTGCAGATTTGTTACGTCGGGCCTCCGACACGAACCAGCACGGTTCAGGCGAGCCTCCAATGGGTGGTGGCAGACCTGTTACGTCGGGCCCCCGACACCAGGAAACACAGGCTGGATTACTCTGCTCCATCCTTGATATATGAGAAGAGCTCCCACTCACCGTTGAGGCCCTTCAGAGTATGTGTTCCCCGATCTTCGAAGGCCGAAGCGGGGAATCGCGTGAGTGCTCGCGCCGCGGCCGAGACGAGGATCTCGGCGTCCTCGGCTTCACCAAGGATTCGTGCACCTTCGTGTACGGCGACGCCCCGAATGTCAGTGCCGACGAGCTCAACCTCACCGACGTGGACGCTGGCACGGATCTTCAACCCTTGGCGGGCCGATGCCCGTCCGATGGCTGCAGCGCACTGAAGTGCTGCAGCGGGTGCCTCGAACGTCGCTATCAACCCGTCACCGGTTGTGTTGATCTCATAGCCCCGGTAGCGGTCAAGTTCTAGTCTCATACTTTCGAGGTGCCTCGACAACAATTCTCGCCACGCGGCATCGCCAAGTTCACTTACCAATGTCGTTGAATCGACGACGTCGGTGAAGAGGATCGTGGCGAGTGTCCGATTGGCGATCCCGGCCAGGTAGAAACCAGTAAACGCCCGTAGGCCCGACCACTCGATCTGGATGCACGGCTCATCCCCGATTACATAGCCGTCGTGACCTGGAGGGATCTCGTAAACATCGTTAGGTCCGAACTCGAGTCGAGCGCCATCGCTCATTTCGATTCCGAGTCGACCCGACAATACGACACCGGCGTGTCGTGCCTGGCACCATTCGCCACCGACCTGCGGTTGAATGTGCGTCTTCCACCGCCAACTTGGCTCCATGATGATTCGTCCAACCGCGAGATCTCCTAGGTCGACTTGGACAATCTTCACTTTGGGGAACTCGACCACCTCATCAGGCGTGTCTAGATTCTTGAATCGGGCTACAGGCACTCGTACCTCCCGAGTCATTGAGGGTTGGAGTGTGACGGAGGGAACCACGAAGGTCCCAGGACACCCTAACCGTGAGGCCGCGAGGTGGTCACCATTGCAGGTGCTGGCCGTGAGCCCCGCTGGTCAGGCTCCCGTCGGATTGTTGACGCCACCTTTCCAGCGCGTCCGCACTCAAAGCAAGTGAACGTAAACAACGGCGGGCAAGTGCTGTCGGCTAACCGATCACTACTCGGTCACCAGTTCGGACTTCTCCGGAAGCCACGACCATTGCGTAGACGCCAGCGCAAGGGTAGGTGCCGGCACCGAGCGGAAGTCGATTGTGGTGCGTGAGCGTGCGGAGGATCTCGTTGTCTCGGGACAGGTCCCCCTGGGCCAGCGTTGTCATCACGCAGCGAGCGTCCGGCGAGGTCACACGAAGGCGCGTCGTGTCGCCGATTCCGACATACTGACCCACCCAAGCGTTCTCGACGAAACCCGGCTCGCCCGTGTCTACAACGACATTCATCCGGAACCGTCGGTTCTCGAAGCGGCTCTCCGGACGCAACTCGCTCAGGCGCGCGAGGGTGGACGTGGTCAAGACCGACAACGGGAACAGATCGAAGAATGATCCCACCGGGACGGGGGAGGCCAGGCCGAGCTCCGCAAAGAAGGCGGCACCGAGCTTCTGTTCGGTGACGGTGTCACGGTGTCCATCCGGGTCAAGGTTCTCGACGTCGGGGTGGTATTGGTCGATTGTGAAATCCTCAGGCGCTGAATGCGCGAGTGCAACCGGGCGCCTGAAGAACGCCGAAAGGATTTCGTCCGAGTCCGGGGAGTCGCTGGTGACCGCGGTCCCGTTGGGAAGCGTGATCCGCACCGGCGGCGGCGCATGACCAACTTGCGGCGCCGAAACAAATGCTGCGGCGCATTTCAGCAGATCCGGAAACAGGCGAGCACTCTTCGCGCTCACGACCTTCCCCGTCTCAGAGTCGACCAGCGCGTACGCGCGGTCGCCAATGACGCCAGTGGTCGAGAGTTCCGCCTGTTCCAGGAGCTCACCTTGCATCGACTTGACGGGGAACCTCCACAGGGACGCGACTGTTGCGCTGGCGACATCCACTATCGCGAGGCCCTTCTGTTTGGCGTCTATCTCTCCATTGAGTCTGTCAGGTGCGTGCCGCCCCAGGTGGGAGCCCGTTCAACTCGACAGTCGCCAGTGTCTGGTAGCAGATTCGTTACGTCGGGCCTCCAAAACGAACAATCCGACCCCTTGAGTCCAACAGCACCGTATAGAACATTCAGCGGAGGAGTCCCGTCCACAGTAACTTCGAGGTGGTCTGGGAAGACCGTCGCGTACTCGACCAACTCCTTTACCAAGACGCACTGCCGGGTCTAGTGGCTCGCGTTCCAAACCGCCCGGTCGTGGCTGAAGTAGACACGACGCGGTTCTAGCCCAATGAGCCGCGTTGCCGATGCCAGGTATCCGGCGGGGTCCGGCGGAGGGTCGTCTTCGGGTGCAACACCGGCTGATCGGATGTGCTCGTACTCCGCCTTGGAGTAGATCGCTTGACCGGCGAGTGCGACGCTCCCCTCCGGTGTGTCGATGACTAGTGATTGGTGCCCGGGGGTATGACCTGGCGTCGACACTACGCGGACGCCGCTTGCTACATGGGTATCGCCACCGACGATGGCGTAGTCGGCGCCTTCGAAGTCAACCCATTCTGGAATGGTGTAGTGGGGTCGTCGGGCGGCTTCGAGTTCGCTGGCCTGGACGTAGATGGGCACGCCAGGGAACCTCATGTTGTTGCCGCAATGGTCGAAATGCAGATGGGAGTTGACGACGAGTCGCACGTCGGCGACGCGGTGGCCGTGTGCCTTGAGCTCAGCCTCGATCGGGCGGTGAACAATCTGGTAGAAGTTGTCGAGGCTCTCATTACCGCGGCCGATTCCCGTTTCGTACAAGAGAAGTCCGGTATGGTGGCGAAGCGCGAACGCGAAGACCTCGCCCGTTTGTCCGCTATGCGGGTGTATGTCCGGAAACGTGACGGTTGCGAGATGAAGCGGGATCACATCCGCGAGGGCGAGCTGCCGCATCTTGCGAAGCGTACGAGGTGAGACGGCTGAGCGCAGAAGGCTGAGCGCAGAAGGCTGATCGCAGAAGGCTGAGTCCTTCCATTGGAGAAGGCTCTTCTGACTCCCGGGGAAACGCCCCTCATTTCCTCCTTGGCCAAGTCCCTGAAAGAACACCCAGATCTAGGGCACTATTGCAGCACCGGGAACCCATGTCTTGAGGCGCCAGTCGGAGATTGTTGACGCCTGCCCTCCGACACCAAGGTCTTCCGACATTACGAATGCCCAGGTGCCGCCAACGGTTGCCTTCGCCTGGGACGGCTCAATCAGAACACCTTCACTCGGAGTCGTGAAGGTCGCTGGGGACTCAGCTGTCGGGCGTGACCGCATCCATTCGGCGCTGCACTTCTAACGTGTTCAGGCCGAGGGCGCCCAGCAGCACCGTCGCCGGATCTGGTGGTTGGAGAGTGAGGATCTGGGCCAGCACCTGCTGGGCCGTGACCTGGAGCCTCCGACGGTTGGGCTTAGACGCTTCCTGAAGCACCTTCTTTGCCGCGGGCGACATGCGGAGGCGATCTTTTTGCGCGATGTCTCTGAAACTCGGTTTCTTCGGCACGGCACGCATCGGCAGTGGGGGAGCGTCGGTGCCGGACCCCAGGCCCAGGGCAACCAGGGCTTCGTGATCGAGCGAATCAAGGGCCTGGCGAGCTTGCTGCAGGCTCACGCCCAACACGGCTTCGATTGCGGGATCCTCAAACAAGGCGAGCAAGATATGATCGGTTCCAATTCGGCGGTCACCTCGGCGACGAGCCTCCTCACTGGCCCGCATGTAGATACCCCAGGCGTGCAGCGTCCCTGGCGCAACGGATTGAGCAGTCATGATGACTCCTTGTGGTATTTGGTGTGCACGGATTGGCGGGTGACACCCAAGGCATCCCCGATCTGCTGCCACGACCAGCCCTTTGCCCGGGCCCCCGCGACGTGCTTCGCTTCGACCCTTTCAGCCAAGCGGTGTAGCGCCAACGACGCGCGTAGCCCCATCTCCGGGTCATCCGACGAGAGACTCTCGCTGAGTTCTTCGATGTCCATGCCTGTCAGTATAAACTGACACTCTCGAAGTGTCAACCTAAACTGACATGGCGGATCGGCGCAACGAAGTGAACCAGATGGCTGGGCCGGGGTCAAGGTGTTTCGGATTCAATGTCCCGCCCGCTTATCTTCGCGAGCGGTACGGATTCTCGTTCGCGGCGTGCGCCCGCGCAGGGGAGTTGCGCAGCCGGAGGTCAGAGTTCGGTGGTTCCCACCTCGTGCGCCGGATTGCCGTCAATCCTCGTACCGATACCGGATGATCGCCACGCCGAATAGGGGTCAAAGGCGCTCACGCCTTTGAGACCAGTCCCCTCGGACGAGGTCCCTAGCGGACTATCCCAGGCGCCAGTGCCTGGTAGCAGACATGTTGCGTCGGGCCTCCGACACTTTGCCCTGACAGATTGCTAATCGCCAGATCAGTCTAATGCCGGCCATGAAGGCGCCTCACGCAGTAGTACGTTCTACCAACGTTTGCGTATCGAGGCGTTGCTCCCCGGCTGAGGAGAAGCTCCTCTCAATCGACGGTGCATTTCGGTCACCAACGTGATCCACCATTTCTGATGACTCAGCCTGAAGGGCATCGCAATGATTATCCGACAATTCGCAGACTCGGATCTACCAGTAGTCATCGACCTCACGATCGAGACCTTTCGTCCCTTTTATGAGGGATACGTCCGTGCACTCTTGGGAGAGGAAGTGTTTCAACACCAGCACGGGCAGTGGGAGCAGGACTATCGCGACGACATTCCGAAGCTCCAGAATCCCGCAGATGGACGACACGTTGCCGTTGGTGAGATCGACGGAGCAGTCGCTGGTTTTGTGTCGTGGAGGCTGACAGACAGACCCAACCACGGTCAGATCTACCTTCTGGCCGTCGCGGCACCGTACCGGAGGCAGAAGCTCGGTCAACGACTGTGCAATCACGCCATGGATCAGATGAAGAGACTAGGCGTCGACGTCGTGGAGATCGGAACCGGCGAAGACGCTTTCCACGCTGCTGCTCGAGAACTCTACGAAGGCCTTGGGTTCACGAAGATTCCGATCGCGGGTTACCTCAAGAAGATCTGAAGCAAGACCTGGCGGCCAACCTGTGATTCACTTGCTACCTCGACTGTCGATGAGTCGCCAGCGACTGGTAGCAGATCTGTTACGTCGGGCCTCCGACACTTGGCACGAGTGTCAACGCGGAATATTCTCGCGTATGACCAAGTTGATCTTCTCGATGATCACGTCGCTCGATGGCTATGTCGAGGACGCGGGAGGCAGTTTTGATTGGGCGAGGCCCGACGAGGAGGTGTTTCGCTTTGCCAACGAACACGTGGCGACGCTGGGCACCTACCTCTTCGGGAGGCGGATGTACGAGACCATGGTGTTTTGGGAGACCGCGGGCACTGCCTCCGACCCGGACCCCATCTCACGCGAGTTCGGTGAGATGTGGCGGGCCACCAACAAAATCGTCTATTCGACCAGTCTCGCGACGGCGTCCAGCGCCAGAACCCGGATAGAGCGCGTTTTCGACCCGGCGGTGATTCAAGATATGAAGACCAGTGAAGAGCGTGACATCGCGGTGGCCGGTCCCAACCTGGCTGCGCAGGCGTTTCGGGCTGGTCTCGTCGACGAGTGCCGACTCTTCGTAGTGCCTGTCGCCGTGGGCGGCGGCAAGCCGGCACTCCCCCGTGAGATTCGACTGCACTTCGAGCTGGTCAGCGAACACAAGTTCCGAAGTGGGGTGGTGTTTCTCCTCTATCGATACAGGGCCGCAGAGTCAACAGTCCTCTGACCGCCGAACGCAACTTCGATTGACGGCCGCAAGCGCCAATGCGAGGTTGCAGAATTGTTGCATCGGCCTCCGACCCTGCCAGTCACCGACTGCGCGATCTTGCAGTCCTCACACCGCGATCAGAGTGCAGCGCATCCACTGTGAAGATTGCGGGTGCTGAAGTGTGGGGAGAGCAATCTCACGGGTGTCCCCGCACGCCGAGTTTGGTGCCATCGTGCGGCACTTCAGGGGCAGGCATCGGACCGCATTCGCCGCGCACTCTGTGACCCTCGCTCCTGATGTCTTGCGATACGTTTGGCAAGCGCCGAGCCGTCGTGCGGGCGCGATGCCCGTTACGTCCAACCCGGAGTGCGTCCCGCTTGCTCAATCCACTGCTGCAGTTCCGGTCGCTGGGCCACCTCGATGCTGGTCACCTTGAAGTACCCAGTCCGGTCGGTCGCCCGAGCGGGTGCGGGGATTCGAAGTCGGCCCCGCCGAGGAACACGACATTTGCGGAATCGTCGTGGGCCGCTGTTTCAATGATCCAGCCGAGTTCTGGTAGCCCGTGATACGCCCGCTTCCACTTGACGGCGTAGTCAGGGCCCGGGATTCTCTTTCGGACTGACTCGTCCAATCTCTTG
The DNA here is from genome assembly GCA_044446745.1 of Acidimicrobiales bacterium. Lineage (GTDB taxonomy): Bacteria > Actinomycetota > Acidimicrobiia > Acidimicrobiales > RAAP-2 > RAAP-2. The sequence goes on from JBIOFE010000013.1 coordinate 42,342, forward strand.
ACGATGGGCTGCAGATCCGGCATCAGGCGCCGACACCAACCTTCGATGTCGGAGTGGTTCGCCGAGGGCTCTGGCGGCTTTCGCCAAGAATTCCCCTTGATCACTTTCGGCACCTCGGTGTCCTCTCACTGGATTGGTAGCGTGGTCCACTCCTCTATCCTCAAACGCTCGGCGGCTCGACTAGCAGCCGACAGCCACCAACGCCGGACCTGGGTGCACCCCGCGGCACATCGGGAATGGGCAGTTTGGCCTCTGAAGGGCTCGCGAAGACCGTCTCTAGGCTCGCCGGTGGGCATCGTTCTGACCGGTGTCGTGCTCATTGTGATCGGGTCAGCGTGAGCCAGGCCATGCCGGAATATGAACCAAATGGCGCTACGCCAGCGTGGGTTTCCTCGTCCACACGGGAGGTCCTGGCGCATCTGAGCGGTTCCCCGTAGCAACTGGTGCAGGTGGCGTCCTGGTTCATGGGGCGCCCCGTCAGCCCGCGCGGATCCCGATCCCGGGGTAGTCAAGAACGAGTCCGGAACTGTCGTAGGTGAGGCGGCATCGAAAATCGAACGCCGGTGCCTCGTAATCGAAGATTAAGCGATCGTCTTGCCCTTTCGACCGGGCGTAGAACTGATCGAGGCGTTCGAGTCTTCGTTTCGCAAGACGGACATACGCCGCCGGCGCGGCCGCGTTCTCGCCCGGGGAGAGGCAAAGACGATGAACTGGCAGGGCGTTGGTCATCACCGAAGCCTCGAGGTCGATGTCTAGGCAACCATCCAGGTAGCTGGCGTTCTTGCCGTCGATCAGCCAGTGGCCCTCGCAGTCAGACTCGACATATTGCTCGATTGATCCCAATGCCGTCCGGGATGCAATTCGGACGCGGCGGGTCTTCCAGAGTTGATCCAACTCGATGTCGTAGCTCACCACCCAGGCGTCGCCGTCTTGGAACCCGGTGGTGGTTCCCTCGATCCGGAGCCCCTTCGGCTCGGGGGTGAAGTACGAAACCTCGAAGCCGGAGCGGAGACCCTGGTGTACCCAGCAAGCGGATGGGGGCAAGTCATTGAACACCACGGGCTGAGTCTGTCAGTCCCTCACGCCATTTGACGGCATGATCCCTGACCCTCGGCGCACCTCCTGTTCGACGACGTCTGGGCGCCAACTTGTCCCCACATGACATTTCCAACGTCGTCGACAACGCCCCGTCGATTCGCGATGCGCCTCAGTGAAGTCGAGCGAATGTGGCGAGCTGCCCTGCGGAGGGCCCGCAGTTCGAACCCGTTCAGTCCGACAAACGCCAGGATCTGGTAGCAGATCGCTCACGTCGGCCTCCGACACTTTCCAGGGCTGATCCCCCGGCGAGCCGCCAGTGGCCGGTGGCTGTCGTGCAATCTCGCTCCTGCGGCATCACCGTCTCCAATGCCACTCGATACATTGGTGGATGCCCGAAATGCCAGAGATGCAGGCCCTGTCGGAGCGACTCGACTTAGTTCTTTCGGGGCTCGCACTGCAGAACGCCCAACTTCTTGGATTCTCCTCGCTCAAGACCTACGCGCCAACTCCCGATTCCCTGCGGGGTCATCGGCTCGTGTCGGTCGGCCGGAGGGCCAAGTATCTGGTGTGGGAGTTCGACAACGGGACCTGCATCGTGCTGCATCTTTCGCAGGCGGGTCGCCTCGATGTTGAGCAGCCGCCCAAGACGACGAAGCCACGTGGCTCGGCGGCGCGCTTTCTATTCGGTGGGGGAAGTGCCGGACTCGATCAGGCGCACGTGGGGGTGCTCGTGCGCGAGTACGGAACCCATCGGAAGGTCTCGTGGTGGGTATTGCCACCCGGAGATGAAGGTCCGTTGGTTGGCCTCGGGCCCGAGCCGGGAAGCGAGGAGTTCGCCGACCGGATCCGTTCGAGCGATTCCCGACGTCGGCTCACGACCGACCTACGCGATCAGCAATTCGTTTCCGGAATCGGCCGAGGATGGGGTGACGACATTCTGCACCGGGCGAGGTTGTCGCCCTTCGCCTCGCTGGGCTCATTGGGCGCGGGTCAGCGCAGTGATCTGTTAACGGCCGTCATCGACGTTCTGGCCGAGGCGCTCGAGCTGGAGCGTAAACGAAGGGGGGGACTCTCGGAGGCGAAGCTGGGGGCGCGGTTCGCGGTTCACGGTCGCGCTGGTGTGTCATGTCCGACCCCCTGCGGCGACACGCTGCGGAGGGTGTCATTCGAGTCCTACGAAATGACGTACTGCCCCACGTGCCAGACGGCTGGGCGGGTCCTGGCCGACCGCCGACTGTCCCGTCTACTCAAGTAGATCTCGTCGCCGCGTTGATCGCAGCTGCGCGGACAAAGTCGAGCAGCGCCCCACCAACGCCCAGGCGTCGGTGGGCCGGCAAGGCGAACCGGTCTCTGATCTGCCAGAAGTCGCCGAGCCGTAGGGAGGATGGAACGGCCGTGGTGATGGCAAAGCCGATGAACTCACTGTTGTCTTCTGCAACGACGGCTTCGAGGCGGCCGCTGCTGATGTTCTCATCCAGCCAACGAACTGCCTGCGATGCGCCAGCGGCCTCGCCGTAGTGGGCGCGATAGCGGTCGAAGATCGCCGCGAGCTGCTCAATCTCGACTCGGGTCGGTGCAACCAGTGTGCGAACCTCAACGGAGCCGCTGGTTTTGGGAATCCGGCCGATTTCGTCCATCACTGAGTGTCCTCATAAGCCAGCACTCGCTCGGGTGCCGATCTCGTGCGCATGAAGTGCTCCGCCCACAGATTGGGCATTCTCCGGAAGTGAATCAACCTGAGACACTCCACGTTTGAGGTCTCCAAGTGTCGAAGATCGGGCGATTACCTCCGCAGATCCATACCCGGCCAGATCAACCGATTGTCTAACGCGGATAAGGGGTCGCTTTCCATGGTCCCGCTCAATGGCGTGTATCTCGAATGCCATGACGGCCTCGATGGACGAATGAAACGTGGATATGATGCGGCACGGTCGCTTCATCGCTTTCGCGGCCGCTCGAGGGGGAGGTTTTCGATGGGTGTCATGGTTGTCATGACGGTTCCAGGAGATACGGCGCAATTTGAGGCGTTCATCTCCGCGAACGGTGCACGGATAACTGAAGTGTCGGAGAGCGCTAAGGCCTCCGGGTGCACCGGTCACCGGTTTGCGGTGGGAGATGGTCAGATCGTGGTGGTCGATTATTGGGACAGTGCCGAGCAGTTTCAAAAGTTCATTTCACAGCCAGATCTCCAGGCTCTGATGGGCGAGATGGGTGCGCAGGGTGAGCCAGTGGTGACGATTGCAGACCCCAAAGGCTTCCCCGGAGAGTTCTAGGCCGTTATCGGATTCGCCGAAGCGAAGACGAAGCGAGACGTGATTGTCAAGAGCGATCCTCTTCGCTTCCGGACACTGGTAGCAAACCTGGGATGTCCTGCCACGACATGAGCCTGCACGGCTCCGGCGAGTCTCCAATGCTTGGTTGCAGAACTGCTAGGTCGGGCCTCCGCCACCAATGATCACCGACTGCGCCGCCGCTGGTGCTCTGTAACGGGACCCGGGAGCGGACTACTACGACCTTCGCAAAACACCGGCACCGTCAGAAGCTCTTCAAGCCAGAGATGATGAAGTCTCTTCTCAATAGAATTCCTGTCGTGAGAGTACGTTCAAGGGTGCTCGTGGCGGCAGTCGTCTCAACCGTCGCTATGTGGCCCGGAGCGACTGTGGCTTTCTCCCGACCTCCGTCCCCGGCGCTTGGTTCCGAAAATGGCGCCGCGAACTTCCGGTCAGCCGTCCCGACCGCCTCAAGTTGCCCAGTGACTCCGCCATCGAGGAACGTGCCTCCGGCTGTGGCGCGCATGAATTTCGGAACCATCATGACTACTTCCCAATCGGGATGGTTTGGGAATGGACAACTATGGGTGGAGCTCCCAGCTCATTCAGTGCTCTATGCGCGGCGCCTTCCTCATTCACGTCAGCTGCAGGTGAAGTTCGCTTGGTTCCGTGAGGTTCCTGGACAGGTCCGAGTGAGAGCTCACACGCTGGATGGCGCCATGGCTCGGTTTGGCGGTGAAGTCGGCACCGTCGCCGAGTACGGGCCGACCGGATTCGCTCCGAGCTTGCTGCTGTTCGCTCGGTCCGGGTGCTGGGTCTTGACCGGAAGCCTTGGGCGGACTTCATTGACGTTTGTGGTGCGCGTGGCGATTCGAGCAATCTCCGTCTGAGCCACCGGCAACAACCTCCGGCGGGTCACCGGCCGTGTCGGAAGGCGAGATCCTTCTCCTGTTCGGCATTCTGCCGAGCTAAGCAACCAAGCGTCGGTGCCTGGCTCCGGTTCTTCCAATTCGGGTCACTGAATCCGCTCCCTGCCTGTCTTGGGGGGCGCAAGTCGGACACGACTCCTTCCAGGCACTCGCAAGTCAAGATCCCAGTTCGTGGAGCATCCACACATTTGGCTCCCAATAGGATCCGACGCCATCCCTGACGCTGAGGGGAGCCAGCCCCAAGGGAAAGACGTAATCGCCCTCCTCAGGGAGAGTCATGTCTGTCCAGCGTTCCCAGTCGTCGACCGGAGCTTCGATCCGCATCGACCTGGGCTCCGCCCTAAGAATCGTCGCGCCCAATCGAGAATGTACTCGTAGCCAAGGGTCGAAAGGCAGGTCGTCGCTGCGCTTCCAATACGCATATCGCTCAATGGGCGTCAGAGGATAACGCTCCTTCCAGCTTGGGCGAACGGGTGCCACGAGAGGTGCGAGCCCTGCCTGACGGGCGGCCTCAGCCATTTCCTGAATCAACAATCGACTAAGTCCTCGCCTTTGCCAGTCCATGGCTACCTCGGCCGCCAGGGCAGAAAGCGCGGTCGGTGGGTGCAGATCCTCAACCGCCCGCATCCCCACGGCGTCGATGCCGCAAGGCAGATCCTCGAGCGATCCGTCCCACCGAAACGGAATCGCCCTCCCTCGCGCTACTACCTGTTCCGTCGCCAGGTCGAAGAACAGAACTTGGAGATGCGCGTACAGTGGAAAGAGCACGCCAAAGTACTTTCCGCTGTCGTTGGCATGATGGTTGTACTCCGGCCATACGTCGCGAAACGACACACGTGAGCTCTCCCAGAGATCCGGTCGCTCTTGCGCCGTGTAGGCAACGATGGAGCCTTCCAGTGGGAGATCCAGTCGTCTCATTCATTCATCATGCCGGACTCCGAGCAATCGAGAGCCGAAGTTCCACTTCAGAACTCAGCCGGACCAGCCGGTCAGCCGCCAGTGCTTGGTAGCAGACCTGTTACGTAGGGTCTCCGTACAGACCGCCTCCGACACAGACCTTCTTCGATCTCTTGAGACTGGGTTACCCACATTGAACACGGAGTTGCTCACCGTGGCAGACTCTGCGAATCCGTTCTCGAGTGGCGGGTATGTGGTGGGGAACCGCCATTGAAGCACCGGATCCCGGCGCCCTGGCAAGTTTCTACTCACAGTTGCTCGGCTGGCCGGTCGTCCACGAGGAGCCAGGTACGGCGATCCTCTCTGCACCGGACGGCCCGATGTTCTTCGTGTTCCAAGAGGCACCTGACTACCGGCGTCCCGTTTGGCCGCCGCGTCCGGATGAGCAGCGGCCAATGATGCACTTCGATTTTCAGGTGGGCGACCTCGACTCGGCCGTCGCCGAGGCAGTAGCGCTCGGAGCGACTATCGCCCAACATCAGGCGCAGGATCACGTGCGAGTACTCATCGATCCTGCAGGACACCCGTTCTGCCTCTGTCTAGAACAGGACTAGGGCTTCGAGACGCAAGCATTGTCCTACCGGTTTCCTGAATCGGTCGCGCGGCCGCGCCGAGACCCCATTCAAGACAACGGCCGACAGTGCGTGGTCGCAGATCCCTTACGTCGGGCCACCGCACCAGCAATCCGTGACGGTCCCAGTATCATCCTGTCGGAGCCATCATGATATTCCTCCTCACGTCCTCCGGCATCAGCAACCCGAGCATCAACGACGCGCTGGTGGATCTACTTGGCAAACCGATTGCCGAGTCCAGCGCCCTCTGCATTCCCACCGGGATCTATCCGTTTCCCAATGGTGCAGAAGGGGCCTATAAGTTCATCCGCGGAGTGGCCAGGAGCCCTTTGTGCGAGTTGCGGTGGAAGTCGTTGGGGGTGCTGGAACTCACTGCTCTGCCCAGCATCAAACAGTCCGATTGGATTCCGGTGGTCCAAGAGATTGACGCCCTGCTGGTGGGGGGTGGTGAACCCCTGTACTTGTGTTACTGGATGCGGCAATCCGGTTTGGCTGACGTTCTTTCGTCGTTGGGGAGCGAGACGGTCTATGTGGGAGTGAGTGGCGGGAGCATGGTGGTGGCTCCCAAGTTCGGAGTGACCTATGACGGTCTGAACCCGCCCGTCGGCAGTGAAGAAGGTTTAGGGATGGTTGACTTTGCCGTGATCGGTCACCTCGATAATCCGGACATGCCCGAGTACTCCCTTGCGGGCCTAGAAGAATGGGCCGCCGGAGTACCGGGGCCGGCGTACGCGATTGACGATGAGACCGCGATAAAGGTAGTTGACGGCACCGTCGAAGTCGTTTCCGAAGGTCACTGGAAGTTGTTTACCCCGGGATACTGAGAGGCTGTATCCAACTTAAGTTGAGTCGCCAGTGAAGGGTTGCAGTTCTGTGGCGAACGGCCTCTAACACGCAGGGGCTCACTCTGCCTCAACTACCAAGACGCAATATGGGTGTCCGTCTAGATCAGCGTAAATGCGCAGAGGCACTTCAACTGAGTCCGAGCGGTCAAGCCACAGCTTTCCGCCTAAGGAAGTAATCCGCGACTGGCCGGGCCGAAACACATCGACGGTGAGCATCGCAAGATCATTGCACTTTCACTCCGCTAGTCATTGACCGATCGACGTAAGTCGCGGGCTCGCCGCCTGACGACTCGACCAGGAGCCCAGAGCGACCGGACATGTTGAGTCAGTGGCGGGCCGCAATCCTTTCGCGTCGGGACTGCGGATGCCGGGATCACTCGGGCAGTCGCCGGCGGCCGCGACACTGGCCGGATCGAGTTAGCCCGTCGGGGTCAAGCGCGACGGCGACGGGCCGTCGCTGCCGACGTGCCGCTCGCCACGGGCCCGTCCTCCGCCGAGGGCCGCGAGGACGACGGCCAGGGACGCGAAGAGTAACGCGTTGCGCGCGATGAAGGCGTAGGTCGTGGTCCAGGTCGACGTCGTGGTTGGGGACCGGAAGATCACCCAGGGAACGAGGGCGACCGCGGTGGCGAAGAGGGCGATCCAGGCGAGCGCCGAGTTCCACCGGACCTCGAGGACGACGAGACCGAGGAGGGGCAGGAACGAGAAGTAGTGGTCCCAGGCGACGGGCGAGCCGATCGCACCCCCGATCAGCACGACCATCGCGGCGCTCAACTCGAGGTGCCGACGCCAGAGACGGTGCGCCGCGAAGAGGGAGAGCGCCATTGCCGCCGCCGAGATGACGGTCGCTAGGTGGGGGCTCAAGAGGCCGTAGTGAAAGGGCGACCGCTGGAAGAACGCGGTCACGCTGTTGCTCTTGTTGACGTATTGGCTGCTTGCCAGTTTGTCGAACTCGAGACCCCCAAACACCTCGCCTTGGAAGAATGTGCGGCCGCTCGTCGGCCACAGCAGGCACGCCGTTCCCGTTACAACCACTGTCGTGGCTAACGCGGTGAAGGCGGCGCGCCACTGGCGGCGCAACAGCCACACCACGATGAAGAGACCGGGGTAGATCTTCACCGCCGTTGCCAGCCCCACGAGGACCCCCTTGGCCGGGCCCTGGAGGAGCAGGACGTCTACCAGCACCATCACTAGGAGAATCGTGGCTGTCTGGCCCCACATGAGGCCCTCCGCCACCTCGGGGAACGCCGCTGCCGCGACCACAGCTACCCAGCAGGAGAGCCCCGCGAGCATCACGCGCGACATCGACGTGAGATACACGAGGGACACGAAGAACGCCCCGGCCAGGGCCAGCACGGACGCCAACGTCCACAGAAGCGTGACGTGCTCGGCGGGTATCCACAGCAGGGGCCAGAAGAAGAGGATCGCCCCCGGCGGATAGGTGAAGGCCTGGTAACCGAAGGGCACGTAGATGTTCCCGGTGTGGCGGAGGTTCGCCAGGTTGCTCACGCGGCCCAGGATGTCCTTGAACTGGAACTTCGTGTGGAGCGTAAACATGAAGGAGTACTGGTGGTTCACCAGCCAGCTCATCAGAATGATCGCGCCGAGCCCCGTGAGTAGCACCGCGACAGCAGCGACCCGGGCGGCGATGGCGTGCGACGGACGGCGCGCGGCAGAAATCATGCGCCTCCCCGAGTCGGCCGTGACGCTGTCACCGTGAGGGTATCAGCGGATCCGTCTTCGTCGGAGCGCTGCTTACTGAGCCCCAGGGACCTAGCGTCGGGCGGCGCAATCCTCGTGAGGTGAGGCGGAAAGCTTCATCGACGCGGCTGGGATCGTCCCTGGTGAGCCCCGCCAGAACGACCCCGCTCCTCGGTAGGCCACCGCGCCAGCCATCTACGCCCAGCTCCGGACTCCGAGCACAGATGGCAACTCCGGCTTCGCCAATCGAGCGCGCAGATCAGTGCAGTGAATGCAAGGCGACCGTTGGGCTACGAGATCAGTCGAGGCCTCCGCGGGCCGGCTGCAGAAGTGCGTGTCGGATACTGGCTCAGTGACGTGCCCATCTACTTCGTCGTGGTTCCGTCACCATCAGTGAAGCGATCTTGAGGAACCTTCAGCTTGTTTCCCGACCAGCTCCGCATATCGAAAGCAACTCCTTGCATGATCATTGACCATCCCGCTCGCCTGCATGAACGAAAGGCAAATGGTGGGGCCCACAAACTTGAAGCCCGCAGTACCCAATCGCTTGCTCACCGCCCGGGCTCGCGTTAGGACATCGCCGGACCCCGTGCCAATCTCCCAGAGGAATCCATCCAGACTGCCGTGCTCTTCTTGGATCTGAATGATCGCTCGGGCGTTACCGACGACCGACGTCACCTTCTGTCGATTCCTCACAATGCCAGGGTCCGACATTGCCTCTTCAATCTTCTTGTCAGTGAAGCGAGCGACCTTCAACGGATCGAACTGTGCGAACACCCGTCGATAGCCCTCTCTTCGTCGGAGGACGGTCAGCCAACTCAGACCGGCCTGAGCACCTTCGAGCGTGAGCAGCTCAAACAACGCGTGATCGCCGTGCAGCGGCACGCCCCATTCCGTGTCGTGATAGGCCACGTACTCTGGGTCGTCGCCACACCAACTGCAGCGTTGACGACCATCAGTTTCAGTCGCTCCCATTGTCGAGCATCGTAGCGATGGCCAACGACACGGGGCGCCGAGAGTCGAGCGCTCCCTCGAGCCGCCATGCAGTCAGCGACCTGTTGAACCGGAGGTCTGGCTCCCCGGCTCCCAAGTCGGTGATCGCCAATGTCTGGCTGCGATCGATGATGTCGGGCCACCGACGACCCTGCAATCCGGCCCGGTCAGGTCTCCCGTGAATGGTGGCCGATACGAGATTGCCAGCCGCCAGCGCCCGACTACATCCCGATCACGTCGGGTCTGCGACGCGAGTCGAGGTCGCCAGCTGGAAAGATGGGAACGCCCGCGCTAGAAAGGGCTCGACGATGTCGTTCACGATCCGACCCCTCGAAGCCTCCACGTGGGACGCGTTCGCAGAACTTGTCTTGCGCAACAACGGGATCTTTGGCGGATGCTGGTGCATTGGCTACCATCCGGAGTGCGGCCGGAGGGAGCTCAGCTATCGCGCAGTGAAGGAAGACCGAGTGCGGACAGGACGCGCTCACGCCGCCCTTGTGTTTGACGAGGACGACGCCGCACAGGGGTGGTGTCAGTTCGGCAGTCCCGAGGAGCTCTCGAACATCAAGCACATGCGCGAGTACGAAAGAGACGTGCCGCCGCGCCCGGAGTGGCGAATCACCTGCTTCTACGTTGACAAGAAGCATCGCGGCCAGGGCGTCGCCCGCGCGGCGCTGGAAGGCGCGCTCGATCAGATCGCCCGGGCCGGTGGCGGTCTCGTCGAGGCCATTCCCGAGGTGACCGCCGGCCGCGACGCGCCGGGCCGTTTCCTCTTCAGCGCGACCGTCGAGCTCTTCGAGCAGTACGGATTCGTTCGTGGCCGTCGGGTTGGCAAGCACGCGTGGATCGTTAGCCGCGTGGTCGACCCGGTGTAGGCGTTCGACGCGCGACCTCGCGCACGTCTCGCTCGATCCCGGTCCTTGTGCGGTCAAATCGCGGGCCGTGAAGTGGCAAGGCCAAGATCCGCGAAGAGAACGGCCGGGGAGTCGCGTCCGGACCCCGGACGAGTGCTGACGTCGCGGTCGGGGAGATGACCAGTACCGCCGCGACGAGATGACGGCCGGCAGACTCTCGGCCCGATGGGCTATTCAGGGGGTTCCGGCCCCGCACCGGGGTGGCGGAGAACGGGAGAGATGTGTCATGGCAAAGATTTTCGCTACGCACGACGTGACGGATGTGGACACGTGGCTGAGCTTCAAGGCGGAGCGCGCGGGGGCCTTCTCCGGCATGGGCGGGTCGCAGGTGCAGGACCACGTGGCGCAGGACGGCAGTAACTCGGTGGCGATCTCCGCGCAGGTCGACGACGTCGATGCCGTGATGGCGGCGATGGCGTCACCGCCCCCGGAGCTGGCTGACGCCATGCAACGCCACGGGGTCATTCCGCCAGTGCGGGTCTACGTCGAGAGATAGCCGCCGACGCCCGCGATGCGCCGTGCCCACCGAGGGCTCGATTGCGCAGATGTGGTGGATGTTGGTCGAGGGGTGCCGCCGGACTGTGGTCATGTTCGTCGCCCGGTCCCGGGCCGTCGCTAACGTGCCCTGATGCAGCTCACGTTCCGCGGGGAGATTTGGTACTGGAGAGGTCCGGTGCCCTTTCACTTCGTCACCGTTCCAGACGAGGAGAGCGCCGAACTCCACGCCGTCTCGACGCTCGTCACTTACGGCCGGGGCGTGATCCCGGTATCCGCGAAGATTGGCACAACGCGTTGGACCACGTCGCTCTTTCCCAAAGCCGGCGGGTATCTCGTGCCAGTCCGGACGTCGGTGCGAGCGGCCGAAGGACTCGACCTGGGTGACACCGTTCAGATCACTCTGGCGGTGGGCGAGACGAACTGAACACCCCACTTTGAGTGCAGCCTCCCCGGAGTGTCGTCCGGGCCGAAAGTCGCGCCGGCGTAATGAACACCAGACGCGGCGGGTGGCCGCGGACTACTCGCCGGTCTCTCCGTCCACGGCTTCGCGGAGGAGGTCGGCGTGGCCGTTGTGTCGCGCGTACTCCTCAATCATGTGGCACAAGATCCACCGCAAACTTGGTGTTCGCCCGTCGGGCCAAACGCGACGAGCCAGTTGATCGAGGCCGCCATCGCTGAGCGATTCGGCGGTCCGGTTCCGTGAACGGTTCACGGAGTCCTGCCACATGGCGCGGAGCCCCTCGGGGGTGTCGAGAGTTGCCGACTGCCAGTCCCAATCGGGTTCGGCGTCCCAATCGATGCCGTCCCACGGCGCCTCGAGATCTCGGCCACGCAGCGAATGAGAGAACCACCAGTCTTCGACATTGGCGAGGTGCTTGAGCATGCCCGCCAATGACATGGTCGATGCGGCGATGGTGGTGTTCAGGCCCACCGCATCGAGCCCGGCGCACTTCCACGCGAACGTCGCGCGTTGGTACTCCAGGAATCCCACGAGGGTTCCGGTCTCGTCGGCCGCCAGCGGGGGCTCCGGGCGACCGTGATCGTCAATCTCAGTCATGATCGCGAGACTAGACGTCGCCCGTGAATCGAGCGATGCCGGTTCGCGCCTCCGCATGTAGGGCTGCGACGAGCCAGCAACTTGACGCCGTGACCGACAGGGGACCGGCGTACGACTACCACGGCGCGCTGGTGGTCGTCGAGGTGGGCGAGAACGAGATCGTTATGATTCATCCCCCGGGGGCACCCGCCCACGCTCCCGCCTCTCTGCCCAGCGATCCCTGCCGGCCGGGCGAGAGGCCCGAGGCGGCCGCGGTGCGCATCGTCCGAGAGAGGACCGGGTTGGCGGTGACGGTCGTGCGGGAGTTCGTGACGTTCATTCAGGGGGCCACGCCCACGGGCACGATGTGCGCTCACGGTTACCGAGCGCGCATCACCGGTGGGAAGCTCGTGAGTGACGGACCCGAGGGACCGGCAGCGGCGTACTCCGTCGATGCGCTCCCGGCAATCGTGCCGATTCGCGTCGCCAACCAGAGAACCCTGGCCGCATACCTTCGTTCACGGATTCGTGACGGTGCGGCCCCCCCGGGGGCTACTGCAGGTAGTGCTCCACCACGGTCTCGGATCTGACCGTCGCGTCGTTGGGATTCTCGCCCGCCGCACGACGCGCCCGCCGCTGGCGGAGCAGGTCCCAGCACTGATCGAGTTCCACCTCGATGTGCTGAAGCAGGGCCTTCTGCACCTCGGTCGCGGGAGAGCCCGCGTGGGACCTCTCCAGCGCACGCTCCTGTTCAACCAATCGCTCAATCCGCTGGAGGACGGTGTCGTCGCTCATTTCATACACCTCGATTCCCGATCCACGTCGTGGTCTCTCCACTGTAGGGATGGGACTGGGATGGGGGCGCGGGGGCCGAACTAGCGCCGGGCGGCCTGACGAGTCAGCTCCCGTTGAATCTCGCGTTCGCTGATCGGCCGACCTCCCAGTACGTACCAAGCGCGCGAACTGAGGATCAGCAGCCAGCCACCGACCGGATAGATGATCCACAGATTCCACACATCGTGGATGCTTGAACTCTGGCTGAACCCGTGGATCGGCCATCCGCCCGCGTTGTGGTACTCCGACGTGGCCCAGACGGCCATCAACAGGATCATGCCGAGAGCCGACGTCACGGCCTCTCGGACAAAGCGTCGCCGGATCGCGATCCGACGGATCGCCAGTTGGCGGGCCGCCGCGTCGTCGGTCGGGGCCGCCACCTCCAGGTCGCCCTCGATTCCGTGCTCGTTGAGATGTTGCAAGTCGACTGGCATGTCCAACCACCTCTCTCGCCCCCACCATCCAGGATGAGCCGCTCGTCCCGCGACGACCAGGGCCGAAGGACCCGACTCGCGCCACCTCGCCTGGCGGCTCCGCCGGGCGAGTGCGGTCCGCCTGCGCGATGACGAGAGTGGACTCGTGTTCAGAGGGTCCCGGTCCGCCGATTGGCGACGGGCTCGTGCGACGATGGCGTCATGGCGCAAACGGCATGGCAGTCGCATTGGCACACCCACCCCGGCGTCCGGTCCGGCGAGCAGCTCTCGCTGGGAGAAAGGGCCGCGGACCGTATGCGCAACATGATGGGCTCCTGGCCCTTCGTGTTCACATTCTTCGCCGTGATGATCGCGTGGGCGATCGTCAACACGCTCCTCTTTGAGCACGTCCTTCATCACAAGGCGTTCGATCCCTACCCGTACATCCTGCTCAACCTGTTCCTCTCCATGCTGGCCGGGGTCCAGGCCGCGGCCCTCCTCATCGCCGCCAAGCGCGCGGACGCGATCTCATCCGAGGTGGCCCTGCACACGGCTAACAACACCGACGACATCAAGACGCTCATCAAGGAGAACACGGAACTCACCGCCCAGGTTAAGAAGAACACGGACCTGCTCGAGGAGATTCACCTGCACGTCTCCAACATCGGGCGCCGAGTGGGGGCGGAGATGGGCAAGTTCGCCCCGGGAGAGTCGCCTCCGGCCTGACCGGGATCGCCTCAGCTCACCGGCGAGCCCGGTGGGTGCTCTCCGTTCAACGTCGCACCGCTAGCCCGGGACGAACGCGGATCAGGCGGCGAAGCACCCGCTGGCCGGTGAGCGTGACCCGTCGGAGCCGCGCGCGGCGAGGCCCCGGTAGGGCACCACATTGAGCGACGAGCCGTTCCAGCTGATCGTGAAGTGTTTGGCGTCGGTGGGCCATGACTGGAGGTACGGACCGCCGTTCGCGGACGAGGTCGCCCAGGCGGTGCCCGCCGGAGGATAGGCGCCGTTGAGTGCCCGGTACGTGGCGAGGGCCGTCTTCAGTGACTGGTAGTCCGCTTGGCACTGCGACACTCGGGCTGACCGGAAGTCCTGAGACGCGTTGGACGCCGCGGTGGTGCTCGTCGTGGGACCGTTGGCGACGCTGGTCCCGTGCGGCGTCGGCCCGCTGCCCGCCGAGAGGGCGATGGAGACCATGACGGCGAGGATGACCACCACCATCAGCGTGGCGACCATGGCCACGCCGTCGTCGCCGCGACGGATCGGCGCCCTACGGGAGGTTCGTGCAGGTTCGGTCAACACGGCTCATCGTACCGGGCCCGCCAGTGGCGGAGGGTCACCGCGGTTGACGCTCGAGACGTGGCTGCGTAGTGTCCAACCGTGGCGCGCGCGTTGGGAATCGGGGGAGTCTTCCTGCGCGCGCGCGACGCCGAGCGGCTGCGCCGTTGGTACCACGACGCGCTGGGGATCGACGTCGATTCACCGTACGGCGTGCACTTCGAGGCGGCCGTGGAGGGGGCGGGGCTGACCTTCAGCATCTTCGAGAACGACAGCACCTACATTGGCGACCCGGAACGTCAGGGCGCCATGGTGAACTTCGTCGTCGATGACCTCGACGCCGTCATCGAGCGGGTCCAGTCATGCGGGGCACCGTGCGAGACCATCCAGGGCGAGGAGTACGGCCGTTTCTCGTGGTCCACGGATCCCGAGGGCAATCGGCTGGAGCTGTGGGAGCCACCCGGCGTCGCCCCGTAGCGGGTCGCGCGCCGCAACACCACCGCCGAGCATCGTCCCGCTGCGACGTGGTGTACGTGGCGCAGCGCGGGGCGGACCCGAGTCGCGGCGAGGTCAGGCGAGTCCGGTGAAGTTGGTGGCGTCGTCGCGAATGCCGTCGTTCCTCGTCGTCTCGTCAAGAATGTCCGTGAGCGAGAGAGCGTCCTCGCGTGGCAGACTACCGGCATGCTCGATCACCTATCGATTCAGTGCGCCGACGTCACGGCCAGCGCCCGCTTCTATGACACGGTCCTCGGGGCCCTGGGTGGCGCGCGAGTTATGGACTTCGGGAGCGTGATCGGGTACGGCACCGAGTCGAAGCCGACGTTCTGGATCGGAAATCTGGAGAGCGGCGAGGGTTTCCGCGAGTCACACATCGCCTTCGTGGCTCCGAACCGCGCCGCCGTGCGAGGGTTCTTTGACGCGGCGGTGGCCGCGGGCGCTGAGGTGTTGCACGCCCCGCGGCTATGGCCCGAGTACCACCCCAGTTACTTCGGTGCGTTTGTCCGTGACCCGGACGGCAACAACGTCGAGGCGGTCTGTCACCGGCCGGAGTAGTGGCCACTGACGGCGCTGCTCGACGGGCCAGCTCGCCTCAGTTGCTCGGCGCTGGCGGACCGGCCGTCACCTCAGGGCGGGCTGCAGCGTGTAGCGCGGATCGTCCAAGGTGCTGGCCACCCGCGACACGGTCGACTCCAGAGAGAGTTCCGTCGTGTCCAGCACCATTCGCTCGAAGTCGCCGAGCTGCTGGTACTCCTGATAGATCAGGCGGATGGGCCCGCTCTCGGCGAGTGCTCCGCGGTGGCGAGGGTCGGCCCGGCGTACACCGGCTCGCTGGAGGCAACAGGCGAGGGACGGCCGCAGGATCACGTACTGGACGCGGGCCCGGCACCCTTCGAGCTCGCGGTCAATCACGTCCAAGTGCCACGGACCCAGGACGCCGGCGACGACCGTCGTGAAGCCATCGTTGACGAGACGGGTGGCCGAGGCCATGACCGCGCTGATGAGCGTTCGATTCTGGTCCGCCGCCTCCGCCCGCCAGGGGTTCACGGCGCCCGAGACGACCCACGCCCAGTACGCGTCCGCCTCCACCACGATGGACGGGCTTCGTCGGGCGGCGACCAGTGGCGCGACGGTCGTCTTGCCCGCGCCCGGCGGGCCGGTGAGGATGAGGAGCACCGGTGCGGACACGCGGACCATCTAACTACGTGAGCGCGGGCCGGGAGCACGTATCCGCCGCCGACACTTACAGCGGAAAGACGCAGCCGTCCTTGTAGGCCGCGAGATGGCGCCGCAGGACCCCGCGCATCTCAATCAGCAGCTGGTTCGGCACGCCGCGCGGGTGCCCCTGGTAGGAGACGGCCACGTCGTCCGCGGAGACATTGAGCGCCCCGTCTTGATGGCGCGGCGGCGTCGTGGTCGCGTCCAACAGCACCATGGCGCCCCCGCAGCACTTGCGCTCATTGGCCCGCACGTAGACCGTGCCGCCCCGCGACAGCACGAAGGCCCGGGCCTCGTCGGAGATGATGATCTCCACGGGAGGAAGCGTACCGCGCCGATCGCGCGACGGACCGGCGCCGGGTCAGTGGGCGAGAACCCTCCCGACCATCGCGCCGGCCTCGTCGGTCGGCACGGCGGGGGAGAAGAGGTAGCCCTGGCCGAGCTCACAGCCCATGCGACGCACGCGGTGGAACTGGACCCGAGTCTCGATTCCTTCAGCCAGCATGGTCATGTGCAGCCGCTGGCCGAGCGAGATGATGGACTCCAGCAGCAGGTCATTGCGAGCGTTCTCCTCCGTCGGGCGGACGAATGACTGGTCGATCTTCACGATTCGCGGGTTGAGCGCCGAGAGATAGGAGAGCGAGGAGTAGCCGGTTCCGAAGTCGTCGAGCGCGATGCCCACGCCGAGCCGTCCGAGCGCGGCCAGCACCAGCTTGGTCTCCGTGTCGTCGGCCATCACGACCGTCTCGGTGATCTCGAGCACGAGACGGGACGGCACCAGCTGGGCCTCGGCCAGCATCCGCGCGATGCTGTCGACCAGCCCCGGCGCGAGGAACTGACGCGCCGACATGTTCACCGTGACGTACGGGCCGGACACCCCCGTGTCGTCGCTGTCCCACATTCGCGCCTCGTGGATGGCCTCGCGCAGTGCGAACTGACCGAGTTCGAGGATGAGGTCGCTCTGTTCGGCGAGCGGGATGAACTCGATCGGCGGAACGAAGCCGCGCTGGGGATGCCGCCAGCGCATCAACGCCTCGAAACCCACCACGGTGCCGGTCGACAGGTCGGCAATCGGCTGGTAGTACATGGAGATCTCGCCGGTCTGCAGCGCCTGGGGGAGCTCCTGGGCCAGGGAGAACCGGTTGACGGCCCGCTGGTGCATGCTCGGGGTGAACACGACGTGGTGCCCGCGCCCGCTGCTCTTCGCCTCGAAGAGCGCGGCGTCCACGTTCTGGATGATCTCGCCGGCGTCCGAGTCGTCGCTGTCCCACACCACCATGCCGACGCTGGCGCGCTGGGAGATGACGGTTTCCCCGATGGTGCACGGCACGGCGATGACCTCGATCAGCCGCTCGGCCAGGGTCTCGGCTTCCTCGCGCGAGGTCAGGCCCTCCGCGAGGTACAAGAACTCGTCGCCGCCGAAGCGACAGAGGGTGTCCGAGGCCCGGGTGGCCTCGTCGAGCCGGTGGGAGAGGGCGATGAGCAGTTGGTCGCCGGCGAAGTGTCCGTGGGTGTCGTTAACGCCCTTGAAGTCGTCGAGGTCGACCAACAGCACGGCCCCGTATCCGCCCTGGCGCACGACCCGCGCGTGAGCCTGAATCAGGCGATCCTCGAAGAGCGCGCGATTGGCGAGCCCCGTCAAAGGGTCGTGCAGCGCCCGATGCTTCAATTGCGCGTTGAGGGCTCGCTCCTCGGTGACGTCGCGCTCGGAGAAGACGAAGTAGAGGATCTTTCCCGTCGCGTCGCGCGCCGGCGAACGTGAGACTTCGACGTCGATGACCCGGCCGTCCTTGCGCAGGTACCGCTTCTCGTAGCGCTCCTGGTCGAGCTCGCCGTTGATCGCCCGGCTCAGGGTCCGTTCGGTGATGCCGACGTCCTCGGGGTAGGTGAAGGGGGTGGAGTCCTGGCCGATCAGCTCCTCGCGCGAGAAGCCCACCATCTGGCAGAACGCGTCATTGACCGCGATGATGCGGTCGTGAACGTCGGCGAAGCTCATCGGGGCCATGTTGCTCTCGAACGCCACCCGGAATCGCAGTTCGACGTCGGCCCGCGCGGCCTCCGCCGCGAGCCGGGCGGAGCTGTCGCGCACCGCCGCGACGGCCCACGACCGCCCATCGATCTCCAGGGTGGAGAGGGCGAAGTCGACCGAGAGCTCGCGCCCGCCCTTGCACAGCATGGAGAGATCCTGGTCACTCCAGATCAGTGCCTTGTCGGGATGACGCGCGTTCTGGCGCCGCGCGGAGTCTTCGAGGCCCCGCAGACGCGGCGGGACGAGCATCAGGACGTTCTGGCCGACCAGCTCCTCCCGGGAGTAGCCCGAGATTCTCGAAAGGGCGTCGTTGACGTGGCGCATGACCCCGTGGGCGTCGAGCAGGGCGGTGCCGTCGGGCAGGGCCTCCAGAATGAGATTCCACGCCTGGGGGTGACCGTCGAGGTAGCTGAGGGGGTCCGTGACGGAATCGCGCCGCGCGCTGGACGCGCGCGGGTCATCGCCGGGGCCGTGGCTCGCCGGGGTCGGCCGTTCCGACACTTTGGTCACGCAGTCGACGGTAGACGCCGTCGGGGGAATTACGCGGCAACAGCGGGACAATAGTCACGCAATTCTCCAACAATCGCGTGACGTTTTACCTGACAGTAAGTTGAAACATCATTAAACAACGAGAATAAATTTTCTCCAAACGGACACAAAGGCCCGGGTCCGACTCACAGCCTGCCGAGCCCGCTGGAGGTGCCGTGCACCCGTTCGTGACAGCTCTTGCACAGGAACAGCCCGTTGGAGGGCTCGTTGGTCCCGCCGGCGGACTCCGACCTCTTGTGGTGGAACTCGGCGCCCGACGATCGGCAACGCCCGAAGTGGGGACAGGCGTCGATGGTGCACTCGCAGACACCGTGGGCGCGTCGTCGCACGTCGCGTTTGGCCTCTTCGCCGAACGGCATCAGGTCGGGCCTTCGAAACCTGGTCGGGAGTCGATGCGGCCACTGTACAGTTCGCCCGGGCCGAGGGGTCCGGCACGTGTCGCTTCCCGTTGGCGCGCCCGGGATCTGCGGCGACGGGCGGAGTGCGGATGTGCGGTCTGAGCCCGAGACGGCGACGGTGCACCCGGCGCCGGCCAGCCGGGGCTTCGAGAGGTTGGGACGCCCTAGGCGCGGTAACTACCATGGCGGAACGAGGTGAGTTGTGGCCCAGGTGATCTTCGCGGCGTTTAGTAATCGCACCGACGCGGTGGACCTCGCCCGCGAGGCCAGTTCGCGACTGCGCCACGAGGGTGTTGACGTCCACATCCACCTGCTGGACGCTGACGCTCCGCCCGCCTTCGAAGACGACTCGCTGGTCGTCAGCCTGGGCGGCGACGGGACCTTCCTGCAGGCGGCCCGCCTGGCCCACCCCCACGGCGCGCGCGTCCTCCCGGTGGATCTCGGCCGGGTGGGCTTTCTCCTCAACGTCCCCTCGGGCGAACTGGTCGAGGCGGTCGAGGGCGCCCAACGCGGCGGCGACGTCGTTGACCGCCTGGCGCTGCGCATCACGGCCTCGGGCAGCGACATCGACGAGTTCGCCCTCAACGAGGTGGTGGTGGAGCGCACGGCCGGCGGTCACATGGTCCGGATCAAGACTCTGGTGGACGAGGAGGAGTTCCTCACCTACTCGGCCGACGGCGTCATGGTCTCGACGCCCACGGGCAGCACCGGCTACAGCTTCTCCTCGGGCGGCCCGGTGGTCGACGCCTCGCTCCAGGTCATGATCATCACCCCGGTGGCGCCGCACTTCACGATCGACCGTTCGATCGTGGTGGGGGCGGACAAGGTGGTGCGCCTGGTGGCCGACAACACGCCGGCGGAGATCGTCGCCGACGGGCGGGCCATCGGGACGCTCCCGTCCGGGGCCTACGTGGAGGTCCGGCGCAGTCCGTCGCCGGTACGCGTCATGGCGACGGCGCGCGTCGAGTTGGGGTTCCGCCTGCGCGAGAGCCTCCGCGCGGGACATGCCTAGGGCGCAGCTCCTCGAACTCTCCGCCCGCGGTCTCGGCGTGATCGACGACGCCCGCGTCGAGTTCGGGTCGGGCTTCAACGTGATCACCGGCGAGACCGGGGCGGGCAAGACGCTGCTCCTGGGCGCCCTGGAGCTCTGCTTGGGTTCCGAGGGCGCGACCTCGCGCCAGGCCGTGACCGGCGAGACCCACGTGGCCGCGGTGTTCCGTCGCCGCGACGACAGCGAGGTGGTGCTCACCCGGGAGTCGGGCGCCCGGGGTCGCCTGCGCAGCGCGGTCAACGGCGTGGCCAGCTCCGCCGAGGCCCTGCGCGCCCTGGGCCAGGAACTGGTCGTCGTCAACGGCCAGCACGAGTCGCTCGCGCTGCAGAAGCGCGGCGAGGCCCTACGGCTGCTGGACCGAACCGGCGACGTGAGCACTGAGGAACTCTCCGCGGTGCGCCGCCAACTGCGCGTCGCGCGTGCGGAGCGCGACGGCCTCGGGGGAGACACGGAGCGCCGGGCGCGCGAGCTGGCGTTCCTGGACTACCAGATCGCCGAGGTCGCGGGGGTCAAGATCGTCGGCTCCGACGAGCTGACGGCGGCGCTGACCGAGTTGGCCCGACAGTGCGAGCTGCGCGACGGGCAGGTGGCCCTGGGCGCGGCCCTGGGCGACCTAGATGGGGACGACGACGCGGTGCTGGCGCGCCTGGCCCGGGCGATCGTCCGTCTCCCGGCGGGCTCCGCCTACGACGAGCAACGCGCCGAGCTGCGCGCCGCGCTGGAGCGGGCCCGCGAAGCCGTCCGCGACCTGGCGGTCCTGGCCGACGGCGCCGAGTTCGACGGCGCGGGAATCGCGGTGCTCGAGGATCGGGTGACCGTTCTCCAGGGCGTGGCGCGCAAGCACGGCGGGTCGCTCGAGTCGGCTCTGGCGAGCCTGGAGCGGATGCGCGGTGAGCGCGCCGCCCTGCTGGGAGCCGCGGACCGTGTCGAGGAGCTGGACGGCGAGATTGCCGAGCTCGGAGCCCGCGAACGCGACGTGGCCGCGGCCGTCCGGCGCGAGCGCGAGGTGGCCGCGGCCACGTTGACGACCGCGGTCGCCCGGCAGCTGCCGCGGGTGGCCCTCGCCCACGCGACGCTGCGCTTCGTGGTCGAGGGTGACGACGGCGGCGAGGTGCAGATCCTCTTCACGCCGAATCCGGGCCGGCCGGAGGGCCCCCTCCCCTCGCTGGCCAGCGGCGGGGAGCTCAGCCGGGTCCAGTTGGCCTTGGCGCTCGAAACGGTGCACGACGACGTGGTCGCCGTGTTCGACGAGGTGGACGCGGGTGTCGGCGGTCAGGTGGCCCAGCAGATCGGCGAATGTCTTCGTGAACTGGGTCACGAACAGCAGGTCCTCGCGGTGACCCACCTGGCCTCGGTGGCTGCCAAGGCGGATCACCACGTGGTGATCGACAAGTCGATTCGCGGGTCGACGACGACCACGATCGTCCGGGAGGTCACCGGAGAGGACCGGGTGCGCGAGATCGCGCGCATGATGGTGGGGGACCGGGTGACCGAGGAATCCCTGGCCCTCGCCACGCAGCTGCTCGAAACAGTGAATTCATAATCCGGTTCGGTCGGATGGCGACAGCCCGGGGCTAGGATGGGGTTCCGTGAATGCGGCGGGCTCCCGGTGACAAAATTCGTCTTCGTGACCGGCGGAGTGTCCAGCTCGCTCGGCAAGGGCCTGACGGCCTCGTCGTTGGGCCGTCTCCTCAAGTCCCGCGGGCTCAAGGTCACGATGTGCAAGCTCGACCCCTACCTCAACGTGGACCCGGGCACGATGAACCCCGGCGAACACGGCGAGGTGTTCGTCACCGACGACGGCGGCGAGACCGACCTCGACCTCGGCCACTACGAGCGCTTCATCGACGAGTCGCTCTCCAAGATGTCCAACACGACCACCGGGTCGATCTACTCCAACGTGATCGCCAAGGAGCGGCGCGGCGACTACCTCGGCAAGACGGTCCAGGTGATCCCGCACGTGACCGACGAGATCAAGGAGCGCATCCGTCGCCTGGGCAGCTTGGGGGCCGACGTCGTCATCGTGGAGATCGGCGGCACGGTGGGCGACATCGAGATCGTTCCCTTCATCGAGTCCATTCGTCAGTACCGTCGCGACGCCGGGCGCGACAACGTCTGCTACGTGCACCTGACGCTGGTTCCCTACCTCGCGCCGTCGGGCGAACAGAAGACCAAGCCCACGCAGCACTCGGTCACCGAGCTGCGCTCCCGGGGCATTCAGCCCGACGTCATCGTCTGTCGCAGCGACCAGCCGATCTCCGACTCCCTGAAGCGCAAGGTCTCGCTGCTGTGCGACGTGCCGATCGAGGCGGTGATCTCGGCTGTTGACGCACCCAGCATCTACGACATCCCGATCACGCTGCACCACGAGGGCCTGGACACGATGGTGTGCAACACGCTGGGCATCGACCTGACGGCGTACCCGATTGACCTCACCGCGTGGGAGGAGGTGGTCCACCGGGTCCACAACACCACCAAGACGCTGCGGATCGGGGTGATCGGCAAGTACGTGACCATGCCCGACGCGTACCTCTCGGTCGCCGAGGCCATCCGACACGCGGGCTTCGCGCTGGGCGCGGCCACCAAGATCGAGTGGCTGGAGGCCGAGCGGGTGCCCAGCGAGATCGACGCCGAGCGCATCCGCCAGCTCGACGGCATCATCGTGCCCGGCGGCTTCGGCGAGCGCGGCGTCGAGGGGATGATCGCGGTCGCCCGGATCGCCCGGGAAAACGCCATTCCCTACCTGGGGATCTGCCTGGGCATGCAGGTGATGGTCGTGGAGTTCGCGCGCCACTGCCTCGGGCTGCGCGACGCGCACTCCACCGAGATCTCGCTCACCACGTCGGCCCCGGTCATCGCGCTGATGGCCGAGCAGCTCGACATCACCGACCTCGGCGGCACGATGCGCCTGGGGGCCTGCCCGGCGATGCTCGACGAGGGCTCGATCGTGGCCACCCTCTACGGGTCGACGGTGGTCTCGGAGCGCCACCGCCACCGCTACGAGTTCAACGCCCGGTACCGCGAGCAGTTCGAGTCCGCCGGCATGCAGTGCTCCGGCACCTCGCCGGACGGCCGGCTGGTCGAGTTCGTCGAGTTGGCCGACCACCCCTACTTCGTGGGCACCCAGGCCCACCCAGAGTTCAAGTCGCGGCCCGACCGGCCCCACCCGCTGTTCCACGGCCTGCTGCGGGCCGCCGCGGCGCGCGCCGAGGGCCGCGAGCCCCACATCCTCGATCCCACCTCGGTCGACGTCGCGCGGTGAGCCCACCCTTCCGCGTGGTCTCCGCGGAGCCGCTCCTCGCTTCGCGGGTCTTCGACGTCGAGCGGCGCCTCATCAGTGACGGCGACCAGACCTTCTCCCGCGACGTCGTGGTGCACCGCGGCGCGGTCGCGGTGCTGGCGTTCAGCGACGCCGGCCAGATCGGGGTGATCCGCCAGTACCGGTCAACCTTCGACACCGAGGTGCGCGAGATCCCGGCCGGGACGCTGGACGTCGCGGGCGAGGATCCGCTCGACGCGGCGCGGCGCGAACTGCGCGAGGAGCTCGGGCGCGAGGCGGCCACGTGGACGCTGCTCGGGCGATTCATGGTCTCGCCGGGCTGGTGCGACCAGGTGATGACGATCTTCGAGGCGCGCGGGCTCACCGAGGTCCCGCGGGACCCCGCGGGCCCCGAAGAGTCCGCGTCCACGGTGGAGTGGCACACGCCCGACGGACTGCTCGCGACCCTGCGCGCGGACCGACTCGTCGACTTCACCACCACGGTGGCGCTGCACCGGGTTTATGGCCGCTTCTTCGACGTCGTCTAAGCGCGCCCTCGAGGAGTACCTCCAGTGGCTGACGGTGGAGAGGGGCCGCAGTCGCGCGACCATCGACGCCTACCGTCGCGACCTCACCCGCCTTCTGGCCTGGATGGGCGAGCGTGACCTGGAACCCGCGACTCTGGCTGCGAACGACCTGGAGGCGTACTTCGACGAACTGCGCGGGCCGCGGTCCGCGAGTTCGGTGGCGCGCGCGGTGTCCTCGGTGCGCGGGTGGCTGGGCTTCTTGGTCGACGAGGGACAACTCGACCAGGACCCGTCGTCGCGTCTGGCCAGCGCCCGGCGAGGGCGATCGCTGCCCAAGCCCCTGTCGGAGGAGGAGATGGCCCGACTCATCGACGGGGTCGGCGACGAGGGTCCGCGGGATCGCCGAGACCGGGCCCTCCTGGAGCTGCTCTACGGGACGGGCGCCCGGGTGTCGGAGGTCGTCGGTCTGGCGCTCGAGGACCTCGACTTCGACGAGGAGTTGATTCTGGTCACCGGCAAGGGCTCGCGCCAGCGGCTCGTCCCCATGGGCGCGGGTTTGCGCACGGCGCTGGTGAACTACCTGGAGCCCGGCGGACGGCGCGAACTGATCGGAGAGCAGCGCCCGACGCGGCTCTTCCTCAACTCTCGCGGTGGCGCGCTCACCCGCCAGGGGGTCGACCTGATCGTGCGCCGGCGAGCCCTGGCCGCGGGAATCCCGCGGTCGCGGGTCAGCGCGCACGTCTTTCGCCACAGTTGCGCGACGCACATGCTGGCCCACGGCGCGGACATCCGGGTGGTCCAGGAGCTCCTGGGGCACGCCTCGATCGCCACCACGCAGGTGTACACG
This sequence comes from Acidimicrobiales bacterium, assembly GCA_044446745.1. Classification (GTDB taxonomy): domain Bacteria; phylum Actinomycetota; class Acidimicrobiia; order Acidimicrobiales; family RAAP-2; genus RAAP-2. Next base: position 66,996 of record JBIOFE010000013.1, read on the forward strand.
GCCGTGTCGGTGGGTTCGCTCCAGCGAGAGTACCGTCAAGCCCACCCCCGAGCGCACGAGTAAGAGAGAGCAATGTCGGCCAACGTCTACTTCTTCATCGCGGTCATCCCCTCGATCGTCCTGCACGAGGTGAGCCACGGCTACGTCGCCAACTTCTTTGGCGACCCCACCGCCAAGGAGAATCACCGGCTGACCCTGAATCCGCTGAGGCACGTCGATCCCTTCGGAACGGTGATCCTCCCCATACTCTTCGTCTACAGCGGACTGCCCGCGTTCGGCTACGCCAAGCCGGTGCCGGTGAACATCTCGCGCCTTCGCGACCCCCGGCGCCAGGCGCTCTACGTCTCGCTCGCGGGACCGCTGGTCAACATCATCCTCTCCGGCGTGGGCTACGTGATGTGCGAGCTCTCCCTGCACGTGTTCCACAGCGGCGCTCTGCTGCAGCTGGGCTTCTCCTTCGGCATCGTCAACTTAATCCTGGCCGCGTTCAACCTGCTGCCGCTGCCGCCGCTGGACGGGTCGGCGGTGATCGAGCGGTTCCTCCCGACTCGGAAGCTCCCGGGTTACTACCGCTTTCGCGCCTACGCGTTCCCGCTGGTCTTCGCGTTCATCCTCATCATCTCGGTGTTCACCCACGTCCGGGTGACCGCGGTCAACGACCTGGAGACCTGGTGGGTGGGCCTGCTCTTCTAGGCCAGGCCCATGGCCGCCGCGGCGCGCCGGTAGACCGGCCCGGCCACGGCCGCTGCCTTGTGCGCGCCCTGCGCGGCGATCTCGGCGAGCCAGCGCTCGTCCCGGCGTAGCTCGCGGTAGCGCGCGGCGATGGGGGCCAGGGCCGTGGCCACCAGGGAGGCCAGGTCGCCCTTGAGGTCGCCGTAGCCGGTGTAGCGCGCGGCGACCTGCTGGGGCGTCTCGCCGCTCAGCGAGGCGAAGATCTCGAGCAGGTTGGAGACGCCGGGCTTGGTCGGCCAGTCCACGCGGACGTCGTTGTCGGTGTCGGTGACCGCGCGCCGAATCTTGCGCCCGATGTCGGCCGGGGAGTCCCACAGGTAGATCGACCCCTGGGGCGAGGAGACGGACTTGGACATCTTGCGGGTGGGCTCCTGGAGGTCCATCACCCGCGCCCCGGCTGGCGGCAGGACGGTCTCGGGGACGAGGAAGGTCTCGCCGTAGCGGTTGTTGAACCGCTCGGCGATCTCGCGGGCCAGCTCGAGGTGCTGACGCTGGTCGTCGCCCACGGGCACCTGGGCCGTCTCGTAGAGCAGGATGTCGCTGGCCATGAGCACGGGGTAGGTGAGCAGGCCCACCCGGTAGCCCTGCTGGCGTCCGGACTTCTCCTTGAACTGGGTCATCCGGCGCAGCTCGCCGTAGGAGGCCACGCACTCCAGCAGCCAGCTCAACTGGGCGTGGTAGGGCACGTGGCTCTGCACGAAGATCGTGCACAGGTCCGGGTCCAGCCCCGCGGCCACCAGGGCGGCCAGGTTGTCGGCGGTCTTCTCGCGCAGGTCCGCCGGCTCGATCTGCAGGGTCAGGGCGTGCAGGTCGACCACGCAGTAGAAGGCGTCGGGACCCTGGACCTCGACCCACTGCTTGAGCGCCCCCAGGTAGTTACCCAGGTGCATGGTGCCCGATGGCTGAATGCCCGAGAGAACGCGCATGGCACCATCGTAGGGGGGCCCGGAACGCGCGAGGGACTCCGGTAGAGTCGTGCGCGTGACCTACGTCGTGACGACGCCGTCCTTCAGCGGCCCCGTGGAGCTGCTGTTGCAACTGATCGGCCGTCACGAGATGGACGTGCTGGACGTGCCCCTCGCGCCGATCGTCGACGAGTTCGTCGCGCGCCTGACCGGCGACGTGGTCGACGTCGAGGAGCTCAGCGAGTTCGTGCTGATCGCCGCCATCTTGCTGGAGATGAAGAGCCGGCGCCTGCTCCCGGGCGCCGACGAGACCGAGCCCGACGAGGAGTTCCTCGGGTGGGAGGAGCGCGACGTCCTGCTGGCCCGCCTGCTGGAGCTGCGCACCTACGCCGCCCTGGCCGACGCCCTGACCTCGCTCTTCGAGCGCGCCCAGCGCGCCCACCCGCGGCTGCGCGGCGTCGACGACGGCTTCGTGATCGACCCGCCCGACCTCCTGGCCGGGGTGTCGGTGGCCCAGCTCGCCGAGGCCTACCTGCGCGGCGTCGAGGAGCGGCCCGTCCCGGTGGTGCGGTTGCACCACGTGACGGTCGACGCGGTGACCGTGGCCGAGACGGTCGCCGCGCTGACGCTGTACCTGCCCACCGTCGGGCGCGTCACCTTCCGCGCGCTGACCGACGACCTGGTGACGCGCATCGAGGTCATCGTGCACTTCCTGGCCCTGCTGGAGCTGTGCAAGCTGGGCCACGTCGAGCTGGGCCAGGGCGCGACCTTCGGCGACGTGGTGGTCGAGTGGCGCGTGGACGCGCCGGTGCTGGACGTCGGACGGGTCGATCGCTATGAGGGCTGAGGGCTCGCTGGCGCAACGCCTGGAGGCGATCCTGACGGTGGCCCTCGAGCCGGTCTCGGCCGGGGAGCTGGCCGACGTGACCGGGGTCGACGAGTCGGGCGTCACGGCGACGCTGCGCGCGCTGCGCGCGGAGTTCCTCGAGGACCGGCGCGGCTTCGCGCTGGTCGAGCTGGCCAGCGGCTGGGAGCTGCGCAGCGCCCCGGAGGTCGCCGAGTGGGTGACCGCCTTCGCCAACCGCGACGTCTCGCACCGGCTGAGCTCGGCGGCCCTGGAGACCCTGGCCATCGTCGCGTACCGCCAGCCGATCACGCGCGCCCAGATCAGCGCGCTGCGCGGGGTGAACGTCGACGGGGTGTGCCGGCTCCTCGAGCAGCGCGGCTACATCGCCGAGTGCGGACGCGCCGCCGGCCCGGGACTGCCGATCCTCTACGCGACGACCGACCAGTTCCTGGACCGGCTGGGCCTGGCGTCGGTGCGCGACCTACCGCCGATCGAGGAGTTCATGCCGACCGTGGAGACCGCGCGCGAGCTCGCCGACGAACTGGCGCTGGCCGACGGCGCCGGGTTCGACGAGGTCTAGTTGCCCGAGGGCGAGCGACTGCAGAAGAGCCTGGCCCGCGCCGGGTTCGGGTCGCGGCGCGCCTGCGAACGCCTGATCGAGGAGGGCCGCGTCACCGTCGACGGCCGGGTCGCCACCCTGGGCAACCGCGTCGACCCCGAGAGCCAGGTGATCACAGTCGACGGCGTGCTCGCCCCGACGGCTCCGGGCAAGGTCTACTTCCTGCTCAACAAGCCCGACGGCGTCGTGACCACGGTCACCGACCCCCAGGGCCGCCCCACGGTGTTGGACCTGGTGGATTCGCCGGTGCGGGTCTTCCCGGTCGGGCGCCTCGACATGAACACCGAGGGCCTGCTCATCCTCACCAACGACGGGCGTCTGGCCCACCTGTTGACCCACCCGAGCGCGGGGGTGACCAAGGAGTACCTGGTGCGCGTCGAGGGCGATCCCGCGCCGGCGGCCATCCGGCGCCTGCGCGAGGGCGTCGAGCTGGACGACGGCGTGACCCAGCCGGCCCAGGTGAGCCGGGTGAGCGAGGGGCTGTTGCGCATCGTGATCCACGAGGGCCGCAACCGCCAGGTGCGCCGAATGTGCGGCGCCGTCGGCCACGAGGTCACGCGACTCGTGCGCACCCGCATCGGACCGCTCCAGGACGCCACGCTCTCGCCGGGCGCGTCGCGCCAGCTGTCGGTCGCCGAGGTGCGCCGGCTGATGGAGTCGGTTGGTCTCAGCGACGACCCCGCCTCTACGATTCCCTCATGACCTCCCCGACGCTCCGGGCCCTGCGCGGCGCCACGACCTGCGGGAACGACAGCGCCCAGGAGATCTCCGCGGCGACCCAGGAGCTGCTGGTGGCCCTGATGGTGCGCAACGACCTCGACCACGACGACGTGGTGAGCGTGATCTTCACCACGACCCCGGACCTGCGCGCGACCTTTCCCGCGACGGCGGCGCGCGACGTCGGCTTCGGCGACGTGCCGCTGCTGTGCGCCACCGAGATCGACGTGCCCGGAGCGATGGTCCGGTGCATCCGGGTGCTGATGCACGTCTACTCGACCCGGGAGCGAACCGCGCTCGTCCACGTCTACCTCCGCGACGCGCAGTCGCTGCGCGATGACCTCCCCGGGTAGCCGCCGGGCCCACGTCGTGGGACTCGGGCTCATCGGAGCCTCCGTCGCGCGCGCGCTGACGGCTGCCGGGTGGACGGCGACCGGCCAAGACGCCGACGCCCGTGCCGAAGCCGACGCTCGCTCGAGCGCGGTCGTGGTCCCCGGGGGACTCGACGGGGACGTGACCCTCGTGGTGGTGGCCACGCCGGCGGGCGCGGTGGCCGACGTCGCGCGCGCCGTGCTGAGCGCGCAGAGCCGCGACGACCTCGTCGTGACCGACGTGGCGGGGGTCAAGTCGGGCATCGTCGACGCCGTGGGCGACGCCCGCTTCCTCGGCGGGCACCCCATGGCCGGCTCCGAACAGCGGGGTCTCGCCGGTGCCCGGGCGGACCTCTTCCGCGGTTGCACGTGGGTGCTGACGCCGACGCCGGAGACCTCGCCGCGCACCTACAGCACCCTGCACGGGATCCTGCGGGAGATCGGGGCCACCGTGGTGGCGGTCGGTCCCGAGGACCACGACCGCCTGGTCGCCCTGGCCAGCCACGTGCCGCATCTCGTCGCCGGGGCGTTGATGAACGAGGCCGCCCGCGCGGCGGAGGAGGACGCCGTCCTGCTCCAGCTGGCGGCGGGCGGGTTCCGGGACATGACGCGCGTCGCGGCGGGCGACCCGTCGATCTGGCCCGACGTCCTGTTCGAGAACCGCGCGGCCGTCTCGCGAGCCCTGGCGTCATTGGAGCAGCGCCTGGCCGCTCTGCGCAGCGCCCTCGACCACGGGGAACGTCCGGTCATCGAGCAGAGCCTGCGCGCGGCGGCCCAGTCGCGACGGCGCCTGCCGGGACGCGCCCTCAGCGCCGACAACCTGGCGTACCTGCGCGTGATCGTCTCGGACCAGCCCGGGCAGTTGAGCGCGGTGACCACCGCGGCCTCCGAGATGCTGGTGAACATCTACGACATCGAGATCGCCCACGGCATCGAGGGCGTCGGCGGCACCCTGCTGCTGGCCGTTGACGCCCACCAGGCGGAGCCGTTCTGCGCGGCGTTGGGCGCGCTGGGGTTCTCGGCGGCTCGCGAATGACGGACGGGCGCGAGGTCGCCAACGCGTCACGCGTGCGCGGGTCGCTGCGGGTGCCCGGCGACAAGAGCACGTCGCACCGCGCCCTCATCCTGAGCGCGTTGGCCGCGGGTGACAGCGTCGTGTACGGGATCTCGCCCGGCGCGGACGTGCGCGCCACCGCGAGAATCGTGACGCAGCTGGGCGCGCGCGTGACCGAACACGATGGCGTGATCCGCGTCGCGGGGCCGGCCGAGGGGCTGCACGCCAGCGTGACGGCGCTGGACTGCGGCAACTCGGGCACCACGATGCGCCTGATGGCCGGCGTGGTGAGCGCGGTCGCGGGCACGCACCGCCTGGTGGGGGACGAGTCGCTGTCGGCGCGACCGATGGATCGTGTCGCGGTGCCGCTCGGCCTGATGGGCGCGGCGGTGACCGGGCCGGGCGACCCCCTGCACGCGCCGCTCGTCGTGGCTGGATCGACCACGCTGCGCGCCATCGAGTATCACGTGCCGGTCCCCAGCGCCCAGGTGAAGTCGGCGGTCCTGCTGGCGGGACTCTCCGCCGGTGGGCACACGGTGGTCGTCGAGGACGTGCGCACCCGCGCGACAACCGAGGACATGCTGGTCCACGCCGGGATCACGGTGCACGTCGTGGAAGCGGATCGCGGCCGGACGGTGACCGTGACGCCGGGACGTCCCCACGCGCACGAGTGGCGCGTGCCCGGCGATCCCTCGCAGGCGGCCTTCTTCGTCGTCCTGGGCGCCGTGCATCCGGACGCCGACGTGGAGCTCGCCGGGATCGACGTGGCACCCGAGCGCGCGGGCTTCCTCACCGTGCTGACGCGCATGGGGGCCGATCTCTCGGTGGAGCCGGGGCCGAACGGCGCGACACTGCACTGCCGTTCCGCGAAACTGCACGCGACCGAGGTGACGGCGGGGGAGATCCCCTCGGTGGACGAGGTGCCGGCGCTGACCGTGGCCGCCGCGGCGGCCCGGGGGGTCACCGTCTTCCGCGGGGTCGGCGAGCTCCGCCTAAAGGAGTCGGACCGCTTCGCGGGGTCGCTCGCGCTGGCGCGTTGCCTGGGCTGCACGGCGTGGAGCGAGGGCGACGACCTCTTCGTGGAGGGCCTCGACGGCGCCCCGGCCTTCGCGCGGTTCTCCTTCCACGCCGGCTTGGACCACCGCATGGCGATGGCCGCGGCGGTCGCCATGACGGCGGGCGCCGGGGGGGTGGTGGAGGGGGCGGGGG
>JBIOFE010000014.1:0-73307 GCA_044446745.1 Acidimicrobiales bacterium
CCAACCACCCCCCCGGTTGGCCCTTTCGCATTTTGCGCGTTGTTAGCGTGACGGCGATGGCTGACCGGTTGACGCTGCGTGCACGCGCCGCCGCCAGCTCCGTCCGGGTCGTCAACGCGCTCTCGCGAGCGTCGGGCCGCGGGACCGGCACCGTGGCCGGGGGCCGCGCGGGGCTGGCCCTCGACCCGCGACTCCTCGACCACTTGGCGTCCGGCCGCACCGTGATCGTCGTGAGCGGGACCAACGGCAAGACCACCACGACCGCTCTGGTCGCGGCCGGATGGGGCGGGTCGGCGGCCACCAACGCCACCGGGGCCAACATGCCGGCCGGCCACGTGGCGGCCCTGGTGGACACGGCGTCCGATCGGGTCGTGCTCGAGGTCGACGAGGCCTGGCTGCCCGAGGTGATCGCGCGCACCGCCCCGCGCGTGGCGGTCCTCTTGAACCTGTCGCGCGACCAGCTCGACCGGACCAGCGAGGTGCGCCGGATGGCCGAGCGGTGGCGTCGGTGCTTCGCCGACCGGTCGACGAGCGCGGTGGCGGTGGTGGCCAACGCCAACGACCCGCTGGTGGTCTACTCGGCCGAGGTGGCCCCGGGCGTGCGCTGGTGCGACGTGCCCACGGTGTGGCACGGCGACGCGACCTCCTGTCCCAAGTGCACGCAACCGATCGCCTTCGACCCGTCGGGGTGGCGGTGCGCCTGTGGCTTCGCGCGCCCGACCAACATGGCGGCCACGCTCGACGAACGGCTCAGCGTCCACGGCGTCGTCGCGGAGCTGGCGTTGGCCGTGCCCGGGGCGTTCAACGCCGCCAACGCCGCGCAGGCGGTGACCGCGCTCGACGTGGTGGGGGTGCCGGTCGCCGACGCCGTCGCGCGGATCAACGTCGTGGCCGAGGTCGCCGGGCGCTTCGCGCGGCGCCGCTGGCGCGGCCGCGCCCTGCGCCTCGTGCTGGCGAAGAACCCGGCGGGCTTCGCCGCCGTCCTCCCGCTGGTCGACCGCGCGGCGGACCTGTGGATCGCCATCAACGCCCAGGTCGCCGACGGTCGCGACCCGTCGTGGCTCTACGACGTGCCCTTCGAGGAGCTGGCCGGTCGCTCGGTGGCCTGCCTGGGGGAGCGGCGCCTCGACCTGGCGACGCGCCTCGAGTACGCCGGGGTCGAGGCGAGCGTGGTCGACGACCCCGCCACGCTGGCCGAGGGACGGGCCCCGGTGTGGCTGGTGGCGAACTACACGGCGTTCAGCGCGTGGCTGTCGGCGAGCGCACCGGCGTGAAGATCGCCCTGCTCTACCCCGAGCTCCTGGGGACCTACGGCGACGGGGGCAACGCCCGTGTCCTGGTGGAGCGATCGCGACGACGCGGGATCGAGACGGAGCTCGCCGTGGTGGGCCTGCACGATCCGGTGCCCCCCGCCAACCTCTACCTGCTCGGCGGGGGCGAGGACGGCCCCCAGCGGCTGGCGCGCGATCTGCTGGCCGCCAGCGACTTCGTCGCGCGCGTCGAGGACGGCGCGCGGGTCTTCGCCGTGTGCGCCGGGCTCCAGCTGTTGGGCACGACCTTCTGCGTCGAGGGTGACGACGAGTTCCCCGGGCTGGCGATGGTCGCGGCGCGCACGACGCGCGGCGCGCGCCGCTCGGTCGGCGACCTGGTCGTCGACGTCAACGGCCGGTGGCTTGTCGGCTTCGAGAACCACGGCGGACGCACTGAGCGCGGGGCGGGGCTGGATCCGCTGGGCACGGTGGCTCGCGGGCGCGGCAGCGACGGGGCCACCGACGGCTTCGTCACCGACCGCATCTGGGCCACCTACGCGCACGGGCCGGTGCTGGCGATCAACCCCTGGTTCGCCGACGAGATCCTCGGGGGCGTGCTCGGGCGATCCCTCGACCCCCTGCCCGGCGTCGCCGACCGCCTCTACGCCGAGCGGTGCCGGGTCCTCACTCGGCCGCGGGCCGGTTGATCTTCAGCGTCGGGTCGCCGGTGACCGCGCGGCCGAGCGCCACGACGGCGTCCTCCACGCGGGCGTTGAAGCGCCGGATGGTCTCGCCCTCGGCGCAGCGCAGCTCGGGCCCGAAGGCGACGACGACGTGGTGGCGGCGCTGGCTGGGTGGCGCCGCGTACTGGGGGGCCTTGGCGTAGTGCGGGCCCTTCAGGTATCCGGCCCCGTAGAGGTAGACGGGGATCACCGGGGCGCCGGCGCGCTCGGCCAGGTAGGCCGCACCGCCCTTGAACTCCTGCATCTCGCCGGTCGGCGTGCGCCCGCCCTCGGGGTAGATGATGAGGTTCCAGCCGTCCTCGACCAGGTCGAGGGCGAGCTGGGAGCTGCGCCGGTTGATCTTGTGACGGTCGATGGGGATGGCGTTGAACACGAGCACGGTGCGAAACGCTGTGAAGAAGTCCAGGAAGAAGCTGTCCATGGCCGCGGCCACGACGGTGCGCCGGCGCAGCGGGGCCGGCATCGCGCTGAGCAGCAGGGGAGTGTCGAGGTTGCTCTGGTGGTTGGCCGCGAAGATGTGCGGCCCCGGACCGTCGAGGTTCTCGAGCCCGCGCACCTCGAGGGTCGAGAGGAAGCGGACGTAGGGCACGAGGTAGCCGCGCTGGACGACCTCACGCGCCAGTCGGGCGGTGTAGCCGCGGCTCCACCGGGTAGGAAAGTCCAGTCCGAGCCGCGCCATGCCTATCGTTTGCGCACGGGTTTCTTCGGCGTGTAGCGCTTGGAGGGCGCCGGCGCCACCGGACGGATCAGCGTCGCGGCCGCGTCGTCGACCTTGGCGCGCGTGCGCCGCGGCGCGACCGGCCGGCCCTCGCGCTTGGCCTGGGCCTGTTCGCGCGCGATGCGCGAGGAGCCGAAGAAGCTCGCGTTGCCGTAGCGCTGGAGGCGTAGCGCGCGCAGCAGCAGCCACCCGCCGAGCAGCAGGAAGGGCAGGCCCACCGAGCCCAGGGCCAGACCCAGGAAGAAGCCGCCGAAGGCCACGCCGACCCGCTTGCGCAGGTAGGCGAAGAGCACGATGGCGCCGGCCATCACCACGATCAGGATGAACTGGGGCAGCCAGTCCGAAGGGTGGGTCAGCTTAAGGTGGCTGCAGGTCTTCAGCGTCGAGTTCCAGTGGTACGGCGTGGCGCAGGTGTGGCCCCGGACCGGCTTGGCCGTGACGGTGATGAACGTGTCCTTGAACAGGTGGGGGGTGAAGAGGCCCGCCAGCACCAGGGCGATCGCGCCGGCGATGAAGCTGACGTTTCGCTCGATCTTGTCGAGGCCCATCACGACGGAGCGCGGGACCGCAGACTGTCGTCGCGCCCGGCGAGGGCGGCCCGTCGTTGCGCCCTCGGGGTTATCGGCCACGGGGGAAGGTTACTGCTCGGGCCAACGGGCGGAAGTTACGAGACCCGGTAGGATCGTGGCTCCGGGCGCTTAGCTCAGTTGGTTAGAGCGCAGCCTTCACACGGCTGAGGCCAGAGGTTCGAGTCCTCTAGCGCCCACTCGCGTTGTAAGAATCACAACGCCACACCTCACCGAAGATGTTCTCAGGTAAGTCGTGGCAATCCACTTGTGAGATCCTCTCGCCGCCCGCGTATTGTGAAACGCCATGAAGAAGATACTCCGTGACTACCTTCAGACCGCACGGGATGCCGCTGTCTGGAAGTTGGACGGCCTCTCGGAGTACGACATCCGTCGCCCTCTCGTTCAAAGCGGGACCAGCCTCCTCGGCATCGTCAAACACCTGACGTGTGTCGAGCTTGGGTACTTCGGTCCCGTCTTTGGTCGATCCATGGAGCAGCCCAATCTTTGGTTTGAGGAAGGAGCAGAGGACAATGCGGACCTCTTCGCTCGAGCGGACGAATCGAAGGGCGACATAGTCGGGAACTATCGAAGGGCGTGCGAGAACTCGGATGCAACGATCGAAGCGCTGGACCTTGACGCCGCGGGTTCGGTGCCGTGGTGGGGCGACCATCCCGTCACGCTCCACCACGTGCTCGTTCACGTCATCGCAGAAACCTTCCGGCACGCTGGGCACGCTGATCTCGTTCGAGAACTTGTTGACGGTTCGATTGGCTATGCCGCGGACGACAGCAACGTCCCCGAACACGACAGCGCGTGGTGGCGCGCCTACCACGATCGGGTTGAGGACGAAGCTCGTCAAGCGTCGAGTTGACGCCGTCGTTTCTGCCCAACGTTCACTGTTTCGGGGTTCGAGTAATGGGCACCGGGGCGCCTTTCAGTGACGTGCGCAGCCCAGAGCTGCGACGACGATGCCACGTTTCACCTAATGAACTGGGGTGCCAGGGGGATCGAACATAGTCCCGCTCCTTCCACCGAGAGTTGTCGGTTCTACAACGTTGCACCCAGTCAGGCGGCGATGATGCCCTTGGCTCCCAAACCCAATCAAGGAGAGGAGATTAGTCTCGGGACGGTAGTACGTCGGTACCTCTAGCTCTCATCGAGAACAAGGAGATGATGCCGTGCGCAAGGTAGTTGCGGGCGGACTCGTGTCGCTCGACGGCGTGGCGGAACAGCCGGACGCATTCGTCACTGACTGGGACGAGTTGGTGGACGAGAACATCGGTCGCGTCATTGCTACCCAGGACACGGTTCTCCTTGGTCGTCGGACCTACGACGACTGGTCGGCATTCTGGCCGAACAGTGACATCGAGCCGTTCGCTACCTTCATCAACGGTGTGGAGAAATTCGTGGCGTCCTCAACGATGCCCGAACTGAATTGGGCGAACACCACCGTCATCGACGGCGACCTACTCGAGTTCGTCACCGAGCTGAAGCGGCGGCCGGGTGGTGACGTCGGAGTGCACGGAAGCATCGCCCTGACTCAATCCTTGCTCGAAGCGGGTCTGGTTGACGAGTTGCGGCTCTGCGTCGCTCCGGTGCTGCACATGCGCGGCCGCAAGCTCTTCGACCACGGATTGTCGAGGAAGCTAATGCTGACCCGCCAGGTCGCAACTCCGGCTGGCTACCTTCTGCTCGACTACCAAGTCGGCAGCGAGGTCGAGGGTGGTCGGTCTTCATCCTGAGCCAACGCGAGCGGCCGTGCGGCGCGCAAACGTCGGGGGATCGAGCGGGATCTCCACCGGGGGCTCGAGTGGACCATGCTCGGGACGCCGCTCATGGATGCTCACCTGGATCGTGCGCGTCAGGTGTCCTACCTGATGATGAGCATCACCGGTCGCAATCTCCGCGCCGCGGTCGTCGCTGGGATCTTCCACAGCCGGCGAGCAGGTCAGCCACCCACTAACCAATTGTCCGTGCTGGTGACCCCGCCGGAGGACCAAGTGATGCTGATTCCTCGGTAGGTGTACTTGACGCCAAGTACTCCGTCGCGGCGTGCCCGAACTTCCGCACGACCGATAGCGGCACCTTCGCCCTGAGCTCGGTTGGCGACAACACGGTGAACTTCAAGGAGAACGTGCCGATCCCACGCTCCGCGACCTGCACCGACGTCACCTCCAGCAGGTGGCGACCGAGGACCGTCACGACCCTGCCGCCGCCAGCGGTGCTAGCCGATCTCACGCTCGTAAACACCGACGGTCCGGTCGCCGCTTGTGCGACCCCGACTAATCCCAAGGTCCCGAGCCCAGCCAAAAGTAGTGCGGCCAGATAGCGTCTTCGCCCCCGCATCTCCGAACCTCCTCTGCGTACCGATTCCCACTCGTTTGAATCTTTGAACGGTACCTTGGAAGACTGGCGATTTCTCACCGCGACACGTGAACGAAGAGAGGTCCTCTGGAACCGGTGCCCGTCCGACCCGTGCGGCGCGAGTTAGGCCAGGGCGAAGGTTTCACCGGACTCGGCCCCCACCCGAGAGTTTGGACGTAGTCGCCCCGGCCGCGTTGACGACCTTTCAGTGGCACGGCCACAACAAGTTCCGGAACGTCTGGGTCACGGAGTCGCAAGCCTCGTCGTCGTAGTCGGCGTAGGTGCTCGGGATACGTAGAGAGTGGTCCCACCGTTCGAGAAGAAGGCCCTCCCCGAGGCGTCTCCTGGGCCCTTGGCTTGGACCCAGAACCGGATCGTCTCAGAGTTCGCCGACGTGTTCGGGGCGATCCGCTCGACGACGTGGGCGAATCCGGACCGGCACTTCACGGACATCGGCCGAATGGCGGCCGCACCGAATGTGCACGTGGTCGCGTTCGCGACGCGCGCGCTGAGACGTACGGTGCCGCCCAGGTAGGAGAGATGCTGCGTCGAGAGGCTGAAGGAAAGGACAGCCGGCTTGCGGACGTTCGCCGGTGCGGCCGAGGTGGTCCACACGGACAACACCAGCAGCACGGCGGGCGCCGTGGCGGCGACGTATCTCCTCATTCGTTTCCTACGGCCTTGCGACTCACAAGATCCCGTGGGGGACAGTTGGTCGACGGTGGCCCTCCTACCTCACTGTCTGTCGTCCAGGGGTACACACTCGGCGAGAACCACCGGCGCTCGCGACGAGAGTCACCGTTCGGGAGCGATACGGCAACGTCGTCTCTTCCCACCATCCTCAAACATAGGAGCAGGAGACCGCTGATCTCGCCGATCTTCCGGCGACGTGAATGACTCGACCTCAGATGGGAAGCTGTTTCGTTCTGTACAGCACTTCGAGATGCGATATCTGGAAGCAGGAAAGTAGTCGCATCCCGGGAGCGAACGGGTCGTTCCGTTGTCCTTCCGGCCATCAATGGCTGCCTTCGGAGACAAGGGCCATCGGGATGAAGAATCGATTTCCAAACGTTCTAGCGAGGCACGCCGAAGATGCCCCTGACGCATTCGGACCACTCATCCGGGCCGCGAAGACGAGTCGTTCTACGTAATGAACAGGGGTGTAGAGGGTTCGAGCGTGTTCCCCTTACGTCCCCGCCTTCCCCGCAACCTTTCGCTCGCCCCGTCGCGTGCGCCGCTCGCGCGCCGCGGCGGATGGCCGCGGCGCGCGTCGCACCATCGACGGGCGTCGTGACGCTCCGTCAGTTGTGGACGGCCTGGGCCGGAGGTAGCATCGCGCTGCGTGAGCGGTCGGCCGTCGTGGCCGTCGCGGCGCCCGCGAGGTGGCCCATGACCATTGCCTGCAAGATCGCCGGGGAGTTCGCCCAGAGCGTCACGTGCCAGCTCGACAGCGGGCAGACGCTCTTCGCCGACGCGACCAAGTTCCGCTGGAAGACCACCAACGTCGCCGTCGAGACGCGCCTCACGACGCCCGGTGGCAAGGCCGACGCCGCGCGCCAGCAGTCCCAGCAGGGCGGCGGCGGTTTCTTGAAGGCCGCCCTGTCCACGGCGACCGAGGTCGGCAAGCGCGCGCTGGCCGGTCAGAGCCTCGCCTTCCAGTGGTTCTCCCCGTCGGGCGGGTCCGGGCTGGTCACGCTCGCCGGAGAGTTGCCCGGCCAGATGCGCGTTATCGAGCTAGACGGTTCGACCGGCTGGCGCGCCGAGAGCCGGGCCTTCATCTGCGCGGAATCCACGGTGACCTACGACATCGACTTCACCGGGCTCAACCTTGGTCGTCGCTCGAAGGAGGGGCTCATCTTCGAGCACTTCACCGGCACCGGCACGCTCATCATCGGCGGGGGCGGCACGGTGACCGAGATCAACCCGGCCTCCTACGGCGGCAAGATCCAGGTCCACGGTGGTGCGGTCGTCGGTTTCGCCGACTCGGTGGCCTTCGGCGTGGAGCGCATTGGCGCGCTCAACGCGCAGACCATGATGAGTGCCGTCTTCGGCGGGCAGGGATTCAATCTCGTCACGCTCACCGGGGACGGTGCGGTCCTGCTCCAAACGACCCTGCACCGCGAATTTGAGGGTGAGGAGAAGCAGGACGACCGCGCGGCCAACCCCCTGCGCGACGGCCTGCTCGGACGGATCTAACAACAGGAGGAATGCGATGGCGCTGTTCGACAAGGTAAAGGCCCAGGCGGGCCAGATCGCCCAGAAGGCCCAGGAGGCCGGCAAGGCCGGCCAGGCCAAGATGGCCGACGCCCAGGCGCGCCGACGCGCGGACGGGATGCTGCACGATCTCGGCGCCGCGTTCTTCGCCGAGAAGTCTGGTCGCGCTACCGACGCGACGCGGGCCGAAATCGAGCGTCTGATCGGAGAGCTGTCGACCTACGAGGCCGAGAACGGCTCGCTCGCCGACTCGGGCTCCGCGGGCGGCACCGACGCGACTCCGAAGGACGCCGCCCCCGAGTCGAAGGGCGACGACGAGCCGTTGCCCGGCGGGGGCTTCACCCTCTAGTCCCGCCGAGACACTGCACGGTCGGAGCGCTCGTGCGCCGGCCGGGTCCGGCCCCCCGCACCGCTTCCTGGAGCGCCGTGGGCGTCGCTTGGCCGATGCGCGGTTCGCTCGCTTAGGACGTGCCGTTGGCCTCGGGCGCGGAGTGCAGGAGTCGCGCGAGCTGGGCCCGGGAGCGGACGCCGAGCTTGGCGTAGGTGTGGGTGAGGTGCGCTTCGACGGTGTACACGCTGACGAAAAGCCGGGTTGCGATCTCCTTGTTGGAGGCGCCGCTCGCCGCCAGGTCGGCCACCAGGCGCTCGCTGGGCGTCAGTTGGCCCTCGGCGGTCGGTCGGCGCCCGCTCACCCGATCGAGCTCGGTGCGCGAGTGGGCGGCCCACCCCGCACAGCCGAGTTGGACGAAGTCGGCCACCGCCATCTCGAGGGAGTGGCGAGCCTCGGCCCGCTGGCGGGCGCGGCGTTGCCGCTCACCCAGGAAGAGCCACGTGCGGGCGCGCTCGAAACCCAAGCCGAGCGATCCGTACTCATCGGCGGCGTCCCCCAACGTCCGCGCGGACTTGTCGGTGTACTGGGTCGCCAGGGCAACTGCGGCGGCGCCCCGCCGGGCGGACACCAATCCCCAGGGGTGTTGCTGGTCGATCGACAGGCGCCGCAGGCGCTCCACCACTTTGCGCGCCGCGGCTGCGTCGCCCACAGCGACCAGCGCCTCGACGAGGTCGGGCGCCACGGGGAAGGCCCCGGGTTCGTCCACGAGCTCTCGCTTCGTGTGATCCCACACCGCGCCCAAGCACTGCACCGCTGTCGCGACGTCGCGCTCGAGCAGCGCCGCCGTCCCGAGGGCTCGAGTGGCCTCGAGCCGGTCCCAGCCCTGAACGAACCCGGAGTGCTCGTCGAACACCACCGCCGCAAAGCGCGCGGTGGTGGATCGATCCCCGATGACCGCGGCCAGGACCGCGTGGAGTCGCGCGATGACCTTGTGCATCCACGCGGGACCGCCCTCGAGATCGCTCAGGAGACGGCGAGCTTCCGCCACGTTGCCCGCACGGGTCTCGAGTTCACAGAGCTGCTGTAGTCGATGCCGAATGGTCTGCTGGTCACCTCGCTCGTCCGCCTCGCGCAGGAGCCGCGCGAAGATAGTGCGGCCGGCGGGGAGGTCACCGCGATAGACGAGGCGGGCGGCACGTTGAGAGTCGAGCCGGCTTTCGGGTGGGCTCAACGATGGTGGGGCCGCGGAAACGTCTGACGCGGGGTCGTCGACGGGACGACCCCGCAGGACGCGCGCCCACGCGAGCGAGGTGCCAACGCGGTCCGCGACGGCCGCGTCCGCGCCACGGGCCACCGACTGGGCCTCCAGCGCCAGGGTCTCGGCTTCGTCGATCCTCTCGGCCGCGCTCATGGAGAGCAGACGGGACTGCTTGGCCAGCGCCAGGGAGCGAACCACCGGGTCTTCGCCGGCCTCGGCCAGCGCGTGCGCCAGATGAATCTCCTCACCCGGGACGTCCCCGGCGTCGCCCAGCAAGAGGTGGGCGAGCGCGCGGGACCGACCAGGGGGGAGCTCGTCCATCCGACTCGTGAGCAACCCGGTCACGCGCGCCATCTCGTCGGCTCGGGCGTAGTAGCCGCCGAGGGCGAGGAGACGCTCAGCGCGCTGCGAAGCACCGACGGGCGTCAGGCGAAGCGCGTGTGCGCCGAGCTCCTCCGCGTCCAAGACCGCGCCGCGCGCTGCGGCGACGCTGGCGGCCTCGGCGGCGGCGCGCGCGACCTCCTCGTCCGGCGCCACGGTGGAGATCGCTCGATGGCGCGCGCGAAGGGTGAGGTCACCCACCACCTTCGCCAGATCTCGGTGAAGTTCACGGCGCTGGCGGGCACCCGACTGGTGTCGAGCCGCGGCCGCGAGCATGGGGTGCGTGGGACGCACCGTCGAGCCGTCGACAACGAGAACGCCGGCGGTCACCGCATCCTCCAACGCCTCGACGTCCCCGAGCTCCGACACCTCGGTCGGGGTCAAGCCCGCGCTCAACGCCACGGCGAGCAGCGCGCGTCGCACCGGCGCCGACAGTCCTCGCACGCGCGACCCGAAGACGTCGTCGACCATCTCGGGCATGGGCATCTCGGCGCCCGCGCCCAAGGGACCCCCGGCGACGAGCAGGCGGGCCAACTCGAGCGCGAACAGCGGGTTGCCCTGGCTGGTTTCGTACACCTGGCGCAGGTGCCGACGTCCGAGCGCCGTGCCGAACTGATCCGACACAACGCGGCTGGTGGCGCCGAAGCTCAACGCCGGCACCTCGAGCCGCTCGACCAACGAAGGCCGCAGCGCCCGCTCGATGCCGGGCCGGCGTCCGTGGCGGCGCGTCAGCAGGAACCGGGTGCGGTCCGCGGGCAGCCGGCGCGCCGCGAACGCCAGTGCGTCGGCCGATGGCGCGTCCAGCCACTGGGCGTCGTCGACGGCCACGAGAAGGGGTGCCCGTTCGGTCACCACGGTGAGCGCCCCGAGGAAGCCCGCCGAGATCGCGAACGGGTCGGCGCCCGTTTCGGCGGGGTCGCGACGGCGCAGCGCGACGTCGAGCGCGAGCCGCTGCGGGGCGGGCAACGCGTCGAACACCTCCGGGTCGACGCCCGCGAGCAGGTCGGCGATCGCCGCGAAGGAGAGGGCCACCTCGGCCTCGCTGGTACGCGCCGTCAGAACGCGCCGGCCCCGGGTTCGCGCCGCCTCGACTCCCGCCTCCCACAGGGTCGTCTTGCCGATGCCGGCCGTGCCCGAGATGACGAAGCAGGACGGTGAGCGGGCCTCGTCCAAGAAGTGGCTCAGGGCGACCAGTTCGGCCTCGCGACTCACGATCTCGCGCGACGTCGGCGCCGAGATCTCGGCAGGGCTCACCGCCCCATTGTGGCGCTCCGGAACCGCCCGGGGTGAGGAATCGCCCAGGAACTCCGCCGGCGACGGCGGTGGTCATAGTTTCCAGGTTTCCGCAATATCACTCGCGGCGCGCCGACCGTACCGTCGATCGCGTGCCTGAGTACCTCGTCGAGACGTACGTTTCGCGGACCGCGCCGTCTGGTGGCGTTCCACGAGCCGCGGACGTCTCAGCGGCGGCCGAACAGCTGACCCGGGAGGGACGGCCCGTGCGCCTGGTGCGTTCGATCGCCGTGCCGGAAGAGGAGATCTGTTACTTCCTCTTTCGCGCGCGGACGGCGGACGCCGTGCGCGAGGTCGCCACCCGCGCGGGGCTGCGGTTCGGGCGCGTCGTCGAGGCGCTGCCCGAATGGGTGGCGTCGCCCGACGCGTCCCGGACCGCCCGGTCGAAGGCCTCGGACACGCACAAAAAACCAACCAGTAAAGGAGAATCATCATGAAAGCAAGAAAATCAGCCATCGCCGGGGCCATCGCGGCGGCGGTGCTCGCCGGTAGCGGCGTCGCCTTCGCCACGTGGAGCGCGTCAGGTTCGGGCACCGGTTCGGCCTTGGCCGACGTGGCCCAGACCGTCACGCTGAACTCGGTGGCACTGAGTTCTTCGGCGGCCTCGCTCTTCCCGGGCGGCCCGGCGGGCAACGTGTACTTCACCGTCACCAACCCCAACCCGTACCCGATCAAGATCACGAATCTGGCTTGGGGAACGCCGGTGTCGGCCAACCCGTCGGCCTGCGCCAGTTCGGTCATCGCGGTGGACCCGAGCGCGCCCACGAGCGGACTCAGTCTCACGGTGCCCGCGAGCGGGACGTCGGCCGTGGTCCAGGTCAACGGGGTGCTCGACCTGTCATCGAGCGCGCTGGACACCTGCCAGGGCAACGCGTTCAACGTGCCGGTCACGGCCACCGGCCAGCAGCTTCCCTGAGCGGCGAGCCAGGTGGAGCGGGCCGTGCGGGCCTCAGCGCAGCGCCAGCAATCCAGCCGGGCCGGCCGGGTCGCCTCGACCCTCGGTCTGGTGAGCGTCTGCGGGGCGTTGACGTTCGGATTGGCGACGGGCTCGGCGAGCATGCGGGGCTCCGGCCCGGGACTCGCCGGGTTCGGCACGGCGACGGCGGGCGCGCCGCGCGACGAACCGGGTTCGTTCTCCGGTGCGCGGACCGCGCCGCACGGGGCGTTCACGATCTCCGGATCCGTGACCGGCCTGTACCCGGGCGTCAGCCGAGCGCTGCCCCTCACGGTGACCAACCACGAGCCCTTCACGATCGTCGTGATCCTCCTCACGACGATCGTGAAGAACGCGGGCCCCGCGTGCGGTTCGGCGAACCTCCGGGTCTCCGACTTCGCCGGGGGGCTGGTGATTGGCCCCGGGGCTTCGTCGCCCGCGAGCGTGACCGCACGAATGATCGCCGCCGCACCCGACGGGTGCGTGGGCGCGGCCTTCCCGCTGACCTACGTCGGCGTCGCGATCAGGGCACCGCGATGACGCGGGCGCGGATGGCGAGCCGGTGCGTGGCGCTGGCGGCGGTGGTGCTGACGTGTGCTGGGGTCGTGGTGGCGCCCGCGGGGGCGTCCTGGAGCGCCGGGGGCGCCGGAACGGCGGCCAGCAAAGCCGCGACGATGCCCGGGGGAGGCCAGCCCAGCGCTCGCGCGTCGGGCTCGAGCGTCACCGTGCAGTGGCCGATCGCGCGCCTGCCCGGCGACGCGGGGGTGGCCGGCTACGTGGTTCACCGTTTCAACGCGACGACGGGAGCCGAGTCGCCCGTCGGGGCCGGCTGCGCGGGCGCGGTCGCCGCCACGACCTGCACCGAGGTCGGCGTGCCGGTCGGGACGTGGACGTACGCCGTCGTGCCCGTCCAGGACCTCTGGACCGGGGCAATCAGTGCGCCGAGCGTCGCGGTGAGCGTCACCTAGTCGCGCACCGGACCGGCCTCTCTGCGGCGCCGCCGGTGCCGCCACACTCTTACTACTGTGAGTTGGTGGCCGGTCAGCTCGAACTCGACGGCCTCACGCGTCGATTCGGGGCCATCACCGCCCTCGACCACCTCACCTTCGCGGTCCCCTCCGGCCAGGTCGTCGGCTTCCTCGGACCCAACGGGGCGGGCAAGACCACGACCATGCGCGCCGTGTTCGGTCTCACCGACCTCGAGGCCGGGACGGTCACGTGGAACGGCGTCACGGTGAGCCAGGCGCAGCGTCGGCGCTTCGGGTACATGCCCGAGGAGCGCGGGCTCTACCCGGGCATGCTGGTCGGCGAGCAGGTCGAGTACCTGGCCCGGCTCCACGGATTGAGCGCCGCGGACGCGAGCACCGCGACGGCGAAGTGGCTGGAGCGACTCGGCATCGCCGATCGGGCGGACAGCAAGGTCGAGGCGCTCTCGCACGGCAACCAGCAGCGCGTCCAACTCGCCGCGGCGTTGGTGCACGGACCCGAGCTGCTGCTGCTCGACGAGCCGCTGGCCGGGCTGGACCCGACCGGCATCGACGCCATCGGCGAGGTGCTGGTCGAAGAGGCGCGCGCGGGCTGCTGCGTGCTGTTCTCGAGCCACCAGCTCGACCAGGTCGAGGACCTCTGCGAGTCGGTGACTATCATCGACCACGGCCGCCTGGTCGCGTCCGGCCGGGTGGACGACCTGGCCACCAGCGGAGACCGTCGGCTCGTGGTGCGCGTCGAGGGCGACCGCGACGCGTCGTGGGCCCAGGGGCTCGCGGGCGTCACCCTGTCGGAGCTGCGCGGCGGCGAGGTGCGCCTGGTGCTCGAGGAGGGTGTCGACAGCGACGCGGTGCTGCGGGCCGCCTCGGCGGCCGGGCGCATCACGGAGTTCTCCTTCGCGCGCCGGCGGTTGTCCGAGGTCTTCCGCGAGGCGCTGGAATGAGGTCCGCGCTGCTCGTCGTCGTCATTGTCGCGGCGGTGGCGCTGCGCGTGTGGCTCTTCCGGCGTCGACGGGGTCTCCGTCGTCCTCGGGCCCACCTGGGGCTGGGGCCGGTGGAGAGCGGCGTGGGACTGGTGGCGGCCCGGGAGATCCGCGAGCGCCTGCGCAGCCGGATCTTCCGGATCGGGACGATTCTGATCCTGGCCGTCGTTGCCGCGGCCATCGTCATCCCCACCTTCCACGGAGGCAAGCCGGCGCCCGAGCGCGTCGGCGTCGTGGGAAGCTTCCCGGCGGCCCTGCGATCGACCGTGGTGAGTTCGGCCAAGGGGGTCGGCACGAGTGTGCGCTTCGTCGACGAGGCCTCACTGGGCGCGGCGCGCCGCGCGCTGCGCGCGGGCCGCGTGGACGTGGCGATCGTCGACGGCCAGCGGCTCCTGCTGGACACGCCCATCGGCGCCAACGACAACTCGACGAACGCCCAGTTCGTGCAGCTGGCCGCCACCAACCTCGGCAACACCGTGGCGTTCCTGGCGGCTCACCTCACGCCGGCGCAGGCGTCCGAACTGATCAGGGCCCGGGCGCTGCCGGTGAACAGCCTCGAGAAGGGGACGACCACCAAGACCAGGGTGAGCGGGACCTCGATCACCGGTACCATCCTGATCTTCATGATGCTCTCGCAGTACAACACGTGGATCCTCATCGGCGTGATGGAGGAGAAGTCCAGCCGCGTCATCGAGGTCCTGCTCGCGGCGCTGCGACCGGGCCAGCTGCTCTCGGGCAAGGTGCTCGGCATCGGCCTGGTGGCCTTCGCCCAGGCCGCCGCCATCGTGGCCTTCGCCCTGGCCCTGGGCCAGGGCGTGGGGTCGGACCTCCTGCACGGCACGGCCCCGCTCGTCCTGGTCAGCATCCTGGTCTGGCTCGTGGTGGGCTACGCCTTCTACTGCTGGGTGTACGCCGCCGTCGGCTCGATGGCCGAGCGCCAGGACCAGATCCAGACGCTGGCCTTCCCGCTCAGCCTGCCGATGATCTTCGGCTACATCATGGCGTTGACCGCGGCCAGCACGGGCAGCGCGTCGGTCCTCGTGAAGGTCCTGGGTTACCTGCCGCCCACCGCGCCCTTCGTGATGCCGGTGCTGGTGGGCTTCGGGGACGTCACGTGGTGGGAGTTCCTCGCGTCGGTGGTATTCAGCGCGGTGTGCACCGTTGGCGTGGCCCGTGTCGCGACCCGGGTCTATCGCCGGGCCATCTTGCGCACCGGGCGGCGCGTGACGTGGCGCGAGGTGGTGTCGCGGGCCAGCTGAGGGCTCGCGCGGCGTCACAAGTGGTCAAGGAGACGCGCGGTCGGGGTTTACCCTTACGTCAACCCTGACGTCGGGGCGGTCCCCCCGTCGCGTCGAGGAAACGCGCGTGCGAGGATGGCACGAACTCATTCCCCCGAGTCTTCGACCCGTGGAGCCGCCGACCAGAGAAGGACCATCGATGAGCACCAGCACGTTGAGCGCTCCGTCAGAGCCCCGAGCTGACGAGAGCGAGTGGGCCGTCGAAACCCACGGACTGCAGAAGCGATTCGGCAGCAACGTGGCGGTCAACGACGTCGAGCTGCTGGTGCCACGCGGGTGCGCCTTCGGCTACCTCGGCCCCAACGGCGCGGGCAAGACCACGCTCATCCGCGTGCTGCTCGGGCTCACGCACGCCGACGCCGGCTCGATGTCGCTGCTCGGCTACGCGGTTCCCCAGCACCGCGATCGGGCGCTGGCCCGCGTGGGGGCCATTGTCGACGAACCCCGGTTCCACGGGCACCTCACTGGGCGCCAGAACCTCCAGGTCATCGCCGCGGCCCGCGAGCGCGCGGCGCGCGAGCGCATCGAGCCCGCCCTTGAGCGGGTGGGCATTCTGCACCGGGCCGACGACCGCGTCTCGAAGTACTCGATGGGCATGCGTCAGCGACTGGGCGTGGCCGCGTGCCTGCTCGGCGATCCGCAACTGTTGATCCTCGATGAGCCGATGAACGGGCTGGACCCGGCGGGCATGCACGACATGCGCGACATGATCCGCTCCCTGGTCGCCGAGGGCCGCACGGTCGTGTTGTCCTCGCACCTGCTCGACGAGGTGCAGCGCACGTGCGACTCCGTGGCCATCGTCGACCGCGGCAGCGTCATTCGTCAGGGACCGATCTCGGAGTTGCTGGCGGGTGCGTCGCTCGTTCTCGAAGTGGAGTGCTCTGATCCCGCCCGGGCCCAATCGCTCTTGGCGAAGTCGCCGCTCGTCGCCAACATCGAGGCGCGCGACGACGGATTGAAGATCGATCTGCCGGCTGGCACGTCGCGCGACGTCATCGCCGAGGTCAATCGCCTCCTGGTCGAGGGCGCTGTGGCGGTCTACCGCCTACAGGAGGTCCAGGTGTCTCTCGAGTCGTGGTTCCTGCAAGTGACGAGCCGACTGGGGGACCCCCAGTGACCACCCGGACCACCACCTCGCCCGCCCCCGCTCACGCGGACATCGACCGACGCGGCTCGTGGCTCCCCAGCGGCGCCATGATCGCCACCCGTATCCTCGAACTGCGTAAGCGGCGCGGGCTCATGATCGCCCTGCTCGTCGTCACCATCGGCATTCCCGGCGTCTTCCTGACAATCCGCCTGATCCTGCACGGGATCGATCCCAAGACCTACGGACCGGCGGGCGGGTACGACACCTACTCCGCCATCGTGGCGGGCGTTTTGTACGTGTTCGGCTTTATCGTGGCGGCGACCCTCGGGTGCACCGCGGGCTCGGTGGACCTGTCGGAGGGGATGTTCCGCCACCTCGTCGTCACCGGCCGCTCTCGACTGGCGCTCTACCTGGCGCGGATACCGGCCGGACTGGCCATCCTCGTGCCGATGGTGGCGGCCGGCTTCACGATCGTGTGTGCCGTGTGCGTGTTCGCCGCGCCCACCAAGCTGGTCTACCAGGGGGTCACGGTGCCCCCGGGACTGACGGTCTCGGGACTTCAGACGTGGGCCGCGAACCACGCCGAGGAGGTCGTGTGCGGCTTCCCCTCCCGCAACGTCAACATCAACCTCCCGTGCTACCTCAACAACAAGGGCCACGTGGTCATCCAGCAGCTTCCGCCAGGGGCAACCGCGCCGCCGCCGCCCACGGTCGCGCAGCTCCGAAGCGCCGCGCGTCAGATCGCGCGCCAGGACTTCTACGACTACTCGCACACCTTCCTTGTGCCGTCGGACAGGTTGATGATCCAGTCGGGTCTCTGGCTCGAGCTCGAGGCGATCATCGGGCTGATCGTGGGCTTGGGTCTGGCCTCATTGATGGGCCAGCGAACGGTCCCCGTGGTGCTGATGATCGTGCTCGAGCTGATCTTGACGCCGATCCTTTCGCGGCACGTCATCCCCCACTTCATCAACGTCCAGCGGGGCATCGTCGGTCTAGCCACCGCCCATCTCGAACCGTCCGCCCTGCCTCAAGTCTTCGGCGGGGGCGGTGGTCCAGGTGGTCCGCACCTGGTGTCGGAGTCGACCCTCTCCGCGGCCCTCGTGGTGGTGGCCTGGCTGGTGGGCTGGAGCGTCCTGGGAGCCTGGCGCATGATGACCCGCGACGCCTGAGTCGAACCGGCGCCGGTCTCTTCGTACGCTGAATGGCGTGACCGCCCGTCAAAGTCGCGCCGACGCGGACCGGTTCGAGACCGCCGCGCTGCCGCGGGCGTTCTTCGAACGCCCGCCCGACGTCGTGGCCCGCGAGCTGGTGGGGTGCCTTCTGGTGGTCCACGATCCGGGGGCGCTGCGCCGGGCGCTCCTGGTCGAAACCGAGGCCTACGGGGGAGCCGACGACCCCGCCTCCCACGCCTACCGGGGCCCCACGCCGCGCTCGGCGGTCATGTTCGGGCCCGCCGGCGTGCTTTACGTGTACCGCAGCTACGGCGTGCACTGGTGCGCCAACGTGGTGACCGGGGGAACCGGCGTACCCGGGGCCGTCCTGCTGCGCGGCGCGCAGATCGTGGCGCCGGCGTCCGACGTGGGCACCGCCGCGCTGCTGCGCGGACCGGGCAACCTGACGCGAGGCCTGGCCATCACGGGGGAGGACCAGGCCCGGGACTGCTGCGCCGGTCCCGGAGCACGGATCACCCTTCACGCGCCCCGGGGCGCGACCCGCCAGGCCATAGTGGCGCGCTCGGCCCGCGTCGGTCTCACGAAGGCGCCCGAGCGGATGTCGCGGTACTACCTCGCCGGCCATCCGGCCGTGTCGGCTGGCCCGCGCTAGCCCCGCGACCCGCCCGGCGCGGGCGAACCGACGGCGGCCCCGGGACCACGGGTCAGCCTGTACCTTTGAGCGTCATGGCGCCGGTCAGCGATCAGCCGCTCCTCTCGCTCGAGCACGTGTCGGTGCACTTCGGGGGCCTGCGGGCGCTCCAGGACGTCTCCTTCGCCGTCGCGGCGGGGGAGATCGTCGGGCTGATCGGACCCAACGGCGCGGGCAAGACGACGGCGTTCAACGTGGCCTGCGGATTCGTGCGCCCGACGGAGGGCCACGTGCACTTCCCGGCGACCGGTCACTCCAACCTGAAGCCCAACCAGCTGGCCCGCGCCGGGGTCGCGCGCACGCTGCAGGGGGTCGGCCTGTTCGGACACTGCTCGGTGCTGGAGAACGTCATGGCCGGCGGGCAGACCCGTGACTCCGGCGGATTCCTGGCCTGCTTCGCCGGCCTGCCGCGGGCCGTGCGCTCCGAGCGGGTCCTGCGCCGCGACGCGATGGCCATGCTAGAGCGCCTGGGCATCGCCGCCGTCGCCGGGCGGCTGCCGTCGGCGATCCCCTACGGCACCGCCAAGAAGGTGTCGGTGGCGCGCGCCCTGATGACCGACCCGCAGCTGCTGCTGCTCGACGAGCCGGCCTCGGGGCTGGACGAGGCGGAGCTCGAGGACTTCGCCCGCCTCATCGTCCAACTTCGCTCCTCCATGGGCGTCCTGCTCGTCGAGCACGACATGGAGTTCGTGATGCCGTTGGTGGACCGCCTGGTCGTACTGGACTTCGGCGAGGTGATCGCGACGGGCACGCCGCGCGAGGTGCGCGACAACGAATCTGTCATCGAGGCCTACCTGGGGGTCAGCGAGTGATCGCCGTCGAGGGACTGACCGTCAGCTACGGGGCCGTCCAGGCGCTGCGCGACGTCTCCTTCGTCGCCGAGACGGGGACCCTGACGGCCGTGCTGGGCTCCAACGGCGCCGGCAAGACGACGCTGCTGCGAGCGATCAGCGGGCTCAAGGGGCCCGACCGCGGCTCCGTCGCCATCGACGGTCGTGAGCTCGTCCACCGGGCGCCCGAGGACATCGCCCGATCGGGGGTGGGCCACGTCCCCGAGGGACGCGGCGTCATCGGCGAGTTCACGGTGGAGGAGAATCTGCGCCTGGGCGCGATGGCCAGCCGGGTCGATCTCAAGGCGGGCCTGGCCGAGCAGTACGAGAGGTTTCCGGTGCTGGGCGAGCGCCGGCGCCAGCACGCGGCCAAGCTCTCGGGCGGCGAGCGCCAGATGCTGGCGATGGCGCGCGCGCTGATCGCCCAGCCCACGACGCTGCTGCTCGACGAGCCGTCCCTGGGCCTGGCCCCCCTCGTCACCGCCCAGCTGATGCACACGATCAAGGACCTGTGCGCTACCCACGCCCTGACGGTCATCCTGGTCGAGCAGAACGCGTCGTCGGCGCTGCGCATCGCCGACCGGGCGGTGGTCCTGCATGTGGGCCGCGTCGTGGCCAACGATGACGCGGCCACGGTGGCCCAGGACGAGAACCTGCGCCAGTACTACCTGGGGATGGTGGAGTAGTGGATCCGATCCTGACGTCGCGGATCGTGTCCGATGTGCTGGGTGGCGTCACCCAGGGCGTCATCTACGGCCTGGTGGCCCTGAGCCTGGTGCTGGTGTGGCGCTCCACCGGCATCCTCAACTTCGCTCAGGGCGCCATGCCGATGTTCGCCACCTTCATCGGCATGGTGGCCTTCGGCCACTTCTTCGGCTACTGGCCGTGCGTCGCGCTCTCCATCCTCACCGGATTCCTCGTCGGGGGAGCCACCGAACGCATCCTCGTGCGCCCGCTCTACGGCAAGCCCGAGATCAATCCCATCGTGGTCATGGTGGGCTTCCTCATCGTGCTCGAAAGCGTGGCCGCGGCGATCTGGTCGACCGTGCCCCACAGCCTGCCGAGCCCCTTCTCGGCCATCGACTACCAGCTCGGTGGCAAGCCGATCAACCTCTCGGACTTCACTCTCTACGAGATCGGGTCCGCCCTGCTCGTCATGTCGCTGGTCGCGGCGCTCTTTCGCTTTACCAATCTGGGCCTGCAGCTGCGAGCGTCGGCTCTCGCGCCTGAGGTGTCCCGACTCCTGGGCGTCCGAGTCGGTCGGATGTTGACGCTGGGGTGGATGCTCTCCACGGGCGTGGGCACGGTGACCACCATCCTGGTCTCGTCGAACTACTACAACGGCTTGACACCCCAGGTGATGGATGGCATCTTCGCGTTCGGCTTCATCGCTGCGGCCGTGGGCGGACTCGAGAGCCCCGTCGGGGCCATCGTGGCGGGCGTCTCCATTGGCGTCGTGCTGCAGTTTGTCGGCGACTACGTGAACTCCAACGCCATCATCCTGGTGGCGCTGGTGATCCTGATCGTCTCGCTCATGGTGCGCCCCAACGGCCTCTTCACTCCGAGCTCCACGAGGCGGGTCTGATGGCGATCCTGGCTCGGTCACGTCGTCTCGTTGTCGCCGGGGCCCTGATGGTCCTGGGGGTCGCGGTCAGCTTCCTCGCTCTGGCGACGGTGCGCGACGCCGTGGCCCTGTCGATTGCGCTGGTGCTGATCGTGGGCGGACTTGCGACGATCACGACGCCGGGTCTTCGCGCGACGCACCCGGTGCTGGTTCGCGCGACGATGTGCACGACGGCGGTCGTTGCGGCGCTGGTGGCGACCTTCTACTTCTCGGAGTCGACCAACTACAACTTGGCCACCGGGGCCGCGATGTCGATAGTCCTGGTCGGCTTGTCCTTCCTCACCGGCGCGTCGGGACAGATCTCGCTGGGCAATGGCGCGTTCATGGGGGTGGGGGCCTTCGTGATGGCCATCTGGGCCAACCACCACGCCACCACACCCATTGTCGTGACCCTGGTCATCGCGGTCCTGTGCGGGGCCCTGGTGGGCTTCCTGCTGGGATTGCCCGCGACGCGGCTTCGCGGGCCCTACCTCGCGGGCATGACCCTGGCCTTCGCCCTCGCCTTCGGGGCCATCCTGAGCTCGTTCAACTCCTGGACGGGCGGGGACGGGGGACTCCAACTACCAAGCGCAGCGACGCCGCCCACCTGGCTGGTCAGTCTCTTCGGGCGCGCGACCCCGAGCCTCACCACGAACACCGCGTGGCTGACCGACATCACCCTGGTCGTCACTGGCGTGGCGTTCTTCTTCATGGCCAACCTCTTCGCGAGTCGCACCGGCCGGGGCATGCGCCTAATCCGCGACAACGACGTGGCCGCCGAGTTGGTCGGCATCTCGCTGCCGCGCGCCCGGGTGATCGCCTTCATCGTCTCGTCGGCGTACGCCGCGCTCGGCGGAGCCCTGTTCACCCTGATCAACAACTCGGTGTCGCCGTCCACCTACTCCTTCGCCCTGTCGATCACCATCCTCTCGGTCGTGGTCATCGGCGGCATCGGCACGATCCCCGGGGCCCTCATCGGAGGGCTCATCTACGCCTACTCGTCCAACGTCATCTCGTGGATCGTGTCCAGCACCGGATTGAACGCGCAGGGCAACCTGGCCAGCCAGCTCAACGGCATCATCTTCGGCGGCCTGCTCATCGTGACCATGCTGTTTGCTCCGCTGGGAGTGGCCGGATCCGTGCGCCACCTCTGGCACCGACGCCGGCATCGATCCGCGCCCTGAATTGAATTGGCCCTTTCGAGGACCTACGCTCCTGCCTAAGAGTTCTATAAGAGGGGATTGGGACATGAGAATGACACGCACACGCCGTCTCGCGATCACGGGGACGTCACTGCTGCTCTGCGCCGGTCTAATGACCGTCGGGGGATCGCTCGCGGCCAGCGGCGCACCGCCGAAGGTGCCGGGCGTCACGGCCAAGCAGATCACCATCGGGGCGACCGTGCCGACCACCGGCATAGCTTCCCAGGGCTATAACGAGGTGGCCAAGGCGGCCAACGCCGTCTTCAAGTACGTCAACTCCAAGGGGGGCGTGAACGGCCGGAAGATCAAGTACATCTTGAAGGACGACTGCTATGGCGTGCCGGGCTTCGGTTGCACCACGACAGTCCCTCTTCCTTACACGGTGTCTCAGACACACGCGCTGATCTCGGTCCCGGTGTTCGCCACCGTGGGCTCGTTGGGCACGCCCACCCAAGACTCGGTGCGCTCGCTGCTCAAGGCCAACGGCGTCCCCCAGCTCTTCGTGAACTCCGGTTCGCGCGACTGGAACAGCCCGTCGACCTACCCGGGCCTCTTCGGCTGGCAGACCAGCTACAACGAAGAGGGCAAGATCTTCGCCCAGTACATCGGCGCGAACTACGCCAGTGCCAACGTGTGCTTCTTGGGCCAGGGTGACGACTTCGGGTCCGACGGCTTGGCCGGACTGGTCGGCAGCGGCTCGGTCAGCCTGACCGACACCCAGTTCTACAGCGTCAACGCCCTGGTGACCACCAACGGCGCGGTCATGGGTCCCTACATCGCCAAGTTCCAGGCCGACAAGTGCACCGTCGTCGTGCTCGACACGATCCCCGGGGCCACCGACGCGGTGCTGGGCGCGGCCCTGCAGCTGGGCTACTCGCCTCACTGGATCATCTCCAGCGTCGGCTCGGACCCGGTGACGGTCTACGCGCCGCTGGCCGGCAAGGTGCCCTCCGACCCCGAGGTCGGCGCGGTCTCCTTCAGCTACCTGCCAGCGACCACGGCCTCGACCCCGTGGCACGCCTGGATCTACAAGGTGCTGGCGGCGGACTCGGCGGACTTCCCCTCCTTCACCTCCACCACGCCGCTGGACGGCAACATGGTGTACGGGGTCGGCTGGGGCGTCGCCTTCGTCGAGGCGTTGAAGGCCGCGGGCAAGAGCTTCACGCGGGCCAGTTTCCTCAAGACGCTGACCAGCACGACGTTCGCCCAGACGCCGTCGCTGACGCCGCTGCGCTACTCGCCCAATGACCACCAGGGCCTCAACGGCGGCTACCTCGTCCAGATCATCAGTTCCACCTCGGCCTCTCCGGTCGACGGCAAGATCTACGTGACGGACTCCACGCCGAACGGACCGGTCAAGCTGGCCACGAAGTTCAGCACGGGGATACCCTCCTGGCTGAAATAGGAGACTGACCTCGCGTCACGCTGGAGCCCCGGTGCGCTGCACCGGGGCTCCAGCGTTAGGCCCCCCGGTCGCGGGAGCGGCGGGGCCCCCCGCGGCCGCGGGACGTGCCCGTGGCGCGGCGTGACGCGCCGGTGCCATACTCCCCCCATGCCCCAGATCACTTCCCACGACCCCGGCATGCCCTGCTGGGTCGACGTCATGGTCGAGACCACCGAGCAGCGCGAGGCGCTGATGGCGTTCTACGGCGCGCTGCACGGCTGGACCTACGACGTCGGAGGCGAGGAGATGGGCTACTACACCATCGCCAGCAAGGACGGCCAGGCCGTCATGGGGCTGGGCCAGGGTCCCGGCGCCGAGGGCAAGCTGGTGACCTACTTCGCCACCGACGACATCGCGGCCACCGCGGCCAAGGTCATCGCGCTGGGCGGCACCATCTTCATGGGGCCGATGGCCGTGGCCGACGTGGGCCAGATGGCCCTGGCCGTCGACGGCGTCGGCGCGGTCCACGGCCTGTGGCAGCCCGGCACCTTCCCGGGCTTCGGCCTGGTGCACGAGCCGGGCGCCCCGGGCTGGTTCGACCACACCTCGACCGACCCCGGGGCCGCGGGCATCTACTACCGCGACCTGACCGGCAAGAGCCTGACCGAGCCGGACGCCGGCATGAAGGTCCTGCAGAACGGTGACGAGTGGTTCGCCAGCGTCAGCGAGGACCAGATGCCCGGGCGCGCCGCGCAGTGGAACCCGATCTACGTGGCCGACTCCCTAGAGCGGATCCGCGACACGGTCCGCGCCCAGGGCGGCACGATCGTGCTCGAGGAGATGCCGGTGCCGGGCAGCGCCATCACGGTCTTCGCCGAGCCGGTCATGAACACGATGGTCACGGTGATGCGGGCCGGCGACCACTCCCACGACGAGTAGCGCGCTCGCCTCCACCGCGTGAGGCGGCCGCGGCGTGCCCTAACATCTCGCTGAGCGGGGGGTGAGTCGTGCGGTGTCCGGCCTGCAAGGAGGAAGCACCCGAGGGCAAGCGGTTCTGCGCGAACTGCGGCGCCTCGCTGAGTGTCGCCTGCGCCAGCTGCGGCGCCGAGATGATCCCGGGTCAGCGCTTCTGCGCCGACTGCGGCGCCGCCGCGCCGGCCGCGCCGGCCGCGCCGGCGGCGAGGAACGCGGACCCCGCCACCGCGGAGCGGCGCCTGTGCTCGGTGCTCTTCGTGGACCTGGTGGGGTTCACCCCGTTCGCCGAGAAGCGAGACCCCGAGGAGGTCCGCGAACTTCTCAGCCGGTACTTCGACCGCGCCCGCGCCATCATCGAGGCCTACGGCGGCACGCTAGAGAAGTTCATCGGCGACGCCGTCATGGCCGTGTGGGGCGCGCCGACGGCCAATGAGGACGACGCCGAGCGCGCCGTGCGCGCGGGCCTCGACGTCGTGGCGTCGGTCGCGGGGCTGGGTCGCGACGCGGGCCACCCCGACCTGCGCGCGCGCGGCGGCATCGTGACCGGCGAGGTCGCCATCACGGTGGGCAAGGTCGCCGAGGGCATGGTGCTGGGCGACACCGTCAACTCCGCGTCGCGAGTCCAGAGCGTGGCCGAGCCCGGCACCGTGCTCGTCGATGAGGCCACCTGGCGCGCGGCCTCGGACGCCGTCGTCTTCGAGGCGGTCGGCGACCTCACGCTGAAGGGCAAGGACGAGACGGTGGCCGCGTGGCGGGCGCTGCGCGTGGTGGGCAAGCGCAAGGGCCTCGGCCGCTCCGAGCGCCTCGAGCCGCCCTTCGTGGGACGCGACGACGAGATCCGCCAGGTCAAGGACCTCCTGCACGCCACCTCGCGTGAGCAGCGGGCCCGGCTGGTGTCGGTCACCGGCGTGCCGGGCATCGGCAAGAGCCGCCTGGCCTGGGAGTTCCTCAAGTACGTCGACGGGCTGGCCGAGAACGTCTTCTGGCACCAGGGCCGCTCGGCCTCCTACGGCGAGGGCATCACCTTCGGGGCCCTGGGCGAGATGGTGCGCATGCGCGCGGGCATCAACGAGGCCGCTGGGGCCGAGGAGACCCGGGCCCAGCTGCGCGCCAGTGTCGAGGAGTTCGTGACCGACGAAGAGGAGCGCCGCTGGATCGAGCCGCGGCTGGCCTACCTCTTGGGACTCGCCGACGCACCCCCCGGCGAGCGCGACGAGCTGTTCAGCGCCTGGCGCACGTTCTTCGAGCGCATCAGCTCGCTCGGTCCGACGGTCATGGCCTTCGAGGACCTCCAGTGGGCCGACCCCGGGCTGATCGACTTCATCGAGTCGATCCTGGAGTGGTCGAGGAACTACCCGATCATGGTGCTCACCTTGTCACGGCCCGAGCTGCTCGACCTGCGCCCCGACTGGGGGGCCGGCCAGCGCAGCTTCACGTCGCTGCACCTCGATGCGCTCAGCGACGCCGCGATGCGCGAGCTCCTGTCGGGCGTGGTGACCGGTCTGCCCGAGGAGATCACCGAGCGGATCCTTCAGCGCGCCGAGGGCGTGCCGTTGTACGCCGTGGAGACCCTGCGGATGCTGATGGATCGTGGCGTCATCGTCGAGTCGGACCGGGGCTTCGTCATCGCGGGCGACGTCACCTCGCTCGACATACCCGAAACGCTGCAGGCCCTTGTGACGTCGCGCCTGGACGCCCTGAGCGCGGTGCAGCGGGCCCTGCTCCAGGACGCGGCGGTGCTGGGGACGTCGTTCTTGCCCGAATCGCTCAGCGTAGTCAGCGGGGTCGAGCGCGCCAGCGTGGATGCGCACTTGCGCGACCTGGTGCGCCGCGAGTTCCTGCGTTTCGACACCGATCCGCGCTCGCCCGAGCGCGGCCAGTACGGGTTCGTCCAGGGGGTGATCGCGGGCGTGGCGCTGTCCATGCTCTCGCGCCGCGATCTCAACGCCAAGCACCTGACCGCGGCCCGCTACTACGAGTCCTTCGACGACGACGAGCTCACGGCGGTCGTCGCCGCCCATTACGCGGCGGCCTTTCGGTCGGCCCCGGACGCGGACGCGGCCCGGGAGATCTCCGGCGACGCCTGCCGGTGGCTGCGCCGAGCCGGTGAACGGGCGCTCTCCCTCGGATCGCCCGACCAGGCCCTCGCCTTGGCCGAGCAGGCGGTGGCCATCGCGCCGCCCGGGGCGGAGCACGCCTCGCTCCTGGAGCTCGTCGCGGACGCCGCGCTCTACCAGGGGTACCGTGACCGCGCGCTGTCCCTGGCCCGGGAGGCCGTCGAGGAGTACCGGGGGGTGGGCGACGAGACCGCGGCCGCCCTCGCGACGTCCAAGGTCAGCTTGGTGCTGCGCACGATGGACCGCCTGGAGGAGAGCGTCGCCGTGGCCCAGGCGGCCTTCGAGCGGCTGGGCGAGGGCGGCGACCCGCGAGCCCGGGCCGAGCTCGCCCAGAACCTCGCCCGAACGAAGGCGAACAGTCGGGACTCCTCCGGCGCGCTGGAGTGGGCCGAGCGCGCCCTGACCATCGCCGAGCGCATCGACAACGCACCGCTCTTCAGCGGGGCCCTCGGGGCTCGTTCGTACGCCCTGTTCAATCTCGGTCGCCACCAGGAGGCGGTGATGCTCGGTCGGGGACGAGCGGAGATGGCCGAGGCGTCCGAATCGCTGCGCGAGCAGGCCGAGGCCAAGATGGCCCTCAGCCTCTACTGCCTGCCCGACGACGTGCAGGAGGCCTACCGGGCCTCGCTGGAGACCGCGGAACTGGGCCGGCGCGCCGGCGTTCGCATGATGGAGGAGACGGCCCTGCTCAACGCGGTCGAGACCGGCATCGGCTTGGGGAAGTGGAGTGAGGTCGAGCCGATCCTGGACTCCATAGATGCTCGCGGCACGATGGAGCGGAACGTCGTGTGGGTGGCCCTGCTGCGCGCGATGATCGCGGCGTGGCGCGGCGACCTCGAGACCGCCCACACGCTGGTAAACCTGCAGCTCACGTCGAGCTACGACACCGAGTTCGTCGCGGGCAAGACCACGACCCTGACCTCGCGGGCCTTCGTGTGCTACATGGCCGGGCAGTGGCGCGAGGGACTCGACCTGGCCGCCGAAGCCGTCGAACTCGACCCGAGCGGCATCAATTCGGGCGCCGCGATCGGTCACCAGGCGCGCTGCGCGATCTGGATGAAGGACCCCGAGGAGATGCGCGGCGCCCTGGCCGCGGCGTCGAGAATCAGGGGCCGGTGGATGGGCGCCGTGCGCCTGGAAATCGAGGCGGCGCTGGCCGCCCTCGAGGGGGACGGCCTTGACGCGAGCGACCTCTACGCCGCGGCCGTCGAGGCGTGGCGGTCGCTTGACTGCCTGCTCGACGTGGCCATCACCGAGGTCGAGGCGCTCCACCTACTCGGCCCGGGCCACCCCCAGACCACCCTGGCCAAAGAGGCCGAGGACCTGCTCGGCGAGTACGGCGTCCCGGTCCTGCTCGGTCGACTTCGCGAGGCCCTGGCCGGCTGAGCCGGCCGCGTTACGGCAGTGTCACGCTCAGGCGCACCGGAAGGTCCGCCGAGGATGAACCCACGTCGACGCCGTAGGCGCCCGGTACCGTGGTCCACCGGTTGGACGCGTACACCCGGAGGGTCGACCGCGGGATGGTCAGCGTGATCGCGCGGGACTGGCCCGGGGCGAGGCCCACCTCGGTGAAGGCCCGCAGTTGGAGGGGCGGTTCGTTCGCCCCCGACGGGAAGGCCACGTACGCCTGGACGGCGTCGGAGCCCGAGCGGGCGCCGGTGTTGGTCGCCGTGACGTGGACCACGACGTCGGTGGCGGTGGTTGACACCGACGGGCTCGAGAGGCGGAAGGTGGTGTAGCTGAGTCCGTAGCCGAACGGGAACAGGGGCGTCACGTTGTTGAGCCCGAACCAGCGATACCCGAGGTCCAGGCCCGACCCGAACGAGACGGCGGCGTTGATCCCGGGGAACGCCGCGCCGACCGCCGCGGGCTGGGGTGTGGTGCTCGCCGGGAAGGTGATCGGCAGGTGGCCCGACGGGTCGACGGCACCGGAGAGGACCGCGGCGATCGCCGTGCCGTCCATCTGTCCCGGGTACCACGCCTCGATCACGGCCTGGACGTGGCTCAGCCACGGCATGTACACCGCGCCGCTGGTGTTGAGCACCACGATCGTGTGCGGGTTGGCGGCGGCGACGGCCGAGATGAGCGCGTTGGAGTCCCCGGGCAGGGAGAGGCTGAGCTGGTCGGCGCCCTCGGTCGAGAAGCTGCCGGCGAAGACGACGGCCACCTTGGCCTTGCGCGCGGCGGACACCGCGGCGGCGATGGCGCCGGTCACGTCACTGACGCCGAGCTTGGGCACGACCTTGGTGTTGACGGCGAACCAGTGGGCGCTCAGCCGGTAGTCGTGGCCGGCCACGAGGTTCAAGGTCGCGGCCCAGTTGGTGGGCCCGTGGATGCCCGGCGAGGCGAAGAGCGTCTTGCCGTCCACGGTGAACCACGTGTCGCCGATCTGCTGGAGGGCGAACTCGTAGGTCCCGGAACGCGGAACTCGCAGCACCACCTGCCAGTGACTCCACCCGTCACCCCTGCCGACCGTGACGGCGGTGGCGACCGAACTTGTGACCGTGTGGGCGAAGTCCAGGACGAGGTCCGCCTTGCCCGGTTCGCCGGTCGTGGCGATCGGGATCTGCTTGGGCAGCGGCTTGCCACTGACGAGATCGCTGAACTGGAGCTGGTCGAGCTCCAGACCCCGCGGACCGCCCGGGCTGTAGCTGATCGTGGCGTGCTTGCCCCAGATCGTTGTAATGGCCTGGAGCGGCGTGACCACGTACGGTGCCTTCACCGTCGAGCTTCCGCCACCGGTCGACAGGGGCGCGGTCTTGGCGTCCGCGCCGATCACCGCGATCGAACCGACCGAGGACGGGAGGGGGAGGATCGAGTCCTGATTCTTGAGCAGCACGACGCTCGCCTCGGCGGCGCGCAGGGCCACCTGGGCGTGCGCCGCCGAGGTCACGCGGCGTCCCAGGTCGGTCAGGCGGGGGTGGGCGATGAATCCGTAGGCGAACATCTCGGTGAGAACAGCGGTGACCGCGCGGTCGAGCGCGGCGACGGGCAGCTGGTGCTTGTTGACGAGGTCAATGAGTTGCGCCGCCGAGCCCGGCTTGATCAGGGAGAGTCCGGCCGCGAAGGCCGGGGCGACCCTGAAGATGGCCTGGTAGTCCGAGCGGACGAACCCGGAGAACCCCCAGGACTTGAGGGCGTTGTACACGTACGGGCTCGAGCAGTTGTTGACCCCGTTGAGCGATCCCATAGCGCACATGATCGACGCCACGTGCGCCTCGGTGACGGCGTCCCGGAAGGGAACGTTGTAGAGCTCCTCGAGCGCGCGGGTCGGCACGAGCTGGTTGACCCGGCCGCGCGCGGTCTCCTGGGTGTAGCCGGTGAAGTGCTTGGCGTTGGCCATGACGCCGACCGACTGGATGCCCCGGATGGTCGCGACGCCCATCGCGCTGGTGAGGACGGGGTCCTCGCCGTAGGTCTCGAAGATCCGCCCCGAGAGCGGCACGCGCGAGAGGTTGAGGTTCGGACCCTGCAGGACGTCGAAGCCCTTGGCGCGGGTCTCCTGGCCCATCGCGACGCCGACGGCGTGGGCCAGCGAGGGGTTGAAGCCCGCCGCGATCGCGATCTCCGCGGGGAACTGTGTGACGCCCGTCTGGGCGCTACCGACGCCGTTGGGTCCGTCGGTCAACGTCAGCGCCGGGATGCAGAGGCCGGAGACGCCGACGTTGGTGTTCTCGACGCCGGCGTGCACTTTCAGCACGGCGAAGTTCGCCTTCTCGGAGAGCGTCATCCGGGCCACGACCTCGCGCGCCAGCACCGCGGGACTCGAGCGGTGGTGGAGCGACGCGTCCACCCACGGGCAGCGCGAGACGGAGCTCGCCGCGGAGGCCGGCGCGGCGACGGCCACGGGCAGCGCCAGCCCGGCCAGCACCAGGCCCCCGAGAACGGCCGCGGTCCCCGCACGGGCGAACTCGCGACGCGGGCGATCGGTGCGGCGCATTCAGCGACAACCCTCTCTCGGTGACCGACGGTGCGGTGCCCGATCTCCTGCGGGTTCGTCCCGGCGCGCGCCTGGTCGGAGCGGGCCACCGTGGTACCCGTTGGCACAGTAACGCCGCGGCGAAACCGACATCATTCGCGCGGACCGGGCTTTAGTCACTTCTTATCTCCCATCGCGGAAGGGACAATCGCGCGCCGCTGGTACCGTGAACTGCTCATGGGGCTGAGCCACCGCATTCCGACGACGCCGTGGCGGGCGAGCTCTCTGTGGGCCTTCCGACCACGACTGGCGGCCCCGCTGGCCGTGGGTTTGGGACTCTTCGGCCTGGGAGAGGGCCTGCTCGTCCAGTCGCACTGGGGGGCGACGCCCAGGGCCGTGTTCGCCCAGGGCGTCGCGCGCCACGCCCACGTGTCGATCGGGTGGGCCACCGCGGCGATCAGCTGCGCGGTGCTGCTGGCGTGGTTTCCCTTGCGCGAACGGCCGGGCTTTGGCACCCTGGCCAATCTGGTCGTCATCGCCTACGCGCTGGATCTCACCGTGGCGACGGTGCCCGTACCGGCCGGCGCGGCTCTTCGCGCGGTGTTCGTGGTCTCGGGGGTCGTGGCGATCGGCGTCGGCAGCGCCCTCTATCTCACCACCGGGCTGGGCCCCGGCCCGCGCGACGGCCTCATGACCGGCCTGAACCGCCGCCTGGGCGTCAGTGTGGTCTACGTGCGGCTCTCGCTCGAGGTCCTGGTCCTTCTGGTGGGTTGGTGGCTGGGCGGCACAGTGGGCGTGGGCACGGCGGTCTTCGCCGCCACCATCGGGTTCGCCATCGGCGCCAGCCTGCAGGCCCTGGCCTCGATCGTTCGCCGGGTCGGCGCGTGATCGGCGGCGGACAGCTCGCGACGTTCTTCGTGGCGTCGATGGCGATCATCGTGGCGCCCGGGCCGAGCGTCCTCTTCGCCCTGGCCCGGGGCGTGGCCTGGGGTCGCGCGGTGGCGGTGCTGTCGGTGTTGGGCAACAGCATCGGCATCCTGCTGCTCTCGGTGGTGGTGGCGCTGGGCCTGGGGCCGCTGCTCTCGAGCTCGAAGACGTTTTCGGTGACGTTGCAGTTGGTCGGCGGCGGCTATCTGCTCTGGCTCGGCGTGGACGCCATGCGCCACCGCCACGCCCACGCCGCCGCGATGGTGGAACGCGAGGGCAGCCGTCCGTCCAACTTCGTGGTCCTGCGCCAGGGGTTCATCGTCGGGGTCCTCAACCCCAAGGCCCTCGTCTTCTTCGCCGCGGTCTTCCCCCACTTCGTCGACCGTTCCAGGGGCCACGAGACGGGCCAACTGCTGATCTTCGGGGCGATCTTCAGCGTGCTCGCGTTCTGCAGTGACGGGACGTGGGGGTTCATCGCCGGCACGGCCCGCGAATGGCTCGCCGGTTCGCCGCGGCGCCTGGTGCTGCTGCGCACGATCGGCGCGTGCGTGATGATGATCCTCGGCGTGCTCATCGTGGTGACGGCGCTGAGCTCCTGACGGGCGCTTCTCCAACAACGAGTGGTTCCTACACTCACTGGTCGGAGGTGTCACCATGAGCATGCACGGGGCTGGTGCGGGCAGCTTCATGGGGTTGCGGTCCCTGCGGCGCGATCGGGCGCTCCTGGACCACCGCATCAAGAAGGGCACCCTGCCGAGGGTCCTGGAGTTCGCGCGACCCTACAAGGTGCTCCTGATCATCTTCCTGGGTGTGGTCGTCGTGGACGCCGTCGTGAGCTCGGTGGGCCCCCTGATCCTGCGCGCCATCATCGACGACGGCATCAAGCACCGGCACGAGGGCCTGATCATCGGACTGGCCCTGCTCACCGTCGGCCTGGCCCTCGTCGACGCGGGGCTGTCGCTGGCCCAGCGCCGGATCTCTTCGGTGATCGGCGAGGGCCTGATCTACGACCTGCGGGCCCGCGTCTACCAGCACATCCAGCGCATGCCCATCGCCTTCTTCTCGCGGACCCAGACGGGCGCGCTGATCAGCCGGCTCAACAACGACGTGATCGGCGCCCAGCAGGCCTTCACCGACCTCTTCTCCAACGTTGTGGGCAACCTGATCCTGGTCGCGATCATCCTCGGCACGATGTTCGTCCTCAGCTGGCCCATCACCCTGGCGGCGCTGCTGCTCCTCCCGGCGTTCCTCATTCCGGCGCGGATGGTGGGACGCCGCCTGGGGACGCTCTTCCAGCGCGGCATGGAGCTCAACGCCGAGATGAACATGGTGATGAGCGAGCGCTTCAACGTGGCCGGCGCCATGGTGGTGAAGCTCTTCGGGCGCCCGGCCGACGAGTTACGCCACTTCGAGAGCCGCGCGGCCCAGGTGCGCGACATGGGCGTGCGCCAGGCGACCTACCAGCGGTTCTTCTTCGTGGCCCTGACGCTCACCGCCACGTTGGCCACGGCCTTCGCCTACTTCTTCGGCGGGCTGGCCGTGCTGCACCACCACCTGGCCGTGGGCACGCTCGTCGCCCTCACGCTGTACCTCACGCGCCTCTACGGGCCGCTGACTCAGCTCTCGAGCATCAACATCGACTACATGTCGGCCATGGTCAGCTTCGAGCGGCTCTTCGAGGTCCTGGACCTCGAGCCGATGATCGCCGAGTCGCCCGACGCCCGGGCGATACCGGCCGGGCCGGCCGAGCTGCGCTTCACCGGCGTCGACTTCTCCTACCCGGGCGCCGAGGAGGTCTCGCTGGCCTCCCTGGAGGCGGTGGCGACGCTGGACGACACCCCGCGTACGCCGGTGCTCCACGACGTCTCCTTCGCGGTGCCCCCGGGCACGATGACCGCGCTGGTGGGTCCCAGCGGCGCGGGCAAGACGACGATCTCGCTGTTGGTCTCGCGCCTCTACGACGTGGACCGCGGATCGGTGACGGTCAACGGCGTGGACGTGCGCGAGGCGACCAGCGACTCGCTCAGCGCGACGGTGGGCGTCGTCACCCAGGACCCCCATCTCTTCCACGACACCCTGCGGGCCAACCTGGTCTTCGCCAAGCCCGACGCCTCCGACGCCGAGCTGGAGTCCGCCTTGCGCGCCGCGCAGATCTGGCCCCTGGTGGTCTCGCTGCCGCTGGGCCTCGAGACGGTGGTGGGCGAGCGCGGCTACCGCCTCTCAGGCGGCGAGAAGCAGCGCGTGGCCCTGGCGCGGCTCCTGCTCAAGGCCCCCCGGCTGGTGGTGCTCGACGAGGCGACCGCCCACCTGGACGCCGAGAGCGAGCACCTCGTCCAGCGCGCCCTGGACGAGACGATGAGCTCGCGGACCTCGCTGGTGATCGCGCACCGGCTGTCGACGATCCGCAACGCCGACCAGATCCTGGTCGTCGCGGCCGGCGCGGTCGTCCAGCGCGGCACCCACGCGCAGCTGCTGGCGGCCGAGGGGCTGTACCGCGACCTCTACGAGACGCAGTTCGCCCCGCAGGCGCCGGGCGTCGCCAGTCGCGGGGCCGGGCCGGGGGCGACTCCGGCGGGCTGATCAGCCCATCGCGTACGCGCCGCCGTCGACGTGGATCACCGAGGCGGTGGTCGCGCGCAGCAGCGGTGAGAGCAGGGCCACCGCGGCGTCGGCCACCGCGCTGGCGTCGTGCACGTCCCAGCCCAGCGGGGCCCGGTCGGCCCAGGTGTCCTCGAACAGCGCGAAGCCGGGGATCGACTTGGCGGCGACGGTGCGGATGGGGCCGGCGGCCAGCATGTTGACCCGCACGTGGTCGGGCCCGACCTCGCGCGCCAGGTAGCGCCCGAGCGACTCCAGCGCCGCCTTCATCACGCCCATCCAGTCGTAGGCCGGATAGGCGCGGGTCCCGTCGAAGTCGAGGGCGATCACCGACGCGCCGCCCACGGCGGTGCTCTGAGCCAGCAGCGGGCGCAGCGCCGCGACCAGGGCGGCCAGGGAGTACGTCGAGATCTGCATCGCCGTGGCCACGTCCTCGAAGGGCGAGACCAGCATGCCCTGGCCCAGGCAGCTCGGCGGGGCGAAACCGATGGCGTGAACCAGCCCGTCGAGGCGACCGAAGCGCCGCTCGACCTCGGTCGCGGCGGCGCCGACCTGCGCGGGGTCGGTGACGTCCAGCTCGATGATCTCGCCGACGTCGCCGAGCTTGCGCGCGGTGCGGCGGGTCAACGACATCCCGCGGCCGGCCCCCGACAGGGCGAGGGTGGCGCCCTCCTCGAGGCAGCGCCGGGCGATGCCGAAGGCCAGGGAGTCGTCGGTGAGGACCCCGGTGACGAGAATCCGGTGGTCCGCGAGCAGTGGCATCTTGTTAGCGTACTTCTCGACCACGAAATCAAAGGACGACGATGGCGACTGTGGGCATTCTTGGTGGGACCGGACCGGCCGGACGCGGCGTCGCGGTGCGACTCGCGAGCTGCGGGCACGACGTGGTCATCGGGTCACGCGACGCGCGCCGCGCCCGGGACGTCGCCGCGGGTCTCGCGCCGCGCGGCGGCTCGGTGACCGGGGGCACGAACGAGGAGGCGGCCGGCGCCGACCTGGTGATCGTGGCGACGCCCTGGGACTCCGCGGTGGCCACCGCGACGGCGCTGCGCGAGCAGCTGGCCGACAAGACGGTGATCTCCATGGTGAACGCCCTGGCCCGCGAGGGCCGCGAGCTGACCCCGCTCTACCCACCCCGCGGCTCCATGGCCGCCCAGCTGGCCTTCGCGCTGCCCGACTCGACGATCGTGGGCGCCTTCCACCACCTGCCGGCCTCGCTGATGGAGAACCTGGACAGCGAGTTGGACGCCGACGTCATCATCTTCTCGGACGACGACTTCGCGCGCACCCGGGTGGCCGAGCTGATCGACGCGATGCCCGGACTGCACGCGGTGATCGCCGGGTCGATGTCGCTGGCCAGCGCGATCGAGGCCTTCACCGCGGTCTGCGCGTCGATCAACCTGCGCCACCGCGCGCACAGCTACGTGAAGCTCGCGGGCCTCGCGCACTGATGCGTCTGTACGACTCGGTCCGTCGCGGCGTCTACCCGCTCGACGCGGGCCCGCTCGTCACGATGTACAGCTGCGGCATCACGCCCTACGACTCGGCGCACCTGGGTCACGCCTTCGTGTACCTGGTCTTCGACGTCCTGCAGCGCCGGCTGCGCGACGCCGGTCACGACACGCACTGCGTGCGCAACGTCACTGACGTGGACGACGACATCCTGCGCAAGGCCCGCGAGCTCGGGGTCAACTACCTGGACCTGGCGGCCCAGGAGATGGTCCGCTTCGAGCGCGACATGGCCCTGCTCAACCTCCTGCCGGTCTTCAGCGAGCCGCGCGCCACCGGGGCGATCCCGGAGATCCTGACACTCATCGGAGCCGCCCTGGAGCGCCGCGTGGCCTACGAGGCCGACGGCCACGTCTACTTCGAGGTGGCCAAGTTCCCCCGCTTCGGCCAGATCAGCCACGTCAGCCGCGAGGCCATGATCGCCCTGGCGGCGGAGAACGGGGGCAAGCCCGACGACCCGCGTAAGCGCGACCCGCTGGACTTCGTGCTTTGGCAGCCCTCCCTGGAGGACGAGCCGGCCTGGGAGTCGCGCTGGGGCCCGGGCCGGCCCGGCTGGCACGTGGAGTGCTCGGCGCTGGCGATGCGCGAGCTCGGCGAGACGGTCGACGTCCACGGCGGCGGCCGCGACCTGGTCTTCCCCCACCACGAGTGCGAGGCCGCCCAGAGCGAGTCGGTGACGGGCGTGGCCCTCGCGCGCCACTGGCTGCACGTGGGGATGGTCGGGCTCGAGGGCACCAAGATGTCCAAGTCCCTGGGCAACCTGGTCTTCGTCGAGGAGCTGGTGGCGCGCGCCGAGCCGGCCGCCGCGCGCCTGGCCCTGCTCGCCCAGCACTACCGCGAGGACTGGGAGTGGCGCGACGAGCTGCTCTGGCTGGCCCAGTCGCGCCTCGCCACGTGGCGAACGACGCTGACCACCTCGGGGGCGGGCCGCGGGTCCGGCGTGCTCGAGGACGTGCGCGGCGCGCTGGACGACGATCTCGACACGCCCGGCGCCTTGCGCGTGCTCGACGACGCGGCGCTCGCGGGGTGCAACGTCGCCCCGGGCGCCGCGCTGCTCGGCATTAACCTGTAGGCGACGAAAGGCACCATGGCGGACATCGACGTGACCCTGCCCGACGGCAGCGCCCGGCGACTCGCGGCGGGGTCCTCCGCCGGCGACCTCGCGTTCCTGATCGGGAGGCGTTTGGGCAACGACGCGCTGGCCGCCGTGGTCAACGGCGCGCTCACTGACCTCACCGCCTCGCTGCCCGACGGCGCGAGCGTGTCCGTCGTCACGCCGGCCAGCGAGGCGGGTCGCGAGGTGCTGCGCCACTCGACCGCCCACGTAATGGCCCAGGCCGTGACGCGGCTGTGGCCCGGCGCGCACTACGCGATCGGTCCGGCCATCCGGGACGGCTTCTACTACGACTTCGCGCTGCCCGGCGGCGCGCGCTTCTCGGACCACGACCTCGAGCGCGTCGACGCCGAGATGCGCGCGATCATCGCCGAGGACCAGCCCTTCACGCGCGCCGAGCACTCGATCGACGAGGGGCTCGCCCTGTTCGCGGACCAGCCCTACAAGCTCGAGATCATCCAGGCGGTCATCCGGGGCGGCACGCCCGAGGACCGGGCCGAGGCCGGGGCCAACGAGGTCACGACCTACGAGAACTCCCCGGGGTTCCGCGACCTGTGCCGGGGGCCGCACGTGCCCTCCACCGGGCGCCTGGGCCACTTTCGCCTGACGCGCGTGGCCGGGGCGTACTGGCGCGGCGACGAGAAGCGCCCGCAGCTCCAACGCATCTACGGGACCGCCTGGGAGTCCGCCGCGGCCCTCGAGGCGCACCTCAACTTCCTGGAGGAGGCCGAGCGCCGCGACCACCGGCGCCTGGGCGCCGAGTTGGACCTCTTCTCCTTTCCCAGCGAGATCGGGCCGGGCCTGGCGCTCTTTCACCCCAAGGGCGGCACGATCCGGCGCGTGATGGAGGACTACTCGCGGGCGCGCCACGTGGCGGGCGGCTACGACTTCGTCACCTCGCCGCACATCTCCAAGTCCGACCTCTTCGAGACGTCGGGGCACCTGCAGTGGTTCGC
This sequence comes from Acidimicrobiales bacterium, assembly GCA_044446745.1. Taxonomy (GTDB): domain Bacteria; phylum Actinomycetota; class Acidimicrobiia; order Acidimicrobiales; family RAAP-2; genus RAAP-2. The sequence goes on from JBIOFE010000014.1 coordinate 37,407, forward strand.
CGAGTCGATGTACCCGCCGATGGAGCTCGACGAGGGTCAGCGCTACTACCTCAAGCCGATGAACTGCCCGTTCCACGTGCTGATCTTCAAGTCGCGCCAGCGCAGCTACCGCGAGCTGCCCCTGCGCTTCTTCGAGTTCGGCTCGGTCTACCGCTACGAGCTGTCCGGCGTGGTGCACGGACTCACGCGCGTGCGTGGCATGACCCAGGACGACGCGCACATCTTCTGCACCCGCGAACAGCTGGCCGGCGAGCTGGCCAGCCTGCTCCAGTTCGTCCTCGACCTGCTGCGCGACTTCGGCCTGACCGAGTTCTACCTCGAGCTGTCCACCCGGCCCGAGGGCAAGGCCGTCGGCGGCGACGAGGAGTGGGCCGAGGCCGAGCGCTACCTGGCGGCGATCGCCGGGGGCCAGGGCCTGGAGCTGGTGCTCGACGAGGGGGGCGGCGCCTTCTACGGGCCCAAGATCTCGGTGCAGGCCCGCGACGCGATCGGGCGGACCCACCAGATGTCGACCATCCAGCTGGACTTCCAGACGCCCCCGCGCTTCGACGCGAGTTACGTCGGGCCCGACAACACGCGCCAGCGCCCAATCATGATCCACCGGGCCCTCTTCGGATCGGTCGAGCGCTTCATCGCCGTCCTGCTCGAGCACTACGCCGGCAACCTGCCGACCTGGCTGAGTCCCGAGCAGGTGCGCGTGCTGGGCGTGCGCGACCTGCACGACCGCTACGCCTTCGACGTGGCCAAGACGCTGCGCGGGGCCGGGGTGCGCGCGACGGTCGAGACGGCCTCCGAGCCCCTGGGCGCGCGGGTGCGCAAGGCCAAGCTGGAGAAGATCCCCTACGTGCTCGTGGTCGGCGACGACGACGTCGCCGCCGCCACGGTGGGGGTGAACGCGCGCGGGTTCGGAGAGCCGACGCGCGGCGTGGCCCTCGAGAGGTTCTGCGCCGACCTCGCCGCGGAGATCGAGTCCCACGGCGCGCCCGAGGACCGCGGGTGAGCCTCGCGCGTTTCTCGGCCGCGTGGCGCGAGACGTACGTCTCGGGCACCGGGGCCCAGGACAACGCGCTCGACGGCGGGGCGTGCGTGTTCTGCGCGCTGGCCGGCGCCGAGGTGAGCGACGAGACGGGCGTCCTGTGGCGAAGCGAGCTGACCTACGTCGCGCTCAACGCCTTCCCCTACGGGTCGGGCCACCTCCTGGTGCTGCCCCGACGTCACGTGGCCGACATCGACGAGATGTCCGACGAGGAGTACGACGACTTCTCGCGCGCGCTGCGCCGGGTCCGCAGAGCCCTGGAGGCCGCCTACCACCCCGACGGGATCAACATCGGGCTCAACTTGGGGCTGGCCGCCGGGGCCGGGATCCCCAAGCACCTGCACGGACACGTCCTGCCGCGCTGGAACGGCGACACCAACTTCATGACCTCGATCGGCGAGACGCGGGTGCTGCCCGAGTCCCTCGCCTCCACCTGGGCCAAGGTCAGCCCGCACCTGGTCACCGGGGGCGCCTGAGTGGCCTCGGTAGACTTTCGGGCGAGGTCCCGGGAGAAGAATGTTCGACGGTAGGTTCCGACACGGGCTGGACGCCATCACCGCCCCCACCGGGCGCTGGCTGGTGCGCCGGGGGGTCTCGGCCGACGTCCTGACCGGCTCGGGGCTGGTCTTCGCCCTGGCCACGGCCTGGGCGATCGGGGTGGGCTATCACCTGGTGGCCGCCGCACTGCTCACCCTGACCGGGTTCCACGACATCTTCGACGGCGCGGTGGCCAAGGCGTCGCATCGCGCCAGCCAGCGCGGCAGTTTCTTCGACTCGGTCACCGATCGTCTCTCCGACGCCATCATCATGGGCGGCGTCGCCTACTACCTGACCGCGCAGCACCGGGGCCAGCTGGTGCTGCTGCCGATCGGGATCCTGACCACGACGTACCTCATCTCCTACCAGCGCTCCAAGGCCGAGAGCCTCGGCCTGGACGCCAAGGGCGGGCTGATGGAGCGCGCCGAGCGCATGATCCTGCTCGGCGTCGGCCTGCTGGCCAAGGTGATCTTCGTCCCGGTGCTGTGGATCCTGCTGGCCCTGACGGCGATGACCGCGGCCGGGCGCTTCGTGCGCGTCTGGCAGATCGCCGCGCGTCCCGAGCCGGCCGTCGCGCCCGCGACCCGGCCCCACTACCACCCGCGCTGGTCGCGCCGGGGCCCCAGCCGCGTCTCTCGCCATTGAGCGTGGCCGGTCGGGCGCGCGTCGCCCTCTTCAAGACAGGAGCCGCCCTCCTGGAGGCCGCCCCGGAGCGCCTCGACGTGTGGATCGGTCGGCGCGTCGCCACGCTGGTGGGACGCCGGCCCAGCACGGCGCGCCGCGCCCTGACGACCAACCTCGCGCGCGTCATGGCCGCGCCGGGCACGCCGGTCGATCCCGCGCTGCTGGCGCGCTTCGTCGAGCGCGGCTTCGACAGCTACGGGCGCTACTGGGCCGAGGGGGCCAAGCTCCCGGCGATTCCTGCCGCCACCGTGGTCGAGCGTTTCTGCATTGCCGAGGGTCGGGAGTATCTCGAGGCGGCGCGCGGGCCTCACGAGGGACTCGTCGTGGCGCTGCCCCACATCGGCAGTTGGGACTGGGGCGGGGCGTTCCTGGCGCAGATCGGCCTGCCCATGCTGGCCGTCGCCGAGGTGCTCGAGCCCCCCGAGCTGTTCACCTGGTTCGCCGCCAAGCGCGAGGCCATCGGGATCGCCGTCACCCCGCTCGACGACCGGGCGGGCGCCGCCCTGTTGACCGCGCTCAACGCCGGCGGACTGGTGGGGTTGCTCTGCGACCGTGACCTCCAGGGCAACGGCCTGGAGGTCGACTTCTTCGGTCGGCGCGTCACGATGCCGGCCGGGCCGGCGACCCTGGCCCTGCGCACGGGTGCCACGCTGGTGGCCGCGGCGTGCTACTCGGGCCCGGGCCGCGACCACTTCACCGTGGTGACGCCCCCGATCGACACCCGCCGTTCGGGGCGACTGCGCGAGGACGTGACCCGCGTGACCCAGGCGCTGGCGATCGAGCTGGAGGGCCTGATCCGGCGTGCCCCCGAGCAGTGGCACGTGCTCGAGGATCGATTCGGCGACCCGTGAGCCGCGTCGCCCTCCTCTCGCCCTACTCCCTGGGGGTGCCCGGGGGAGTCCAGGAGCAGGTCCTGGCGATGAGTCGCGAATTGGCCCGGCGCGGGCACGAGGTCCTGGTGGTGGCGCCCGACGCGGCCGATCACGCCACCTACGACACGCCCGCGCGCCTCGTGCGCGTCGGGGCGCTGGTGTCGATGCCGGCCAACGGATCACGGGCCCCGCTCACCCTGTCACCGCGCGCGCCGGGCGCGGCGCGCCGGGCGGTCGCCGCCTTTGCGCCGGACGTCGTGCACCTGCACGAGCCGTTCGCGCCCCTGGCCGGCTGGGGAGTCCTGCGCGCGCACGCGGCGCCGTCGGTGGGCACCTTTCATCGCGCCGGCGCCGGACCGGCGCTCACGCTCACCCGGCCGCTGCTGCGCGCGTTCGCGCGCCACCTCGACGAGGCCGCAGCGGTCAGTGACGCCGCGGCGCGCACGATCCACGCCGCGACCGGCCTGACGCCCACGGTGCTCTTCAACGGGTTCGAGGTCGAGCGCTTCGTCGAGTATCCGCGCGAGCGCCGCGCCGAGATCGAGGTCCTCTTCGTGGGCCGCCTCGAGGATCGCAAGGGCGCGGCCGTCGCGCTCGAGGCGGTGCGCACGCACAACGAGGGCGACGGCGCACCGTGGCGCCTGGTGGTGATCGGCGACGGGCCCCAGCGCGCGCGCCTGGAGGCGCGCGCCGCGCGCGAGCACCGCGTCCGCTTCCTCGGGGCGGTGGACGACGAGGCCAAGCGGCGCTGGCTGCGGCGCGCGGCGGTGGTCGTCGCGCCCTCGACGCACGGCGAGAGCTTCGGGATGACCCTGCTCGAGGCCATGGCCAGTGAGACGCCGGTGGTGGCCAGCGACATCGACGGCTACCGCGAGGCGGCCGGCGGCCACGCCACGCTGGTCGCGCCCGGGGACCCGGTGGACTTGGAGGCCGGCATCGCGGCGGCGCTCGCGGCGAGCTCCGCGTCGATCACCGCCGCGCGCGAGCACGCCGCGCGCTGGTCGATGCGGCGCCTGATGGACGAGTACGAGGCGATCTACGCGCGCGCCGGGGAGCGCTTCGCGACCAGACGGTAGCCTGGCTCGGTGGCCACCAAGCAACGCACGCGGGCGCGCCGCACGGCCTCGCGCGACCGCGCGCCGCGCTACGTGGCCCCGGTGCTCGACCCCACCTGGCAGAGCCCCTACGCGCCCTCGGGCGCCGAGCGCCACGTCCACCGCAAGGCGGTGCGCGACTTCGCCTTCCGGCGCCGCCTGCCGGCCACGATCATCATCGCCATCGTCGTGGGCGGACTCGTCGGGGCCGTGGCCTTCGTGGCGTGGCTGCCGGCGGTCGGTGCGGCGGTGGCCCTGGCCTACGCGTGGGACCTGCGCCACGCGCTGACCCGCGCCGAGCGACAGGGCCGATCCCTCGGCGCGACCCTGGTGGCGCGCTTCACCGAGGGCGGCACCGCCAAGGACCGCGAGCGCCTCACCACCGTGCTCGACCGGTTGTCGGCCACCTTCGGGGCCCACGACCTGCGCGCGCTGATCGTGCGCGACGACGGCTACAACGCCGCGCTGGTGCCCGACGGGAACCGCGAGACGTTCGTGGTCACCGACGCCGCGATGCGCGACTTCGACCTGATCGAGCTGGAGGGCGTCGTGGCCCACTGCCTGGCCCGCCAGCGCCTGGGGCTGTTGGCGCGCGAGAGCCTGGCCTGCGTGAGCGGGGCCAACGACGAGGCGCGCCGCGCGCTGGCCGGGGTGGGCGCGACCTACCGGGCCGACGAGGTCGCCGCCGCGGCCATCCGCTACCCGCTGGGCCTGGCCGGGGCCCTGCGCCGCTGCGCCGCCCAGGCGGTGCCGCCCGGCTCCTACTTCGCCACCCCCGCCTACGGCGCCCAGCGCTGGATCTGGTTCGACGTGCACCGCGACCGCCCGACGCCCGACCTGGCGGACCTCGACGACGTGACGTTGCGCGCGGAGGCGCTCGAGGAGTGGTGAGCCCCGCCCGGTAGGGTTGGGGCCATGAATACTCCCTCCACCGTTGGGTCGGCGCTGGTCAAGCGAGGCCTGGCCGACATGCTGCGCGGCGGGGTGATCATGGACGTGGTCAACCCCGAGCAGGCCAAGATCGCCGAAGACGCCGGCGCCGTCGCGGTCATGGCGCTGGAGCGCGTCCCGGCGGACATCCGCCGCGACGGGGGCGTGGCGCGCATGAGCGACCCCCAGATGATCCAGGAGATCCAGGCGACCGTCACCATCCCGGTGATGGCCAAGGCCCGCATCGGCCACTTCGCCGAGGCCCAGGTGCTCCAGGCCCTCGGCGTGGACTACGTCGACGAGTCCGAGGTGCTGACGCCGGCCGACGAGGAGAACCACATCGACAAGTGGGCCTTCACCGTGCCCTTCGTGTGCGGGGCCGTCAACCTCGGCGAGGCGCTGCGGCGCATCGGCGAGGGCGCCTGCCTGATCCGCTCCAAGGGCGAGGCCGGCACCGGCAACGTCGTCGAAGCCGTGCGCCACCTGCGCACCATCAACGCCCAGCTGCGCCGGCTGCGCAGCGCCGACCCGTCGGAACTCTTCGCGCTGGCCAAGGACCTGGGCGCGCCGCTGGCGCTGGTCCAGGAGGTCGCCGCGACCGGCCACCTGCCCGTGCCGATGTTCTGCGCCGGGGGCATCTCGACTCCGGCCGACGCGTCACTGGTGCTCCAGCTCGGCGCCGAGGCCGTCTTCGTGGGGTCGGGCATCTTCAAGAGCGAGGACCCGGCGCGCATGGCCACGGCCATCGTGGAAGCGACCACGCACTACGACGACGCCGCGGTGGTCGCCAAGGTCTCCACCGGGCTCGGGGCCGCCATGGTCGGCGCCGAGACCGCCACCCTCGAGCTGCGCCTGGCCGAGCGCGGTTGGTAGTGCCGCGCGTCGGCGTGCTCGCCCTCCAGGGTGACGTGCGCGAACACGCCGCGGTCCTCGCCTCGCTGGGCGCGCGGGTGACGCGCGTGCGCACGCCCGAGGAGCTCGAGGGCCTCGACGGGCTGATCCTGCCCGGCGGGGAGTCGACGACGATCGCCCACCTGCTCGACACCTCCGGACTGCGCAAGCCCCTCGGGGAAGCGCTGGAGGACGGGCTGGCCGTCCTGGGCACCTGCGCCGGGCTGATCCTGCTGAGCGAGACCGTCCTGGACGGGCGCGCCGACCAGTGGAGCTTCGCCGCGCTCGAGGTCGCGGTGCGCCGCAACGGCTACGGCCGCCAGATCGCCAGCTTCGAGACGACGGTCGACGTGAAGGGGGTGGGCGAGGTGCCGGGCGTCTTCATCCGCGCGCCGCGCGTCGAGCGCTGGTCGGACGCCGTGGAGGTGCTCGCGACCCACGACCACGGCGACGGCGAGCACCCGGTCCTGGTGCGCCAGGGGGCAGTGCTGGGGTGCGCCTTCCACCCCGAACTCACCGACGACGACCGGCTGCACCGGCTCTTCCTCTCGTCACTGTCGCGCTAGCGGTGACGCCCCCCGCTCGCCTCGGCTAGCGACTCACCTGATCAAACGGCGGAAAGACGGACCCCGGCGCCCGGTGTGTTGGGTAATGATGTAATTGTGTAATCTTGTAAGCATGAAGAATGAAGAGATCCAGCGGTTCTTCGACGAGAAGGTGCCGCGCAACTGGTTCAGCTCGCTCACCGTCGAATCGGACGGCGACGAGATCCTCTGCGTGGGCGTCCTGCCCGCCGACGTCACGGCCGAGGGCTTCCGCGAGTCGTCGCGAGCCGAGCGCATGGCCCTGGCCGACGCGGCCCAGGACCTCTTTCGGCGCAAGGTGTCCTGGGGCGTGACTCGTGACGGGGTCACCACGCTGTTCACCCACCTCGGCGTGCCGGTCATGACGCGCCTGCGTCTGCGCGAGCGCAAGGTCCTCGACACCCTCATCGACGCGGGCGTCGCCCGCAGCCGCAGCGAGGCGTTGGCCTGGTGCGTGAAGCTCGTCGGTCGCCACGAGTCCGACTGGCTGGGCGAGCTGCGCGACGCGCTGGCCGGCGTGGAGAACGTCCGCGCCGGGGGACCGGACCTTACGTAGCTGCCAGCGCGCGGACGGGGTCGTGATCGGGCCCCGCGGGGTCGCCCGACGCATCGACCGTTCGGGGGGCGACGATCGTGATCTTCGGGCTGGTCGACCAATGGTCGTCCGCACGGGCCTTGGCCGCGAAGATGGTGCCGAATCCCAACATGACCGGACCGAGCACCCGCACTCCGAGAGCGAACAGCGACCGCCAAACCATGGGGCCATCGTAGGGGCGCCCCCGGCGGGTCGACGCCGGCGAATGGACCTCGTGGTTCTGTAGCGTCGCCCGGCGGTCCGGTCAGCCTCCGGCACAGCGACGCCCAGCCGGTAGCATCGTCTTCGCCCCATCGGGGCAGGAGGAACCATGTCCGGCCATTCGAAGTGGGCGACGACCAAGCACCGCAAGGGTGCCAAGGACAGCGCCCGCGCCAAGGTCTTCGCCAAGCTCATCCGCCAGGTGGAGGTCGCGGCGCGCGAGGGCGGGGGCGACCCGGCGGCCAACGCCAGCCTGCGCACCATGTACCAGAAGGCGCGCGAGGCCTCCGTGCCGATCGACACGATCGAGCGGGCCGTCAAGCGCGGCACCGGCGAGCTCGAGGGCGCGCGCTACGAGTCGGTCACCTACGAGGGCTACGGGCCCGGCGGCGTCGCGGTCATCGTCGAGACGCTGACCGACAATCGCAACCGCACCAGCGCCGAGATCAAGCACCTCTTCGCCCGCCACGGCGGCTCGATCGCCGAGCCCGGGTCGGTCGCCTGGCAGTTCGACCGCAAGGGCGTGATCGAGCTCCGGGGCCCGGTGGACGAGGACACGCTGCTCGAGCAGGTCCTCGAGGCGGGAGGCGAGAACTTCGAGGCCGAGGGCGACAACGTCCTCGTCACCACCGAGCCGCACGACCTGGGCGCCGTGCGTGACGCGCTCGAGCGCGCCGGGCTGACGGTGCTCAGCGCCGAGCTCACCCTGGTGCCCCAGAACCTCATCCCGATCGCCGAGGACGGCGAGGCCAAGCGCGTCCTTCGCCTCGCCGACGCCCTGGACGAGCACGACGACGTCCAGAACGTCTTTTCGAACTTCGACGTCCCCGACGAGGTGCTGGCGACCTTCGAGGGGTAAGCCACCACCCGGAGGGTGGGCGGCGTTAGTATCGAACATATGTTCGTACTGGGCATCGACCCGGGCCTCACGCGGTGCGGCTACGGCCTCGTGGAGGGCTCCTTCGAGGCGCCGGAGTCCTTCCGGGCGTGCCGGGCCGGGGTGGTCGAGACCAGCAAGGTCACCGCCGTCGAGGTGCGTCTCCGTCAGCTCAGCGACGAGCTGGGCGCGCTGATCGCCGAGCTGCGCCCCGACGTGGTCGTGGTGGAACGGGTCTTCTACCAGCGCAACGCCCGCACCGCCATCTCGGTGGCCCAGGCGAGCGGGGTGGCGATCGCCCTGGCGGGCGCGACGGGCGCCGACGTGCGCCAGTTCACCTCCCAGGAGGTCAAGCTCGCCGTCACCGGCTACGGCGCGGCGTCCAAATCCCAGGTCCAGGCGATGGTGGCGCGCCTCTGCGGGTTGCGCGAGCCGCCGCGGCCGCCCGACGTGGCCGACGCCCTGGCGCTGGCCATTACCTACCTGGTCACCGAGCGCACGCAGCGCCGCCTGGCCGAGGCGACGCCGCGATGATCGGTTGGCTCGAGGGCGAGGTGCACCACCGCCTGCCCAGCGGCGCCGTCGTGCTCGACGTGCGGGGGGTGGGCTACGAGGTCCACGTCGCCCGTGAGGAGTTCGCGACGGGTGATCGCGCCCGGCTCTTCGTCTACACCGTGGTGCGCGACGACGCGATCCTGCTCTACGGCTTCGCCACGCTGGAGGAGCGCGAGCTCTTCGAGATGCTGCTGGCCACGCCGGGCGTCGGTCCCTCGACCGCGTTGGGGGCGCTGCGCACGATGACGACCGGCGAGCTGGTCGCGGCGATCGAGAGCGGCGACGCCCAGCGCGTGGCGCTCATCCCGGGCATCGGCCCCAAGACGGCGAGCCGCATCGTGCTGGAGCTCAAGGGCAAGGTCGTGGCGCTGCCCGGCGAGCAGAACGGGCGCGTCAGCGACCAGGAGGGTGTGGAGGACGCGCTGCGCGCGCTCGGCTACACCAGCGCGGAGATCCGCGACGTCCTGCGCGACGCCCCGCCGGCCGAGGACGAGTCCGCCGCCCTGCGCGAGGCCCTGCACCGACTTAGGCCGCGGTGACGCGCCGCGACGTCGACCTGACCATCGAGAGCGTGGTCGCGCCGGTGGCCGACGAGCAGGAGCGCACGGTGGAGGCCACGTTGCGCCCGACCACCCTGAGCGAGTTCGTCGGCCAACGCGAGCTGGTGGGTCACCTGGAGATCGTGCTGGGCGCGGCGCGCGTGCGCGGACAGGTCGTCGACCACCTGCTCTTCGCCGGTCCGCCCGGACTGGGCAAGACCTCGCTGGCCACCATCGTGGCCAACGAGATGTCCGCCGGACTGCGCGTGACCAGCGGGCCGGTGCTGACGCGCCCGGGCGACCTGGCGGCCCTGCTGACCGACCTGCGCGACGGGGACGTTCTCTTCATCGACGAGCTGCACCGGCTCGGGCGCGCCGTGGAGGAGGTGCTCTACCCGGCGATGGAGGACCGGCGTCTCGACGTCATGATCGGTCGGGGCCCGTCGGCGCGCTCGATCCGCCTCGACCTGCCGCGCTTCACGCTGGTGGGCGCCACGACGCGCACCGGCCTGGTCGCGGCGCCCCTGCGCGACCGCTTCGGCTTCGTCGCCTCGCTCGACCTGTACGGCGAGGACGACCTCACGGTGATCGTGAACCGCTCGGCGCGCCTGCTGGGGGTGGCGCTGGACGACGACGCCGCCCGGGTGATCGCCGGACGCAGCCGCGGCACCCCGCGCATCGCCAATCGCCTGCTGCGCCGGGTGCGCGACGTGGCCGTCGTGCGCGGACGCGCCCGAGTCGACGCGGCCCTGGCCACCGAGGCGCTGGAGCTGTTCGGCGTCGACACCCTGGGCCTGGACAAGGTCGACCGGCGGATCCTCGGACTGCTGTGCGACCAGTTCTCCCACCAGCCGGTCGGCCTCACCACGCTGGCCCACGCCTGCGGCGAGGAGACCAGCACGATCGAGGACGCCTACGAGCCCTACCTCCTGCGCGAGGGGCTGCTGGCGCGCACGCCGCGCGGTCGCGTCGCCACCGAGCGCGCCTACGCGCACCTGGGGCGCACGCCGCGCGGGGGCGGACTGCTCTAGGGCCCCGGGGCGCCAGCGAGTAGGGTTTCGGGGGCGTCTATCCCGAAGGGAACCCCATGTTGTTGCTTCTGGAAGCGGCGACGAAGGCGAAGTCCTCGTCCTCGTGGATCCTGCTCGTCTACGTCGCGGTCTTCGCCGCCCTGTACTACTTCTACATCCGCCCGCGCAGCCGTCGCACCAAGGCCGCGCGTGTCGAGGCCCGCCAGGTGGAGGTCGGTGACCGCGCCCAGACCGTCGGGGGCTTCGTCGGCGAGGTGATTCGCCGCAGCGACCAGCTGATCACCCTGCGCAGCTCCAGCGGCGCGGAACTGGACTTCATCCCCAGCGCCATCGCCCGGCGCTACGACCCGGTGGTCTCGGAGTCGGCCGACGACCATCACGCCGACGGCGAGGGCTCGAGCGGCGAGGCCACCGAGGGCGACAAGTAAGGATGGCTTCACCGGTCGGTTCCCGGCGCTCGATGATCCTCAGCCTGGTGCTGACGATCGTCGTCTCCTTCGGGGCGCTGGTGGCCACCCTGTCGCTGGGCTGGGGCCCCAAGCTGGGCCTCGACCTGGCCGGCGGACTCTCGGTCGTCTACAAGCCGACCACCGCCGCCACGACCGCCAACATGCAGGAGGTCGTGACGATCCTCAGCAACCGCGTCAACGGGCTCGGCGTCTCGGGCGCCACGGTGAACCTCCAGGGCAAGAACGTGGTGGTCTCGGTCCCTGGCGTCAAGGACGCGCGCGCGGTGCTCGCGGCGGTGGGCCAGACCGCCCAGCTGCTCTTTCGCCCGGTGCTCTGCGCGGCCTCGACCGCCAAGGTCACCAAGCCGGTGGCGACGGGCACGCTGCCGGCGTGCGGGTCCCAGTACGCGCTGACCCAGGCCAACCTCAACGTGGTGGTCGCGCCCACCAGCGCCAACGGGTACACCTACAACGCGGCGATCCCGCCCGACCCGCAGTTCGCGTCTCTCGACTCGACGCCGCCGCCCCAGGACCTCGCCAGGGACACCGTCCTGCTGCCGGTGCTCGGCCAAACGGGCGTGCGCCTGGTGCTGGGGCCGTCCCAGCTCACCGGCACGGCGATCTCCAAGGCGGTCGCCCAGCAGGACCAGGTGGGCGCCTGGGTCGTCAACTACAACCTGACCTCGACGGGCAGCCCGGCGTGGGACGCCGTGGCCAAGGCCAACTTCCACCAGCAGCTGGCCATCGAGCTCGACGGCGTGGTGCAGTCCGCGCCGCTCATCCAGCCCACCCAGGCGACCTTCACCAGCTTCAACGGGTCCGGCCAGATCTCCGGCTCGTTCACCCAGTCCTCGGCCAAGCAGCTGGCCATCGCCATGGAGTTCGGCGCGCTGCCGGTGCGCCTCCAGGCACTCACCACCCAGACCGTGTCGCCGACCCTGGGCCACAGCTCCCTGGTGGCCGGCCTGGGCGCGGGCCTGGTGGGCCTGCTCCTGGTGCTGCTCTACACCATCGTCTACTACCGGGCCCTGGGCCTGGTCATCATTCTGGGGCTGAGCGTGACCGCGGCCCTGCTGTGGGCGATCATCTCGGCGCTGGGCCACACGGCCTTCGCCCCGACCTTCTCGCTGGCCGGGGTCACCGGCATCATCGTGTCCATCGGCATCACCGTGGACAGCTACATCGTGTACTTCGAACGGCTGAAGGACGAGGCCCGCTCGGGCCGCTCGATCCGCACGTCGGTCGACCGGGGGTTTCGCTCGGCCTGGCGCACGGTCCTGGCCGCTGACACGGTCAGCCTGCTCGCCGCGGTGCTGCTCTACCTGATCGCGGTGGGCGACGTGCGCGGCTTCGCCTTCTTCCTGGGTCTGTCGACGCTGATGGACGTCTTCATCACCTGGTACTTCACCCGGCCGATAGTGGTCCTGCTGGGCCGGCGCGGCTCGGACAGCACGTCCGCGCTGTCCCTGGCCGCCGGCCTGCTCCCGGGGGGCCTGCCCAGTGAGTGACGAGACCACGACCACGACCAAGAGGTACGGTCCCATCGGCCGGCTCTACAACGGCCTGACCACCTTCGACTTCGTCGGACGCCGCCGCCTGTGGTTCGCCGCCTCGGCGCTCATCATCGTGCTGGGCATCGGCTCGCTGTCGATCCGCGGCTTCAACCTGGGCATCGAATTCAAGGGCGGTAACTCCTGGGAGGTCCTGGCGCCCCACTCGTCGATCGCGGCCATGACCAGCGCCGTGCACAACGCCGGGCTCAGCCAGCCGGTCGTCGAGAAGCTGGGCGGCCAGACCTACCAGGTCACGGCCGACCTCAACAACCTCTCGACGACCCAGCAGACCAACATCACCACCGCGGTGGTCAACGCGATGGCCAAGGCGGCCGGGGTCAGCCCCAACCAGGTGTCGACCAGCAGCGTCGGACCGACCTGGGGCGGGTCGATCACCAAGCGCGCCGTCGAAGCCCTCATCGTCTTCTTCATCGCGGTGGTGCTCTACATCAGCGTGCGCTTCGAGCCGAAGATGGCGCTGGCCGCCTTCGTGGCCATGGTGCACGACCTGCTGGTGGCCCTGGGCGTCTTCTCGCTCTTCGGCTTCCAGATCACCCCCGACACGGTGATCGCCCTGCTCACCATCCTCGGGTACTCGCTCTACGACACGGTGGTCGTCTTCGACCGGGTGCGCGACAACGCGTCCACGGTGCTAAAGGGCGGCGATCTGAGCTACGCCGAGATGGTCAACCTCTCGATGAACCAGACGCTGGCGCGCTCGATCAACACCTCGCTGGTGGCCATCCTGCCGGTGCTCTCGGTCCTCGTGGTGGGCGCGTACATCCTGGGCGCCACCACGCTGCAGAACTACGGCCTGGCGCTGTGCGTGGGTCTCTTCAGCGGGGCCTACTCGTCGATCTTCATCGCCAGCCCGCTGCTGTCGATGCTCAAGGAGCGCGAGCCGCGCTTCCGCGAACTGGCCGAGCGCGTCAGCGCGCGCGCCGATCGGCGCCTGCTCACGCCGGCCGCCGCGGCGGTGCTGGCCGGCGACGGACCGCAGCGCACGCTGAGCTCGACGGGCGCCCCGCGCGGCGCGGCCCGCGGCCCGAGCAAGCCCGTCGCGCCGCTCCAGGCGCGCGCGCGGAAGCGGAAAAAGAGGTAACGCGCCGGTAGGCTGACCCCATGGTGAGCCTGACCTCGCGCGCCCCGGCGGACCCCGCGCTGGTCAACGCCGTCGAGCGCCTGATCACGCGGTTCCTGGGCTACCACGAGGACGGCGACGACGAACTGATCCGCCGGGCCGGCCTGGCGGCGATCGCCGCCCACGAGGGCCAGCTGCGCCGCACCGGCGAGCCCTACGTGACCCACCCCATCGCCGTGGCCGACATCGTGGCCGACCTGGGCCTGGACGAGACGACCATCGCCGCGGCCCTGCTGCACGACGCCGTGGAGGACACCGGCGTGACCACCCAGTGGCTGGCCCGGGAGTTCGGCGAGCGGGTGACCGCGGTGGTCGACGGGGTCACCAAGCTCGATCGCCTGGAGTTCGACTCCAAGGAGGCCCAGCAGGCGGCCACCATCCGCAAGATGTTCATCGCCATGGCCCAGGACTGGCGGGTCCTGCTGATCAAGCTGGCCGATCGCCTCCACAACATGCGCACGATCTCGGTCATGCCGATGAGCCGCCAGCGGGCCATCGCCCAGGAGACCCTCGACGTCTACGCGCCCCTGGCCCACCGCCTGGGCGTCCAGCAGGTCAAGTGGCAGCTCGAGGACCTCAGCTTCGCCACCCTGCACCCCAAGCGCTACGCCGAGATCGAGCAGATGGTGGCGGCGCGCGCGCCCGAGCGCGAGGCCTACCTGAGCGAGGTCATGGAGACGCTGAGCGCGAAGCTGGACTCCTTCGCCATCAAGGGCGACGTCAAGGGCCGCCCCAAGCACTTCTGGAGCATCTACGAGAAGATGGTCATCGGCGGCAAGGAGTTCGACGAGATCTTCGACCTGGTGGGCCTGCGCGTCATCGTCGAGGAGGAGCGCGACTGCTGGGCGGTGCTGGGCGCCATCCACGCGATCTGGTCGCCGGTCCAGGGCCGCTTCAAGGACTTCATCAACTCGCCCAAGTTCAACCTCTACCAGTCCCTGCACACCACGGTCATCGGGCCGCGCGGCAAGTCGGTCGAGGTCCAGGTGCGCACCCAGGAGATGCACCGGCGCGCCGAGTTCGGCGTCGCCGCGCACTGGACCTACAAGGAGGGCGCGTCGGGCAAGGAGCTGGCCTGGATGCAGCGCCTGGCCGACGTCGAGGAGGAGGAGAGCGACCCGATCGCCTTCCTGGAGGCCCTCAAGCTCGACCTGGGCCACGACGAGGTCTACGTCTTCACCCCCAAGGGCCGGGTCATCTCCCTGGTCGAGGGCGCCACCCCGGTGGACTTCGCCTACGCCGTGCACACCGAGGTGGGGCACCACTGCGTGGGGGCCAAGGTCAACGGGCGCCTGGTGCCCCTGGACACCGTGCTGCACTCGGCCGACGTGGTGGAGATCGTGACCTCCAAGAGCGAGTCGGCCGGCCCGTCGCGCGACTGGCTGGCGCTGGTCAAGTCCACGCGGGCCCGCTCCAAGATCCGCCAGTGGTTCCAGCGCGAGCGCCGCGAGGACGCCATCGAGGGCGGGCGCGAGGAGCTCACCCGGGCGCTGCGCCGCGAGGGCCTGCCGGTGGCCACGTCGCTCTCCTCCAGCGCGCTCGACGCGGTGATCAAGGCGCTCAGCCTCGATGACCTCGACGCCCTCTTCATGTCGATCGACAGCGGGCAGAACTCCGCGCTGTCGGTGGTCCAGCGCCTGGAGCGCGAGCTGCACGGCGGCGAGGCCGAGCAGCTGCCCTCGACCGTCACCAAGATGCCGCGCACCGGGCGCTCGACGCGGCGCAGCGCCGGCGTCTACGTCGAGGGCCTCGACGACGTCATGGTCCACCTGGCGCGGTGCTGCTCGCCGGTGCCCGGCGACCAGATCATGGGCTTCATCACCCAGGGCCGCGGCGTGAGCGTGCACCGCGACGACTGCTCCAACGCGGTGGCGCTGGCCCAGCGCCTGGGCGAGCGGGTGATCGACGTCGAGTGGGACGGTTCCCTGGGTGGCCAGTACCGCGCGGTGCTCGAGGTGCTGGCCTTCGACCGGTCGCGGCTGCTGCTCGACGTGTCCAAAGTGGTCGCCGAGTACCACCTCAACATCATCTCGTCGAGCTCGACCACCTCCGGCACGCGCATCGTGCGCATGGTCTTCGACGTGGAACTGGCCGACCCCGCGCACCTCTCCAGCCTGCTGGCGGCCCTGAAGGCGGTCGACGGCGTCTTCGACGCCTTCCGCCAGCTGCCCGGTCAACGCGCCACCTCATGAGCGACCCGGCACCCGCGTTCCGCGCGCCCATCGGGACCCACGACGTCCTGGGCGAGGACGCCGTCCAGTGGGAGGGCCTGATCGCCACCTTCGCCCAGTTCGCCTACCGCTACGGCTTCACCCTGGCCGTCACCCCGATGTTCGAGGAGGTCGGCGTCTTCCACCGCGGGATCGGCGAGGACAGCGACGTGGCCAAGAAGGAGATGTACGTCTTTTCCGACCGCAGCGACCGGGTCTACGCCCTGCGCCCCGAGGGCACCGCGCCGGTGGTGCGCGCCTTCGTCCAGCACCAGCCGACCACCCCGTTCAAGGCGTGGTACGTCACGGCGGCCTTCCGCTACGAGCGGCCCCAGGCCGGGCGCTACCGCCAGCACCACCAGCTGGGCGTCGAGGTGCTGGGCACCGACGACCCGGCGGTCGACGTGGAGGTGATCGCGCTGGCCGCGCGCTTCTACGCCGCGATCGGGCTGACCCGGGTGGACCTGTCGATCAACACCATGGGCCACCCAGCGTGCCGGCGGGCCTACGTGGAGCTGCTGCGTGAGCACCTGGGCGCGCGCGAGGCGCAGCTGTGCGACGAGCACCGCACCAGCTGGGCCGCCAACCCGCTGCGGGTCCTGGACTGCAAGCGCGAGGCCTGCGTCGCGGTGACCGACGCGGGCCCGCGCCTGATCGACCACGTCTGCGCCGAGTGCCGCGACCACTTCGCGGCGGTGCGCGCCGGCCTGGCGTCGATCGGCGTGGCCGCGACGCTCAACCCGCGACTGGTGCGCGGCTTCGACTACTACACGCGCACGACCTTCGAGTTCGCCTCGGCCGCGCTGGAGAACGCCCAGAACGGCATCGGCGGCGGCGGGCGCTACGACCAGCTGGCCGAAGAGCTGGGCGGCAAGCCCACGCCGGGGATCGGCTTCGGCAGCGGGATCGAGCGGCTGCTGCTGGCCCGCGAGGCCGAGGGCGCCACCGCCGACCTGATCGAGCGCACCCTGGACGTCTTCGTGGTCGACACCACCGACGTCGACGCGGCCACGGTGCTGGTCGACGAGCTGCGCCGCGCGGGACTGGCGGTCGACCGCGCCTACGACGCGCGATCGATGAAGTCCCAGATGCGCGTGGCCGACCGCTCCGGCGCGCGCTGGGCGGTGATCGTGGGGCCCCGGGAGTGGTCGGCCGGCGAGGTTACGATGAGGGACCTGCGCGCCGCCAGCGGCGAGCCGGCCCAGCGCCGGGTGGCCCGGGGCGACCTCGCCGCGGCGCTCGCCCGGTCCCAGTGAACGGCGAGACGATGCCCGAGAACTCCGAAGCCACGGCCCTGCGCGACTGCCTGTGCGCGTCGGTCTCGGTGGCCGACGTGGGCCGGCGCCTGAGCGTGTGCGGGTGGGTGGCCAAGCGCCGCGAGCACGGCGAGCACCTGGCGTTCCTGGACCTGCGCGACCGCTCGGGCCTCCTCCAGGCGGTCGTCGAGGGAACGGTCGACGCGCGCGCCGAGTACGTGGTGCGCGTCACCGGCACCGTCGCGCGCCGTCCCGAGGGCACGGTCAACGAGCGCCTGGCGACCGGCGAGGTCGAACTGACCGACTGCGACGTGGAGGTCCTGGCGCTCGCCGAGGCGCCGCCCTTCCCGCTCGACGAGCGCACCGAGGTCGACGAGCCGGTGCGCCTGCGCCACCGGTTCCTCGACCTGCGCCGCGAGCCGGTCCAGCGCAACCTGCGCCTGCGCGCGACGGTCAACCGCGCGCTGCGCGCGGCGATGGACGCCCAGGGGTTCTGCGAGGTCGAGACGCCCCTGCTCTGGGCGCCCACGCCCGAGGGCGCGCGCGAGTTCGTGGTCCCCTCGCGACTGCACCCGGGGGAGTTCTACGTCCTGCCCCAGAGCCCCCAGATCGCCAAGCAGCTGCTGATGGTCGGCGGCTTCGACCGGTACTACCAGGTCGCGCGGTGCCTGCGCGACGAGGACGTGCGTGCCGACCGCCAGTACGAGTTCACGCAGCTCGACCTGGAGGCGAGCTTCGTGACCCAAGAGGACGTCATGGCCTTCACCTCGCGCGCGGTGCTCGACGCGGCCGAGGCGGCCACCGGCGAGCGCCCCGGCGACATCGCCTCGATGACCTGGGCCGAGGCGCGGGATCGCTACGGCACCGACAAGCCCGACCTGCGCTTCGCCATGACGCTCCAGGACCTCAGCGACGTCTTCGTCGCCACGTCGGTTCGGGCCTTCGCCGCGCCGACCGTCAAGGCGCTGCGGGTCCCCGGGGGCGCGGACACGCCGCGGGCGCGCCTCGACGAGCTGGTCGAGCAGGCCAAGGGGCTGGGCGCCGCGGGCCTGGCGTGGTTCCGGGTCACGACCGAGGGACTGGACTCGCCCCTGGCGCGCCACCTGAGCGACTCCGAGCGCGCCGCGGTGTCGGGCGTCGACGGCGCGCGCGAGGGCGACCTGGTGCTGGTGGTGGCCGACGAGAAAGCGCTGGCCTGCCGCGTCCTGGGCGCGCTGCGCGTGACGCTGGGCTCGCCGCCGGTGGGCCAGGGCCCGCACCGCTACGTCTGGGTGACCGAGTTCCCGCTGTTCGAGGGGGTCGACGAGGACGGCCACCCGATGGCCGCCCACCACCCGTTCACGATGCCCCACCCCGAGGACCTCGACCGCCTGGAGAGCGACCCCCTGTCGGTGCGCAGCCAGGCCTACGACCTGGTGCTCAACGGGTGGGAGCTGGGCAGCGGATCGGTGCGCATCCATCGCGCCGACATCCAGTCGCGGGTCTTCTTGGTCCTGGGGATCAGCGACGAGGCGGCCGAGAGCCGCTTCGGCTTCCTGCTGGGGGCCTTTAGGTACGGGGCGCCGCCGCACGCCGGCTTCGCCTTCGGCATCGACCGGCTGGTGGCGATCTTCGCCGGCGAGGAGAACATCCGCGAGGTCATCGCCTTCCCCAAGACCCAGTCGGGGGCCGACCTGATGACCGGGGCGCCCAAGGCGATCAGCGATCGCCAGCTGGCCGAGCTGCGCCTGCGCTTCGCGCCGAAGGGGTAGCCACGTCTCTCTTCGACGACGCCGTCACGCAGCGCCTGCGCGCGCAGGCGCCGCTGGCCGAGCTGCTGCGCCCGCGCACCCTCGACGAGGTCGTCGGCCAGGACCACCTGGTGGGCGTGGGCGGGCCGCTGCGCCGCTTCGTCGAGGCCCGTCAACTGACCTCGATGATCCTGTGGGGGCCGGCCGGGACCGGCAAGACCACCCTGGCGCGCATCCTGGCCCTGGCCGCGGGCTACGCCAGCGAGAGCCTGTCGGCGGTGACCTCGGGGGTCAAGGACGTGCGCGAGGCGATCGGGCGCGCCCGCGAGCGTCTCGGCGAGCTCGACCAGCGCACCGTGCTGTTCATCGACGAGGTGCACCGCTTCAACAAGGCCCAGCAGGACCTCCTGCTGCCGGCGACCGAGACCGGCGAGATCGTCCTCATCGGGGCGACCACCGAGAACCCCTACTTCGAGGTGAACGCCGCGCTCATGAGCCGCTGCACCCTGTGGCGGCTCCACCCGCTCAGTGACGAGGACCTGACCGAGCTCTGCCGGCGCGGGCTGGCGCTGCGGGTGGCGACCATCGAGGACGAGGCGCTGGGCGCGCTGGTGGCCTCGAGCGACGGCGACGCGCGCGCCGCGCTCACCACGCTCGACACGGCGATCGTGCTGGCGCGCGCCGAGGACGACAACGAGGTGACGGTCGGTCGCGTGGCGCGGGCCCGCGACGGGCGCCTCTACCACCAGTCGCGCGACACCCACTACGACCAGGTCTCGGCGCTCATCAAGTCGATCCGCGGGTCGGACCCCGACGGCGCCCTCTACTGGCTGGTGACCCTGCTCGAGAGCGGCGAGAGCCCGCGCTTCCTGGCGCGGCGCCTGGTGATCCTGGCCAGCGAGGACGTTGGGCTGGCCGACCCCACGGGCCTGCTGGTGGCCGAGGCCGCCGCGCGGGCCGTCGAGTTCGTGGGCCTGCCCGAGGCGCGGCTCAACCTGGCCCACGCCACCCTGACCCTGGCGCTGGCGCCCAAGAGCAACTCGGTGACGCGCGCGCTGGGCGCGGCGACCGACGCGGTGCGCGCCGGGGGACTGGTCGAGGTGCCCGATCATCTGCGCGGGTCGAACTATCGCGGCGCGGCCGTCGAGGGGTTCGGCACCGACTACCGCTACCCCCACGACCACCCCGGCGGCTGGGTGGACCAGCAGTACCTCCCCGACGCGCTGGCGGGCCGTCGCTTCTACGAGCCGAGCGACCACGGTCGTGAACGCGGCGTCGCCGAGTCCTGGCGGGCGCGAACCACCCCCTCGGACCAGGACGAATCAGGGGCCCCGGTAGAGTAGGCGCGTGGAAGCCGCCGAACTGCGCTCGACCTTCCTGGACTACTTCGCCGCCCGCGGCCACACGATCGTGCCCTCGGCCAGCCTGATCCCGCACGACCCGAGCCTGCTGTTCACCATCGCCGGCATGGTGCCCTTCAAGCCCTACTTCCTGGGCGAGGAGCCGGCGCCGCACCGGCGCGCCGTGTCGATCCAAAAGTGCTTCCGGGTCTCGGACATCGAGATCATCGGCACCACCCAGCGCCACCTCACGTTCTTCCAGATGATGGGCAACTTCTCCTTCGGCGACTACTTCAAGCAGGGGGCCATCGACTTCGCCTGGGGGCTGGTCACCGAGGGCTTCGGGCTGGACCCCGACCGGCTCTGGGTGACGGTGCACCTCTCCGACGACGAGGCCGCGGACATCTGGCGCGACGGGGTCGGCGTGCCGGCCGAGCGGATCCAGCGCCTGGACGAGGACAACTTCTGGGGGATGGGCGAGACCGGGCCGTGCGGGCCGTGCTCGGAGATCTTCTACGACAAGGGACCGGCCTTCGGGGCCGACGGCGGACCGGCCTTCGGCGACGAGGACCGGTACATGGAGTTCTGGAATCTCGTCTTCATGCAGTACGAGCGCCACCCTGGCGGCACGATGCTGGACCTGCCCACCAAGAACATCGACACCGGCGCCGGCTTCGAGCGGATCCTGTCGATCCTCAACGGCGTGGAGTCGGTCTTCGCCACCGACCTGTTCGCGCCGCTCCTGGAGACCGCCGCGCGCGCCGTCGGCGTCCCCTACGGCCGCGACGAGTCGACCGACGTCGCCCTGCGGCGCATCGCCGAGCACGGGCGCGCCATGACGATGCTGGTCGCCGACGGGGTCCTGCCCTCCAACGAGGGGCGCGGCTACGTGCTGCGGCGCATCATCCGCCGGGCGATACTGGCCGCGCGCCGTGCCGGCTCGGAGCGCCCGCTGCTGGCCTCGCTGGTCGACGCCACGCTGGTCAAGGAGGGGTCGGCCTACCCGGTGCTGGTCCACGACCGCGACCTCATCGTCGAGGTGCTCGAGCGCGAGGAGGCCGGCTTCGCCCGCACGCTGCGCACCGGGCTGTCGCTGCTCGAAGAGGCGCGCGACGCGGTCGCCGCGAGCGGGTCCGCGATCTTCCCGGGCGACGTGGCCTTCAAGCTCCACGACACCCACGGCTTCCCCGTCGAGCTGACCGACGAGATCGTCTCGGAGTCCGGGCTGGTCGTGGACCGCGCGAGCTTCGACGCGGCGATGGCCGAGCAGCGCCAGCGCGCGCGGGCCGCGGCCAAGACGCTCCACCTGGCCGACGACGCCCAGTACCGCGACCTGATCGAGCGTCACGGCGTCACCGAGTTCGTGGGGCGCGACGTCGCGCGCTACAGCGTCGAGACCACCGTGCTGGCGGTGCTGGCTGGCGAGGCCGGCGCGAGCGAGCTGTTCTTGGACGCCACGCCCTTCTACGCCGAGTCCGGCGGCCAGGTGGGCGACACCGGGACGGTGACCACCGAGACGGGGCGATTCGACGTGGCGGACACCCAGAGCGTGGCCGGGGGGCTCATCGCGCACCGCGGCCGGCTGAGCGGCGAGGTGCTGCCCGGCCAGGTGGCCCTGGCGGTGATCGACCCGGTGCGCCGCGAGGCGACCCGGCGCAATCACACCGCGACCCACCTGTTGCACGCCGGGTTGCGCCAGGTGCTGGGCGACCACGTGCGCCAGCAGGGGTCGTGGGTCGGTCCGGACCGCCTGCGCTTCGACTTCTCCCACGGCGCCGGAGTGCGTCCGGAGGAGGCCGCGGCGATCCTCACCCTGGTCAACGGCGACGTCGTGGCCAACGAGGACGTCGAGACGATCCAGACAACCAAGCCGGAGGCCGAGGCGATGGGCGCCGTGGCGTTCTTCGGTGACAAGTACGGCGAGCGGGTGCGCGTGGTACGCGCCGGGTCGCACAGCCTGGAGTTCTGCGGCGGCACCCACGTCGACCGCCTCGGCGACATCGGCCAAATCCAGCTGGTCAGCGAGTCATCGATCGGGGCCAACACCCGGCGCATCGAGGCGGTGAGCGCGATGGGGGCCTTCCGACGCAGCTCCGAGATGGAGCGGGCCCTCGCCTCGGTGGCGGGCCTGCTCAAGACCTCGACCGAGGACGTCGTGCCCGCCCTGGAGCGGCTCTTCGATCGTCAGCGCGAGTTCGAGAAGGAGGTGGCCGCCCTGCGCCAGAGCCAGCTGGCCCACGTGGCCGAGGAGCTCGACGCCGCGCACGCCGGGGACCTGGTGGTCGCGCGGGTCGACGGTTTCACCGGCGACCAGCTGCGCACCCTGGCCCAGGACCTGCAGCGCCGCGGGCGCCGCGCGGTGGTCCTGGTGGGCACCAGCGACGACAAGGTGGCCATCGTCGTGGCCTCCGACGACTCCCTCGACGCGCGCGCCCTCTAGTCGCTCATGGCGCGGGTACTAGCCATCGACCCCGGGTCTCGTCGCTGCGGCGTGGCGATCTCCGATTCGGCGCGCACCATGGCGTTTCCCCGGGCCGCGCTGGCGGCCGAGGGGGTGGTGGCCGCGGTCGTGCGCCTGGTCGAGAACGAGGGGGTCGACCTCGTCGTGGTGGGCCGGCCGGTGGCCCTCTCGGGCGCCGAGACGGCGTCGACGACGCAGGCCGACGAGCTGGTCGCCGACCTGCGCGGCGGCCTCGGGGCCGTGCCGGTGGTCGCGTTCGACGAGCGCCTCACCACGACCGAGGCGCAGCGGTCGCTGCGCGAGGCGGGCGTGCGGGCGCGCCATCACCGCGGCCGCGTCGACAGCGCCGCGGCGGTGGTGATGCTCCAGCACTTCCTCGAGGCTGACCGTGCGTAGGCGCACGATCCGGGTGGTCGCGGGGGTGGGCGCGGTCATCTTCCTCTTCGTCGTGTGGTTCGCGCTCCAGGCCCACCCCCTCGGGGGACCGGGTCGCCTGGTCGTGGTGACGGTGAAGCCGGGTGACTCCATCTCGACGATCGCCGGCGAGATGCACGCCCAGGGGGTGATCGCCTCGCCGTTCGCATTCCGCCTGGACACCGAGCTGTTCGGTTCGCTGACCGTGAGTCCCGGCGCGTACCAGATCGCCCAGAACTCCTCCTTCGCCCACGTGCGCGCGGTCTTCGGCGCGCCGCCCAACGTCAACGTGATCGACGTGACGCCGGGCGTGACCCTGCACGAGGTGTTCCTCACCCTGGTCGCCGACCGGGGCAGCCGGTACGCCGACGACTTCCTCGGGGCCGCCGCGGCGATGGCGCGCACCTCGCCCTACCACCCCAACCTCGATCCGCCCTTCGTGAGCGGGCGGGAGCAGAACGTGAGCGCCCTGGAGGGTCTGGTGGGCGTGGGGACGTACCTGCTCACGCCGCACGAGTCGGCGCTCTCGCTGGCCACCGCGATGACCGCGGGCTTCGTCACCGAGGCCGCGTCGGTCGGTTTCTCCCCCTCGACCACGGTGAACGGGCTGTCGGCCTACCAGCTGGTGATCGCCGCCTCAATCGTCGAGCGCGAGGGTTACTACCCTCAGAACATGCCCCGGGTGGCCCGCGTCATCTTCAACCGCCTCCACCGCGGGGGCCCGCTGCAGATGGACTCGACGGTGAAGTACCCGCTGGGACTGGACGCCGGCGCGGTGACCAGTGCGATGCTCCAGACGGCGACGCCCTACAACACCTACCTGCACGTCGGACTGACCCCCACGCCGATCTGCGCCGTGTCGGCGACGGCGCTGAAGGCGGTGCTGCACGCGCCGCCGGGCCCGTGGCTGTACTTCGTGGTCGTCGACCGCCGCGGCAACGAGGCCTTCGCCACGACCTACGCCCAGCAGCTGGTCAATGAGCGCAGGGCCGCCCGGGTCCTCGGGTGAACTGGCGCCTCGGGGTCGTGGGCTTTCCCATCGAGCACTCGCTTTCGCCCCGCCTCCACGAGCTCGGGCTGGCCCAGGCCGGCCTCACCGGGACCTCCGAGCGCGTGGCCCTGCGCGAATCGGAGGCCGGCCGGTTGGGTGAGCTGCTCGGTGCGCGCTTCGACGCGCTCTCGGTGACGATGCCGCTCAAGGCGGTCGCCGCCGCGGCGTGCGACGAGCTCGAGCCGGTGGCGGTGCGCCTGGGGGTGGTCAACTCGCTGGTGGTGCGCGACGGTCGGGTCACCGGGACCTCGACGGACGGTGTCGGCTTTCTGGACGCGGTCCGCGCGCAGTTCGACCTCGACCCCGCGCAGCTCGCGGTCGTCGTCCTCGGCGCGGGAGGCGCGGCCCGGGCGATCGTCGACGCCCTGGCCCGGGCCGGCGCCCGGGAGATCGCCCTGTCGGGGCGAACGTCGGCGCGCGTGGAGTGGCTGGTCGCGCGGTACGACTGCGTCACCGCGGCGCGACCGTCGACCGCGGTCGACCTGGTCGTCAACACGGTGCCGGTCGACGCGCGCGAGCGCGCGGCGGTGGTCGACGGGGCGACCCCGGACACGCTGGTCGTTGACATTGCCTACGAGCCACGGCTCACCGCCTGGCGCGAGGCCTACGCCGCGTTGGGCTGCCGCACCGCCAACGGGCTGGGGATGCTGGCCTACCAGGCGGCGCGCCAGATGAGCTGGTGGTGGGGGCGCGACGTCGACGGCGCGGCGCTGTTGAGGGCGGTGGCGTGAGTGACACCCTGAGCGCCCTGACCGCCCGGCTCAAGCCGAAGGAGGGCCTCGACTACAGCCTGTTGTGGGGAATGATCCTCCTGGGCGTGACCGGGGTGACGATGGTCTACTCCGCGACGCGCCAGGCGCTGGTGAACGCCGGCTACAACCCGCACTACTACCTCGAGCGCCAGGCCCTCTTCGTGGCCCTCGGCATCGCGGTGATGTACGTCATCTCGCTGCTCGACTACCGGCGCCTGGAGATGGTGGCCACGCCGCTCTACGTCGCGTCGCTCCTCTCATTGGTCGGGGTGTTCTTCCTGGGCCAGAGCGCGCTGGGCGCCCAGCGCTGGTACAACTTCGGGCTCTTCCAGGTCCAGCCCAGCGAGTTCACGGTGCTCATCATCGTCCTAGCCGTGGCCACCTACTGCCAGCGCCGGCCCGACGGCCTGGCGATGTACGACGTGATGCGCATCCTCACCATGGGCGCGGTGCCGCTGGTGCTCATCGTGCTCCAGCCCGACCTCGGCACGGCGATCATCATCGTCCTGGTGGTCGCGGCGATGATGGTGGTCGCCGGCGTGCCCCCGCGCTTCATGACCTTCCTGGCCGTGGTGGGCTCGGCCGCGGTGGCCGTCGCGGTCTACGGCAAGCTGCTGCACAAGTACCAGCTGGACCGCTTCGTCTCCTTCCTGCACCAGAACTCGACCAGCCCGGCCCTGCAGGCCCTCGTCTACGAGGTCAACAACGCCAAGTCGGCCATCGGCGCGGGCGGGCTGCGCGGCGCGGGCCTCTTCCACGGACTGCAGACGGTGCTGGGCTACGTGCCCGAGCAGCGAACCGACTTCATCTTCACCGCCATCGGCGAGCAGCTCGGCTTCATCGGCTCGGCGGCCATCGTGGTGCTGCTGGGCTTCGTGGGCTTCCGGATGTTCTGGATCGCCAAGAGCGCCAAGGACACCATGGGCAAGGTGCTGTGCCTGGGGGTCTTCATCTTCTTCGCCTTCAGCTGCTTCGAGAACATCGGCATGACGATGGGCATCACGCCGGTGGTCGGCATCCCGCTGCCCTTCCTCAGCTACGGCGGGTCGGCCGCCCTGGTCTTCTACACCGGCGGGGGACTGGTGCTCTCGGTCTCGCGGCGCCGCGTTAGCGTCGGGTCGTGAGCGACGAGCCGGCCCCCGACGCCGCCGCCGGCCCGCCCGCGGCCCCCGACGCCGCGCCGGCGTTCCGGGTCGTGCTGGCCGAGTCGGTCACCTACGACCTGGGCGACGCGGCGCCCCAGATGCACCTCATGGAGGCCGAGCCGCCGTACCGCAACCTGTCGGTGCCCATCGCGCTGGCCGAGGCGGTGGCCCTGCACCAGGCCCTGGCCCACGTCGAGGGCCGGCGTCCCGGGACCCACGAGCTGACCAGCCAGATCCTGGCGCGCCTGGGGGCCGACGTGGTGGCCGCGCGCATCGTGCGCTGCGATGACGGCGTCTACTACGCCGAGCTCGACGTGATGGGCCCGCGCGGGCGCGAGGTGATCGACTGTCGCACCAGCGACGCGGTGATCCTGGCGCTGCGCCAGGGCGTCCCGGCGCCGATCCTGTGCGCGGAGGCGATCCTGGCCGGCGTCGGCTAGGTGACCATCTCGACCGCGCGGATCTCTCCGCCGCGCAGCAGGGTGGCGTTCTCGTCGCTGATGCGCAGCAGCAGCGCGACGATCACGTAGTTGGCCAGCAGCGAGCTGCCCCCGTAGGCCATGAAGGGCAGCGTGATGCCGGTGAAGGGCAGGACGCGCAGCACGCCGGCCATGATGACGAAGGCCTGGATGCCCACGGTGGCCGTGAGCGCGGTCGCGGCCAGGCGCACGAAGTCGCTGTGCGCCCGCTGGGCGATGCGGAAGCCCTCGCCGACGAAGAGCGTGAACAGGCACAGCACCACCATGATCCCCAGGAGGCCGAGCTCCTCGCCGACCGCGGCGAAGATCATGTCCGAGGTGATCTCGGGCACCGTGCCGGACTGGCCCAGGCCCAGACCGGTGCCGGTGACCCCGCCGGCGGCCAGCGAGAACCAGCCGTAGGCGAGCTGGAGCCCGCCGGCGTTCATGTAGGCCCACGGGTCCAGCCAGTAGCTGATGCGCAGGTGCACCTGGGAGAAGAGCTGGTTGGCCAGCACGCCTCCGCCGGCGAAGAGGCCGAAGCCCAGCAGGACGTAGGTCTTGAGGCCGGTGGCCACCCACAGCAGCGCCAGGAAGAGCGCGAAGAGCAGGATCGCGAAGCCCACGTCGTTCTCCGCGCCCAGCACCGCGATGGCGAAACCCCACGCGAAGAGGATCGGCAGGAGCTTCTGGGGCGGGACGATCAGTCGCTGGCCGACGCGCAGCGTGGGCGTCGAGAGCAGCTCGCGGTTGCTGGCGAAGTAGGAGGCGAAGAAGAAGGCCAGCAGGATCTTGGCCAGCTCCACCGGCTGGAACGAGAGCGGCCCGACCTTCACCCACAGGCGCGCGCCGTTGACCGACTCGCCGAAGTGGGGCACCAGCGGCAGCAGCAGCAGGCCGATCGCCCCGGTGAGGGTCAGGTAGCGGTAGCGGTCGAGGTCGCGCACGTGGCGCACCACGCGCAGCGTGATGACCAGCGCGGCCGCGCTGAGCCCGAACCACACGGCCTGGTAGGAGGCGCGCGCCGGGTTCCAGCGCGCGATCTCCACGTAGCCGATGCCGTTGAGCAGGGTGGCCACCGGCAGCAGGATCTGGGACGCCTGGGGCGCGTAGCGCCGGATGGCCAGATGCATGGCCAGCGAGATGCCGACGATGACCCCGAGGAAGGCCCACAGCCGCGGCGGCATGTGGCCCCGGGCGCCCAGCGAGGCCAGGATGTAGCAGGACGTGACGATGATCCAGGCCAGGGCCATCAGGCCCAGTTCGGTGGAGCGCGACGTGGCGGGCGTGGCCGCCGTGGTGGCCGGCTGCGGCGCGTCCCGGGTCGCGTGCCTCGCCACGGTTCCAGAGTAGCCCTACGATGGTTTGGTTACGGTGCCTCGTTAAGGAGACGTGATCCTCGCCACGGTGGACCTCTCGACGTTCGGACCCGAGCGATTCTCGAGCCGCGAGCTCTCCCGACTGGAGTTCGGCGCGCGCCTGCTCGACCTCGCCGAGGACCGCCGCCTGCCCGTGCTGGAGCGCTGCAAGTTCATCGCGATCTTCGCCGACCTGATCGACGAGTTCTTCCAGGTGCGCGTCGTGAGCCTCGAGGACAAGGTGGCCGCGGGCGTCGAGACGCCGTCGGTCGACGGGGTCCGGCCCCGCCAGCAGCTCGCGGCGATTCGCGAGCGGGTCACCTCGCTGCTCGAGCGAGAGGACCGCCTGGTGCTCGACGTGATCTTCCCGGAGCTGGCCGGCGACGGCATCGCAATCGTGCGGGTGTCCGAGCTCGAGGACGCCGAGCGCAAGGACCTGGCGGTCTACTTCGACGAGCACGTGTACCCGGTGCTGACCCCGCTGGCCGTCGACCCGGGCCACCCCTTCCCGATGATCTCCAACCTCTCGCTCAACATCGCCGTCACGGTGATCGACCCGACCAGCGGCGATGAGCGCAACGCGCGCGTCAAGGTGCCCAACTCGCTGCCGCGCTTCCTGGCGGTGGGCCCCGAGCGCTGGTGCCTGCTGGAGGACCTGATCATGGCCAACCTGGGCCGGCTCTTCCCGGGCATGACCATCGGGCGCGCCGACCTGTTCCGCGTGACGCGCAACGCCGACCTCATGCTCGAAGAGGACGAGGCCGACGACCTCCTGGTGGCCCTGGAGGTGGAGCTGCGCCGCCGGCGCTTCGGCGAGGTGCTGCGCGTCGAGATCCAGAGCGCCATGTCCCAGGAGTTCCTCGACCTGCTGGTCGGCCAGCTGGAGCTCGACCCCACCAATGTGTACGTCACCGACGCGCCCCTGGGCCTGCACGACCTGTGGAGCCTCTACGCGATGGAGCGACCCGACCTGCGCGGCGAGGGCTGGTCGCCGCTGACCCCGCCGCGCCTGCTGGTGGGCGACCACGTGGGCGACATCTTCGCGGCCATCCGCGAGGGCGACATCCTCCTGCACCACCCCTACGAGTCCTTCAGCGACTCGGTGGAGGTCTTCATCGCCCAGGCAGCCGACGACCCGATGGTGGTGGGCATCAAGCAGACGCTGTACCGCACGTCGGGCGATTCGCCGGTGATCAAGTCGCTGATCCGCGCCGCCGAGCACGGCAAGCAGGTGGTGGCCCTGGTCGAACTCAAGGCGCGCTTCGACGAGGCCGCCAACATCGAGTGGGCCAAGGCCCTGGAGGACGCCGGCGCCCACGTCGTCTACGGCGTGGTGGGCCTCAAGACCCACTCCAAGACCGCCCTCATCGTGCGCAACGAGGGCTCCGCCACCGCGCGCTACGTCCACGTGGCCACCGGCAACTACAACGACAAGACCGCGCGCACCTACGAGGATTTCGGGCTGCTGACCTGCGACCCCGACATCGCCCACGACGTCGGCGAGCTGTTCAACTTCCTCACCGGGTTCGCGCGCGTGGACGACTACCGGTCGATCATCGTGAGCCCGGTGCAGACGCGCGAGCGGATCATCGGGCTCATCAGCGCCCAGCGCGAGCGCGGGCCGCGCGGACGGATCGACATGAAGGTCAACGGCCTGACCGATCCCGCAATCATCGACGCCCTCTACGAAGCCAGCGGCGCCGGCGTGCAGATCCGCCTCGAGGTGCGCACGCTGTGCTGCCTGCGCCCCGGCGTGGCCGGCCTGTCGGAGAACATCACGGTCCACTCCCTGGTGGGCGAGTTCCTCGAGCACTCGCGGATCTTCATCTTCGGCCACCGCGGCGAGGCGGACTTCGGCGTCTACATCGGCTCGGCCGACCTCATGGAGCGCAACCTCGACCGCCGCGTCGAGGTGGTGGTGCCGATCACGAGCGCCGAGCTGCGCGACGAGCTGCTGGAGGCCTTCGAGATCACCTGGCGCGACGACCGCTCCACCTGGGTGCTGGGCACCGACCGGCGGTGGCGGCGCCTCCAGCCGGTCAACGACTGGTCGGCCCAGGAGGAGTTCAAGCGCCGCGCGTTGGCTCGGGTCCGGTCGCTGGCGCCGCGCTAGCGCCGCGGTCGCGGCGCCACTGCAGGCTGGCGTAGGCGGCGCCCCCGATGGGGATCGGTATCCAGAAGTTGACCAGCCGGTAGGAGAGCACGGCCAGGATCGCCTGGCCGTGGGGGACCCCGAAACCGACCAGCGTCGGGATGAGCGTGGCCTCCACGACGCCCAGGCCGGCCGGGGTGAGCGGGATAGCGGCCAGGATGTTGGCCAGCCCGTAGGCGACCAGCAGGTCGATCGGCGAGATGGCGTGGCCGAAGGCCCACACGAAGACCCACAGGCAGGCGGCGTCGAACAGCCAGTTGAGCCCGGCCCAGGTGAAGGCCCGCCACAGGGTGCGCCGGTTGTTGATCAGCACGGTGATGCGCGCGGCGACCTTCTCCAACAGCGCGCTCACCCGGTCGGGGTTGATGGCCGGGACCCGGCGCGCCAGCGCGCGCAGCCAGGCGTCGGCGTGGCGCTGGCCCCGCGTGAGCAGCAGGATCGTCCCGAAGAAGGCGCCCAACAGGAAGACCCCGGCCAGGGCGGCGAAGCCGTAGGCCGGGTTGAAGCCGCGCAGGGGGATCGAGATCACCAGCGCGCACCAGAAGATGATGTTGAGCACCACCGCCGATCCGCTGCCCTGCACGGCCAGGCCGAAGGCGTTGGTCTCGCGCGGCACGTGGAGCTCGTTGAAGATCCGGTACGAGAGCGCCCCGGCCGGCGCCGTGCCGCCGGGCACCACGTGGCTAATGGCCAGGCCGGCCAGGTTGACGCGCAGCGTCGTGAAGCGGCTCGGCGAGTACGGGCTGAGGACGGTGCGCGTCAGCTCCACGTAGGCGTAGATCGCCGCGACCTCGCAGGCCACCGCCAGCCCGACCACCAGGGGGTTGAGGTGGCTCAGCAGGTGCAGCGAGCGGCGCGCGCCGGCGAACTGGGGGAGCACCAGGAACTCGAAGACGAACACCAGCAGACCTACCGAGAGGATGATGCGGATCTCGCGCGGCAGCGCGAATCGCCTCGGCGTCGGGGGTTCGGCCATCGGAGCCTACGAGCGGCGAGGTGACCTGGTCAGCGAGGTGAATCCCACCGGGCAAGTCTAGGGGCGCCGGTAGAATCGAACGATGCGCGCGCTCGTGGTGCTGCCCACGTACAACGAGATCTTGAACGTCGAGAGCATGGTGCGCGCCCTGCGCGAGGCGGTGCCCGACGCCGACGTCCTGGTGGTCGACGACGCCAGCCCCGACGGGACCGCGGACGCCGCGGCGCGCGTTGGCGAGGAACTCGGGCGCGTCGCGGTGCTGCGCCGCGACGCCAAGCAGGGGCTGGGCGGCGCCTACCGCGCCGGCTTCGCGTGGGGCCTGGCGCGCGACTACGACCACTTCGTGGAGATCGACTGCGACTTCTCCCACGACCCGCGGGCGCTGCCCGCGCTGCTCGCCGCGGCCGAGACCCACGACGTCGTGATCGGATCGCGCTACGTGACGGGCGGCACCATCCCCAGCTGGTCGATCCCGCGGCTGTGGCTGTCGCGCGGCGGCAACCAGTACGCGTCGGTGATGCTCGGGCTGCGGGTGCGCGACGCCACAGCCGGCTACCGGGTCTACTCGCGCGAGGCGCTGGAGAAGATCGACTACGCGTCGGTGACCGCCGACGGCTACGGCTTCCAGATCGAGATGACCTACCGGGCGCGCCTGGGCGGGGCGTCCGTCGTCGAGGTGCCCATCGCCTTCACCGACCGCACCCGCGGCGAGTCCAAGATGTCCAGCGGCATCGTCGTCGAAGCGCTGTGGCTGGTGACCAAGTGGGCCCTGGAGCGGCCCTTCGGCCGGCGGCCCTAGACCCGCTCGACCAGCACCGACGTCAGCACGCTGGCCAGCTTGTCGCGCGTCTCCTCGCGTTCGGCGATCGGGTCGGACTCGCTCACGATGCCCGCGCCGGCCCACGCCTCGAAGGCGGCGCCGTCCACCAGTACCCCGCGCAGACCCAGCCACCACTCGCCGTCGCCGGTCGCGTCGACCCACCCGACCGGCCCGGCGTAGTTGCCGCGGTCGTGCTGTTCGAGGCGCGCCAGCAGTTCGGCCGCCGCCTCGCGCGGGATGCCCCCGACGGCCGCCGTGGGGTGCAGGAGCCGCAGGACGGCCAGGGCGTCGGGGGCGCTCGCGGCGTCGCGGTGCACGCCGGTCACCCACGAGCCCAGGTGGGCCACCGTGCGCAGGGTCACGATCGACGGCGTGGGGTCCGCGACGATGTCGTCGTAGTCGCGCGCCAGGAGCTGGACGATGTCGTCGACCACGACGGCGTGCTCGTGCAGATTCTTGGCGCTGCCCAGCAGCCAGTTCTGGTAGTCGTCGGGCGCGGCGTGCGCCGGCAGGGAGATGGTGCCGGCCAGGGGCTGGCTGCGCACGGTGGCGCCGTCGCGGCGCACGATGAGCTCGGGGCTGGCCCCCACGAAGCGGCGGCCGTCCGGCGTGGGCAGCGAGTAGATCGTGCAGATCGGCTCGCGGTGGCGCAGCCGCTGGGCGATCGCCGCGCAGTCGATCGCCTCGGGGACGGTGCCCAGCACGGCGCGGGCCAGCACGACCTTGTCGATCTCCTTGTGGCGCATCACCTCGACCGCGAGGGCCACGTTGTGGGCGTACTCCTCGGCGGTCGGCTGGTAGGTGAGCGTGCGCAGGCTCTGGGGCTCCTGGGTGGGCGGGGCCTCCGCGGCCACCAGCTCGCGCCACGACGACGCGCCCTCGGCGGCCGTGACCCACGCCGACCCGTCGAGGTCCTGGGTGACGACGTAGCGGGGAACCTCGAGGCGCCCGGGCGCGTTGGGGTCGAAGGGCAGTGTGCCGAAGGCGACGACGCCGGTGCCCGCCGGTCCCTCGTCGCCGGTGAGGGTCAGGGCGGCGAAGGCGTCGGCGACGCTGGTCAGGTCGCGCGGCCCCCCGGGCAGGTCGACCGAGAAGGTGGTGCCGCCGAAGCCTGCGCGCAGCGTGTCGGGCGACTCGACGAGCCACCCCGAGCGTGCCCCGACGACGCGCAGCTGATCGCGCGACAGCGGATCGACGCGCCGGCGCACGTACCTCATCGCGCCCTCGTGGCGACGAACTGCTGGCTGAGCCCGCCCGCGAGCAACCGGTGGTTGACCGCCGAGAATCCCGCGCGGTGGAGCATCTGCGCGATTGCCTCGGCGCCGGGCAGGTAGGCGGTGGAGCGCGGCAGGTAGCGGTAGGCGCGCCGATCCGACAGGATGGCCCCGACGAGGGGCACGACGTGACGAAACCAGAGTCGAAAGCCGGCCCGCCACAGCCCGCCGGCCGGTTCGGCGACCTCCAGCAGGCTGATCCGCCCGCCGGGGCGCACCACCCGGGCCATCTCGGCGAACGTGGACTCGAGGTCGCTCACGTTGCGCAGCGCGTAGCCGCAGGTCACCCCGTCGAAGACGCCCGCGCGGAAAGGTAGGGCCGTGGCGTCGGCCTGGACCCGCTCGAGCAGGCCGCGCCCGGCGTGGAGCATTCCGTAGCTGAGGTCGCTAGCCACCGCGCGGTGCCCCTGGCGGGCGAGTTCGCGGGTGAAGTCGCCGGTGCCCGCGGCCACGTCGAGCACCAGGCTGTCGTCGGGCAGGCGCAGGTCGCCGACGGCCCGGCGCCGCCAGCGCCGGTCCAGTCCCAGCGTCATGAGGTGGTTGAGCAGCTCGTAGCGCGGGGCGATGGCGTCGAACATCGCGCGCACCGCGCGCGTCTTCTCCTCGCCGACCGGCAGGTCGAGCTCGGCCACCGGATCAGTGATAGTGGCGGTAGACGACCTGGGCCACGCAGGCGGGCTTGGGGGCGTCGCGCACTTCGACGACCACGTCCAGGACGACCTGGGCGCCGCCCTCCAGGGCCTCGACCGCGGCCAGGGTGGCCCCGGCGCGGACCTCGGAGTTCACCGGCACCGGCGCGGGGAAGCGCACCCGGTTGGCGCCGTAGTTGACGCCCATGCGCACGTCGTCGACCGTCAGCAGGCCGCGCAGCAGGGTGGGCAGGAGCGACAGCGTGAGGTACCCGTGGGCGATCGTGGTGCCGAAGGGCCCCGCGGCGGCCCGCTCGGGGTCGACGTGGATCCACTGGTGGTCGCCGGTGGCGTCGGCGAAGAGGTTGATCGACTCCTGGGTCACGCGGTGGTACTCGCCGTAGCCGAGGTGCGTGCCGACCAGCGCGGCCAGGTCGTCGGTGTTCTTCACGTGCATGGTGCTCTCCAACTCCCCGTCGACTCTACCGGCGACCGGTCCGCGACCCGGGCGAATCTAGGATGGCCCGGTGTCCGAAGTCTTCCACGGCCAGGCGCACCGCCAGCTCACGTCGGGGTGGTTCCGCGCGGGGGTCTTCGGGGCCAGCGACGGGCTGGTGACCAACATCTCGCTCATCCTGGGCTTCGCCGGCGCCAACCCCGGCCACAACGTCGTGCGTCTGGCCGGCCTGGCCGGCCTGGTGGCCGGGGGCTTCTCGATGGCGTCCGGCGAGTGGATCTCGGTGCGCGCGCAGAAGGAGTCGCTCGAGTACGAGATCGATGTCGAGCGCCGCTCGCTCGAGGCGAGCCCGGCCGAGGAGCGCGACGAGCTGCAGTCGCTCTTCGAGTCGCGCGGCATCGACACCGAGCTGGCCGACCGGCTGGCCACCGACCTGATGCGCGACCCCGACCTGGCGCTGCGCACCCACGCCCGCGAGGAGCTGGGCGTCGACCCGTCGGCGACCGGATCGCCGTGGAGCGCCGCCATCTCGTCCTTCATCGCGTTCTCCATCGGCGCCCTCATCCCGCTGATGCCGTGGCTCCTGACGCGCAGCGGCAACGACGCGCTGTGGTCGATCCTCGTCGGCATCGTGGCGTCACTCGTCATTGGCGGGGCGATTGGCTGGTTCATCCGGCGCGGCACGTGGCGTTGGGCCCTGCGCCAGCTCCTCGTGACCACGCTGGCCGCGGCGGTCACCTTCGGCGTGGGGAAGCTGGTCGGCGCCTAGGTGTACCCGGCCAACACGTTGGTGACATTGACTTAGGCGAAAGCCTCCGAGATTGTGGTGTTTGACAACAATCACAAACCGGAGGCCTTCATGTCGCACCGTAATGCACGTTTGACCCCTCTTGGCCGACGCCTGCTCGTCGAGCGCGTCCACCAGGGCATGCCTGTCGCCCACGTGGCCAAGGCCATGGGCGTGTCGCGCCAGTGCGCCCATCGCTGGGTGGCGAGGTTCGAGTCGGAGGGTTCAACGGGCCTCGAGGACCGCTCGAGCCGTCCTCGGCGCAGCCCTCGGCGCACCGACCCCGCACTCGAGGTCGCCATCGTGACCGCCCGGCGGTCCCTGCGCCTGGGCCCGGCCTTCTTGAGTCACGAACTGGGAGTGCCCGCACGCACCATCAGCCGGGTGCTGGCCCGCTGCGGCGAGCCGCGTCTGGCCGAGTGCGACCCGATGACCGGCGTGGTGATCCGCTCCTCGCGCGTCACCACCCGCCGCTACGAGCGTTCTCGCCCCGGTGAGCTGGTGCACGTCGACGTGAAGAAGCTCGGCGCGATCCGCGAGGGCGGGGGCTGGCGCGCCCGCGGGTCGATCAGCACCAAGACCTCGGCCCAGAAGAAGGCCCGCCTCGGCTACGACTACGTCCACTCGATGGTCGACGACCACAGCCGCCTCGCCTACTCCGAGGTCCTCACCAGTGAGACCGGTCCGACGTGTGCGGGCTTCTTAGAGCGCGCCGCGGGCTTCTTCTTGGAGCACGGCGTCACCCGGATCGAGGAGGTGATGACCGACAATGCCTTCAACTACCGACTGAGCAGTGACTTCCAGGGCGTCCTGGGCACGATGGGGGCGCGTCACGTGCTCATCAAGCCCCACTGCCCATGGCAGAACGGCAAGGTGGAGCGTTTCAACCGGACCCTGCAAGTCGAGTGGGCCTATCGGCAGATCTTCACCTCCAGCGCTGAACGCACCCGAGCGCTCGGCGTCTGGCTCACGCGCTATAACTACCGGCGACCCCACAGCGCTCTTGGAGGACGGCCGCCGATCAGCCGGCTGACACCAACGTGATGGCCAGATACACCTAGG
>JBIOFE010000015.1:0-61523 GCA_044446745.1 Acidimicrobiales bacterium
CCGGTGAGTGGGCGGGCGTCGTCCACTCTCACCAGTTCGCCGGGCTGCGGGTGCGGCCCCCGGGGGCCCCGCGCCTGGAGACCACTGGGGCATTCCCCCACCCCCCCCAACTTCTTCGGGGGTGTGGCGTCGACCCGGAGTCGCGACAGCTGCTACGGCCGGCCGGCTCCCACCAGCTCCCGCTCCGAAAGAGCACCCGTGGGCGTCGGCGAGCTGGTCGCGATGCGGCGGCGTTGGAAGAGCCCCAACCCCATCAGCGCGAACAGCACGATCAAGAGTCCCGGCACGACGAAGAACCACGTGAAGAGATTGAAGTTCGGCAGGCTGTCAACCGCCGCGTAGTTCTTCACCTGGCCCTGCATGGTGTTGACGAGAGGCAGATAGTGCGTCAGCCCCGGTCCCACCTGCGCGAAGACTGGCACCATCAGCGGGAAGCTCGCCAGCAACTTGGCCATCGCCGGGTAGTTCTTCGTCATGAACGCCTGCGTCTGCGCGGGCGTCATGTGCAGGCCCTGCGCAAGGCCCGCGAAGAGCTGGGTCGTCTCACCGGCGGCCGCCACGGCGCCCACGGCGACCTGGCCCAGGGGTACAAAGGTGTTGTGGTAAAAGAGGACCGACTCCCGGACACTGGCGGGCTGCATGATCGGATGGAAGGCGTCCAGCATCTTCTGTCCGGCGCTCGCCTTGCTGGGAAGTGAGATCGCGAAGGGCATCACGATCAGGAGGACCCCAATCACCAAGATTGGCCAATAGGCTCTGCGTTCCACTGCTTTCTCCTTCATTTTGGTTTGATCGAACGTCAGGTCAGGTGAAGATGATTTCGCCACCGGCGGACTTGGCGTAGAAGTCGCCGACGGTGATGATCTCTTGAATCTGCTCGACGAAGTCATCCTTGGTCAACCCGAACAGATCGACCGACGCCATGCAGGCGTACATTCCGCAGCCGGTGTCGGCGATCATCTCCACGAACTCCGGTATGGCGGGGATATCGAGCTTGTCCATCTTCTGTTCCATCATGTGGGTGGCCAGCGCCGACATCCCGGGAAGCCCGCCGAGCATGGTCGCCATGTGCATCCCGGGGTTGCCCACTGTCGCCACCTTGACGTGGCTCTGGCGCCTCTTGAGAACGGCCTCCATTCCGAAGAATGTGAAGAACAGGTTGGCCTCGATCCCCTCGGCTCGTGCCCCATTGGCCATGATCAACCCCGGGTAGATGCCCTCGAGCGATCCCTTGGAGATGATGATTGAAACCTTCTTGATTGTGTCGCTCATAAGAGTTTCCTTCCTTGGTGGGTGTTAGATGCAGCCCTTGGGCTTGGGAATACCGGCGATGCGGGCGGCGACCTTGGCGGGACCCCCAGGGAACAACTGGTAGAGCTCCTTGATTGGGACCCCGGAGGTCTTGCCGAGCATGCGGACGGTCGGTCCGGTGCCCTTGGCGAGGAACTCGGAGCGCATGAAGCGAATGACCTGCCAGTGCTGCTCGGTCAGGGGGTCGATACCCTCCTTGCGGGCGAGGGCCACCGCCATCTCTTCCGTCCACTGCGTTGGGTCGACGAGGAAGCCCTCTTCGTTCAGCTCGACATCGACACCGGCGAGCGTTACAGCAGTCATTGTGGACTCTCCTTCTTCGTTGTTGATGCGAAGTGCTTGCCGGCCCTCGGCATGTCGCTGTCGACGCCGGGCAAGTCGCGACCCGGCAGGAGGCTGTGCCAGTACAGGGACTGGAAGAGCAGCTTGCCGAGGTGGTTCACGTGGGATTCCTTCAGCAACGGCAATCCGATTGGTCCTGGGAAGTGTCCGGTCAGCGGCTCGGTCTCGTAGTTGAAATCAATGAGCATCGCCTTGGACCCGCCGGACTCGATGAAGCAGTTGGCGTGCCCGTCGAAGGCCCCATCGAGCGGTTGGCCATCCAAGAAGCGGCGGATGTTATGAACCAAGGCCTCGCCTTCGAAGTGGGTGACCGAGCCCGCCTTGGAGGTGGGAAGGGCGGCGGCGTCGCCGATGACGAAGACGTTGGGGCTCGCCTTGGATTGCAGCGTGTGCTCGTCGGTCGGAATGAACCCGAGCGCATCGCCGAGGCCCTCCGAGGCGAACACGTATGGCGCTCCGCTGTGGATGGGGATGACCACCGCGAGATCGAAGGAGACCTCGCGGTCGTCATATGAGACCAGCTTCCCCTCGTCGCCGTCGACGGAGGCCGTGTTGAATTCAGTGACGAGGTTCAGGTGGCGATCGTCCAGCATTCCGCCGAGCATTCCGGATGCCACGGGCTTCGTGAAGGCGCCATCGAGCGGGGTCACGTACGTCAGCTCCACCCGATCACGTATGCCGCGCTTCTTGAAGTACGAGTCCGCCAGGAAGCAGAATTCCAGTGGCGCCACCGGGCACTTGATCGGCATGTCAACGACGTTCACCACAACGCGTCCCCCGTCGAAGGCCCGCAACGCCGACGCCAGAGCGGTGGCGCCCTCAGGGGTGTAGAAGGTGAACACCTTCTCCATCCAGCCTGGACCGGTCAGCCCCTCGGTCTCTTCGGGTGCGAGAACCGCGCCGGTGGCCACGACCAACACGTCGTAGGGAAGATCGGTCCCGTCGTCCAGGTGAACAGTGTTCGACGCGAGCTCGACGGATTCGATGACATCTACCCGGTAATCAATGCGGTGGCGCAACTGACGGCCCCGAGGTCGGGTGATGTCCGCGGCGCGCTCATCTCCGAAGGGGACGAACAGCAGGCCCGGCTGGTACACGTGCTGGTCGTTCTGGTCAACCACTGTGATCGAGGCTTGAGTGGGCGCGAATGCCTTGCGCAGACGATTCGCGGTCAGGGTCCCGCCGGTTCCTCCGCCCAGTACGACGATTCGATGCATCGGGGCTCCCTTCAACTCCCAGAGACGCCCCCTCAAAGCACACCGCCTCTGCTTGAGGTATATACCCCCACCCGTATGTAGGGCAATCCCGCGGGTAGGGTCCGAAGTCCTGTCGAGGGGCAACGGAAGGTGGTCTTGCGGCGCAGGTTGTTGCGCAACGTTCTCGTGGCGTGACGTCTCACGGGGTGTGCCGGATTGACGGCAAGAACGAAGAGGGTGATTCACGTGCCGGGCTCGGCGACGCCACACGTGCTGCGAAACAGGGATCAGTCGGACGCCATCTCTTAGCGATCGATGCGGGCGGCTGGAGACGTGGGATCCGTGGTCCGAATGCTTGATGGGCTGCTGTCGATGAAGGTGACGACGTCGAAGTGGAGTCTCGATGAGGTCTGGTAACCGACGCGAGATCCTCGCAGCTTGGGCGGCTCGTCGAGCCTCCACGCACCCCCAACGGAATACGAACGCGGGCCGCCACCTCGAAATGGTGG
Organism: Acidimicrobiales bacterium; assembly: GCA_044446745.1. Taxonomy (GTDB): domain Bacteria; phylum Actinomycetota; class Acidimicrobiia; order Acidimicrobiales; family RAAP-2; genus RAAP-2. The sequence goes on from JBIOFE010000015.1 coordinate 3,359, forward strand.
AGGGTCGGCCGGCGGCGCTGACGCCGCAGTCCTGATCGGGGCGTCTTCGAGCCGTCACTTCAGTTCGTGTCCTGAGCGTGGGCGCTCCAAGGGCGCTTCCGCTGGATCTAGGCGAGTGAGCGCAACATCGAATGGAGACGGAGAACTGAGTTGGTCAGCCTGTCCGCTAGGCCGACGGCAGTCCTACCGTGATGCGCAGCCAGTGACCAACGGCTCTAGCGGGACCCAGACGGCAGCCAGAGAATGATCCCAGATGGTGCGACGACTCCTTGTTCCCGTAGCTGGGCTGCTCGCGGTTGGGATGGTCGCGGCGGGGCTGTTCGTTGGGTGTAACTCATCGAGCAGTGTCTCGTTCACGCTGGGCGTTGCCCATCGGGACCTGACCTATTGCAACTCACAAACCTTGGATCTCTACATCCCTCGCGTCGATGCCAAACGTCCCCTGCCCCTCGCAATCTACGTTCATGGGGGAGGGATGACTTCGGGCGACAAGTCGAACCTCAACCCGGTCTTCCTTGACGCTCTGGCTTCGGCAGGGTACGCGGTCGCCAGTGTGAACTACCGCCTGGCACCCGAATTCAAGTTCCCAGTGCAGATCGAGGATGTCAAGTGTGCGATCAGGTATCTGCGTGACAAGGCGCCCGTCTATGGCGTGAACGCAAGCGAGATCTTCGCATTCGGCACCAGTGTCGGCGGGCAGCTCGCTGCGCTCGCTGCTCTCACGGGTCCCCACTCGCCTTTCGACGTCGGGCCCTTTCGGACGGAGTCGAGCTCCGTACTCGCTATAGCGGATATGTTCGGCCCGGCGAACCTCACAGAGGGAGGAGGGTTCACGCCCTCCGATGATCAGCAAGTCTTTGGCACCACGCACCGGGATCTGGTTCTCGCGAGCCCCACGCATTACGTTGGCGCGAACTCGCCACCCATTCTCATCGTGCAGGGCGTTCTGGACACGAAGGTCGTCGAATCGCAGGCGATTGAGCTGTACAGCGATCTCCGAGCCGCGGGTGACCACACCCAACTTGTCTTGGTCCAAAACATGGGGCACATGTTCGCGCAAGTTGGCCCCAAGCAACTTGATCCCAGTCTCCGAAAGATTGCGCAAGTCATGGTGAGCTTCTTCAGCCGCTGCTTGGACCGTAAGTGAGCTCCTGGGGAGAGGGTGACTGCTGCCGGTCTGGCTGAGGACTTCGGGCCGCTGACCAAGGTCAGTCGATCGCTGAACCCGCTCTCTTGCCAGATCCCGTGGATTCGAACGGCGCCCGGAAGCACGCCCCGGTCCGGGGGTGAACCGCTGAGACCTTCGCACTCTCGTAACGTCACCAAGGAGTCTGACGACCTCGCTGGTCAGCCTGGGCTGTTGCTCTACCGCCGAGCTGGTCGAATGGCCATAGTCGTACAGTTGCGCTTCTCGATTGAATGGATTGCATGAAAGGCCAACCGCGGGCTGGAGCTGACCTGGCAACACCTTCGTTGGCGCCCGCGCGCCCTCGTCGCCGAAGGCTGGCAGCCATGTCGAGACGGCGGGCGATCTGCGTCGTGGCGATCAACTTGGTCATGGCGCTGGCTTCTGGCTCGGCGTTGGCTGCGCCACCTTCGACCCCTAGAGCGCCGCCTTCGACATCGTGGGCGGCTGCGGGATGCTCGACGTCGGAGTCGGACAACGTGGTGACGCAGTCGATCTCCGGCAAGATCACAGGTTGCATCCGACTACCAAATGTCACCCAGTCGAAGGTGGTCATCTCCCTCCAGACGTACGTCGAACAGACTCCCGAGAAGTTCGCCGGCGCTCCGAGCTCGCTCTCGGCCGGCGTGACGGCCGACGGCGTGTTTCGACTCTCCGCACGGCCGTCCGTCGTCGCACCTGGCGGGGAAGTGACGCTCATTGGCCGGTATCGCGGATCTCCGCCTCCGGACGTCAACGGGACCGCGGACCTGTGCTGGGACGGTTGCCAGTCGGGCCTGACGGAGCAGGGCGTGCCGGTTCGCTGGGCTAACAAGACGACGTTCGAGATGAGGTTCCGCGCGCCCGCGGCACCGTGGTTCCAGTCAGCTCGTGGGCACTTGGGGGTGCATCCCTTGGTCTCGGGCATTGACTACCTCGGTGTCGAGTGCCTCGTCGTCGCGTCCGGGTGCGCACTGCGGCCGGCCGACGCCGAGGTCCCGGTCCACTTCGAGGTCAAGGCGCCCGACAACTGTGGTGCCCGATTCCCGTGCGCGAGCCTCACCCTCAGCGCGACGCGCGCGCAGATCGGAGACGTCGTCTCCGTCCAGGGGTGGGCGCCGCTCGAGTCCATCATTGGTCAGCCATGGGGTTACAGCCTCGTGGCGACGGGAGTGACCCAACCCCAGCCGCGTGCGGCCGTCCGCTTCGAGCCCACCCGGTGCGCGTGTGAGTCGATTGGGGTGTTGGCGCCGCGATACGTGACGCTCCTTCCGGGTCGGGAATGGTCTTCCCTGGGCTCGCTGCACACCCTGGCGGACAGCTGGGCGGGCTACGCCGGCGCCAATCCGCAGACGCAATCGACCGGAGTGGTCTGGTGCAACGGCTCGAGCATTGAGGTGCAGAGGGGGCCGAGGGACGTCACTGTGTCGACGCGGGGCGTCGCCGCGGCCCTGAAGGGTACGAACCTCATGCTGCTGGGACCGGACAAGGCGAATCCCCCGTGCGCCACCGCGGTGGTCGATCCGTCACAGCCGGACGTCGTGTACGCAGGTTTCAGCACCGGGGAAAACGGTGTGATCCCACCGGTTGATACAGCCGGTCTGTACAGCCGAGACGGCGGCGTCCACTGGCAGATGGTCCCGGTACCCAAGGGACAATTGGCCGCAGATTTCGGGGGCTTCAGGATCGTCCGTCGGACTGTGGAGGCGCTCTTCGGAGCCCAAAGCTACGCGGCAACTGCCAATGACGTGGCGGTCGAGGAGACGTCGGACGGGGGAGCCACGTGGTTTCGGTCCGGCCTTTCGTGCCCGTCACTCGGACCCTGCGTGACCTTCGGGCCTGCCGTGCAGGGAAACTGTGCGATGAATGGGTCTCCGCAGCTGCTTCTCGTGGGACGAGCGCCGGCGAGCCCACCGCCGTCCTGGAGCACGACGTCGTGGGTCACGTCGGTCAACGGTTGCTTCTCTCAGCAACTCGTCGCAACGTCGCCCAGAGGCGCCGTTCTTGTCGATCCGTCGTCTCCGTATCCTCTTCTCGTCACCTCGAACGGCGGCGCAACGTGGTGGCACGTGTCGATTCCAGCGCTTCCGGGCGTCTCATCCGGGTCGCCGGCTCCGCTCTTCAGCCAGCTGATCCTCGCTGGGGACGGGTCGCTCCTCGCCCTGGTCCCCAATTCGTCAGACGAGGCCCAGCGGCTCTTCCGCTTGTATCCACGGGCGAGTTCCTGGTGTCACGTTCGCACCTATTCAGGCAAGCCCTTTGCGACGACCTACGTTGAGCCGATGAGGATCAGTGGAGATCAGCTGATCTGGATCCAGAATCCGTCGAGTCGTCCTTCTCAAGTCCGCGATGAGCGCGTACGTCTGTCGAAGCTGGCGTGCGCGACGTGATCCTATGATTGGCGCCGCTCCAGGTAGGTCGGGCCGGCCGCGACTCCGCATGACACCCAGGATGAGAGATGTCAGAACTCGAGCGTGAATTCGGTGGCTTGCTCGAGACCTCCGAGTCCCGGTGGGCCACGATCATGGTTGAAGGTCGAACGTGGGTCGACGCCGACGTTCAGAGTCGGGCGTGGCAAGCAATGATCGACCGCGAGAACAAGCATGGCGTCTCCAGGGCGGTGTTTCTCAGGTCACACTTCGCCCGCGGTGGAGCGACCCGGTCCCAACCTGCGGTCGAGCCGGCGGAACACGAAGAGACGTGGTGCCTCTGGGTCACGCCAGACGTACGTCGAGCGAAGTTCGAGGTGGGAGGAGAGATCATCGATGTGGTCATCGAAGGATCAACCTTCTGGAGCAATGGTCACGGCAGGTCCATCACGAACGGCGGCAAGCAGAACGTCGGACACGGACAGGGTGATGGTGAGAACCTGATACGAACGCCGGATTACTGCCGTCTCCTCCATGTGGAGGGCGTCTCTGAAGGTACGAGGCTCGGACGTCACACCATTGAAGCGAAGACGAGCATCGGCGACGATACGGACCCGTTTCGCGGTCGAGGCCTCCACGGCTTGACGACCGGTGCCCCAGAACTCCTCGAACTGAGCGTTGACCGAGAGCGCGGAGTTGTTCTCAGCGCCTCATCGTGGTTCAGCGGAATGATCTACAGAGTCGTTGAGATGACTGAGGTCGAGTTCGATCCTGAATTCGCGCCAGAAGTCTTTCGGATCACGCCCAAATTCAGCAGTCAATGGACGACGGTGTAACTTCGGTGACTGCCACGGGCTCCGTTGACGACAGTGGCCAAGAGAAGACGTCGGGTTCACACATCGTCGGGTGCTTCACGGTCGCCCTCGTCGGCCGGTTCAAGTGGGCATGACATTGGCATTGGGATCGTAGAGACAACCGGGGCAAGGTCAAGCCTTCGACTTCGAGGGCAAAACACTCGCCCGGCGAGCCAGGAGACCCTGCGTCGACGTACGGGACCCATTCACGTTGGGCGGCCTCGGGCAATCGGGTTAGCGGATGTGCCTGGTCCGCCCCAGGGCGAGATCGATCACCTGTTCAACCGGCAACGCGCGCCCGATTGACGTCAGTCGCTGGGCCCCGTCAGACCCGAGTGCAGCGAGAATGCTGGCCTGATTGTCGGTCTCCCACTGGGTTTCCGGTGGACTGTAGATGAACCCCGCGTGCCCCGGAACCCTGAGTTGGAGTGCCTGGTGGGCGCCGTCAAGCGCGGCCGCGAGCTCGTATTCGCCGTCAACCGCGGCGCACCATGAGAGGGTCAGGATGTTGAAGATCTGATGCCAGTCCGCCTTGCCGATGCGGCGATTCACGACGATTGATCGACGGGCGTACGTCCGGGCTGGGTTGACGTCGCCGAGCACCCCACACCACACCGCCAAGTTCCCCCACACGATGGGCAGCGCCCAGTTCGCGCCAACCTCCTCGGCGACGGCGACGGCCTCTTCGGCGAACTTTCGGTTCCGGGCAACATCATCCACTGTCTCGAGGTTCATCAGTGAGAGTGCGATGAGCTCGGCGCACGCCCAGCTCAGGTTCCCGACACTGCGGAACAGGTCGAGGGCCTCCTCGTGCAGTGGCTGGCCCTCCTCACGGGTCGGCAGGGCGTTCGCCAGAGCGTTCAGCGAGGACCCCACCAGATTCGCGTCGCCAATGCTGCGAGCGAGGGTCAGTGATTCGGTGGCCAGTCGTATCGCTTCGTCGCCGTCGCCCAGCCACTTGGTCGCCCGACTGAGCCACGCGAGTGCTTCCGACTCGAGTCGCTCGTCTCCGACCTTGCGGGCTCCCTCAACCGACTGTTGGAAGCCGTCGCGAACCGCCTCTCGACCTGGCAGGTCGTCTCGAGCGAAGTTCTCCAGTAGGGCCAGTGAATGAAGGGCGCGAATGCTGAGCGACGAGGCATCGTGAGGGGCTGTCGCGAGGGCGTTTCGAAGATACTCAATCGGCTCTCGATACTGGCGGATGACGCAGAGGTGCGTGAGCGCGACGCCGAGCCGCAAGACGTCGACTGAGCGATCGGAGTTGGCGGAGAAGAACTCGAACGAGGCTTTCAGGTTCCCCCACTCGGCGGTGAGCCGCTTCACCCAGACGACCTGACCATGTGAATCGATCGCCGGTGCGGCCGCTTCGGCGAGCCGCAAGTAGTGCTCCGCGTGGAGCAGTCTGGTCTCGTAGGCCGTAGTGTCTCCGTCGACTTGGAGTAGCTGTTCGACCGCGTACTGGCGGATCGTCTCGAGCATGGCGTAGCGAAGGGTTCCCGACGCCCGCTCCCCCGTCACCAGGCTCTTGTTCACCAGAGAGCCCAGGATGTCTGTGACATCGAATGACTCGATGGCCCCGGTGGCACACACGGCCTCCGCCGCGTCGAGGTCGAAACCGTCAACGAAAACGGTCAGTCGGCGCAGGACCTCGCGCTCGGGCTCGTTCAGGAGGTCGTACGACCACGCGACCGTCGCGCCGAGCGTCTGCTGGCGCGGCAGCGCGTTGCGGCTGCCACCCGTGAGGAGGCGGAACCTCTGGTCAAGCCGACGATGTAGATCGATGAGAGACATCGATGACAGTCGAGCCGCGGCCAGCTCGATGGCGAGCGGGATGCCGTCCAGTCGTCGGCACACCGACGCAACAATCGGGGCGTCGGCGTCGTCGAGCTTGAACGTGGAGTCACGAGCTTGGGCTCGTGCCACAAAGAGCTGGACGGCGTCAGAGCCATCTAGTTCCGCGACGCTCTCAACGTCATTGGCGGGCAGCGAGAGCGATCGCACCCGATAGACCACTTCGCCGCCGATTCCGAGCGGTTCGCGCGAGGTCGCGAGCAGTGAGACTCGTGGGCAGTGCTTGCCGATGAGATCGGCGAATATGGCCACTTCGTCGATGATGTGTTCGCAGTTGTCAAGTACCAGGAGGACGTTCTGATCTTGAAGGACCTGCAGGAGCGAATCACGGGCGGAGAGATTCGCCTCCGGGCGAAGTTGCAGCGCCTCTAGGACCGCGGTGGAGATCTGGCCCGGATCGTGAATGGGCGCGAGTTCGACGAGCCACACTCCTTCGCCACTCCCGTCCAACAGTTCTGCCGCCACTTGAAGGGCGAGTCGCGTCTTGCCGGAGCCCCCCGCGCCCGTGAGTGTGACGAGCCGGGACTCGAAGACGAGCCGACGGACCTCGCCAATCTCCGATTCGCGTCCAATGAATGGGTTGAGCGATGCCGGCAGATTGTTGGGCAGTTCTGGGTTGTCGAGGGAACGCAGCGACGGAAAGTCAAGCCGAAGCCCTGGAGCGAGGAGTTGAAAGAGCGTCTCGGGTCGGCCGAGGTCCTTGAGACGATGTAATCCGAGTTCGCGCAGTGCCACGTCGGGTGGTAGGGAGTCCTCAACGAGCCCGGCGGCCGCGGAGGATAGCAGGACCTGACCACCGTGGGCGACGGCCGCAATCCTCGCGGCTCGGTGTACCTCGTAACCCACGAGGCCGGTTGATGCTTCTGACGCCTCGCCCGTATGGATACCCATGCGGACCCTTAAGTCCTCTTCGCTTGGCCATCGGTGTCGACTCAGCGTCTGTTGGATCGCCACCGCCGACGCCACGCAGGCCCTGGGAGAGGTGAACGTCGCGAAGAACGAATCTCCATGCGTCCCTACTTCTTTGCCGTCGTGAGCTCGAAGGCCGTCACGGACGATCATGTGGTGGTCCGCGAGAGCTCGCGCGTAGATGTCCTCACCCAGGCGCCGAAGCAGGTTCGTCGAACCTTCGATGTCGGTGAAGAAGAAGGTCAGGATCTCAATCATTGAATCGTAAGAGATTCGGAGACGCTTTGCCCCGCGTGCGAGCACCCTCCACTGGGTTCGAACCGCTGCTTTCACGATGCAAGGGTGGATCGTTCAAGGAGCGACATGATTGGAAATACCTGATGAAATGGTGATCCGTAAAGAGCGCTCGGCCGCTCGGAGCAGCTTGGACGCTCCGTTGGCGCTATCTAACGGGCAGCAGTCGGCACTCTGTCCGGAGTGGAGATGTCGGCAATTGGGCTCCACTGTCAACGGCGTCAATCGACACCCCTCTAGTCGGGCGGCATCGGGAATCGAGGTGCCGAGGACTTGGCAACGGCCGAGTCGGTTACGCGGTTGGTCGTGATGATCGGAGCGCCATGCGCACGAGGCTGTGGTTGTCCCGGTTGATCATGCAAGGCCTTGGGACCAGGTGAGGATCGCCATTCGTCCGACAGGTTCACAAGCTCCGATGACTCATCAAATCACCGGAGCACCCCAACTACTCCGCGATCTGGCATCCTCGAACCTGTGAGCGAAGCGGTGCACTGTTCCCGACGCGGACCGGAACCTAGGCTCAATTCGTGGGCCATCGGGGCCCTGAAGAGGGGGGAAAATGAGGGTTTCATTCTGGTCTGACTCGCTCGCGGTGCGACGACCAAGTCGGAGGATGTTCGCCGGCACAGTCGGAATGGCCGTCGCGGTCGTCCTGATGACGGTCGGCCTTGGGTTGACGACGTCGGTACGACACGGGGCGGCCGGGGCCGCCGGCACTCCAGGGCCGATTCTCGTTCCGGGCACGATCGCAACGATGGTGATCTCGGGCGTGGGGGGCCAAGCCGGCGGCATCCCGGGCAACGGCTCGGCGGGTGGTCACGGAGCTTCCTCCATCGAGTTGCTCTCGTGGTCATGGGGGGCCACTAACTCCGGCAGCGCCTCGATCCACTCGGGCCGCGGCGGTAAGGTCAGCGTCTCGGACATCACCATCACAAAGTCGGTCGACAAGGCCACTCCGCTCCTGTTCCAGGCCTGCGTGTCGCACGAGAGGCTCGGCAATGTGCTGATGTACTTCGACGTGCCGGGGGCCACCGGAGCGACGACGACTTACCTGACCATCACGCTGACCAACGTCATCGTGACGAGATGGACGAACTCGAGCAACACCTCCGGCGGCGGCGAGGAGAACCCGACGGAATCGATCTCGCTCAACTTCACCAAGGTAACGATGGACTGGAGCGGGACCCCGGGATCGACGGTCCACGCCGGCTACGACCTCGCTCTCAACAAGAAGGTGTGAGTTCGATCTTCGGGCTTGGGGTGGGCCGCCCCGAGGGCAGGCCGCTCGACGAAACTCGTTCGCCACGTCGAGCGGCCGGCTCGGCCGCGCCAGCTGGCGGTCCCAAGCAAGAACTCCCAACGGTGTCTGACTTCACGACGAAGGCGCACCTCCTACGACGCGCCCCCAACGGGTTCGAATTCGTGCCGTCACCTTGAGAAGATGGATGGTCACTCGCAAGAGCCACCGTGGAGTAACTGAATAGTGGAGAGTGCCTAGATCAAGTGACTCTTCGCCAGGTCCCCTGGGCGCTCGATGAGCTCTTAGGTCGAAGGACGTCGACAGCTCACTGTCAACCGATTCCACAGCAGTCCGTTGGAGGCTGACCAAGATGTCCTTGTGATTCGGACAGCGACGAATGCGACAGATGGGCACGTTACAGACTCTGACGCAGCGACCGAAAAGGGTATAGGTTGCGGGAAACTCCTGACTAGTTTCGAGTCCCAGTGCCAAGAGATTCGCTGGTCATGTGCAACCCAAGGAAGTCATTGCGAGAGGTTTTAGCTCCTGTGAAGAGAGGTTCATGAGCAATCCGAAGGTAGGTTTCGGGCGGGGCTCCATTCACAATCGCACTCGCCTTCTGTTTGCAACGACAGTTACACTCCTTCTTGGCGGTGCTCTAGTCTCGGCGGGGTACGCGGCCACAATTGAGAGTTCTGCTCCAGCCGCAAAGCCACCTCACGAAATGGATGGCACGGGTGTGCCCGTGAATTGGCAAGAGATCGGACCAACGAACATCGGACCGGGACTCCCTGGAGCGGGCAAGCTTCCGGCCTTCGCGGTGAGTCTCTCGAACCCGAACATCATGTATGCAGGCGGAGGTACTGGGTCCGGAAATCAAGGGCCGTACTCGGAGGCCGGCGTCTACGCCTCATCCAGCGGTGGGACAACTTGGACGCAGGACGACGTGGGGCTTAGCGATCCGATGGTTACCTCATTGTGGCTTGATCAGAAGAATCCCTCCATCCTTCTGGCGGGCACGTGGACGAGGGGTATCTTCCGATCCACTGACGGCGGACAGACATGGAGTCTGCAAGAGCCGTCGGGACCAACCATGGGGTTTGCCCAGATTGGAGATTCAGTCTACGCCGCTGCAGCAAGAGGTGTCTTTGCGTCTGACGATGCGGGTGCAACATGGAAGCTGATCGAGGCTACATCCGTGCCCGTTCGCGCCATCTCCTCCGGGGGAGGGGCATTGTACGTGGGCTTGGACAACGGAAGCGTACTCGTAAGAGCAACCGCTTCGGCCACTTGGTCGACTGTGTACAAGGATTCCGGAGCGACTACGACCGTGTGGTCACTCGCCGCAGACCCGGCGAATCCACTGGTGGCATACGTCGTTGAATGGTTCTTCAGCGCGGAGACCCAACTCATCGGAACCGACAATGGGGGACAGAGCTGGACGGCGCTATCCCTTCCTTCTTCCTGCGGCTCCCGGGCCCAGGCAGTGGGCTCGGGTTCGGGACTCCTTGTTGTCGCGGGTGAGGGAGGCAGCTGCATTTCGAGTGATGGCGGATCGTCCTGGACCACACTGAACGGCAACTGGGACAACAGGTTTGCCTACGCGTGGCCCAACGAAACGGGCACCTTCGTACTGGGTGGCGACCAGGGACTCTACATGACATCGAACACCGGCCAAAGTTGGAGCAGTCTCAATGGAGGGATCATGAACTCGCTCGATACCTCTGTTGCGGTGAACGGGAGCACCATCTTGGTGGCTGTCCAGGACTACGCCGTCATCAACAGCCTTGACGGAGGCAGTACGTGGAGCTCGTCGGGAATTGGCGACGCGGGAGGCGAGGATGGAACCGTTGCTTTCAACCCAGCAAACCCGAACTATGCATATACGTGCACGACCGGCGCACTAGCTGTCTCGACCAACGGTGGCGTGGCCTTCACTCAAGCTCAGGGTCTGCCGAACGGTCCTTGCGACAACGCGATTGTTGGTGCCAAGAGCCAGTTGGCCTTCGACCCGGCTAGTCCTTCGACCATGTATACGGGCAGCATCTTCGGCGTTTTCAAGAGTACTGATTGGGGTGTCAACTGGAAAGCGCTTCCGTGGAATCTAGAGGTTCAAGCGATCGCTGTCGACCCGACGAACAGTAGCCACATTTTGGTTAGCGGCTGCTGTACAGGGAACGATGAAATCTCCTACACGATGGACGGCGGCCAAACGTGGAACCAAGCGGCGTTGCCCAGCGCCGGGGGCCGGATTTGGACCATTGCCATTGACCCCTCCAACCCGTCCGTTGTCCTGGCTGGTGCAGATGCCTCACCTGGAGGTGGTGGCGGCATTCTCCTAAGTACCGACGGAGGAAGGACGTTCGTTCAGGACAACACCGGAATCCAGCCGAGCATTAACGCCTCGTATGGCTTTGCTTCGGATATTGAATTCGCTCCAAATTCACAGCTCGTGGTCGCTGCGACGAGCGCGGGCATCTACGCTTCACTAGCCGGATCGGATTGGCAGTCGATTCAGGGTTCAATTGTGCCAGTGCTCGTAACGAGTGCCTCGTGGACGAGTCCGAATACCCTCTACATCTCCACCTTCGGGGAAGGGATCCTACGAGGCACGTTGAGTGCGTCCGCACTTCTTACCAGTCCGGGAGCGCCCACAGCCGTGACGGGGACATCGAGTGAAAACGGTGAAGCAGCGATTACTTGGGTTCCCCCGGCCTCAAATGGGGGCACACCGATCATCTCATATGTCGTTCGCTTTTCCCCCGACAATGGGGCGGATTGGACCACGGCAACCAGCAATGCGGTAGGTAGCAGCTACACCGTCACGGGGCTGAACAATGGAGGGAGCTACGTCTTCGAGGTCGCCGCAGTCAACTCGACCGGAACCGGTGCCTACTCTTCTCTTTCGAACGTAGTCACCCCCAAAGCCCCCCGTCCTGCGACCGTCGTGGTTCTGTTCAACTCTAAAGCGAGCAGCCTGAGTGCTGCCGCTAAGAAGACGATCACCACTCTCGCAACGCAATTGATACAAGGTGCTCGCGTTGTCGTTACAGGTTTTGCCAGGGGCAATTCCATGTTGGCGCGATCTCGTGCGGAGGCAGTGACTCGTCTACTTCTGTCGCTGGTTGACGTTCACGTTACGCAGAAGACCAACACGACCATCGCAGTCAACAAAGTGACAGTGGCCACAACTGCGAATTGATCAACGAACCCACCAGGACCGCCGAGTATGTTCGGCGTCATTCGATATATTCCGGCGGGCGCAGCGGACATAGGACGACACCTGGCGGCGAGCCACCGAGTAACGCGAACTTGTTCTACCCTCAAGAGTTGAACCGGTGCGGTCCGATGCCGAAGGAGTTGACGAAGTCGCCTTCGAGTCCCAACGAGGTCGATTAGCAATTGGGAAGTCGTCGAAGTTCTGGTGGCACGTCGAGTCACTGCGCACCCCACAGAGGTTGTGGTTCAAACTCCGGTTCTGGTCTTACTGCAATGGCTTGAACATGTCACTCAGATCGTCAGGCGCATTGACTAGCCCTGATGTTCCAGGGGCGAGGGCCCCACTCCTTACCTCCCAGTCGGGACGAGAACCGTCCAGGTGAAAGTGCTCCCCAGCGCCTGAGGGTCCGGGGTGACGTCATGTCCACGTGTGGCTCTGGGTCGATTGATTCGCGGTAAAGCAATACACCCGGGTTTTGGGGGAGTGGGCTGTCGGCGATTGTTCGTCTTCGTCGACAATCCCGGTGACGGCGCGAGACGCTTCGGGGCAGGGGGGGCTGACCAGGTTCTGCGGGACAGGACGATCGCAATTCTCGTCAAGAGCCCAACCATGGGGCAATTGCTTAGTAGGTTGCTCCTAGAACCGAGAAATGAGGTGGGAAGTGTTGTCATCGTCGTCAACGGGAGCGCTTGTGGGCACCTACGTCTCCGTGCTCGTGCTGTTGATCGTGCTGGCCAGTGTGGGGAGCATCGTCACCTACATCATCATCGTGGTTGCCAATCGGGCCGAGCCCGATCCGACGGGCCATCGCACCAGCGCTATCTACCACGTGGGAACTGCATTCATTGCTCTGTGGCTGGAGATCGCGGGGGTCATCACGATCTTCGTCACGCTGTTCGCTCTCATCGGAGCGGGAAGCACGACCTACTTCTCATCCGAGGTGCACCCCCTCGGGGATTCGACCATCAGGGGAATCACCATCGGGCTTCTCCTGTCGATTGTGGGTGGCTACACGGCGCTGACGCACCGTGCGAAGGCGATCGAGTTGGCCAGTAGCGATGAGGTACCGGCGAGTCCCTCGAAGCGCGTCGTGCGCAGCTACGCAGCGGTCGTCAGCTTCATCAGCGTGCTCGTCGTCGTCGTAACGGTGATTGCCTTCCTGTGGGCGGTGCTGGGCCTCATCGCTCCAGGCGTCTATAGGACCGGGTCTCGCACCGTCGATATCCGCACGCTGTTGGACGAGGCGACGGTGATTGCGGTCTTCGCGTGGGTCTTCTCGACTCATCGGCGTCTTGTAAGAGTCCGCTAGGCCCCGGATAGATGTCGGCCGGATTTCGGTTTGACGATGAGCTGAGGCGATTGCCGCGATCCGCCAATATGCGTAGGACCGAAGCAGTCGTCCGACGCGACGCCAGATGTTTGGACAATCGATCTGATTGGCGAGCGGACCAGTCTTTTCAGAATGCCCGTGAAATCGTTGCGTCCGGCCATGCTGAGCGGGAAGCCGCGAGGATAGAAGCAGCCTGTGAATCCACAAGGCCGAGCGGATCTGGGGCGACCCGTGTGCCGACGACACCGTTAGTGGCATGCCTGCGACGCCGTACCCCCAAGGGGATACGAAACCGTGCCGCCACCCCGGAAGGATGGATGGCTTCTCAGCAAGCGCAACTCAGCGCCCTGGTCAAGGTCGGGATTCGCCGGAGGTTCACGAGCGTCGCCGGATCAAACGCGCTCCATGGGCGCCTCTCCATGACCCGTGTTTCCTCGCCAGTGCGCGTCTCGCACGAAGGAAGTTCACGGAGTCAATGAAGGGCGGGAATGATTCGTGGTCACGTAGGGAGAGTCAGACCTAGAGCGCCAAGGACTTCTCTAAAGACCCTCGAGTAATGTGCGCAGCGCCGCGGTGTAGGCGTTGAGAGCCTGGCGACCTTCAGTTGTGAGGGCGATCGTGGTCCGCGAGGCAGTCCCGATTCCGGTCTTCTCGCTCTCGATGTATCCGCCGTCCTCTAGCTTTCGCAAGTGAGTGATGAGGTTGCCCGGCGTCAGTGCGATCTGGCGTTGGAGCCGAGTGAACAAGAGCGCATCGCCCTCGGGGAGGGCCGCGAGGGTGGCCATGATGCGCAGCCGCGCGGGGACGTGAATCAGGGGATCGAGCTCCGTGGTGGTCACGAGCGCACCGTTACGCCCGCTGCCGCGAGTATCGGATTGCCGCAAAGCCGGCGAGGGCGGCGGCCAGGGCGATGCCGGCAACTAGCCACGCCGTGGCGGGTCCGGCGTAGGCACCGCCGGTGCCGACGGCAATCAAGCCAATGCCGAAGGCCATCGTCAGGCGCTCCTCACGCAGCACCCCCATGGTCACGAAGACCGGGCCCGCGAAGAAGAACGGCGCGACGGCCGGGTAGATGCCGTACACGATGGCGTGGCTCGCGCCGGCGTGATAGAGAGCCCCCTGCAACACGAAGTCGGCGATCAGGATGATTCCGAATCCGGCGTTGTACTTGCGCCGCCGCAGAGAAGGGCCACCACTGACTCCCTGTAGCGCGCGTCGTACGACCGCACTCACCACCACGATCCACACGATGATGCACCCGTAGAAGATCGCCAGAGCCCCGCCGCTGGGGCCAACGAACGGAGCCTGGCCGCGCACCGACCACCAGACCGCGCCATACGCCACGAGAAAGATGACTGCTCCGATCAGCAGGAGAAACGGGGGCCAGACGTCGAACAACTGCCGCGCACGGCGCTGGGTCGCCTCCAGAATCTCTGACGCTTGATCCAGGTCGAAGCCGCCGCCTTCGTCCGCGGATGTGACACCGGTGGCGTCGGGTACTTCGCTCATCTCGCATCCTCCTCAAAACTTTGTGTGGCAAACCTACTTCACTTTGTGATACAAAGTCAAGAGCGATCTGGAGGGTTTCTGACAATCTGTGGCCCCCAAGTGCATGTTCTGGGACTGCGGTCGATGAAGTTGGAGTGACGGAAAGGGAGTCCCCGAGGGCGAAGAGCCGTGGCGGGGTGGTCGCAGTTGAGGTGACCCCGCGAGTCACTGCGCACCCCCAACGGGACTCGATCTCGTGCCGCCACCTTGAACGGGTGAACGGACACCGAACGCGCTCTCCGCTCTCATCCTGGTGAAGCGAATGACTCAACGATCACGGGGAGCGTCAGAGAGTGGCTGGGCGCTGCGTGGGGACTATCTCGGCGTCGGTTCGATTCGCTCTGGGGCTTTCGAGGACGTTGTCCGCGGTCAGCTTGACGGTCAAGTCGACGACAGTGCCTTCATCACCCAATTTGCCTGTCCCCGGCTCAACACCGCCGAGCGTCTACGGAATCGGGCCACTCGTTTCCTGCGCCAAGTCGGCTGCACGAAGGGTCTCGGGCCCTCGGGCGCGTTCGTACTGACGGGGCGTTCTCCGCGCTCCCCGGTCGCGGGTGTTCCACCCCGATCGACCAAGCGGAAGGATGGAATGCCCACGACAGGGAGTGGACCGTGCGCAGCTGACCGAGCCCGCTGGCGCGTCGCCACGCTGCCATGTAGACCTGTGGGAGGCTCCGCCACCCTGGTGGGCGAGAAGGGGGATGTCCGATGGGCGATCAAAACAACGGGGAACTGATCCGTAGCGGGTACGAGGCGTTTTCCAAAGGGGACATGGAGACGATTGCCAAGATCTTTGGGCCGGACATCCGCTGGAACATCAGTGGCCGAAGTCAGGTTGCCGGGACCTATAACGGTCAGGAAGAGACGTTTGCATTCTTCGGCAGGCTCATGGAGCTTACGGGCGGCACCTTCGTTATCGCTGTCCACGATCTGCTCGCCACCGACGACCACGTGGTTGTCCTCGCGCAGGAGTCCGCGAGCCGTAATGGCAAGAGCCTGGAAGCCGATGACGTTCACGTTTGGCATCTCACCAACGGAAGAGCGGTGGAATTCTGGGGGATTGCCAAGGATCAGCACGCGGTCGACGAGTTCTGGGCGTAACGAGAGTCTTCGCGCCCGCGTTCGCTCCCTGACCCTCTACTTGTG
This sequence comes from Acidimicrobiales bacterium, assembly GCA_044446745.1. Lineage (GTDB taxonomy): Bacteria > Actinomycetota > Acidimicrobiia > Acidimicrobiales > RAAP-2 > RAAP-2. Next base: position 19,285 of record JBIOFE010000015.1, read on the forward strand.
CGCTGAGAAGAGGCGGCCGGGAACGTCACGAGCACGACCCAGCTGAAGGACTCGCATGTTGGCGAGCGACGTTTAGCGAGGGTCGGGACGCAGGCGTAGGTGCGAGGCGGAACTCGGCATCGACAACATCGGTGCGATCGTCCACCTGATGCGAAGTTGCTTTCGTCGGTCGCGGGCGGTTCTCTATCGGCGAGGGACTGGGAAAGTACCGGAGGTCCCGATCAACCCCTGTCGACAAATCACAGACATGCGAAGGGGTCCAGTTTGTGGGGTTCCACGCAACCCGATTACGGCACCGCGTAGGCCAAGATCCTAGAGACTTTGCTTTGTCCGGGGGCCCTGGGGCCGCCGGCCGGGACGATGATGGTGTTGCCCGCGATGGCGATCGGCGAATTGGTGGTGCCAGGGAGCAACTGATTGAAGACGATGGCGCCGGTTTTGCGATTGAAGCCGAGGAGCCAACTTTGTACCAGGTGCGAGTTGCCTTCCAGGATGGTCGTGAAGACCAGATCATTCGACACCGTGGCGGCTCCGCAGGGCAGTCCCTTCACCTTCGTGTCCCACTCGACCTTGCCCGTCGTGAGATTGAGCGCCTCCATGTCCCCGCTCTGCGTTCCGGCCTTGTTGCCCAATGGTTCACTTAGTGATGTCGCGGTGACGGAGACATTGATAGTGGCCACGTAGACGCTGTTGTCGGCGACGGCCATGTCGGTGAGGATCCCGCCGATCGCTCCGGGGAGGATTGTGTAGGGCGCGGTCAGTTTGAGCTGGTGATGGAGCGCCTTGAGCGAATCGTTGTCGTGGCCGTTGTGCTGGCCGACGGGTGTCTTCCAGAGCAACTTGCCGGTCGCGGCGTTCATCTCGTAGACGTAACCCATCTTGCCGCCACCGATGACGACGGCAACACCGTTCGCACTCGCCGAGATCGGCGACGCCTGCATGTCGTAGTCCTTGAAGTCGTTCGGGACCCCCTGGTAGTACCAGTTCAGTCTTCCGGTCGCGGCGTTCAAGTTCACGTCGCTGTCGGTGTAGAGCTGCTTGGACGGGTGGGCTATTGCATTGGCGGCCGTTTGGTAGGGATTGCCGATCCCGTAGGTCACCGATCCGTTGGCACCCACCAGGGGTGTTTCCCACGCCCCGCCCGAGCCGATACCGACCGCTTTGACGCCCTTGTTGGCGTGGGTGATGGTGTTAAAGCGCCACAGCAGGGCGCCGTTGGTCGCGCTGAGCGCTAGTAGCACGCCTCCTCCTGGGCCGGAGCCGTATTGGCTCGCCAGATAGAGCCTTCCGTTGGCCACCTGGGGCTGGATGCCGAAGGTGCCCTGACCCTTCGTGAGCAGTTTCTTGTCGATCCAGACCTCCTTGCCGGTGGTGGCGTCGAGCGCGAAGACGGCCTTGGGTGATTCGCCGTAGACGGTGCCGTCAACGACTGCCACGCCATTGGGTCCCGGTCCGCTCACCTCGCGCTTGTTCACGACGTACTCCCAAATGAGTTTTCCCGTTGCAAGCGAGAGTGCAAAGACGTCGCACCGCAGGTCCTGCACGTAGACAACACCGTTGACCACGATGGGATTGGCGGCCAACGTGCCAACGCCGGCGTCGCTCTTCGCCGCCGTCCCTGTCAGTGTGTATGACCAAATCTCCTTTAGTTTCGACATGTTCGACAACGAGATCGTCGATCCCGTCGCGACCCGCGTGTTCGCCAGATTGCCGTTGGAGTACGGCCACGATGCCTGTGCCCCAGGTGCAGCACTGGCGGCGCTCGTCATTGCCGTACCCGTCGTCGCGACCAAGCTCCCTAGGGCCAGGCAGATCATGCCGCGATGTATGGGTCCGGCCAGTCTCGGTTTCATTTCACTCCCCATGATTGAGTGGCTTCGTCGCTGCTCTCTTAGCTAACTACCGTGCGTCTCTCTTCAGCAGACTTTGTCACCCCGCGGAGACGGGTGACTTCTGGACGACCCTTCACGCGGCGGGAGGCCGGCCACGCGTAGGCATCGACCCGTCTTCCTGGGCGTGCGCCCGTTGTCGACGAGGGCACAGCGAAAGTGCAACTGGATGTAGGCGTTGGGACCAATGAAGTCGTCGGCCGCCCACGGGGCCAGCGCATCGTGGACGACGGGATGGATCTGCATGAGCATTCGCTTAGGTTCGCTCACGACTCCGTTGTACAACATCGGGGACTGCTCTCTTTGGAGTTGGCCAGATGAAAGTGGAGTTTCAAAGGGGACTGCAGTCGGTTTGGTTGACGACGTCGTGTCGCTGGTCGAGGTCAGGTGCACAGTCTGATCGTTCGCGTAACAAGCTCCACTAATTGCTCGGATCACGGAGCACCCCCAACTGGATGCGAACCCGAGCTGCCACATTGAAATGATGGATGGCCCGTGAACTGCTTCTTGGCTTAAGTCCTCATGAGACGCGCAATCCGTTGACCGCCCCCGTCCATTGACAGATGTATGGCGCTCCACGGGCGCTACCTGTCGAACGGTAAGAGTCATCTCTCAGCGCAAACGGTCCAAGCACTCTGGGCGAGTCACGATGCCAATCAGTTCGAGGTTGGGTGCGTTCGACCAAGATCGAGTCAAGTCAAGATGGCGCTTTGTCCAATCTGACCGAGCTGATCACGGTCCGCGGTTCAAAGGGGCCGCTGAGCCTGGCAACCGTTCTTCCTGTCACCGAGCATGTTTCCCAAATCCTTCGAATCCTCGAGGCCGGTGCCGGGGCGACGTCGACCTCGCCTGCGGGGACATGACGCTCTCGCCCTGATGCGCCGAAACGATGCTCGAGACGACCCTCCGGGCCACCTGCTTGCTCAGGAGATCAGGTGGCGTCACCACTCACGGTCGCACACATCGCGGGATCCCCATCGACAGGGCGCGACTCATGGACCCGTGTCGTCCGAAACGACCTTCCAGCCCGTGCCCGGAATCTTGGCGAGGGTCGCGAAGGTGTACGCCGACCCGGTCACCGGGTACGCCTTGTGGCGTACGTGGACCATCACCGCCGCGGTCGCGTTCATGGGCACCACGCCCACGTAGCCGGCGCGACCGCCGCCGAGATTGCGACAGTAATGCACCCCGACGCGCTCGAGGTTCAGATTGAGGACCGACTCCCGGTTGCGGTCGACGGTGATCGGCGTCAGGTGACGCGCGGCATAGTACTTCACCACTGCCGCCTTGACGTCGGGAGCGATCGGCTTGACCGGCCACTTGGAGTAGTTCGGGCACGCGGGCAGAGTCGTCGACCCCGCCCCGGGCGTTGACAAGCCAACCATCGTGAGCGACAGACTGACCCACGCCACGAGCGTTACCACAACGGCCCGTCTGCTGGAATGACTTCCGGGAGAGTTCATCACTACCTCCATTAGCGAGCCGCCTGCCCCGAAAACCACAATCCGAGGCATCCTCACCGTACGCAGCACGGCGCAGGTCGCCCAGTGCTGAAAGTCCCGATCCCCTCGGTTCAGGAAGCGCACGGTGTCGGCGCGGTAGCCAGTGATAAAGCGCCGGTCATCGTCGTCGGCGAAGACCGCAACCAGCCGGGCCGCCTTGTCGAGCAAGTGCCGGAACTGCTCGTCGTCGCCAGCTTGGGCGACTTGGCACCGTCCCTTGGGCTGATCGGCTCCTCGCCATTCAATTAGGGCGCTGGCGGCCTTGACCAGGGTGAGTTCGACCTTGAGTTCTTCGATCGTACGCTGGGCCCGAGCCAGCTAGTCGACCTCGAGGCTCCTGACGCCGGGCCGCTGGACCGCATCGATCTGGGCCTGCTTCTTCCGGAGATAGAGCGTCGAGTCCGACACCGACAGCTCACGGCCAACGAGCCCACGGGCTCGCCGGCCAGAAGTCGCTCACGGGCCCGGCGACGAAATTCCTTCGGATAGCGCTTGGACATGACTAGCTCCCGGTAGCTCACGACCAAACTCTCATAGCCTTGGACCGATTCTTGGGGTCTAGGTCAATCTGCACCCCGAACGGCACCCCCAACGGGATTGGAACTCGTGCCGCCACCTTGAAAGGGTGGGCGGCCCGTAATCAGTCGCGATCGAGGAATCCTGATCAGAGGAGAGATTTACCTACCCTGCTTTAATGTTGAGAGTTCATGGGCGCTCCACGGGCACTATCTGTGTGGCTGTCTTGCGCCCACTTACTGGCCACGGGATCAAGGAAGTTCCCATTGGCCCATAATGGGAAAATGGGATATAGTTGAAAGGAGCCGAAAGGACCCAATGACTCTTATCGAAACCGACGACCGAAGCCGCGTGGTGCTGCCGGGCCATCCGAGTCAGCGTTTCTTGGTGCGGGAGAATGAAGACGGCAGCATCCTGCTCGAGCCGGCGCGAGTAGTCAGCGAAGCGCAGATGGAGTATGACGAGAGCCCCGAACTGCGTGCCTTGCTCAGTCGCGCGGCGGAGTCAAGGACCGTGACTCGATCCCGTCGGAATCGGTGAGTCCCACTCCCGGCTACTCGGAGGTCGCCAATTCCCAGCTCGATGAGATCGAGAATGGAGGTGATGCTGACCTCTATGACGCGATTCTTGACGTTTGCGAGTTCGTGCTTGCGGAACCGGGCAAGGCACAGGCCCGTTCCAGCGCGCTGACGACCGCCGAGGGCATCCGATTCAGGTTTGCAGTGCCGGGTCACTACCCCTACAAGGTCTTCTGGTCGAGCGACGGTCCTCGAATTGAGGCCGTGTTCCCCTACCCCTGATCTTCTTCGGCGGCGCGCATGGTGGCTTTGCCAGCTGCCGTTGCAACTCGAGAAGCGACGACACGAAGTAAGGAGTTATCCGGAGCTCGGGCCGACCGTTTCGTTGCACGTGAGGACCTGAACCATCTATCTTTCGGATTATGGCTGGCATTCCCAATCGCGACCTGGACCAGATCCACGAGTACGCAGCCCGTCAGGTGCCACCCGAGTTGCAAGACCAGATTCGGATGGAAGTCGACATTCGGGGCCGGACGGTGACGATCTTCGAACGCCGGCCCCCGTGGCGCGAAGATTTTGGTCCCGAGTGGACACGAGAGGGTGTCGCGAGGATGAAGTACGACGCCGAAAGCAAGAGGTGGACGCTTTACTGGAGTGACAGCAACGAACGCTGGCACATCTTTGGTCTCATAACGCCAGGGACAATTGAAAAGATCCTCCGAGAAGTTGAGCAAGACCGGACCAACATCTTCTGGGGCTGACGCGAACAGACCGTCGGCGATCATCGAGACCGTTGAGCGCTTTCGGGCACTTCACTGAGGTCACTCGCGTTCACCCGTAGACGCTCGCAGTCAAGTGGAAACCTCTGCTACTACTGGGTCTTCACCAGGATCTAGGGCACCCCCAACGGGATTCGAACCCGTGCTGCCACCTTGAAAGGGTGGTGTCCTAGGCCGCTAGACGATGGGGGCCGGTTCCCCACGGCTCCCGCCGGGGTGGTCGGGCTGCCCGGATTTGAACCGGGGACCTCTGCGTCCCGAACGCAGCGCGCTAACCAAACTGCGCTACAGCCCGCGGCGAGTTACCTCGCGGCTTGACGAGTCTATCCGGCGCGCTAGTGAGGGCCGGAGGCTACGCCAGGACGCCCTCGAGGTGGGGTGGCTCGTGGTGCTCGATGACGATCTCGCTGATGCGACGACGCTCGAGTGACTGCACCCGGAAAGTCCAGTCGCTCAGGGTGTAGGTGGCGCCCGCGGCGGGGATCTCCCCGGCCAGGTCGAGGATGAAGCCGGCGATCGTGACGTACTCCCCCTCGGGTACGACCAGGCCGAGCTCCTTTTCCACCTCGTCGACGTGGGTCTGGCCGTCGACCAGCCAGCGGTCCTCGCGGATCTTGACGATGGTCGGTTCCTCGTCCTCGTCGAATTCGTCGTTGAGGTCGCCGACCAGCTGCTCCAGGATGTCGCGGATCGACACCACGCCCGCGACGCCACCGTGCTCGTCGAGGACCAGGGCGAAGGTGCGACGCTGTTCACGCATCTCGGTCAGGCTGGAGAGCAGGTCCTGAGTCTCGGGCAGCATCAGGGGCCGGCGGATCTTGCGCGCGATCTCGGGCCCCGTGGGCAGGGCCACCCCGATGGCGCGCTTGTCGGTCGTGGAGCGAAAGAGGTCATTGACGAAGAGAACTCCCTGGACCTCGTCGAGGTCGTCGCGCACCACGGGGAAGCACGAGTGGCCAGTGTCGCGCACGGCCTCGGCCACCGCCTCCGGGGTCACCGGGACGGTGAGGTAGACGACGTCGACGCGCGGCGTCATCACGTCGCGCAGCTCCAGTTGGCTCAGCTGGTCGACGCGCTCGTGAATGGCCCGGGCCTCGGGCGAGTGGTCGCGGGTGTCGTGGCGACCGGCCACGCGAGCGCGGAACCGCGCGAGGCCCGACGGAGGGGGCTGTTGGTCGTTCACCGCGGTTCGACGGCGCCGGCGCGCACCGTGGCCGGGCGCAGGGAGTCGTCCTCGTACTCCTCGCCGCGCAGCAGGGCGCGCACCGCGGTGCGCACGCGCACCGGGTCGAGGGGCTTGACGACGAAGCCTTCGGCGCCGCTGCGCCGGGCCAGGAAGACGTCCGGACGGCGGTCCAGCAGCATGAGGACCGCGACCGGCTCGGCCGCGCCGTAGGACTCCTCGTTGCGCAGCTCCAGGCAGATCGCCATGCCGCCCATCGACCCGATCTGCAGGTCCACCACCACCAGGTCGACCCCGCCCTCGCGGACCCGGTCGAGGACCTCGGGCCCACTGGCGGCCTCCTCGATCTCCAGGTGAGCCCCCTCGAGCCAGGAGCGCAGTTCGCGGCGCAGCGGGGCCAGGTCGCTGGCGACGAGCACGGTGGCCACGGCCTTCAGCGTAGCGGAGCCCGTTTTTGGCTTCCGGGGCCGGCGGCGAAATTGCATCTTGCCACTCGGGAAGGTGGTGATTAGCCTGCGAGCGAGGGGGAACGGGGGAGGCGGAGATGGCGGTCTTTCCGGTCGCGTGGACTCAGCTCGCGGCCTGTCGCGGGAGCGAGCGGGCGCTCTTCTTCCCCCCGGACGTCAGTGAGCGCAAGGACGAGCGTCTGGCCCGCGAGCTGGTCGCCAAGCGCATCTGCGCCGGGTGCGACGTGCGCGAGGAGTGCCTGGCCGCCGCGCTGGAGCGCCACGAGTCCCACGGCGTGTGGGGCGGGCTCAACGAGCTGGAGCGGCGCTCCCTGACGCGCCTCTAGCCGTCCAGCCCAGCTGGGCGGGGCCGACCCGGGTCAACACCACCAGCAGCGCGAACGTGACCACGTGCACGGCGCTGCACCAGAGGCAGACGTGGTCGATGATCAGCAGCTCGGCGCCGACCAGCCAGAGCACGAAGCCCATGGCGCCAGCACCCAGCACGAATCGCGCGACGTGCAGGGCGTAGGGTCGCGCGCGCCACGCCCACGGCGTGGTCAGCGCGGTCATCAGCGCGTAGTGGGCGAGGCCCAGGATCGCCACCGGGACGCCGAGGAAGTAGGACTGGGCCGAGGTCGTCACCGCGGCGCAGTTCACCACGCCGGTGCCCGAGCACACGAGGGCCTGGGGCTGGAAGTGGGTGTACGTGAGGTAGCCCGAGACGGCCAGGCCGGCGAGGCTCAGCGCCAGCGTGGTCACCTGGGCCCAGCGCGGGACCGGGCTCGCCGGGCGGCTCACTTGATGCCCAGAGCCTTCTTCGCCGCCAGGACACCCTTGGACATGCACACGTTGCCGGGCTGGTTCTTGGTCACGTGGCACACCGCGGCGGTGAGGAGGTTGGCGGTCGTGATGATCGCGTCGGTCACCGGGCTGGTCGGGTCCTTCAATCCGGTGGCGATCTGGTCACGCGTCTGGTTGGCCAGCAGCGACGGCGTGAAGCTGGCCCCCGATATCAGGAACTGGTCGCCAACGGTGATGTAGGGGATGGAGTAGTCCTGCTGGGTCGTGATGCCCGGGATGTACTTAGTCGTGTCGTACTTCTTGAAGTTCGCCAGCTGCGCCTTGCTGGGCTTCTGCAGCGGGCCGTAGAAGCCGATCGCGTTGCTCCACTGGTTGGTGTACTGCTCCACCTCGGAGAACGCCAGGTAGGTGGAGCGCAGCTTGGCGTTCTGGAACGTAAACGTCGGGGTGCCCGGGTAGATCTCGCCGGTGTGGGTCGAGCTCGTCATCAGTCCGAGCCCGCTCCAGGTGCCGAAACGGCTGAGCGCGATGATGGCGGCCCAACGTTCGGCGGCGCAGAACGGGCAGTAGTTGCCGCCCAAGTAGAAGACCTGCGGGACGGTGGTCCCGGCGGACGAGGTCCCCGTGAAGAGGCTCTGGCCCTTCAACTTGATCGGCGCGGAGACCGCCGCGACGCTCGACGTGACGCCCACCGTGTCGAAGACCGACGTCGGGATCGTCGTGAGGTCGGCGACGAGCGCCGGGTCGGCCGCCTGGAAGCCGGTCGTCCCGCCCCCGGAGGAGCCTGAGGAGACCTTGATGATGACCAGCGTGGCGACGACCACCACCACCAGGGCGACCGCGACCCAGGTGAACAGTCCCGCCGGTCGGCCGCCGCCGGTCTTGACCGGCGACTTCGGGGACGGCCCCTTGGGGGCCGGGGCCTTTCGGGGTGGTGGTTTCTTGGCCACGGTGCTCCTTGGTTTGGTCCCACAAAACTTAGTGGACCGCCCGACGGTGCCAACTGCCGCCCCGGGCCGTGGTTAGGTTGCCCTATGAGACAATCCCCGCCTCCGCGGCCGGCCGCGACCGTCCTGGTGCTGCGCGACGCGACCGACGGCTTCGAAGTCCTCATGCTCCGGCGCAACCTCAACAGCGACTTCGTCGGCGGCGCCTACGTCTTTCCCGGGGGCGCCGTCGACCCGGCCGACGCCAGCGAAGAACGCGTGGTGGGCCTGACGGACGACGAGGCGTCACGCGTCCTGGACCTCGGCGCGGGCGGGCGCGCCTACTTTGTCGCGGCGCTGCGCGAGCTCTTCGAAGAGGCCGGTCTGCTGGTGGCCTGCGACGAGGCCGGCGTCGCGCCGCGTCACGAACCGGCGATGGCGACACGCCTCGCCGACGCCCGGGTCGCGCTCAACGAGGGCCGCGAGATTCTTAGCCAACTCTTAGCGCGAGAACGGCTGTGGCTGGACCTGCGAGGCGTGGCCTACCTCGCCCACTGGGTGACGCCGGTCGGACCTCCGCGTCGCTTCGACACCCGCTTCTTCGTGGTAACCGCCCCCGAGGGACAGGGCGCCAGCCACGACGACGCCGAGACCGTGGCGTCGGCGTGGGTGTCGCCGCGCGAGGCGCTGGAGGCCCAGGCCCGCGGCGAGTACGAGATGATCTTCCCCACGATCCGCACGCTGCAGTCAGTGGCGGGCTTCGCGAGCGCCGCCGAGGTGATCGGCTTCGCCCGCGGCCAGGCGACGGTGGCCACCGTCGAGCCGCGACTGGTCGAGCGCGGCGGCGTCCTCACCGTCCTGATTCAAGGCGACGAGGGCTACGACGACTAGACCGGGACCTCGACGGCGCGCGAGATCGCGTCGAGCAGCCGGGCCGAGCAACTCGCCGCCCCGGCGGGCGGGGCGACGTCGGAGAGGATCCGATGGGCCAACGAGCGAAAGACGCCGCCCGCGTCTTCGGTGAGCGCCACGGGGTCACCGGTGTCGCCGGCGTGGCTGATCGCCGGGGACAGCGCGATGTCGGCCAGGAGCGGCACGCCGAGGTCATCGGCCAGGCGCTGCCCACCGCCCGCGCCGAAGAGAGCGTGGCGCTCCCCGCAGGCGCACGACAGGGCGCTCATGTTCTCGATGACGCCCAGCACGCGGATGTTCGACTTGCGCGCGAAGTCGGCCGCGCGCGCGGCCACCTGCTGGGCCGCCGGGGCCGGCGTGGTGATCACCAGCTGGCCCATCTGGGGCAGCAGCCGCGCCAGGGTCATCGCCACGTCGCCGGTGCCCGGGGGAGTGTCGACGACGAAGTAGTCGACGCCGGACCAGTCGGCGTCCTCGATGAACTGGGCGACCGCCTTCTGGACGATGAGGCCGCGCCACAGCAACGCCTCGTCGGCCTCGGCCAGCAGTCCCATGGAGAGCAGTCGCACCGCGCCGTCGCCGAAGGCGCGCTCGCGCGGGATCATCTTGCCGGCGCGGGCCTCGACGTCGCCGTGCACCCCCAGCAACCGCGAGAGGGAAAAACCCCAGACGTCGGCGTCGAGCACGCCGACGGTCCGCCCGGTCATGGCCAGGGCGGCGGCCAGGTTGGCGGCCACCGAGGACTTGCCCACGCCGCCCTTGCCCGAGGCGATCATCAGCACCGGAACCTGCGGGGGAATCGAAGTGTCGGGCGCGCGGCGCTGGGCGGCCTCGCGGGCCCGGCGCATCAATTCGCGCCGCGCCGGGGCGTCCATGATCGCCACCTCGACCTCGACGGAGGTGACGGCGTCGAGGGAGAGCGCCGCCTCGCGCACGTCGCGCTCGATCTGAGCGCGGAGGGGGCAGGCGGCGGTGGTCAGGGCGACCGCCACGCGCGCGCAGCCGCCGGCGTCGATCGAGACCTCGCCGACCATGCCGAGCTCGACGATCGAGGTCCCCAGCTCGGGGTCGAGCACCCGACTGAGGCGCTCGCGCAGCAGGTCGGTGGGCATATGTCGACGCTACCGGGCCCCTGGCGCGGTCGTCCGCGAGGGGTCGGCCGCTACGATGGGTCAGGACCAGGAGGGCGACATGTCGACCGAGACCGAGACCCGCGACCAGACCCAGAACGCTGACCCGATCACGCTGAGCGACGCCGCCACCGCCAAGGTCGCCGAGCTCATCGCCGCGGAGGCCGCCGAAGAGGCGCTGGCCCTGCGCGTCGCGGTGAAGCCGGGTGGCTGCTCGGGCTTCAACTACGACATGTACTTCGACTCGGAGGTCGCCGCCGGCGACGTCCTGCGCGAGTTCGCCGGGGTTCGGGTGGTCGTCGACGCCGAGAGCGCCGAGCTGCTGGCCGGATCGACGCTGGACTACACCGACAGCCTCCAGGGCGCGGGCTTTCACATCACCAACCCCAACGCCTCGCGCACCTGCGGCTGCGGCAACTCCTTCTGCTAGCACCGTGAGAGAGCCGGTCGGCCCCTACTCGCACTGGCGGCGCGCGGGCGACCTCGTGGTCATCTCGGGCCAGCTAGGCACCCGCGCCGACGTCGACGCGCCCACGTTGGTCGAGGGCTCGGCGGCCGACCAGCTGCGTCAGGCCCTGGCCAACGCCAGCGAGGTGCTGGCCGAGGCCGGGGCCACGTTCGACCAGGTGGTCAAGGCGACGCTCTTCCTCGTCGACATGGCCGACTTCGCGTCGTGCAACGACGTGTGGCGCGAGGTGTTCATCGCGCCGCGCCCGACCCGCTCGGCCATCGCCGTCGCCCAGCTGCCGCTCGGCGCGCGCGCCGAGGTCGAGCTCTGGGCGTACGCGCCGATCGCCTAGTCGAGCTCGCGCTCGGCGTCGCCGAATTTGTAGCCGACCGAGCGCACCGTCTGGATCAGGTGGGCGCTCTCCTCGCCCAGCTTGGCCCGGAGCCGGCGCACGTGGACGTCGACGGTGCGCGCGCCGCCGTAGTACTCGTAGCCCCACACTCGGCTGAGCAGCGTCTCGCGCGTGAAGACCCGGTGCGGGTTGGTGGCCAGGAATCGCAGCAGCTCGTACTCCATGTAGGTCAGATCCATGACCCGGCCGTGGATCGTGGCCTGGTAGGTCTCGAGATTCATCGACAGCCCGCCGTGCTCGACGCGCGGGGCCACGCGCTCGTAGCCCGCGCGGCGCAGGCGGTGGCGCAGCCGGGTGGCGATCTCGCTCACGTCGAAGGGCCCCACCACGAAGTCGTCGAAGAGGTCCTCGCGAAAGGACAGGTCGTCGAGCTGGTAGTGGTCGACCAGCAGGATGATCGGCCCGACGGTGCGCTCGCGCCCGCGCAGCTGGCGGCACAGGCTCATGGCCTCGGCGAAGGGCACCGCGCTGGCGTTGATCAGCGCGCCGGCGAAGCCGTCGGCCGGCTCGAGCGCGGCCACCTCGTTGAGCCGGCCGGAGGCGGCGACCGCCGGGGTGACCCCGGTGACCTCGAAGGCCTTGCGCACCGGGCCCTCGCAGGAGGGCACGCAGAGCACGACGTCGATCACAGCAGTGGCAGGTAGCGGGCCAGCTCGAAGGCCGACACCTGGCCGCGGTAGGCGTCCCACTCGGCGCGCTTGTTGCGCAGGAACCACTCGACCTGGTGGCCCCCCAGGGTCTCGGCCAGCAGCTCGGAGCGCTCCATCAGGTCCAGCGCCTGGTCCAGGGACTGGGGCAGCTGGGCCACGCGCTCGCCCTCGGCCGGCAGCTCGTAGCCGCCGGCCACCCCGCGCAGCCCGGCGGCCAGGATCACCGCGAAGGCCAGGTAGGGGTTGGCCGCGGGGTCCGGCGAGCGGTACTCGACGCGCGTGGAGTCCACGCGCCCGGGCTTGACCGAGGGGATGCGCACCAGCGCGGCGTCGTCGTGGCGCGCCCACTGCGCGTCGACCGGCGCCTCGAGGCCGGGGATGAGCCGCTTGTAGGAGTTGACCCACTGGTTGGTGATCGCGGTGATCTCCCCGGCGTGGTGCACCAGCCCGGCGATGAAGCACGCGGCCACCGGGCTCAGTCCGTAGGGCCCCTCGCCGACGAAGGCGTTGCGCCCGTCGCGCCACAGCGACAGGTGGGTGTGCATCCCCGAGCCCTGCACGCCGTCCAGGGGCTTGGGCATGAAGCTGGCCGCGACGCCGGCCTGGCGGGCCAGCTCCTTGACCACGTAGCGCACGGTCATGACGGTGTCGGCCATGGTCAGCGCGTCGGTGTAGCGCAGGTCGATCTCGTGCTGGCCCGGGGCGTCCTCGTGCTGGGCGTGCTCGACGCCGATGCCCATCTCCTCGAGGACCAGCACCGTGCGCCGGCGCAGCTGGCTGCCGGTGTCGTCGGGCAGCAGGTCGAAGTAGCTGCCCCGGTCCAGGGGCCGCGGCCCGCGCGACGCGTCCAGGTCCTCGAAGTAGAAGTACTCGATCTCCGGCGCGGCGTAGAAGGTGTAGCCCTGGTCGTGGGCTCCCTCGAGCACCCGGCGCAGCTGCTGGCGCGGGCAGCCCTCGAAGGGGCTGCCGTCGATGTTGGTGATGTCGCAGAAGACCCGCGCGACGCCGGCCTCGTGGTACCAGGGCAGCAGCTGGAAGGTGGTCAGGTCCGGCCGAGCTAGGACGTCGGACTCCTGGACGCGGCTGAAGCCGTCGATGGCGCTGCCGTCGAAGGTCATGCCCTGGTCGAGGGCGTCCTCCAGCTCGGCCGGGGTGACGTGGAAGGCCTTGTGGCGCCCCAGGACGTCGGTGAACCACAGCTGCACGAAGCGCACGCCGCGCTCCTCCACGGTGCGCAGCACGTACTGGGCCTGGGACTGCATGGTGACCATTCTCGCACCTCCCCCGGGGACCCGGTCCGGGCCCCGCCGCGCTAGCGCTTGGCGCGCGCGGGGGCCCGCTTCGCGGTCTTCTTGGCCGCCACCGTGTTGGCGGCCACCTTCTTGGTCGCCGCGGGCGCCGCCGCCGCGGTGCAGATGGTCTCGACCATCAGGCGGGCCACCACGTAGGGGTCCATGTTGGCGTTCGGTCGGCGGTCCTCTAAGTAGCCGCGCTGGTCGCGGGCCACGTGGGCCGGGATGCGCACCGAGGCGCCGCGGTTGGCCACGCCGTAGGAGAAGGACGACCACGGCGCCGTCTCGTGCGCCCCGGTCAAACGGTCCTTGATGCCGGCGCCGTAGTTGGCGATGTGCTCGGCGACGTTGGTCTTGAGCGCCTCGCACCCCGCGACCACGGCGTCGAACCCGCCCGCGGCGCGCATCTGCTTGGTGGAGAAGTTGGTGTGGGCCCCGGCGCCGTTCCAGTCACCCTGGACCGGCTTGGCGTCGAAGCTGACCTCGACGTCGAACTCCTCGGCGATGCGCTCGAGCAGCCAGCGCGCCGTCCATAGCTGGTCGCCGATCTCCACGGGGCCCAGCACGCCCACCTGGAACTCCCACTGGCCCATCATCACCTCGGCGTTGGTGCCCTCGAGGGCCAGGCCGGCCTTGAGGCAGGCCAGCACGTGCTCCTCGACGATCTCGCGCCCGGGCATCTTGGACCCGCCCACGCCGCAGTAGTACGGCCCCTGGGGTGCCGGGAAGCCGACCGCCGGCCAGCCGTAGGGGCGCTGGTCCTTGAAGAAGGTGTACTCCTGCTCGACGCCGAACATGGGCTCGAAGCTGGCGAACCGCTTGGCCGCGGCGACCACCGCGGCGCGGGTGTTCGTGGCGTGCGCCGTCAGGTCCGCGTTGAGCACCTCGCACATCACCAGCACGTCCGAGGCGCCGCGCAGCGGGTCCGGGCAGCTGAAGACCGGCTGGAGAACGCAGTCCGACGCGTGACCGGTGGCCTGGTTGGTGCTCGAACCGTCGAAGCCCCACGTCGGCGGCGTCTGGCCGTCGGCCACGATTTTGGTCTTGCTGCGCAACTGGCGGGTCGGCTCGGTCCCGTCGATCCAGATGTACTCGGCCTGATACGACACGTTGCTCCTTTGGTGGTCGACTCTGCGACCCCTCCAGTCTGGTCGGCGTCGCGAGGCTTCACCCCCCGGTTGTGTTAACCCCATGTGAAACGTTGGGCCGGGGACGCGAAAAACTCGCCGGTAGGCTGCGGGCGTGCCCGTCGTGCGACTCGCGTTGGCCCAGATGAACGCGGTCGTGGGCGGCCTGGCCCAGAACGTGGCCAGCCTCGACCGTTTCCGCAAACAGGGCGCCACGGTGGACGCCGACCTGGTGGTCTCCCCGGAGCTGTCCCTCACTGGGTACCCCCCCGAGGACCTGCTGTTAAAGGAGGGCTTCGTCGAGTCGGCCGGGGCGGCGCTGGCCGAGCTGGCCGCCTCCCGCTTCCTGCCGCCGCTCCTGGTCGGGACGGTCGTCAGCGAGGCGGCCGGCCTGCTGGGTCCCCCGGTGGACGCCCGTGACGAAGCCGGCGGTCCGGTGCGCGAGCGACCCACCCACCTGGCCAACGTCCTGGTGGCCCTGGACGACGGGGGCGTCGCGGCCACCGCTACCAAGCGGCTGCTGCCCAACTACGAGGTCTTCGACGAGCTGCGCTACTTCCGGCGTGGCGACGGCCCCCACACCATCGTCAACGTCGCTGGGGTGGCCGTCGGCCTGGTGATCTGCGAGGACGTGTGGCCGGCGCGCGGACCCGCGGCCGAGCTGGCGGCCCAGGGCGCGACGCTGCTGGTGGTGGCCAACGCGTCGCCCTACGCGCGCGGTCGCCAGGAGGAGCGCGAGGCGATGCTGCGCGAGCGCGCCCTGGAGACGGGCTGCCCGATCGCCTACGTCAACCTGGTCGGGGGACAGGACGAGCTGGTCTTCGACGGCCAGAGCGTGGTGGTCGACGAGCGCGGCGACGTGATCGCGCGCGCCGTCGCCTTCCGCGAAGAGCTGCTGGTGGTCGATGTCGAGGCGCGCGCCAGCGACGTCGGGGTGGGTCTCGGCGCGCGCTACGCGCGGGACGAGCAGGGGTCGATCGCCCACCTGGTCAATCACGTCGCCGCGCCGCCCGGCGAGGCCGAGGAGGTCTACGAGGCGCTGGTGACCGGCACGCGCGACTACCTGCGCAAGAACGGCTTCCGCTCCGCGGTGCTGGGACTGTCGGGCGGGATCGACTCCTCGCTGGTGGCCACCATCGCCGTCGACGCGGTGGGCTCGCGCGCGGTGCGCGGTCTGGCCATGCCCAGCCGGTACTCCTCGCCCCACTCGCTGGAGGACGCGCTGGAGCTCGGCCGGCGCCTCGACATCGAGGTGACGACGCTGCCCATCGAGCCCGCCCACACGGTCTTCTCCAAGACCCTGATCGACGCTCTGGGCGAGGAGCCGACGGGGCTGACCGACGAGAACCTCCAGAGCCGCGTGCGCGGCGTCCTGCTGATGGCCGTCTCCAACGCGACCGGGGCGATCGTGCTCACCACCGGCAACAAGTCCGAGCTGGCCACCGGGTACTCGACCCTCTACGGTGACTCGGCGGGGGGCTTCGCGGTTATCAAGGACGTGCCCAAGACCCTGGTCTACGAGCTCTGTCGCTACCGCAACGAGCGCGCGATCGCCGACGGGGACCCCGCGCCCATCCCCGAGACGGTGCTGGCCAAGGCCCCGTCGGCCGAACTGCGCCCCGACCAGCGCGACGACCAGTCGCTGCCGCCCTACGAGGAGCTCGACCCCCTGCTCGAGCTCTACGTGGAGGGCGACGCCACCGCCGAAGAGCTCGTGGCCGCGGGCCACGACCCGGAGCTGGTGCGCCGGGTGACCGCGCTGGTCGACCGCAGCGAGTACAAGCGTCGCCAGATGCCCCCCGGCGTGCGCGTCTCGAAGAAGGCCTTCGGGCGCGACCGGCGCATGCCGATCACCAACCAGTTCTCCCTCGAGTGACCCCGCGCACCCGCGACGTCCTGGCCCACCTGGGCGCCTGCTTCGCCGCGCCCTATCGCGTGTTGGGC
Source organism: Acidimicrobiales bacterium (assembly GCA_044446745.1). Taxonomy (GTDB): domain Bacteria; phylum Actinomycetota; class Acidimicrobiia; order Acidimicrobiales; family RAAP-2; genus RAAP-2. The sequence continues at coordinate 35,763 of JBIOFE010000015.1, forward strand.
GCGGCGGCGCCCGCCTTCAGCGACGACGGCGCGGTGGTGCGCGCCTACGAGGCGGCCCGCGCCTGCGGCGAGGTGGCACTGGCGATCGGGGACCGGTTGGGCCAGCCCCCCCCGCCGCTGGCGCCGGTGGCCGCGGTGCTGAGCAGCGCGGTGGAGCAGGACCCCACCGGGCGCCTGGCCCTGTACGCCCTGGCGGTCGTGGTCGGTCCGCGCCTGCTGGTCAGCCTGCGCGACGCCCGCGGGGAGGTCGACGAGGACGCGGTGGGCCTGCTCGACCACGCGTCGGACCTGATCGTGGGCGAGATCGTGGCGATCCGCGACCTGGCCGTCAGCCGCCCGGACGCCCCGTCCGGGGCTGACCGGGGGGCCGCGCGGGCCCTCGCCGAGGCCCTGGACGGCGCCGGCTACGCCGAGAGCCTGGGCCCGGACCGCTAGGTTGCGCCCCCCCGTATAACTAGCAGTGGCGGAAATCCCTGATCAGTGTCGGGCGCCCGGTCTCGTCCGGGCTGCGGGACGCCCGGGGGCCCCAACGAAGGAGCACGATGGCCAAGGATCGCGTGGATCGGGATGACGAGGACCTGGTACGGCTGTACCTGTCGGACATCGGCCAGTACACCCTGCTGACCAAGGACGACGAGGTCCGCCTGGCCCAGACCATCGAGGAGGGCCGCGAGGCCAAGGCCGAGCTGGAAGCCGCCGAGACCGACAAGAAGGTCAAGCTCACTCCGACCAGGAAGCAGGCCCTCAAGCGCTCCGCGCACCGCGGCGACGTGGCCGAGCGCGACTTCGTCCAGTCCAACCTGCGCCTGGTCGTCTCGATCGCCAAGAAGTACCAGGCGTCGGGCCTGCCGCTGCTGGACCTCATCCAGGAGGGCAACCTGGGCCTGATGCACGCCGTCGAGAAGTTCGACTGGCGCAAGGGGTTCAAGTTCTCGACCTACGCCACGTGGTGGATCCGCCAGGCCATCACCCGCGGGATCGCCAACACCGGCCGCACGATCCGCCTGCCGGTGCACGCCGGCGACACCCTGGCGCGCGTGCAGAAGGCCCAGTCGCGCCTGGAGCTCAAGTTCGGCCGTCCGCCGACCATCAAGGAGCTCTGCGACGAGTGCGAGATGCCCGAGGACAAGCTCATCGAGGCACTGCGCTTCCGCTCCGAGCCGATCTCACTGTCCGAGCCGCTGCGCGAGGACGGCGACGCCGAGCTGGGCGACGTGGTGGAGGACCGCTCGGCCGAGTCGCCCTTCGACGTGGCGGCGGTCAAGATGATGCCGGCGGCCATCGAGAAGCTCCTCCAGCCGCTCGACGAGCGCGAGCAGAAGATCCTGCGCATGCGCTTCGGCCTCGACGGCGCGGGCGAGATCCGGACCCTCGAGGACGTGGGCGCCGAGATGAACCTCACCCGTGAGCGCATCCGCCAGATCGAGGCGCGCGCCATGAGCAAGCTGCGCCACCCCTCCTCGGACACCGGGGCCCGGGACCTGCTGACGCTCTAATCGCGCCGTATCTGGGCCCGGCCCAGCACGGCCGCGGCCCCGATCACCACCGCGCTGACCACGAAGGGCGTGCGCGAGCGCGAGCGGTCGTGCGCGCGCACCTTGTGGGTGAAGCTCAGCGTCGGCCACTCGCGCTCGGCGGCGACGCGCGCCAGCGCGCGATCGGGGTTCACCGCGAAGGGGTGGCCCACCGTGCCCAGCATCGGCACGTCGGTGGCCGAGTCGGAGTAGGCGAAGGAGTCGGCCAGGTCGATGCCGCGCGTCGCGGCCAGGTCGCGGATGGCCACGGCCTTGTGTTCGCCCTGGGCGAAGAAGTCCAGCTCTCCCGTGTACTTGCCCTCCTCGTCGATGCGGGCCTTGGAGGAGATGAAGCCGGTGATCCCCAGGAGCTCGGCGAAGGGCTCGACGATCTCCTCGGGCGCCATCGACACCAGGTAGACCTCGTCGTCGTCCCCGAGGTGCTGGTCGATGAGCTCGATGGCCTCGTCGTAGATCAGCGGTTCGATGACGTCGTTGATGGTGTCGGCGACCAGGGCCCGCACCTCGTCGCGGTCCCAGCCCTTGGTGACCTTGAGCACCGATTCACGGATCTTGGTGAGCTTGTCGTCGTCGGCGCCGAAGCGCATGAACATCATCTGGCTCACGACCGCCCAGACCAGGGTGCGCCGGTGCAGCAGGCCGCGGGCGTGGAACTCCGGACCGAGCGCGACCAGCGAGGACTTGGCGATCACCGTCTTGTCGAGGTCGAAGAAGGCGGCGCGCACGGCCCAATGCTAGGTCCGTGATAGAGCGGGTTTGGATCCGCTCAGCCGACGAAGGCGGCGGCGCACTCGGCGGCGGCGTCCTCGCGGGCCATGAGGATCACGTGGTCGTGCTCCTGGAAGCGCATGGAGTCGCTGGGCACCATCGAGTGGTCGCTGCGCACGACTGCGACGACGGACACCGCATCCGAGAGCCGCAGCTCATCGAGCGTCAAGCGTTCGGCGACGGCGGGCGAATCCGCCGCCAGCGTCACCTCCATGAGCCGCATCTGCCCGTGGGCCAGGTCCATCAGTTTGACGATCGAGCCGACCTCGACCGCCTCGTCGACCAGCGAGGTGATGAGCGCCGGCGTGGACACCGATACGTCGACGCCCCAGCTCTCGTTGAAGAGCCACTCGTTGCGTGAGTTGTTGATGCGAGAGATGACGCGCGGCACGCCGAACTCCTGCTTGGCCAGCCAGCTGACCACGAGGTTGTCCTCGTCGTCGCCGGTGGCCGCGATCACCACGTCGACCGAGCGGAGGTCGGCCGACGCCAGGCTGGCGTACTCGCACGCGTCGGCGGCCACCACGTTGACCCCCGGGAGCAGGTGGCGAATCCGCTCGGCGGTGGCCGACACCTGTTCGAGCAGCGTGACGTCGTGGTGCCGGTTCACCAGGTCGAGCGCGATCGCCGTGCCCACCGAGCCCCCGCCGGCGATCATGACCTTCACGGTGCACGCCCGGCCAGCATCGCGGCGAGCTCGCCCAGTCCGGCCGGCGTGACGAGGAACTCCAGCACGTCGTCCTCCTGGGCGAAGAGCCCGTTCAGGTTGACGCGGCCCTGGCCGCCGCGCACCAGGCCCACCACGCGAACGTCGTCGCCACGGTGCAGCTGGTCGATCGGCCGGCCGGCCAGGTGGTCGGGCAGGACCCGCTCGACCAGGTGCAGCGTGCCGGTGCCGTCGGTCCACTCGATGGACTCGTCGGAGGGCAGCAGCCAGCGCTTCACCTGCTGGGTGGTCCACAGCGAGGTGGCCACCGTGGGGATGCCCAGCTTCATGTAGATGTCGGCGCGCTGGGGGTCATAGATGCGCGCCACCACGTTCTTGATCCCGTAGTTGTCCCGGGCGATGCGCGCGCACAGGATGTTCGAGTTGTCGCCGCTGGTCACGGCGGCCAGGGCGTCGGCGTGCTGGGCGTCGGCCTGCAACAGGACGTCGCGGTCGAAACCCGAGCCGACCAGGGTCTGGCCGTTGAAGCGGGTCAGGCGCCGAAAGGCGTCGCGGTTGCGGTCGATGATGACCACCGAGTGGCCCTCCTCGGAGAGCTGCATGGCCAACTCCGAACCCACGCGGCCGCAGCCGATCACGACGATGTGCACGGCGCCATCACACCACAGGGCCGTGCGAAGGCGCAACTTCACTGGGGATTCGCGCGGGGTGACTTAGTGTACGTACGGTGTCCGACGCCGACAAGCAGTTGAGTCGCAGCACGCCGGTGTGGACGAGCCACGCCAACCTCGCGACGGTCTACCCGGAGACACTCGGCTATCGCCTGAAGTGCATCCTGCTCGGCCGTCCCCTGGTCACCGAGCAGCTCCGTGGCGAGCGGCTCAACAACGCGATCGCCCTGGGCGTGCTGGCGCCCGACTGCACGTCCTCCTCGGCGTACGGAACCGAGGAGATCCTGACCCAGCTCACGCCCTTCATCGGACTGGCGGCCTTCTCACTCGTGCTGCCCATCATGTTCGTCATCCTGGGCGTGCTCTTCTTCGTCACGACGTCCTACCTCGATGTGATCAAGTACTACACGACCGCTGGCGGCGCGTACGTCGTGACCCGCGACAATTTCGGCCCCAAGGTCGCCCAGATCGCCGCGGTCGCACTGCTGATCGACTACATCGTCACGGTGGCGGTCCAGTGTGCGGCGGGCACCGCGGCGCTCACTAGCGCGGTTCCCTCGCTGACCCACTGGACCGTGCAGATCACGGTGGCGGTGGTGGTGATCTTGATGTACGGGAACCTGCGCGGCATCCGCGAGGCCGGAAGCTACTTCGCCTTCCCCATGTACTTCTACGTCGTCATGCTCGGCACGACGATCGTGGTGGGCTACGTCAAGGAAGCGATGGGCAGTCTGCACCACGTGATTCAGCCTCCGGTCAAGGACCTGGTCGACGGGCGGCTGGGCCACCCGGGGTCCGGACTGCTGATGGGGGTGGCGTTCATCACGCTGCTGCGCGCGTACGCCAACGGCGGCGCGTCGCTCACCGGCCTCGAAGCGATCTCGAACGGCGTGGCCAGCTTCCGGCGTCCGGAGTCTCCCAACGCCCGCAAGACGCTGGTGCGGATGTCGTGCATCCTCGCGTTCCTGCTCCTGGGCACGACTCTGCTGGCCGTGTGGACCCACGCGCTCCCCTACAACGTGGGCTCCCCGACCGTCGTGAGCCAGGAGACCCAGGCGGTGTTCGGATACCACGGCGCGGGCCACGCGATCTTCCTCCTGGTCCAGCTCTCGACGCTGCTCATCCTCTACACCGGGGGCAACACGTCCTTCAACGGCTTTCCCTTCCTGGCCAACTACGTGGCGGGCGACCGCTACCTGCCGCGCCAGCTGACCAAGCGCGGGCACCGGCTGTCCTTCTCCAACGGCATCATCGTGCTGGGCATCGTCTCATTGATCCTGGTCTTCGCGTTCAAGGCCCAGGTGAACGGTCTCATCGCCCTCTACGCCATCGGAGTGTTCACGGGGTTCACCCTGGCCGGGGCGGGCATGGTCAAGCGTCACCTGCACGAGCGCACCGGCCGCTGGCGCTTCGGGGTCGCCGTCAACGCCACCTCGGCGACCGTAACCTCGATCGTCGTCATCATCTTCATCATCGCCAAGTTCGCCGAGGGGGCCTGGATCGTCGTGCTCGTCGGGCCCATCATGTACTGGGGGCTGGTGCGATTCCACCACCAGTACGAGCACGAGGTTCAGGCCTTCGAGGCCAGCGGGGCCAGCGAGATGAGCATCCGCACGAACCGCGTCGTGATCTTCGTCGACCACTACGACTTGGCCACCGAGCGCGCGCTGATCTACTGCAAGACGCTCAACGCCTACTCCATCCGGGCGGTGCACTTCGACATCGACCCGATGGTGACCCGGCGCCTGGAGTCGCGTTGGGGGGCCGCCAACACCGCGTCCTTCGGCCTCAACCTCGAGATCGCAGACTGCGAGGACCGCCGCGTCGACCGCGCCGCCCTGGAGCTGGTGGCCGACGTCGTGCGCGACCCCGACGTCTTTTGCATGGTGATCCTGCCGCGACGGGGCTACTCCTCGCGCCTCCAGCGCCTGCTGCACGACCGCACCGCCGACACCATCGCCGGGGCGGTCATGCACGTCCCGCGCACGGCCGCCACGATCATCCCCTACCGCATGGGGCACACGCGCGTGGTGGCGGGCGAGACCAGGAACCACCTCATGAGCGACGAGGTCGTGCGCGGCGGCGTGCGCGAGGACGCCCACCTGGAGGCCGACCGCCAGCTGGCCCGGCGCTCCGCGGGCTCCGAGCCGATCGGCGTTCTCCGGGAGCGCCAGCACGCCGACGTCGCCGGGCGCATTCGGTCGATGACCGTCACCCACGAGGGCGCCTCGGCCGAGCTGCGTTGCGTGCTCAGCGACAACAGCGGGTCGATCACGCTGGTCTTCCAGGGCCGCACGCAGGTGCCGGGCATCGAGCGCGGCACGCGGTTGATGGTGCGCGGCACGGTGACCTCGCTGCGCCGCGAGGCCGTGATCCTCAACCCGCAGTACGAGATCGTCGCGGCGCCCCAGGCCGACGAGTAGGTTCGCCCGCGACGCCGTTGTTTGGCGGCGTCGCGCGTCGGTGGGCCGGCCGGGGGACCGACCTGTCTATCTTGTAGGGCGACCGTGACGTCGCTCGGTCACGAGATCGTGGAGAGGTGGTGAGAGTGGCGCGGGCGCTGGTCGTTGTCGAGTCGGTGGCCAAGGCCACCCGCATCCAGGGCATGCTTGGGCCGGAGTACATCGTCCGGGCCTCCATCGGCCACGTGCGCGACCTGCCCCAGAGCGCCGCCGAGATCCCGGCGTCGGTCAAGGGCGAGCGCTGGGCGCGACTGGGCATCAACGTCCACGACCACTTCAAGCCGGTCTACGTCGTCTCAGCGGACCGCAAGAGGATCGTGGCCGAGCTCCGGGCGGCCCTCAAGCAGGTCGACGAGCTCTACCTGGCCACCGACGAGGACCGCGAGGGCGAGGCCATCGCCTGGCACCTCGAGGAGGTCCTCAACCCCAAGGTCCCGGTCAAGCGGATGGTCTTCCACGAGATCACCCCGAGCGCCATCGCCCGGGCCGTCGAGGAGACCCGCGACCTCGACCTGCGCCTGGTCGACGCCCAGGAGGGCCGGCGCTTCCTCGACCGCCTGGTGGGCTACGAGGTCAGCCCGGTGCTGTGGCGCGCGGTGGACAAGGCGCGCTCGGCCGGCCGGGTCCAGTCGGTGGCCATCCGGCTGGTCTGCGAGCGCGAGCGCGAGCGCATGGCCTTCACCTCGGCCGCCTGGTTCGACGTCACCGCGACGCTCGACGCGAGCGGGACCTCCTTCGAGGCCACCCTGGACACCCTCGACGGCGCGCCGCTGGCCACCGGCAAGAGCTTCGACAGCGCGGGTCGCCTCGGCGCCGCCGACGCCGTCGAGGTCCTCGCCGCGGCAACGGCCTCGTCGATCGCCGAGCGGCTGGTGGGGTCGGCCCCGCTGGTGGTGGACGTCGCCTCCGCGCCGCGCACCCAGCGCCCCCAGGCGCCGTTCATGACCTCCACGCTGCAGATCGAGGCCAGCCGCAAGCTGCGCTTCGACCCGGAGCGCACGATGCGCGCGGCCCAGCGGCTCTACGAGCAGGGCTGGATCACCTACATGCGCACCGACTCCACGACGCTCTCGGACGAGGCCCTGCGCGCCGCGCGCTCGATGGCCCGCGACATGTTCGGCGACGACTACGTGGCCGACGGTCCGCGCCGCTACGACCGCAAGGTGAAGAACGCCCAGGAGGCCCACGAGGCGATCCGGCCGGCCGGCGAGAGCTTCCGCACGCTCGACGAAGCCCAGTCGCTGCCCGGGGACGAGCGGGCGATCTACGACCTGGTGTGGAAGCGCACGATCGCCAGCCAGATGGTCGACGCGCGACTGACCCAGGACCGCGTGCGCCTGGGCGTGACCCTCGAGGGCGTCGCGGGCCGGTCGAGCGTCGTCGAGGCCGGATTCGTGGCGACGGGGCTGCGCATCGAGTTCCCCGGATTCCGCCGCGCGTACGTCGAGGGCACCGACGACCCCGAGGCCGAGCTGGCCGACCAGGAGCGAATCCTGCCCGCGCTGGTCGAGGGCACGCGGGTGCCGGTGACGGGCGCCGAGGCCCGGGGCCACGAGACCCAGCCCCCGGACCGCTTCTCCGAGGCCACGCTCATCAAGAAGCTCGAGGACCTGGGCATCGGGCGCCCGTCGACCTACGCGTCGGTGATGAAGACGATCGACCGCCGCGGCTACGTGTGGAAGAAGGGCAAGTCCCTGGTGCCGGCGTTCCGGGCCTTCGCGGTCGTGAACCTGCTGCAGGCCTACTTCGCCGACCTGGTCGACTACCAGTTCACCGCCGCGATGGAGGACGAGCTCGACGACATCGCCCAGGGCAAGGAGAACCTCGAGCCCTGGTTGAGCCGCTTCTACTTCGGGGACCCCGACGCCGAGACCGAGCTCGGGCGCCTGGGCCTGGAGCGCGTCGCCCACGCCGATCACGAGTTCGACTTCGCGGCGATCAATTCGCTCACCCTGGGCGTCGCGCCCGACGGGCGGGAGGTCTCGGTGCGCTCGGGCCGCTACGGCCCCTACCTGGTGCACGGCGAGGACCGCGTCTCGATCCCCGAAGCGACCGAGCCCGACGCGCTGGGCGTCGCGCGAGCCCTGGCGCTGCTCGACGCGCCGAGCAACGACCGGGCCCTCGGCGCCGAGCCGGCCACCGGCGAGACGGTCTACCTGAAGGCCGGACGGTTCGGCCCCTACGTCCAGCTCGGCGAGCTGACCAACCCCAAGGACAAGCCCCGGACCGTCTCGCTGCTCTCCACGATGTCGCCCGACACCCTGACGCTCGCAGAGGCCCTGCGTCTCCTGGCCCTGCCGCGCGAGGTCGGGCGCCACCCGGCCGACGATCAGCCGGTCCTGGCTCAGAACGGCCGCTACGGGCCCTACCTCACCTGGGGCAAGGAGACGCGCTCGCTCGACACCGAAGAGCAGATCTTCTCGGTGGACCTCGACGAGGCGGTCGCTCGACTGGCCCAGCCCAAGCAGCGGGGACGTCGCGCGAGCGGCCCGTTGCGCGAACTGGGCGACGACCCCGTCACCCAGCGCCCGGTCGTCGTGCGCACCGGGCGCTTCGGTCCCTACGTCACCGACGGCCAGATCAACGCCACCCTGCGCCCGGGCGACGTCATCGAGACGGTCAGCCTCGACCGCGCCTGCGAGCTCCTGGCCGAGCGACGCAACGCCGAGCCGTCCGCGCGAGCCCGCCGGGCGGGCGCGACGAAGAAGGCCGCGGCGAAGAAGACCGCGAAGAAGACCACGCGGAAGGCCGCGGCGAAGACGACCACGACGACGACCACGAAGAAGTCCACCAAGAGATCCACGAAGGCGGCCACCACGGCGAAGGCGACGGGTGCCGCCAAGCGCGCCGCACTGGCGCACGGTGAGCAGCTCAACGCCGCCCTGGTGGCCCGCGCGACGCACGCGGACCTCGCCTGATGGCCCGGGGTCTGTTCATCGTCTTCGAGGGAATCGACGCCAGCGGCAAGACGACCCAGGCCCGGCGCGTCGCGGCGGCGCGCGACGCGGTCTTCGCCTTCGAGCCCGGTGATTCGCCCCTGGGAGCCGAACTGCGTCGGTGGGTCCTCGACGCGGCGACGCCGATGACGCCGGCCACCGAGGCCCTGCTCATGCTGGCCGACCGGTCGTACCACGTGACCCACGTGATCGCGCCGCGCCTCGCCGAGGGGCGCGCGGTCGTCTGCGACCGCTTCGCCGCGTCGACGCTCGCCTTCCAAGGCTACGGCCGGGGCGTCGACCTGGCCGACCTGCGCGCGGCGACCGACCTGGCGGTCGGCGACTGCCAGCCGGACCTCACGGTGCTGATCGACGTCCCGATCGACGTCGCGCTGCGGCGCGGGGCCCACGACCTCGGCGACCGCTTCGAGTCGGCCGACCTGGCCTTCCACGAGCGGGTCCGCCAGGGCTACCTCGACCTCGCGGCGGCTACGCCGAGCTGGGTGGTCGTCGACGGCGCGCTCGACCCGGCCGCGCTCGCGGCGGTGGTCGACGGGGCGCTCGACGCCTTGCCGTGGCCCCGTGCCTGACGTCTTCGATCGGCTGGTGGGACAGCCCCAGGCGGCCGCCGCGCTGCGACGCCACGCCCGCCACCCGGTGCACGCCTACCTCTTCACCGGTCCGGTGGGCTCGTCGCTCGGCGACGCGGTGGTGGCCTTCGCCGCGGCGCTGCAGTGCCCGGAGCACGGGTGCGGTCACTGCGAGGCGTGTCGGCTGGTGCTGAGCGGCAACGACCCCGACGTCACGGTCGTGGAACGGGCCGGCGTCACCTGGCGCGTCCCGGAGATCCGCGAGGCCGAGCGCGTCGGGCGCCGCCGACCGCTCGGCGATTCGCGCCAGGTCGTGGTCATCGAGGACGTGGAGCTCACGACGACGGGGGCCGCGCCGTCGGCCCCGGCGCTGCTCAAGTCACTGGAGGAGCCTCCGGCGCGGACCGTCTACCTGCTCACGACCGAGGAGCGCACGACCGCGCTCGAGACGGTGGCGTCGCGGTGCGTGGAGGTGCCGCTGCGTCGTCTCGTCGAGGGTGACCTCGCGGCCATCCTCGAGCGCGACGGCGTCGATCCGGTGACCGCGCGCGACGCCGCGGCGGCGGCCCACGGCAATCTTCGCCGGGCCCGGGTGCTGGTGCGCGACGCCGACCTGGCCACGCGGGTGGCGCGCTGGCGCGCGGTGCCCGAGCGTCTCAACGGCACCCCGTCGCGCGCCAGCGAGGTCGTCGCCGAGATCGTCGACGCGCTGGACCGCGCGGTGGCGCCCCTGGTGGCCGTTCAGGATGAGGAGACGGCGCGGCGCGGCGACGAGGCGCGCGCGCTCGGCCGGCGCCCGCCGGCCAAGCGCGACCTCGAGGCGCAGCACAAGCGCGAGCAGCGGCGCTTTCGCACCGACGACCTGCGCTTCGGCCTGGCCGCCCTGACCCACGTCTACCGCGCGCGCGCCGCCGAGGACCTCGCACCGGCCGGGGACGCGCGGGCCGTGGCGCGCCTCGACGCGTCGCTGCGCGCCATCGAGGCGGTCGCCGAGACGAACCGCCGTCTCGGGCTGAACGTGGACGAGACCCTGCTGCTCACCGACCTGCTGCTCACCCTCAGCGGGCTCGCCTGACCCCCGGATCGCGCCGGGCGGTCCGGTAGGATTAACCCCTGCGCCTGGGTAGCTCAGTCGGTAGAGCAGCGCATTCGTAATGCGCAGGTCAAGGGTTCGAATCCCTTCCCAGGCTCCACTCGGTGTGTATTGCAACGGTTGAGGGTTGACATCTCACTTTCACCTGATGGTGGACACTGCAGCACCGGATCCCTGACAAGACATCAGCTGGTCCTTGACACCACCACCGCCAAGTAACTCGGCTCGATCTTCGGCGCGTCTGTTCACTCGACATCTCGACTGCCAGGTGTCGCCGGGGTCGCCGGAGTTAGTGTGACGATCGGCTCTCCCACTACTGAGCAAAGGAACGGCCAGTGGCCCACGGTTTCCCGGGCGTCGCCTCGTTGTCGCGGCGAAGCCTTCGAGACCCCGGTGCGCTCCCTCGACGGCGGGCGAGAACGGCGATCGCACGGAAGGCCGTCCTGGCGATTCTCCTGCTAGCTGGGTTCTCGACTTTCGCGGCGGGTGGGTCGCGTGCGGACGCGTCCTCGGGTGACCTCAGCTTCGTGCCCGGCAACGCGCGGATCACCGTGGTGTGGTCACCGTCGGCCCCTGTGAAGGGCGCCACTCTCAAGGCGTCCGCCTCCAACGGAACCACCCAGGTCAGCTGCTCGACCGCCGGGCTCTCCTGTGCGCTCGTCGGACTGACCAACGGCTCGTCTTACGACGTTGTGGCCACCGTGTCCGACGCTGCCAACAACGTCTTGAGCACGCTGAGCGGCGTGGTGACGCCCTTTACGGTTCCCGGCGCGCCGACGCTCACGACCGTGACTCCGCAGGACGCGCGGATCGTCGTCTCGTGGCTCGCGCCCAGTTCCAATGGCGGTTCGCCGATCACCGGCTACCAGGCCTCGGCCTCCAGCGGCGCCGGCACCTTCACGTGCGCGTCGACCACGACCAGCTGCGTGATCGGTGGTCTGACCAACGGCACGGTGTACACCGTCTCCGTCGACGCCCTCAACGCCGCGGGTCATTCGGCGAGTTCCGCCGTGCAGGTCGCGACGCCCTTCACGGTTTCCGGTCCCCCGACGGGGGCGTCGGCGTCGCTCACCTCGACTGACCAGCTGGTGGTGACGTGGACGCCCCCCGGCAGTGATGGCGGTTCCGCGGTGACCGCCTACGTCGTGCGGTACTCGTCTGATGGTGGGACGACGTGGATCACCCTGCCCGCCAGCGCCGGGACTCGCCGAACGATTGACGGGCTCGCCAACACGGCGAGCTACGTCTGCGACGTCGCCGCGGTCAACGCCGCGGGCGTCGGGCCGTTCTCAGCACCCTCCTCGCCGTCGGTCCCGGCGAGCGCCTCGGTCCGAAAGTCCACGGTGGTCGCGGCGCCGGGTCACGTCCCGGCTGACGGCCGCGCCACCAGCGTGGTGACGGTCAGCCTGAAGGATACGAGCGGTCGACCGGTGGCTGGCAAGAAGGTCACCCTCCATCGCTCGCCGTCGGGTGTGACCTACTCGGGTGTCACGGACAACCGCGGACGGGCCCAATTCAAGGTGTCGAGCCGCCACCCCGGGATCGTGAGCTTCTCGGCCTTCGACGTCACGGACCGGACGGGGATCCTCCCGGTGGTGCGCGTCACCTTCATCGCGCCGGCCACGACGACTACCGCGCGGTCCCCGACGACCTCCGCACCGACCACGACGACCCCTGCGCCAACCACGACGACCGCCGCGCGGTCCACCACCACAGTCGGGGGAATCGCCACGACCACTCTGCCCCCCGGTCACGCTTTGGGCCCGTCCCCCTTGGTGCACATTGACGTGGCCGGTGAGCCCGGTCTCCCGGTCGGCGCTTACCGTTTCACGGTGCGGGGCCAGGGATTCCGGCCCGGTTCGACGCTGACCGTGACCGTTCACACGACTCCCACCACGCTCGACGTCGTGCGCGTCAGCCAAAGCGGTTCCTTCCGCGTCGTCGTCGGACTTCCGCGACGCCTCGACGCGGGCGTGCACTGGCTCGAGGTCGCGGCGCTCCTCGCGGGCGGACACCACTTCGTGAAGGCCTATCCCTTCACCGTCCTATCCGGCAACATCGTGGGTGCGTTGGGGTCAGTCCCACCGGGCGCGCTGGCGAAGTACGTGCAGCTGGTTCCGCGCGATCACCGTTCGGCAATCCTCAACGCGACGGGAGGGCTGCTGGTCGTCCTGGCGGCCGTGGCCGCAGGGCTCAGCGGAGTCGCGCGAGCGGGCCGTCCGGGAGGACGTCCGGGGGCGCTGGAGGACGTCGAGCTGGAGCGCCTCGTCGACGAGGGCGACCCAGATCGCGTCGGGGGCCGTTGGCGCCGCACCACCCGGCGCCTGGACCGCTTCTCGCGGCGCTCGCCGCCGCGGCTGGCCGCGCTGTCGCCGGTCCTCGGGAGGGTGGTGTCGGACGGGGACTACCTTCGCGCGATGCTCGGCCTGGGGTGGCTCGTGCTCTGCGCGGGATCCGTCGGCCTGGGAATCTACGCCGCGGCTCGCGCCGGGTGGTACGCCGTGCCGCCCTCGCTCGGACTGTTCCTCGGGATCCTCGCGCTGGGCGTGCTGGACGCCACTCTCGGGTACCTGGCCGGCGTCGCCTTCCTGGCGTCAGTCGCCGCGGCGGGTCACCTGTCGGTACCCGGGCTGCGCGAGGCCTTTGGCCTGATCCTGGTCTGGTTCGCGGTGCCCCTGGCCGCCGGCGCCCTGGCGACGCTGCGCCGAGTCCCTACCCGCAGCCTGGACAGTCTCTTCCTGCGCACCAGCGACGTGGCCCTCGGGGGCCTCTTCGGGGCGTGGGTGGCGTTCAAGATGACCGCGGCGCTGCCCGTCCTCGCCGGGGCCGCTCTGCCCATCGGGCGTGACGCCAGCGTGGTCGCCTGGGCGGCCCTCGGGTTCGTGGGCGCTCGCGTCGTGCTCGAGACGGTCGTCGCCCTCCGCTGGCCCCGGCGGCTGGCGGTCGTCACCCACGAGGGCGAACTGGAGTCCGGGAAGCTCCAGATCGCCGTCTCCCTCGCCGTTCAGGTGGCGCTGTTCCTCTTCATCTCGGCCGGCGCGCTCGGCTCGACGTGGGCCCTCTACGCGGGCGCCGCGGTGTTCTTCACGCCCCTGGCCGCGTGGCTGTTCGTCGAGCGGATTCCCAAGAGCCGGCTCCTGACCCGGTACCAGCCGCGGGGGCTGGTGAAGTGGAGCCTGGTCATCGCCTCGACGCTCGGCCTCGCCACGCTGTTCGAGCACTCCGGGCTCAGCAACTCCCTCGCCGAAGCCCTCGGCTTCGTCATCCTGCCCGTGCCCGTGCTGGTGTCGTGGACCCTGGAACTGTTCGAGGAACCGGGCGGGGAGGGCGAGCGAGGGTCGGCCGTGCCCGAGCCCAGCCTTCGGCTCGACTCCGGGGGCGTCGCTTCGCGGGACTCGCGGTGGCGGTGGCGCGCGGGCGGCACGGTGCTGCTCGCCGCGACGGTCTTCCTCGTGGTGAGCCAGGGACTCGGCCGGTAGGCCGCCGCTGCGTCCGCGCTACGTCTCGCTGCGCCTGATGAGATCGAGCACGCACCGCTGGAAGTCAGCGGAGCGTTCCAGCCAGTCGTGGTAGGCGTCGAAACTCGGCGCGCCGGGTGAGAGCAGGACCACCCCGCCGGCGGTGAGGAACGCCGCGGCGGCACCCACCGCCCGGACCATCGACGTCGCTGGTGCGACCACCACCCCGGGGGCGTCCGTCGCGATCGCCGCGGCGATGCGCTCGCCGGCCGGGCCGAGCGCGGCCACGAACGTGGCGCCGTGGCGCCGAGCCAGGGCGGTGACCAGCGGGGAGTAGTCGACGCCGCGATCGAAGCCGCCGGCGATCAGGGCGAGGGGCTCGTCGTCGAACACCGCGAGCGCGGCCACGACGGGGAGGACACTCGTCGCCAGTCCGTCGTCGACGTAGCGCACGCCGCGGTCGGTCGCCACGACGGTGAGCCGGCCCGGCAGGGGCTCGAACCGCGAGGCCCGCGCCCTGGCCGCCGCGCGGATCTCGTCCGTCGAGCGTCGGGTGAGCGACGCGGCGACCGCGAGCGCGAGCGCGACGTTGCGGTCGTTGTGCCGCCCGATCAGTCCGAGCGCCGCCGCGAGACGGTCGTCGTCGGCGGCGACGACCGTGACGTCGCCGCCGAGCTCACCGTGGAGACCGCGCAGCTCGGGCGTGTCGGCGACGAATGTTCGATGCGCCCCGGGCGCGCGCGTGAGCGACAGCTTGTCCTCGCGGTACTGAGCCAGGGAGCCGTGCCAGTCGAGGTGGTCGGCTCCCAACGACGTCACCACGATCGTCGCCGGCGCGAGATCGAGGTCGACGCACTGGAAGCTGGAGACCTCGACGATCAGCCAGCCCGCGGAACTGTCGACCTCGGGGGAGTAGGGCGGCTGGCCGATGTTGCCGAGACTCTGCGCTTCCTCGTCGAGGCACGTGAGGAAGAAGGTGATCAGCGCCGTGGTCGTCGACTTGCCCTTGGTGCCGGTGACCGCGACCACCCGCGTCCGGTCGACGTCGTGCAGCCAGAGGTTGAGCGCCGAGGTGACGGCGACGCCGTGGGCCTCGAGGTCGATCACGTCGGACCGCCGGCGCGGGACACCCGGACTCTTGAGGACCACGACACAGGCGAGCAGCGCCTCGTGGCCCCCGTGGTCACTCATCAACGATTCGGCGCCGAGGTCGGCGTCATCGACCACGACGACGTCGGCGCCGACCAGCGCCAGGCGGGCCGCCGCCGCGCGTCCCTCGACGCCGTAGCCGAAGACGCCCACCCGCCGTCCGGCGAGGTCAGCGAAGCCAGTGGGCCGGTACACGGGTCGGTCCCTCGGCTTGGAGCAGGTCGTCGAAGGCCCGCGCCGGCGGTGCGGCGCGCGAGATCTCCACGAGGTGGTCCACGTCACGCCACGCCGGCAGCTCACAGACCCGCGCCAGGGCCACGGCGCTCTCGTCGGGGTCGCCGACGCACTCGAAGGGCTTGTGGCGCTCGCCGAGTCCCACGAGCGTGCGCAACTGGTCGGACCGCCGCTGGTCGGCCAGGGGTTCTCCGCCCAGCACCTCGGCCAACCGGCCGCGCGCGATGAACGGCGCCAGGACCAGCGAGACGAAGAGGCACTTGTCGCACTCCAGGCACCACGAGGTCGCGCGGCTCGACGGATCCTGGGTGAAGGCGCGGTTGCAGCTGCGAAAGACGTGGTGGTAGGGCTCGAGGCGGCTGAACTCGCGCGCGACCCAGAGTTCGCTGCGGTCCCGCAGGAAGCTGGCGACCGTGAGGTCGGCGCCCACGGCCTCGTCGAGGGCCGCCGCGATCAGCAGCTCGGCCGCCCAGGACTTGCTCCACTGGTGGTTGACCTCGCGGCCCCACGCGACGAGGTTGGCCGCCGAAGCGGAGTGCTCGTTGCTCATGGCCACGCCGCCGCGGGCCGTCGCCACCGCGGCGGTCGCGGCGAGCAGGGTCACCATGGCGGTCACCGGGACGTGGCCGGCGTATCCCCCGGCGCCGGCGAGATCGGGGTCGAGCGCCCGCGTCGCGCGCACGACGTCGCGACCGGTCACCGCCGCGGCCCCCTCGAGGGCGTCGAAGCGCCCGGCGCCCGGGCTGACGACGAAGAGGGCGAGGTCGAGGGCGGGCGCCAGGGATTCGACGGTCACCACCGAGTCGATGCCCCCCCCGAAGGGGGTGAGCACGCGCGCCTGGTCGAGGCGGGCCTCGGGCTGGGCCCCGCCGACGCCACCGACGACCTCGACGTCGTCGAGCACCAATCCGTGCTGAAAGGCGAGCTCGCCCAGGCCGTCACGCAGCGCCGCGTCCAACAGGGCGCGCCCGCACGGTCCCACGGGCGTGGCGGCGAGGTCGACGACCCGCGCGGCGCCCACCTTGTAGTAGGAGAGTCCGGCGACCAAGTACCACAGGGTCGCGACGGCCGAAGCGGCGGCGTCGAGGTCGTCGAGGCCCTCGAAGGTGACGACCTCGGTGAAGGGCCGCCCGTCGAGCTCGTAGTGGCCCGCCAGCCGCGCGCCCGCCACGTCGAGCCCGGCGTAACGGAAGTGCTGGGCGCGCGGCGGCGCGCTCGCGTCGGTCATGGCGCCCTCATGCTAGGCCCGCGCGCGACGAGGGCGAAGCGTCCGCACGGGCGACGCGCCCGGTCGCTGAAGAACCGGTCGGCGTCGTCGGTGACCTCACGGGTGACGTAGATCTGGTCATCACGCACCCCGCGACTGACGAGGTCGACGGTCGCGACGCGCCGTAGGTCGAGGCGCGAGCGGTCGCCTACGTCGGGCGCCAGCGCCCCGGGGACGTGGCTGAAGAGCGTCGACACCTCGGGCCCGACCTGATAGCGCGCGGCCGAGATCGACGGGCCGAGCAGGACGTGCAGCGATGCGGGCCGATCGAAGGCCGCCAGCGCCCGGCCCAGCACGCCCGCGGCCAGCCCGCGCCAGCCGGCGTGGACCAGCGCCCAGCGCGGCGCCGCGGGGTCGACGACCAGGACCGGCACGCAGTCCGCGACCAGCACGGCAAGCGCCACGCGCGGGTCCTCGGTCACCATTGCGTCGGCGTCGAGGTCGCTCGCCGGTCCGTCGATCACCACGACGTCCGCGCCGTGCACCTGGCGCACCGTGACCAGGTGGGTGGGCGCGACGCCGGCGGCGTCGGCGACGCGACGCCGGTTCTCGGTGACGCACGACGGGTCGTCGCCGACGTGATCGGCGAGGTTGAGCGAGTCGTACGGGGGAGCGCTCACGCCGCCAGCGCGCGACGTCACGAAGGCGTCCACGCCGAGCGCGACGATCGCGTCGGGCACCAGCACCGGCAGCGAGCCCCGGCGCTGGGCGCTCAGTGTGACGTCGACTGGCACGCCGGGCAGACCCCGTTCAACTCGAGCACGTGGCGCAGGTCGCGGTAGCCGTACCGCTCGGCCAGCTCGCCGGAGATCCTCTCGAGCTGGGGCGCGTCGACTTCGACCGTGGCCCCGCAGCGCCGGCAGGCCAGGTGGTGGTGGTGCGCGTCGACCACGCAGCGGCGAAAGAGGCTCTCGCCACGATCGGTCATCACGGCGTCGACCTCACCCGAGGCGACCAGCTTCTTCAGCTGGGCGTAGACCGTCGCCAGGGCGATGCGACCGCCGTCGCGCGTGATCAGGGCGTGCAGTTCCTGGGCGCTGACGAAGCCCTGAACCCGTGAGAGGACGGTGACCACCTCGCGGCGCTGGGCGGTGTTGCGCACGGTCACGGTCCTAGCGTACCGGGAACCGCCTTGCTTTCTGGAACCATTCCATATAACGTCTTTGGAATGGTTCCAAGTACGACCCCCCGGTTCGGTTCCGCGGTCCGGTACCGGTGCGGGCGGTCCATCGCGCGCGTGGGCGCCACGCTGGCGGTCCTCCTGAGCGCCGGCGCGCTGGGCGCGGGTCCCGTGTCGGCGTCGTCCGGGTTGAGCGTCGTGAACGCCGTGGGCGCGGAGAACCAGTACGCCAGCGTGATCGCCCAGATCGGGGGCCGCTTCGTCCACGTGGGTGCGGTGATGAGCAACCCCGCGACCGACCCGCACACCTACGAGGCGAGTACCGGTGTCGCCCAGATGATTGCCGGGGCTCAGCTGATCGTCCAGAACGGCGTCGGCTACGACACGTTCATGAGCCAGCTGGAGTCGGCCTCGCCCAATCCCCGTCGCCAGGTCATCGTGGTCCAGAAGCTCCTGGGACTTGCGCTCGCGACGGCGAACCCCCACCTCTGGTACAAGCCGTCAACGATGCCGGCGGTCGCGGCGAAGATCGAAGCGGATCTCGCGAAGCTGTCGCCGGGGCACGCCAGCTACTTCGCCCGGCGGCTGGCGGCCTTCCGGGCCTCGTTGGTTCCGGTCACTCGAGCGATCGCCACGTTCCGCGCGAAGTTCGCTGGGGTCAAGATCGCGACCACGGAGCCAGTGGCGGACTACCTGCTGACCGCCCTGGGTCTGGTCAACCTCACGCCCTTCCGGTTCCAGGCCGACGTCATGAACGGTGTGGACCCGTCGCCTGAGGACATCGCGCTCCAGCAGAATCTGTTCACGCACCACCGAGTGAGGATGCTGTGCTACAACGCGCAGGTCTCGAGCACGGTGACCATCGCGCTGCGCACGCTCGCGGGCCAGTCCAAGATCCCCGTCGTTTCGTTCTACGAGACGATGCCCACCCCCGGCTACGACTTTCCCTCGTGGATGCTCGCCGAGATCGCGGCCCTGACCAGGGCGCTGACCACGGGCGCGTCCACGAGGTCACTCCCGTGACGCCCGCCGTCGGGCACTCGGAATCCGACGCACCCCTGCTGCGCGTCGAGGGGCTCGACGTGGTCATCGACGGACGCGAGGTCATTCACGACGCGAACTTCGGGGTCGGCCACGGCGAGTTCACCGGTCTGATCGGCTCGAACGGCACCGGCAAGACCACGCTGATCCGCGTCATCCTGGGACTGCAGGCGCCCGCGCGGGGGCGGGTCCTCTTCCACGGCGAGCCCCTCGGGCGCTCGCGCCGGTCGGTAGGCTACGTCCCCCAGAAGGTGCTGCTCGATCCCGAGATGCCCATCCGCGCGCGCGACCTGGTGGCGCTGGGTGTCGACGGTCACCGGGTGGGCCTGGCTCGCCGGTCCCGCGACACCCTGACGGCGGTCGAGGAGATGCTCCACGCGGTGGAGGCCGAAGAGTTCGCCGATCGCCGGGTGGGCTCGCTCTCGGGCGGCGAGCAGCAGCGGGTCCTCATCGCCCACGCTCTGGTGAGTCGGCCGGAGTTGATCCTGCTCGACGAGCCGTTGGCCAACCTCGACCCGGGCAGCGCCCAGGAGATCATTCGTCTCCTGCACCGGATCGTCAGCCGCCAGCGCGTTGCGGTCCTGCTGTCGGCGCACGAGATGAATCCCCTGCTGCCGGTGATGGACCGCGTCGTCTACGTGGCCAACGCCCACGTGGCGAGCGGCACGACCGACGAGGTGATCCGCCCGGAGGTCCTCAGCGCGCTCTACGGACACCACGTCGAGGTGCTGCGGGTCCACGGTCGCGTCCTCGTCGTCACCGAGCCGAGCGAGGACGTCGCCTCGACCGTGGCCGACCACCCGCCCATCGTCGTGGAGTGAGGACCGTGCACTGGATCTTCGAACCGGGGCTGTGGGCCAATCCGTCGGTGCGCACGGCCCTGTTGGTCGGAGCCGTCGTGGCCCTGGTGTCGTCAGTGGTCGGCGTCTTCACCGTGCTGCGGGGCCAATCCTTTGCGGGTCACGCGCTGACCGACGTGGCCACCGCGGGCGGCGCGGGCGCGGTCCTCGGGGGCGCGGCGCCCCTCCTCGGCTTCCTGGGCGGCGGGGTCCTGGGGGCGGGCGTCATGGAGGCGATCGGCGTGGAGCGGGTCCGGGGACGCGACGTCGCGACCGGCGTCGTGCTGGGCGCCGCCTTCGGTCTCTCCGCGCTCTTCCTCTACCTCACGACGTCGACCAGCGCCACCACCGGGACGACCCAGCGCATCCTCTTCGGCTCGATCTTCACCGTGTCGTCGTCGACGTTGCCCGACGTGGCGGTGCTGGGGGCGGTGGTGCTCGTGATTGTCGCGAGCATCGCCCGGCCCCTGCTGCTGAGCTCCCTCAGCGTCGAGCTCGCGGCGGCGCGCGCGGTGCGCGTGCGCCTGGTGAGCTTGACCTTCGTCACCGTGCTGGCCGTCTCGGTGGGGCTCACGTCGATCGTCATCGGTTCGATCCTGTCGACGGCGCTGCTGATCGGTCCGCCGGCCAGCGCGTTGAAGGTGGTGAACCGCCTGTCGCGCGCCTTCGCGCTGGCCGCGGCGGCGGGGGTGGCGGCGACGGCGGTCGGCGTGGTGCTCGCCTACGACAGCTTCTACTGGTTCGCCTCCCACCGGGGTCTGCCCGTCAGCTTCTTCGTCGTGTCGCTGGTGGTGGTCGAGTTCGCCGCGGCGAGCCTGGTCCGGCGCGCTCGCCGTCTCGCGGCCGTCGCGGTGGCGGGGGCGAGGTAGCGGTGTTCTCGAGCTTCATGACCAACGCCTGGATCAGCGGGTCGGTCGTCGCGACGCTGGCCGGCGCGCTCGGCTTCTTTGTCGTGCTGCGCGGCGCCTCCTTCGCCGCGCACGCCATCCCCAACGGGGCCTTCGCCGGGGCCGCCGGGGCCAACCTGCTCGGCGTGAACCCGCTGTTCGGATTGGTCACCTTCGCCCTCGCGTCGGCGCTGGGCATCGGGGCGAGCAGCCGCCACGTGCGCAACGACGTGGCCACCGCCCTGTCGCTGGTGATGATGCTGGCGCTCGGCGCGGCCTTCCTGACGCTCACGACCGAGTACGAGGCCGGGATGAACGCGCTGCTTTTCGGCGAGATCCTGGGCGTGAGCACCAGTGAGCTCCTCCCAGTCGTCGGGCTGGGCGTCGCGTGCCTGGTCGCGGTGGCGCTGCTCTACCGGCCGCTGGTCTTCACGTCGGTGTCGCCGACGCTGGCGCAGATCCAGGGCGTGAACACGACCGCGATCGAGACGGTGTTCCTGGTCACGCTGGCGCTCGCCACCGCGCTCACGGTGCCGGTGGTCGGGGCGCTGCTGACGTTCGCGCTGATGGTCGGGCCACCGGCCGCGGCGCGCCTGTTGTCGTCGCGGCCGATTCGAGCCTTCGCGCTCTCAATCGTGCTGGCCCTGACGACCGTGTGGGTCTCCATCGCCGCCTCCTACACCTTCAACCTGCCCATCGGGTTCTTCGTGGGCACGGTGGGCGCCGCGCTCTTTCTCGCCGCTCGGGTGTGGAGCGCCGGACGAGCCCGGCGCGGCGTGCGTAACCTACTCGTGTGATTGACGACGCGACGTCGCTGCTCGACGTCTGTCACTTCCCCGAACCCGGCGTCGCAGTGGACCTCGCGGTGTCGGGGGGCCCGGACTCGCTCGGGCTCCTGCTGCTGGCGCGCGCCGTCGGGCTCGTCGTCACCGTGCACCACGTCGATCACCACGCGCGCGAGTCCAGCGGCGAGGACGCGAGGGCCGTGGCCGCGCTGTGCGACGCGTTGGAGGTGCCCTTCGTGCGCCACGACGCGCTGGTCGAACCGGGCGCCAACTTCGAGGCTCGGGCCCGGGCCGCGCGGCGCGACGCGCTGCCCGCCGGGGTCCTCACCGGTCACACGATGGACGACCTGGCCGAGACCGTGCTGCTCAACATGGTCCGCGGCGCCGGGCTGGACGGGCTCTCGCCCATGGTCAACGACCCCACCAAGCCCCTGCGCGACGTGCGCCGCGCGGCGCTGCACGCCTACGTCTCCGCGTCGGGCCACGTCGCGCGGATCGACGAGACCAACCTCAGCCCCGACCACACGCGCAATCGGATCCGCGGCGAGCTGATCCCACTGTTGTGCGACGTGGCGCGCCGTGACGTCGTGCCGGTGCTGGCGCGACAGGCCGCGCTGATCGGCGAGGAGCGGCGCTGGCTCGACGCGCTGAGCCTCGACGACGCGCCCGCGCTCGACGACGCCGACTGCCGCGAGCTGCGCGCGTGGCCGCGAGCGCGGCTGCGACGCTGGCTGCGCGAGCGCCTGCGTGGCGAGGACCTCGGCGACGGCGCGCACCCGCCGAGCGCGGACGAGGTCGAGCGTGCGATCGCCGTCGTGAACGGCGAGGTCGTGGCGACCGAGCTGGCGGGGGGACGCCGGCTCGCGCGGCGCGCGCAGAGATTGTCGCTGGAGTAGCTCCACTACGCTGAGCGGTCATGGACAGCCACGGGGCCGACGGCGACGCGGCGCGGTGGGCGTCCCACGACCTGGGCGAGCCGGTCGTCGCGGCCGACGAGGTTCGACGGCGCGTCGCCGAGCTGGGCGCCGAGATTACCCGGGACTACGCCGGCCACCCGCCGCTGCTGGTCTGCGTCTTGAAGGGCGCCGTGAACTTCGTGTCGGACCTGATGCGGGCTATCGAGCTGCCCGTCGAGGTCGACTTCATGGCGGTGTCGAGCTACGGCGCGGCGACCAAGACCAGCGGGGTGGTACGCATCGTCAAGGACCTCGACGTCGACCTGGCC
Organism: Acidimicrobiales bacterium; assembly: GCA_044446745.1. Lineage (GTDB taxonomy): Bacteria > Actinomycetota > Acidimicrobiia > Acidimicrobiales > RAAP-2 > RAAP-2. The sequence continues at coordinate 58,490 of JBIOFE010000015.1, forward strand.
GGCCGCGACGTGCTCATCGTGGAGGACGTGGTCGATTCGGGCCTGACCCTCAACTACCTGCGCCAGTATCTCGGGGCGCGCCACCCGCGCAGCCTCGAGGTGTGCGCGCTGCTCCTAAAGGAGGGCGAGCAGCGCGTCGTCCAGGAGCTCAAGTACGTGGGCTTTCGGATCGGCTCGGCCTTCGTCGTGGGCTACGGCCTGGACGTCAACGAGCGCTACCGCAACCTCGACGGCATCTACACCTTCACGGGCGAGGTCTGATGGTCGACCAGGGTCGGGTGCGGGCCGCCGTGCGCGAGCTGCTCGCGGCGATCGGCGAGGACCCTGAGCGCGACGGGCTCGTCGACACCCCGCGGCGCGTCGCCGAGATGTACGTCGAGCTCTTCGAGGGAATCGAGGCCGACCCCGGCGAGCACCTGCGCGTCACCTTCGACTCGCCCCACGACGAGATGGTGATGGTGCGCGACATCGCCTTCACCTCGCTCTGCGAGCACCACCTGCTGCCCTTCGTCGGCCACGCCCACGTGGCCTACCTGCCCGGGGCCGAGGGCCGGATCACCGGGTTGTCGAAGATGGCCCGGCTGGTCGAGGGCTACGCCCGACGCCTCCAGGTCCAAGAGCGCATGACGACCCAGATCGCCGAGGCGATGGAGCGCGAGCTCGCCCCGCGCGGCTCGATCGTCGTGGTCGAGGCCGAGCACTTCTGCCTCTCCATGCGCGGCGTGAAGAAGCCCGGCGCCACCACGGTCACCTCGGCGGTGCGCGGGATCTTCCGCGACGACGCCGCCTACCGAGCGGAGGCGTTGTCGTACATCCACCACCGCGGTTCGCCGTGATCGAACGCCCCGAGGTCATGGGCGTCGTCAACGTGACCCCGGACTCCTTCTACCCCGGGTCGCGCACCGTCGACCACGCCGCGGCCATCGCGCGCGGTCGCGAACTGTTCGCGCAGGGCTGCGACGTGGTGGACGTCGGCGGCGAGTCCTCGCGCCCCGGGGCCGAGGCGGTCGGCGTCGACGAGGAGCTCGCGCGGGTGGTGCCGGTGGTCGCGGCGCTGGTCGAGGCCGGCGTCGTCTCGGTGGACACGCAGAAGGAGTCGGTGGCGCGCGCCGCGGTGGCCGCGGGCGCGCGCATCGTGAACGACGTCTCGGGGTCCCTCGCCGAGATGGCCGGCGACCTGGGCGTGGGCTACGTGGCGATGCACCGTCGGGGCGACGCGGCCACCATGCAAGCGAATCCCCACTACGACGACGTGGTCGCCGAGGTGGGCGACGCGCTCGAGGCGCTGGCGCGCCGGGCGCGAGCGGCGGGCGTGACGCGGCTGTGGCTCGACCCGGGCGTCGGGTTCGGCAAGACCACCGCGCACAACCTCAGTCTGCTGGCCCACCTGGACCGTCTGGTGGCGGTGGCGCGCAGTCACGACGCGGGCGTGCTGGTGGGCACCAGCCGCAAGCGGTTCCTGGGTCAGCTCGGCGGACGCGAGCTCGGCGTGGACGAGCGCCTCGAGGGCTCGATCGCCACCGCGGCGTGGGCCCTCCTGGCCGGCGCGACGATGATCCGCGTGCACGACGGGCGCGTCGGCGCGCAGCTGCGCGACCTGGTGGCCCGTCCCCTCGAGACGGTGGCCGCGTGAGGGGCAAGTGGGCCGCCGGGATCGAGCCGCGGGGCTTCACCTGGGTCTACCGCGACATCCTGGCGGTCTCGGAGCGCCCCGGCGGTTCGACGAGCGTGCACCGGCGCGTGCGCCGCGACGAGGAGCTGCTGTGGCTCAAGCACCACGGCTTCGGCCGGGTGATCTCGATCCTGCCGGAGATGCAGAACCTGAACGCCTACTTCGAGCACGGCCTCACCGCGAGCCACTACGCCCTGCGCGGCGGTCCCCAGCAGCGCGAGGTCCTCGAGGCCTGCTACCGCGACATGGCCCACTGCGCCACGATCCGGACCACCGTCCTGCTCCACGGCGACGAGGTCTCCGACCGCCTGCTGGGCGTGGTCGCCGGCTACCTGGTGTGGAGCCGGCGCGTGCTCACCGTGCCCGCCTCCATCGCGCTGGTCGAGCGGCTCTTTCGCCGATCGGTCGGCCCCGAGGGCCGCACCGTCGTCTTCGACCTCCCCGAGCTGGCCGACCTCCCCGAGGCGGACCCCGGGGAGGCGTAGTGGACGCCATCGAGCTCACCGGCCTGCGCTGTCGCGCGGTGATCGGCGCGCTGGCCGAAGAGCGGCTCCGGCCCCAGACGATCGTGCTCGACCTGACCCTGGAGCGCCCCTTCACCGAGGCGGCGCTCCACGACGACCTCAGCGCGACCACCGACTACGCCGAGGTGCTGGCGCTGGCCGAGCGCGTGGCCGTCGAGGGCGAGTTCCTCCTCCTCGAGACCCTGGCCGACCACGTGGCCCGGGCGGTCCTGGCCCTCGACCCGGCCGTGTCGGCCGTCACCGTCGCCGCGCGCAAGCTCCACCCGCCCGTCGTCCAGGACGTGGGCTCGGTCGGTGTGCGCACGACCGTGCGTCGGGCGTGACGCGGGCCTACCTCTCGCTGGGCACCAACGTGGGCGAGCGCGCCGCCCACCTGCGCGAGGGCGTGCGCCTGGTGGCCGCCGGCGAGGCGTACCGTCTCTCGCGGGTCTACGAGACCGAGCCAGTGGGTGACGTGGCCCAGGACAACTTCTGGAACCTGGTGGTCGAGCTCGACACCGCGGCGTCGCCGCAGGAGCTGCTGGCGCGCGCCCGGCGCGCCGAGGCGGCGCGGGGCCGGGAGCGCACGGTGCGCTGGGGGCCGCGGACCCTCGACGTCGACGTCCTGTACTACGAGGGCTACGAGAGCGACGACCCCGAGCTCACGGTGCCCCACCCGCGGCTCTTCGAGCGGGCCTTCGTCCTGGCGCCGCTGCGCGAGTTGGCGCCGGACCTGGTGAGCGAGGCCCACCTGGCCGCCGGCGCCGGGCGGGTGGTCCCACTCGGTACACTCGAGTCGTTGCGATAGCCGAACGGCACCCCGCGGGGGCCGGAACGGAACGGAGCGGACATGCACATC
>JBIOFE010000016.1:0-58907 GCA_044446745.1 Acidimicrobiales bacterium
GGGTGGACGAGGTCGGCCGGGGTGCCCTGGCGGGCCCGCTCACCGTCGGCGCGGTGGTGGTGACCGACGACGCCCCGCCGCCGACGGGCCTGGCCGACTCCAAGGCGCTCACGCCGGCCCAGCGCGAGGCCCTGGTGGAGCCCATCCGCGCGTGGGCGTCCGCGTGGTCGCTCGGCTGGGCCAGCGCCGAAGAGGTCGATCAGTGGGGACTGCGCACCGCGCTGGCAGTCGCGGCGACGCGCGCCCTGGCGAATCTGCCGACCGATCCGGACCTCTGCCTGATCGACGGCGCGGTGAACCTCCTGCGGGCCGCGGTCGACCAGCCGCCCGGTCGTCCGGCGCCCCCCGCGCTGGCGTTCGCGACCCTGGACTGCCGGCCGATCGTGCGCGGCGACGGCGCCTGCGCGTCCATCGCGGCGGCCTCGGTGCTGGCCAAGGTCGCCCGCGATGACGCGATGGTCCTCTTGGACCGGGACCACCCCGCGTACGGGTGGGCGCGCAACAAGGGATACGGGGTGCCCGAGCACCTGGCGGCCCTGGCGAGGCTAGGGCCCACCGAGCTGCACCGGCGCACCTGGCGCCTGCCCGCGCCGGAGCAGTCTGAACCGGGCGCATTTGGAGCCAAAGAGTAGGATTGGGCGGCTATGTGTCCGCTGCTCTCGGTCCAGGATCTCAAGGTTCAGTTCTCAACCCGGAAGTCCTTCGTGACCGCGGTGGACGACTTCTCGCTCACCATTGACTCGGGCGAGTGCGTCGGATTGGTGGGCGAGTCGGGCTGCGGCAAGACAACGACCGGCCTGGCGGTCATGCGCCTGCTGCCCAACAACGGCCGGGTCACCGCCGGCACGGTGACTCTCGACGGCGTGGAGTTGACGGCTCTGCCGGAGAAGGAGATGCAGAAGCAGCGGGGCCGGACGGTGGCGCTGATCCCCCAGGACCCGATGAGCTCGCTCAACCCGACCATGAAGATCGGGAACCAGATCGGCGAGGGTCTGCGGATCCACGAGGGGGCCAGCGAAGAGGAGGCCCACCAGCGGGCCCTCGAGGTGCTGGAGATGGTCGAGATGCCCCGACCCGCCGAACGGCTCGACCAGTACCCGTTCGAGCTCTCCGGCGGTCTGCGCCAGCGGGTCATCATCGCGATGGGCCTGGTCTGCCGACCGAAGCTGCTGATCGCCGACGAGCCGACCACGGCGCTGGACGTGACCATCCAGGCCCAGATCCTCGACATCATCGACAACCTGCGCGAGCAGCTCAACATGAGCGTGCTCCTGATCACCCACGACCTGGGCGTCATCGCCGGGCGCGCCGACCGAGTCGTGGTCATGTACGGCGGGCGCAAGGCCGAGGAGGCCGCCACCAACGACCTGTTCCACGCGATGCGCCACCCGTACGCTCAGGCCCTGCTGGCCTCCATGCCCAACCTGGAGAACACCTCCAAGCACGCTCTGAGCTCCATCGCCGGGCTGCCGCCGGATCTCAGCAAGGAGATCGTCGGGTGCCGCTTCGCCCCGCGGTGCGCCTACGCCACCGACCGGTGCCGGATCGAGGAGCCCGGCCTCACGGTCGAGGGCTACCGCGCCTACGCCTGCTACCACCCGGTGGACGGACCCAAGCCGGTCGTCATCACGGTCCGCGAGGCGAGCGTCGCGGCCACGTCGACCGCCAAGGAGCTGCTGCGCGTCGAGGACCTGGTCAAGGAGTTCCCCATCAAGGCGGGCTTCATCCGCCACAAGGTCGGCGCGATCAGCGCCGTGTCCAACGTCAACTTCTCGATCAACGAGGGCGAGACCTTCGGCCTCGTGGGCGAGTCCGGATGCGGCAAGACGACCATCGGGCGCATGGTGGTGGGTCTCGAGGTGCCCACCGCGGGCAAGGTGATCTTCGACGACCAGGTGGTCTCGGCCAAGAACCACAAGCCCACGCGCGCCGAACGGCGCGACCGCCAGATGATGTTCCAGGACCCCTACTCGAGCCTGGACCCGCGAATGAAGGTGGGCCAGATCCTCGCCGAGCCGTTGATGGTTCAGCGCGTGGGCAACCGGGCCAGCCAGGCCCAGCGGGTGAGCGAGCTGCTGACCTCGGTCGGCCTCGAGCCCGTGGTGGCCGACCGCTACCCCCACGAGTTCTCCGGGGGACAGCGCCAGCGCATCGGCCTGGCGCGGGCCCTGGCCCTCAACCCGCGGCTCATCGTGGCCGACGAGCCGGTCTCCGCGCTCGACGTGTCGATCCAGGCCCAGATCCTCAATCTGATGAAGGAACTGCAGGTCGCCTACCACCTGTCCTACGTGATGGTCAGTCACGACCTGGCCGTGGTCTACTACATGGCCGACACTATCGGCGTCATGTACCTGGGCAAGATCGTCGAGATCGGCGACGCCGAGGCGGTCTTTCGGACCCCGGTCCACCCCTACACCCAGGGTCTGCTCGACGCGGTGCCGATTCCCGATCCCGTGCTGGCGCGCGCCCAGCGCGGCCACCAGGTCAAAGGTGAGCTGCCCTCGCCGGTGAACCCGCCGTCGGGCTGCCGGTTCCGCACGCGCTGCCCGCGGGCTCAGGACGTCTGCGCGAACGTCGAGCCGCCCTTCGCCGACTTCGGACCGACGCAGCGGGCGGCCTGTCACTTCCCGCTGCGTACGCCGGTCACCCTGGGCGCCACCAGCGCCCGCTGACGCCCGGCGCCTAGCGCTCGATCAGCCGGACCTCGAACGCGTCACGCAGCGCGTCGCCGATGTAGTTGATGGAGACGACCACCAGGATGAAGACGGTGGCGAGGGGGAAGATCTCCCACCAGTACCCGTTCTGGATCTGCGTCGTCCCCTGCTGGAGCATGGTGCCCCAGTCCGTTTGCGGGGCCTGGATGCCCAGGCCCAGAAAGCCCAGGGCCGACAGAAAGAGGATCGCGTCGGCGACCGAGAAGGTGGCGACGGTGACGATGTTGCTGATGGAGTTGGGAAAGACGTGCCGGCGGATGATGTGCATCTTGCTCGCACCCATCGCCGTGGCGGCCTGAGAGTACTCGAGTTGTCGGATCAGGAGCGCGTCCCCCCGGATGATGCGGGCGTTGCCCCACCAGAGCGTCAAGCCGATCACCAAAATCAAGAACATGGTCGTGCGGTTGAAGATGGTGATCAGGGTCAGCAGCAGGAAGATGTAGGGGATCGAGAGGAAGGCGTCGAGCAGACGCATCATCAGGGTGTCGGTGACGCCGCCGACGAACCCGGAGATCATCCCGTAGATGGTGCCGATCAAGATCGTGATGAAGCCGGCGAGGAGGCCCAGCGTCAGCGAGTACTCCCCACCGTAGAAGATTCGGCCGAACTCGTCGAAGCCCGAGCTGTCGGTGCCCAGGGGGTGCGCCAGCGAAGGCGCCGCGTTCCAGTGAGTGCCGAAGGTGAGCGCTTGGTTGGTCTGGTTGGTCGGGTGGAGCCACGGAACCAGGAAACTCGCGGCGGTGAACGTCACCAGGTAGACCACGGACGCGATCGCCAGCTTGTTGTGCGTGAAGATCCGCAGCCGCTGCTTCCACATCGGGACGATGGCGTCGGTGAATTCGGTCGCGGAATCGACGGCGTCCGCGGTTGCGAGCGGTCCGGTCGTGGCGACGACGTGGGTGGCCATCTACTTGGTCCCTTCGATGCGGACCCGCGGATTCACCAGGCCCAGGGCCACGTCGGCCATCAGGTTCCCGGCCAGAGTCAGTATGGAGACGAGCAGGGTAATCCCCAAGATGGTGGGAATGTCCAGGTTGGTCGCCGCGCTGACGGTCTGTATGCCCAGCCCCCCGTAGTTGAACACGCTCTCGATGATCAGCGCCCCTCCCAAGAGAGCCGGAATCGAGAGTCCCAGAATGGTGATGATCGGGCCCAGGGCATTGCGGAAGGCGTGTCGAAAGAGGGTCCGGGACCCGCTGCAGCCCTTGGCCTTGGCCGTGCGCACGTAGTCCTGGACGAGGACCTCCAGGACGGTCCCTCGCATGAATCGGCTCAGGCCCGCCACCGACAGCATCGTTAGGCACGCCACCGGCAGGATGAAACCCGCGGGTTGGGTGAACATCGCCCAGGGGGCGACACCCTGGGGAGGCGAACTGGGCAGGTGCGGCCAGTGGAAGCTGAACGCGTCTAGAACCAGCATGCACAGCAGGAAGGAGGGCATCGCGTAGAGGACAAACGCCGTGCCGGTGGCGGAGTAGTCGAACACCGTGTTGCGCTTCGACGCCTGGAAGATCCCGAGGGGAATCGCAATCAAGGTGGTCAACAGCAGCGACACCAGGGCCAGCCAGATGGTCCGGGGCACGTACAACTTGATGATGGCCCACACCGACAGATTCTGCTTGTAGGAGTGTCCCAGATTGAAATGAAAGAAGACCTGGGTCACGAAGTGCCAGAAGCGAACCAGGTACGGGTGGTCCATGCCGTTATGAGCCGCCCAGATGGCCACGTTCCGGGCCGTCGCGTGGGTTCCCAGCACCGTAAATGCGGGCGCGTCGATGCCGTTTTGCTGGAAGTAGGGCAGCGTGAAAGTGATCAGCATGACGACGAGCAGGACGACGACGGACTGGACGATTCGCCGAAGTACGTACGCCAGCACGCCGGGAAGTTTATCATCGCGACTCAGTCCAGAAAGTGCGTCACCACGAAGACCGCACTCGAAAGAGCGACCCCCCCTTTCGGGGGGGTCGCTCTTTCGACCAACAAACTACTGACGCTGTTTAGTAGTGGTAGTACTCCGGCATCAGGTTCTGCAGCGGGCTGACGGCCCATCCGATGCTCGACTTCAATGTCTTGATCGTCTCACCCGGAGCGTACGCGCCCGGCTGGTAGAGGACCGGTATCTGCGCGGCCGCGTACTTCGCGTAGTCGGTCAGCGTCGCGGTGCCGAAGGCGGTCTGACTGATCAGGTTCGTCATCTGCGTGTCGCTGTATCCGCCGGGGTTGAATCCACCCTGCGGGGTCAGCAGCGTCTCGCCGGACGGGTAGTAGTCCGGCGCGTAGATCCATCCACCGCCCCACGAGCAGACCTGGAATTGCGACGTGGGTGATTGGCAGCCCGCGACCACGGCATTGAACGTCGCGGTCGAGTGAGTGAACTGGATGCCGATGCTCGCCCAGTCGGCGATCTCCGCGTTGAACGTCTGGTCCAGCGCCGGTGATCCCGACGCCCAGATGATGGCGAAGTTCAACGTGTATCCCGAACTGATTCCCGCGCCGCACTGGCTAGCTCCGGTGCCCGGGCTGGTGCAGGTCTGCACGCCGCCCTGAATCGTCCACCCGTGGCTCGTCAGCAGCGCCTTCGCGGCCGTCAGGTTGAACGGGTAGGGGTTGGGGAACGGCTGAGACAGTGACTTGGGAGTGCTGGTCGGCACTGGGCTGTAGTTCGCTATCCCGTAGCCCTTGTCCACGTTGTTGATGATGCCGTTCTGGTCGATGGCCATTTGGAGGGCCTGGCGGACGTACAGCTGAGCCACCGCGGCGGCCTTCGGGTTAGCGCTGCCGAAGTTGATCGGCGCGTAGTTGAAGGCCCAGAGGGGTCCCGTCGTCATGTTGTAGCGGCTCGCCAGCTGGCCCCAGTTGGGTCCAGCTTGGGTCGGCGAAACAGCGTTGCCCGTCAGGACACCTGGATCGACGTATCCCAGGTCAATCTTGCCAGCCTGGAGGTCGTTCTCCTCGGCCTGTGTCGAGGTGTACGCAACCAGCTTGAACTGGGCCACCTGAGCGTGCTGGGGACCCGAGTACTTGTTGTTCGGCACGAAGGTGGCGTTACCCAGGTTGTCGAACTGCGTCAAGCGCCACGGACCGTCCACGCCGCTCTGCCACATCTTGCCGGTGTAGGTGCTCGAGTCGCCCGACTGGGCGTCCAGGAAGGTTTCCACGTTCTTGCACGTCACGTTGGTGGAACTGGCGCCGTACTTGCCGGTGGCGCAGTTGGCCTTCTGAGTCGCGGAGGTGAGGTCCCACGAGTTGGGCAAGGGGTAGATGAAGGACAGGTTGTTGTACAAGAGCCAGTTCGGGTTGAGGGCACGCGTGAAGTTGATCGTCACCGTGTTGCCCTTGCCCGACGCGCTCTTGATGAGTGCGGGAATGGAGAAGCTTCCGTTGTCGCCGCAGAAGTTGGTCGGGTCGGCGTTGAGCATGTTGAGATAGAACATGACCGACTCCGCGTTGACGGTCTGGCCATCAGCGAATTTCCAGCCCTTCATCGTGATCGTGGCGGTCGTGTTCCCGTGACTCATGACGGGCTTGTTCCCGGTCGAGAGCGAGGGGATGTACGCCGGAGACCCGCCCAGGCCGAACCAGTACAACGGGCGGTACATTTCGTTGAAGAACTGGTTGATGTTCGCCACCGAGCAGTACTGGCCGGGGTAGTAGGGGAAGATCCAGTTCGGGTTGGCCCCGGGGCCCTCCGCGACCGTGATGGTTCCAGTGGGAGCGCTCGCGCTACTCACGGATGGAGCAATCAGCCCCAAAGACATGGTGGCGGCGACCGCTCCCAATGTCATCGCGAGCCCTAGTTTGCGTCTCAGTTGCATGGTTGAATTGCCTCCCAGTGCCACAACTATGTGGTCACGCTCAATTTGCTTGCCCATCACCGATGGATTAAACGCCATGGTAACCCTAGATAAGAAGGTGAACAAGTTCACCTCGACCAGAAACTCTTGAAATATCACGACTTTGTAACGTCCGACGCCCGGCCGGGGTGGCTGAAATCTAAGGAATCGCACAGATTTCGCTAATGCCGGGTCGAGCGCGTCCCGCGTCGCGGGAACGGGCTGGGTCGGTGCCTGGATTCGAGGGGCGCCACTGCCGAACGCCGCGAAAAAGCGCTCTCCACCGTGAAAAGCACCGGTTTTGGCCAGCCGGGTGTCTGCTGGGACGGATCAGAAGTGGAAGTACTCGGGCATGAAATTCCCCAGCGGATTGGGCGTGAGGCCCACGGTGCTCTTGAGCCCCCGGATGGTTTCTTGGATCGCCATGGGCTGTGGTTGGTACAGCACCGGCAGTTGCTTCGCCGCGTAGTCGGCGTAGGCCGCGAGGGAACCGGATCCCTGGGTGGAGGCGCTGATGAGCGCGGTCATCGCTGGGTCGTTGTAGGTGCCGATGTTGGAGCCGCCCCCCGGCGTGAACAGCGCCTCACCCGACGGGTAGTTGCCCGGTTCGTACGTCCAGCCGGTGCCCCACTCGCAGATCTCGAAGCCGGAGCCTCCCGTGCAGTCGCTCAAAACGTTGCTGAGGGAAGCGGTCAGTACGGTGACGCCGATCCCGAAAGCCCGCCAGTTGGCCGCCTCCGCGGCAATGGCCTGGCTGAGCGTGGCCGATCCCGCGGCAATCACGACGTTGAAGCTCAAGGTGTAGCCCGCGCTGATGCCCGGGCCGCACTGGCCCGTACCCGTTCCGGGAGAGACGCACGTGAGCGCCCCGCCCTCGACCGTCCACCCGTGAGTGGCGAAGAGAGATTGCGCCGCGGTCGGGTTGAAGGGGTAGGGATTGGCGACCGGCGCCGCGAGCTGGCGCGGGATCTGGGGGGGCAGCGGGCTGTACACGGGTGACCCGTATCCCTTGAAGGTGACCTCGATCAGTGTGCCTTGGTCGATCAGCATTTGGAGGGCCTGACGAATGTAGAGCTGGTTGATGGCCGCCGATTTGGGATCGGCCGTCGAGAAGTTGAGGGCCGCGAAGTTGAAGCTCCACGTGGCGCCCACGGTCATCGTGTAGTGGCCGTCCAGCGGGCTCCAGTTGGGACCGGGACGCCCGGTGGCCAGCGCGGGAGATTCCAGCACGCTCGGGTCGAGGTAGCCGATGGAGAGCCGACCAGCCCTCAGGTCCGTCTCCTCGGCTAGATCCGATGTGTAGGCCCGTTCCTTGACCATCGTGACCTGGGCCTTCTGGGGGCCCGAGTAGCGAGGATTGGGTTGAAACGTGGCGTTGCCCAGATGATCGAAGGCCGTCAGACGCCACGGACCGTCCACGCCGCTCTGCCACAGGGGCTTGGTGAAGGTGGCGGTGTCAGAAGCGACCGAACTCAGGTACTTGGCGACGGCGGTGCACGCCGCCTTGGTCGACGCCGCACCGAAGACCCCGCTGGCGCAACGCGCCCCCCGGGTCGGCGACGTCCGGTCCCAGACGTCGGGCAGGGGCGTGATCTCGGAGAGGTAGTTGTCGAGCATCCAGTTGGGATTCACCGGTGTGGCGAAGTTGATCTGAACTGTGTCGCCGGTGCCGGCGGCGTTGCGAACCTGGTCGGGTATGCCAAAGCCCGCGTTGTAGCCGCAGAAGGCGGTGGGATCGGCGCGATACATGTTGAGAAAGAACAGCACCGATCGAGCGTTGACGATCTGGCCATCGGCGAAGCGCCAACCCTTGAGCGAAATCGTCACCGTGCGATCGCCGTTGGTGAAGCGCGGCACCTCGGCCAGGGACAGCGACGGCACCAGCGAGGGCGAACCGCCGAGACCGAACCAGTAGAGCGGGCGGTACATGAGCATCTGGAACTGGTTCATGTTGCTGCTGGAGTAGTACTGGCAGCTGGCGAACGGGAAGATGTAGTTCGGGCTAGCGCCCGGTGCCTCCGCGTACGTGATCACGTTGCGCGCCGCGGGGGCCCCCGCGGCCGCCCCCACTCCCCACGACGCGAACGCCAGCACCACGGCAACAGCCACCCCGAGGTTCCGCCGAGATTCCATACCGAAGAGCCTGCTTCTGTTGCCGACGCAACGACAACTTCATCACCCACTACGCGTGGATCCTTGAAGATCGTATCGTTTGCCCTCGCAGAATGGTCGTCGCGCCGTGTCGGCGTCGAACCTCAGCCCCGATCCGCCACCGCGATGCGCAACGCCGTCGAGATCTCGTCATGACGGAAGGTGAACCCCGACGCGAGAAGGCCCCGCGGGCTGACTCGCTGACTCGCGAGCACCGCGCCGTCGGCGAGCTCGGCTCCTAGCGCCAGGCGCAGCGCCCACCTCGGCACGGGAAGCAGTGCCGGGCGATGCAGGGTGCGCGCAAGCGCGGAGGTGAAGGCGCGATTGGTGACCGCGTACGGTCCCACCAGATTGACCGGACCCTCCAGTCGCCGGTCGACGACGAAGAGTATGGCCCGCACCAGGTCAGCGAGAGTGATCGGGCTGAGCCACTGGTCCCCGGTGCCCAGGCGTCCTCCCAACCCCGCGCGGAACAGGTGGAGCTGCGCGGCGAGCGCACCGCCGCGGGCGCTCAGGACGATGCCGGTTCGCAGCGTGGCCACACCGGCACCAACAGCGCTCAGGCTCCGGGCCTCGTCTTCCCACTGACGGCACACCCGAGCGAGAAAGTCCCCGCCCGACGCGGACTGCTCGGTGAGCACCTCGTCGCCGCGCGAGCCGTAGTAGCCGACGGCCGACGCGCTCGCGAGAAACGGCGCTCCACCCGGTGCTTCGCGCAGCGCTTCTACGAGGAGGGCCGTGGAGCTGACCCGCGACGAGAGGATCGCCCGCTTGCGCTCCTCGGTCCAGCGCCGATCGGCGATGCCCGCGCCGGCGAGGTTCACCACCGCGTCGAGGTGGCCCTCGCGGCGCCAGTCGGTGTCGTCGATCAGGTGCCGCTCGGGATCCCATCGCACCGTCGGCCCCGGGCGCGTTGGGCCGCCGGGTCGGACGAAGGCGACCACCGTGTCGCCGCGCGCGGAGAGGGCACTCACCAGCGCGGTGCCGATGAAGCCGCTGGCGCCCGTTATGCCGACGCGCACCGCTGCTCGATCAGGGAGGAGATCAGTGCGGCCAGAGGGGCCGGCCGCGACAGGTGGGCGCCGTGCCCGGCGTGGGCCAGCTCGATGGTGGTGATCGACGGGCAGACGACCGCCAGCCGTTCTGCCAGGGTCCGGTAGTAGGGGCCGAGGACCCCGTCGCCGTGGATCAGCGCGACCGGCGTGGCCATCGAGGCGAGGTCGAAAGGGGCGGGCCCGCGCGTCACCGCCAGGTCGACCAGCAACGCGGGGCCGTCGAGGCGGCGCGTCTCGCGCTCGGCCTCGCTGAGGCGCGACCACGCCTCGTTCGAGACCACGCGCCGGAAAAAGAGCTCCGCCTCGTGGTCCGGATCGTCGGTGGGCACCGGACGCGAGCTGGGCCGCGTCAGTATCCACGGCAAGGGGCTCTCGTAGAGGACGACCAGGCACGCCAGTTCGGGCTCGCGCGAGGCGGCGGCCAGGGCCACCACGCCGCCGAAGCTGTGGCCGAAGAGGGCCACCGGGGCCCGCGATGACTCGGATCGGGCCAGCGCGACCAGGTCGTCGACGTGGGCGTCGAAGGTCACCGGGGCGAGGGCGCGCGACGAGCGATACCCGCGCCGGTCGTAGGCGACCACGTCGACGTCGTCGAGGCGCCGCGTTAACCGGGTGAAGGCGCCCCCGCGGTCCAGTCCGCCGTGCACGCACACCAGCACGGCGCGCGGGCGGGCGACGCGGTGCTCCAGCACCGCCAGGCCGGCGACCGGCGACTCACCCGCCACGAGGCCGAGCGGGGTCGGCGGGGCGGGTCGCACGCACGGAATCTAGTGGTCCCGGTCGACGCGAACCACGGGAGTTCGACGGGCCCACCCCTAGTCTGGAGGGGTGACCACACCCTCCGACGCGCCGTCGGCGACGCCCAAGGGGTCCTTCGGACCGAACGCCTGGCTGGTCGACGACATGTACGAGCGCTACGTGGCGGACCCCGAGTCGGTCGCGCTGAGCTGGCGCGAGTTCTTCGTGGACTACCAGCGCTCCACTGTCCCGGCGGTCACCACCGCGCGCGCTCCCGTTCCACCGGCCCCGGCGCCGACCACGCCGAAGGTCGCCGGGGCGACGCCGCTGCGCGGCGCGGCGGCGCGCCTCGTCGCCAACATGAACGCCAGCCTGGCGATCCCCACCGCGACCAGCGTGCGCACGGTCTCGGCGCGCCTGCTCGAGATCAACCGCGCCGCGCTCAACGAGGCGCTGGCGCGCGCCAGTGGGGCCAAGGTCTCCTTCACCCACCTGATCGCGTTCGCGGTGGTTCGGGGCTTGGGCGCGGTGCCCGCGCTCAACGCGACCTTCGTGGAGACGATGGACGCCAAGGGCACGCCCGGCGTGCGTCACCACGACCACGTCGGCCTGGGACTGGCCGTCGACGTCGAACGGCCCGACGGCACCCGTACCCTCCTGGTGCCGGTCATTCGCGACGCGGACCGCCTCGACTTCCGTGGCTTCCTGTTGGCCTACGAGGACCTGGTGCGCAAGGTCCACGCGGGCTCCGTCACCGCTGACGACTTCGCGGGCGCGACGGTGACACTGACCAATCCCGGCACCCTGGGCACGGTCCAGTCGGTCCCGCGCCTGATGCCCGGCCAGGGGGCGATCGTCGGCGTGGGCTCGCTGGGCTGGCCGGCCGGCTTCGAGGCCGCCGATCCGCGGGCCTTGGCCGACCTCGGGGTGGGCAAGGTGATGACCATGACGTCGACCTACGACCACCGGATCATCCAGGGCGCGGAGTCGGGACTCTTCCTCAGGTACGTCGCCGAGTGCCTCACCGGCGGCCACGGGTTCTACGACGACGTCTTCGCCTCGCTGGGCGTGCCCTACGAGCCCGCGCGCTGGGCGCGCGATCACAACCCGCTCTCCGGCGAGGCCGAGGCCGAGCGAATCCTCAAGCAGATCAAGGTGCAGGAGCTGATCAACATGTACCGCGTGCGTGGCCACCTGTACGCGCACCTCGACCCCCTGGACGCCGCGCCCCCGCCAGCGCACCCCGAGCTCGAGATCGACACCTACGGCCTGACGATTTGGGACCTGCCGCGCACCTTCGTCGTCGACGGCCTGGCCGGGCGCCGCGCGGCGACCCTCGGCGAGATCCTGGCCATCCTGCGCGACGCGTACTGCGGCACCATTGGCATCGAGTACGGCCACATCCTGGACCCCGAGCAGAAGCGCTGGATCCAGCAGCGCGTCGAGGGGGTGCGCGCGACCACCAGCGTGGAGGACCAGCACCGGATCCTCGACGCGCTCAGCGAGGCCGAGGTCTTCGAGCGCTTCCTGCATTCGCGCTACGTCGGCCAGAAGCGCTTCGGCCTGGAGGGCGGCGAGTCGACCATCGTGGCGCTCAAGACCGTCCTGGACGCGGCGGCCGACGAGGGGACCCGCGAGGCGGTCATCGGCATGGCCCACCGCGGGCGCCTGAACGTCTTGGCCAACGTGGTCGGTAAGTCCTACGGCGAGATCTTCAGCGAGTTCGAGGGGAACCTCGATCCCGAGAGCGTCCAGGGCAGCGGCGACGTCAAGTACCACAAGGGCGCGCGCGGCACGTACAAGAACCCGCGCGGCGCCGCCCTGGTGGTCTCCATGGCCTCCAACCCGTCGCACCTCGAGGCGGTCAGCCCGGTGGTCGAGGGCGTCGTGCGGGCCAAGCAGGACCTGATGGTGCGCCCCAGCGACGGGACCTGGAGCACCCCGCCGGCCGCCGAGCACCCCTACCTGGCGATCCTGGTCCACGGCGACGCGGCCTTCTCCGGTCAGGGCGTGGTGGCCGAGACGCTGAACCTCTCCCAGCTCTCCGGCTACCGGGTCGGCGGATCGCTGCACATCGTGATCAACAACCAGGTGGGCTTCACGACGGCGCCCGAGTCGGCCCGCTCGAGCTTCTACCCGACCGACGTGGCCAAGATGATCCAGGCGCCGATCATCCACGTGAACGGCGACGACCCCGAGGCCTGCGCGCGTGCCGCCCGGTTGGCCTACGACTACCGCTCGACGTTCCACCGCGACGCGGTGCTCGACATCGTGTGCTACCGGCGCTACGGCCACAACGAGGGCGACGATCCGAGCTACACCCAGCCCCAGATGTACAAGATCATCGACCAGATGCGCTCGGTGCGCAAGGTGTACACCGAGACGCTGGTGCGCCGCGGCGACCTCTCGCTCGAGGAGGCCGAGCGGTCCCTCAACGACTTCAACGACCGGCTCCAGCGGGTCCTCGACGAGGTGCGCAGCGTCCCGGTGCCCGAGCTGCACGAGGTGCCGGTCGCCGTCGTGCCCGCCGACGACCCCGCGCCGGAGACCGGCGTCGACGCCGCGACGCTGCGACGCGTGGCCGCGGCTACCACGGCGGTGCCCGAGGGCTTCACCGTCCACCCCAAGCTGGTGCGCCAGTTCGCCCAGCGCGCGGCGCTGGTGGACTCGGGCGAGGTGGACTGGGCCCTGGGCGAGGCGCTGGCCTTCGGGACGCTGCTGGTCGAGGGCGCCAACGTGCGCCTAGTCGGCCAGGACACCCGTCGAGGCACCTTCTCGCACCGCCACGCCGCCCTGGTCGACTACGACGACGGCGAGCAGTACGTGCCGCTCTCCAATCTCGGCGCGGGCGCGGGCTTCTTCACGGTCCGCGACTCGTCCCTGAGCGAGTACGCCGCGCTGGGTTTCGAGTACGGGTACTCGGTCGAGTCCGCCAACACGCTGGTGGCCTGGGAGGCGCAGTTCGGTGACTTCGTCAA
This sequence comes from Acidimicrobiales bacterium, assembly GCA_044446745.1. Lineage (GTDB taxonomy): Bacteria > Actinomycetota > Acidimicrobiia > Acidimicrobiales > RAAP-2 > RAAP-2. The sequence goes on from JBIOFE010000016.1 coordinate 13,470, forward strand.
CGGTGCCGAGATCATCATCGACAACTTCCTGGTGGCCGCCGAGGACAAGTGGGGCCAGCTCTCCTCGCTGGTGATGCTGCTGCCCCACGGCTACGAGGGCCAGGGTCCCGAGCACTCCAGCGCGCGCATCGAGCGGTTCCTCACGCTGAGCGCCCGCAACAACCTGCGCCTCGCCCAGCCCTCCACCGCGGCGCAGTACTTCCACCTGCTGCGCGCCCAGGTGAAGAGGTCGCGCGTGTCGCCGCTGATCGTCTTCACGCCCAAGTCCCTGCTGCGCGCGCCGGCGACCCGCTCGCCGCTGGTCGACTTCGAGACCGGGGCCTTTCGCAGCGTCCTGGACGATGTTGGCGCGGACCACGAGGCCGTGACGCGCCTGGTCATGGCGAGCGGCAAGGTCGCCCACGAGGCCCTGGCGCGACGCGACGAGCTGGACGCGCGCACCGTGGCCGTGGTGCGCGTCGAGCAGATCTACCCCTGGCCCCACGACGAGATCGACGCTCTGCTGGCGACCTACCCCGCGATGCGCGAGGTGGTCTGGCTCCAGGAGGAGCCGGAGAACATGGGGGCCTGGCCCTTCGTCCACCACCAGGTCCACCGGCGATTGCGCGAGGTGACCCTGCGCCACGTGGCGCGCGCCGAGTCGGCCAGTCCGGCGACCGGCAGCTCGTTGGTGCACGCGGCCGAGCAGTCCGACCTGCTGCGTCGGGCGGTCGGGTGACGCCGGCGCGCGGCGCGCGCCGCTGGGTGGTGGTCGACGGCTCCAACTTGGCCACCGAGGGGCGAACGGACCCCAGCCTGACCCAGCTGGACGAGGCGGTGCGCGCCTTCACGGAGGAGAACCCCGGCGTCGAGATCATCGTGGTGGCCGACGCCACCTTCGCGCACCGCGTGACGCCCGCCGAGCGCAAGCGCTTCTCCGAGTCCGAGCTGGCCGGGGAGATCGTGACCCCGCCGGCCGGGGCGGTGGGGCGCGGCGACGCGTTCATCCTGAAGATCGCCGACCGCATCGATGGCGTGGTGCTGAGCAACGACTCGTTCCAGGAGTTCCACGGCGACTACCCGTGGCTCTTCGACGAGGGCCGGCTCATCGGCGGCAAGCCCGTACCGGGCGTGGGGTGGATCTTCACCGCGCGCATTCCGGTGCGCGGAGCCAAGAGCGCCCGCGCGGTCAAGGTGAAGAAGCTCGCGGTCGACCTGCCCGGGGGCCAGAAGCCCACGATCGGCACGACGTTGACCCCGGTCAAGCGCGCCCCGGTCAAGAAGACCGCCGTGAAGGCCCCGGAGAAGGCGACGGCCAGCCGTGCGACGGCGAAGAAGGCCGCCGCCCGAGCCCCGGCCAAGGAACCCAAGGCCCGGGCCAAGAAGGCGCCCGTCAAGGCGCCGGTCAAAAAACCGCCGGCCAAGGCGCCGGCGAAGAAGGCCCCCGCCAAGGCCCCGGCGAAGAAAACGCCGGTCAAGGCGCCGGCCGCGCCGCGCGTCCCCGCGGTGGCGCTGCGTCGCGGCCGTCAGCCGGTCAACCCCGAGCCGGACTTCGACCTCTTCCGGGCGACCTACCGGGTCGGCGCGCGGGTCGAGGGCGAGGTCACGACCTTCACCTCGCACGGCGCGGTCATCCGGGTGTCGCTGCGCGGGGACCACCACGTCGAGTGCTACGCGCCGACCGCGCTGCTCGGCTCGCCCCCGCCGGCGCGGGCCCGTGACCTGTTGGCCCGCGGCGACCGGCGGACCTTCCGGCTCGTGACCGTCGACGCCGAGCGGCGCATCGCGGAGCTGGCCCTGCCGTGAGCGACGCGCCGAACGACCCGCGGCGCTGGCTGCCGCACCGCGAGCCCTTCCTCCTGCTCGACGAGGTGCTCGAGGTCGAGCCGGGCGTGCGGGCTGTCGCCCGCTGGACGCTCACGGGTGACGAGTGGTTCTTCCCGGGCCACTTCCCGGGTCGACCCACGACGCCCGGCGTCCTGCTCCTGGAGTCGATCGCCCAGTGCGGGGCCGTCGCGGTGCTGGCCGACCCGCGCTACGCCGGGCGCCTGCCCCTCTTCGGCGGGGTGGAGAGAGCCCGCTTCCGGCGCCAGGTGGTGCCGGGCGACACGGTGACCCTGCGCTGCGAGATGACGCACCTGTCGGCGCGCGGGGGCAAGGGCCACGGCACCGCCACGGTGGACGACCGGGTGGCCGTCGAGGCGGACATCCTCTTCGTCCTCGCGCCGCTGCCGTGAGGATCGCCACCTGGAACGTCAACTCGCTCACCGCGCGCTGGCCGCGGGTGGAGGCCTGGCTGCGCGAGCGCGAGCCCGACGTGCTGCTGGTCCAGGAGACCAAGCAGACCGACGCGAAGTTCCCCTTCGCCGGACTGGCCGACCTCGGCTACGACGCCGCCCACAACGGCCAGGGTCAGTGGAACGGCGTCGCGGTGATCTCGCGCGTGGGCCTGGCCGACGTCGAGCGCGGCTTCGGCGACGAGGACCCCGAGGCGCGTCTCATCGGGGCGACCTGCGCCGGGGTGCGGGTCTACTCGTGCTACGTGCCCAACGGGCGGGCCCTCGACGACCCGCACTACACCTACAAGCTGGCGTGGCTGGCCCGGCTGCGCGATCTGGTGGCCGGGCGGGACCCGGCGTCGCCCCTCGTCGTGGGCGGGGACTTCAACGTCGCGCCGGCCGACCTCGACTGCTACGACCCCAGCGTCTTCGTTGGCGCGACCCACGTGAGCGAGCCCGAGCGTGCCGCGCTGCGCGCGCTCGAGGCCACGGGCCTGGTCGACCTCACGCGCCGGCTGCACCCCGACGAGGTCATCTACTCCTGGTGGGACTACCGCAGCGGGGCCTTCCACCGGGGGTGGGGCCTGCGCATCGACCTCCTCTACGCCGACGCCGCCCTGGCGCAGCGCGCCACGGCCAGCTACGTCGACCGCGACGCGCGCAAGGGCGAGAAGCCGAGCGATCACGCCCCGGTGCTCGCCGAGATCGCCGAGTGACGATCCCTAGGTGAGACCCGCCGGCATGACCGCCTCGATGAGCGACGGGCCGGGGGTGGCATAGGAGCGGCGCAGGGTGGCGGTGAGGTCTTCGCCGGAGTGGACCCGCCACGCCGGCACGCCCATGGCCGCGGCCAACTCCACGAAGTCCAGGTCGGGGTCCACCAGGTCGAGCAGGCGCTGGCTCGGCGCGCCGGCGCCCGCGCCGACGCGCTGGCGCTCGAGGTGCAGGATCGCGTAGCTGCGGTTGGCCAGCACGACGACGGTGACGTCGAGCTGCTCGCGGGCCATCGTCCACAGCGCCTGGGGCGTGTACATGGCCGAGCCGTCGGCCTCGAGCGCCAGGACCCGCCCGCCGTGGCCGAGCGCGGCCCCGACCGCCACCGGCAGGCCGAAGCCGATGGCGCCCCCGGTGAGCGTGAGCCAGCGGTGCGGCGGCGAGAAGCGCGTCGCGCCGAAGAGGTGCACGCCGCCGGTGTTGGACTCGTCGACGACGACGACGTTCTCGGGCAGCGTGGCGCCCACGGCCGCCGCGAAGAGGGGACCGGTGAGCTCGCCCGTCGGCGCGGCCGGCGGCTGGCCGGACTCGGCGGCGACGGGCGGCGCGCCGAGCGCCTCGGCCAGGGCGCGCAGGGCGCCCACCGCGTCGACCCCCGGCGCGGCGAGGTTGAGGACCTCGCAGCCCTCGGCCACCAGTTCGCTGGGCACGTCGGGGTAGGCGAAGAAGCCGACCGGCGCCGTCGCGCCGAGCAGGACCAGCGTGTCGAGGTCGCGCAGCTGGCCGATGGCGAATTCGCTCAAGTAGATGAGACGCTCGGGGTTGAATCGTCCGGCCCCGCGGTCGACGAGCGCCGGGAAGGTCTCCATGATCACCCGGGCGCCGCTCGCCGCGGCGACGCGCTGGGCGAGGGCCAGGCCCTCGGCGCACGCGGCGTCGCCCCCGACGAAGAGGGCGGCGCGACCCGCGCGCAGACGCTCGATGGTGCGGGTGAGGGCCGCCGGGTCGGCGGCGCGCGGCGAGGCGCGCACGGCCCGCGGCCAGGTGGCCGGCGCGTCGGCCAGGTGGCCCCAGGAGGTGTCGGCCGGCAGGATCAGGGTGGCGACCCGGCCGGGCGGACCGTAGGCCGCGGCGACGGCGTCCGCGGCGTCGCGGGCCACGGTGTCGGCGTGACCCGCCCGGCGCACCCAGCCGTCCAGGGCCCCGGCCACGGCCGCGACGTCGCTCTGCAGCGGCGCGTCGTAGCGCGCGTGGTAGGTCGCGTGATCGCCCACGATGTTCACCAGCGGCACGCGCGCCCGGCGCGCGTTGTGCAGGTTGGCCCACCCGTTGGCCAGGCCGGGTCCCAAGTGCAGCAGGGTCGCCGCCGGCCGGCCGGTGACGCGCGCGTACCCGTCGGCGGCTCCGGTGGCCACACCCTCGAACAGGCACAGCACGCCGCGCACGTCGGGCGCGTCGTCCAGTCCGGCGACGAAGTGCATCTCGGAGGTGCCGGGGTTGGCGAAGCAGACGGTGACGCCGTTGGCGCCCAGCGTGCCCAGCAGCGCGTGCGCGCCGTTCACGGCGTGCTCCGCGCGTCGAGGTGCCGGTAGGGGTTGAGGAGGTTGGTCGGGTCGAAGGCGGTCTTGACCCGGCGCTGGAGCTCCAGCCACGACGGATCGCTCAGCGCGAGGAACGCGTCGCGCTTGTCGACGCCGATCCCGTGCTCGCCGGAGATCTGGCCGCCCAGGGACAGCCCGAAGCGGAAGATCTCCTCGAGCAGGGCGCGCCGGCGCTCGTCGTCGGGCTGGAACACGGACATGTGCACGTTGCCGTCGCCGACGTGGCCGCAGCCCGTGATGAGCGCCTCGTGGCGCGCGGCGCAGCGCTGCGCCTCGGCGAGGAACTCGGGCACCTTGGAGCGCGGCACGACGACGTCGAGGATCTCGTGGACCCCCGCGGCCTTGGCCACCCAGAAGGCGCGCTCGCGCGCCTCGATCAACCGGTTCGCCGCACTCGCCGGCAGGACGTACACGTCCAGGGCGCCGGCCTCGTCGACCAGGCCGGCGAGGTGGGCGAGGTCGGTGTCGAGCTGCTCGGCGGTGCGCGTCTCGAGCACGATGACCAGGTAGGCCGACGCCTTGTTGGCGACGCCGGCCTCCACGCCGAGCTCGAGCTCGGCGGCCCGCGTGATGGCGGCCATGGTGAGCACGTCCAGGTACTCGAGCATCGCCGGCTCGAGCCCCGTGGCGACGACGCGCGGCACCACGCGGGTCACCTCGTCGAGGTCGGCGAACGGGACGAGCAAGGTCGCGGCGTGCTCCATCGCGGGCGACAGTCGCAGGGTCACCTCGGTCACCAGGGCCAGCGTGCCCTCCGAGCCGATGACCAGCTGGGTGAGGTCGTAGCCCGAGGAGGTCTTGACGACCGGGCCGCCCGTGCGCACGATCGTCGCGTCGGCCAGCACGAGTTCCAGGCCGATGACGTGGTGGCGGGTCACCCCGTGGCGCACGGCGCGCATACCGCCGGCGTTGGTGTTGACGTTGCCGCCCAACGACCCCGAGAGCTCGCCCGGGTAGACCGGGTAGCGCAGGCCCGTCCCAACGAGGAGTTCGTTGAGCTCGCGCAGCGTGAGGCCGGGCTGGACGACCGCCACGTGGTCCTCGGTGTCGAGGCGCACCAGCGCGTTCATCCGCGAGAAGCTCACGACCAGCCCGCCCTCGACCGGCGTGGCCCCGCCCGACAGGCCGGTGCCCGATCCGCGCGCGGTGATCGCGCGGCCCTCGCGCGCCGCCAGTCGCACCAGCGCGGAGACCTGGCCGGTGTCGGCGGGTCGCACCACGGCGAAGGGCTGGACGGTGCGGGCGTGCAGCGACTCGTCGTGCAGGTCGTCGGGGTGGTGGTGGGGCGCGAACGTGACGGCGTCGGCGCCGACTAGGTCGACCAGCTCACGTTGCAGCGCGTCCGTGCTCATTCTGGGGCAACGCTATCGTCGCGCCCTCGAGCTCGCGACGGATTGCGTCCAGTCGGGCGCGCCGCGCCTCGCCGGTGAGCGGCGCGTCGCGCGCGGCGAGCTCGGCCACCGCGTGTTCGATTCCGGCCAGGAAGCGCGACGGCGCGCGGTCGGGGTAGCGCGGGTCGTTGCGCCCGCGGCTCCAGGTGATGAAGAGCGACCGCTCGGCGCGGCTCAGCGCGACGTAGGCCAGGCGCTGCTCTTCGGCCAGCTCGGCCTCGCCGGTGGCGCCGTAGTGGGGGAGCTGGCCCTCGGCCCAGCCGATCGCCGCCACGTGGGCGAACTCGAGGCCCTTGGCGCGGTGGATCGTCGAGAGCGCGACCGCGTCGGGGCCGTCGTCGTCGAGTCGGCGACCGACGTCGGGCGCGGCGAACAAGTCGGAGGCCGGGGAGTGCTCGGGACCCCGGCGCTCGCTGGGGATGCCGGCGGCCTCGAGGTAGCCCGCCACCAGCTCTAGCTGCGCGTTGGTGCGCGCCAGCACGGCCATCGAGCGCCACGGGCTGCCGGGTCGGTGCTGGGCGGCCAGCCACGTGGCGACGTGCTCGGCCTCCTGCTCGTCGGTGTCGTAGCCGCGCACCAGGGGCACTTCGCCGTCGGGGCGCGCCGGCACCAGGCCGGCGGCGCCGCGTTCGAGCAGCGTGTCGGCCACCGCGATGATCTGAGCGGTCGAGCGGTGGTTGCGCGTCAGGTCGAGCACCAGGGTGTCGGGCCAGGTGTGGACGATGTCGGCCATCACCTGGGGGTTGGCGCCGTTGAAGCCGTAGATCGACTGGTTGGGGTCGCCCACGCAGAACAGGTCGGGGTCGTCACCGGCCATCTCGGCCAGCAACAGGAACTGCAGGGGGTTCATGTCCTGGGTCTCGTCGACGTAGAGCGAGCGCGTCTGGTGGCGGAAGGCCGCGCGCACGTCGGGCTCGTTGCGCAACAGGCCAGCGGCCTCGCTGAGCAGCAGGTCGAAGTCCAGCACGCCGCGGCTGGCGCAGAAGCCGACGTAGCGGTCCAGCAGGTCGGCGAACTGCGACGGCGGCAGCGGGGCGCTGCGGTGCAGGCGGCGCGCGATCTTCGCGTAGGCCGCGCCGTTGTAGCCCTGGCTGAGGGCCCAACCGATCTCCTGCTCGACGCGCGGCAGCTGCCAGTCGTCGAGTTTGGGCCCGCCGCCCTTGCGAAGTTCACCGGCCAGGGCGCTGACCAGCCGCCGCCGGTTCGTCTCCAGGGTAAGGGGCTTGAGGTGATGGTCCTCGCGGTAGCGCGTGACCAGGGTCAGGGCGGCGCGGTGAAAGGTGCCCGCGCGCAGGTCGCGCACTCCGGCGCGCGCCAGTCGGCGCCGCAGCTCCTCGCCGGCCTTGCGGGTGAAGGTCATCGCCAGGACCTGGTCGGCGGCGACCTCGCCGTCGGTCACCCGGCGCTGGATGCGCAGGGTCAGCACGTGGGTCTTGCCCGAGCCCGCGGTGGCGCGCACCAGCAGGCGCCGCGCCGGCGACATCACCGCCTCGCGCTGCTCGGGGGTGAGGCCGACGAGGAGGTCCTCGGTGAACGCGGTCGCGTCGGACATCGTGACCCTGACGATACCGGCCGCCCGTGACGTCCCCGGGCGGCGCGGACCCGTCGGTAGCCTGAAACCGTGCTGCAGGCCTTCGACGACGGACGACTCTTCGGGGAGGCCTACGGCGAGGGACCGCTCCAGGTCATCTGGCTGCACGGGTGGGGCCGCCGGGGTCAGGACTTCGCCCGGGCGGCCGGCCAACTGGCCGCGGACGGCGTCGCCTCGGTGGCCCTCGATCTGCCCGGCTTCGGCGCGTCACCGGCCCCGGCGCGGGCCGGCGGCGCGCGCGCCTACGCCGACGTCGTGACCGCGGCGTGGGCGTCGACCGGCGCCGGGCCCGTGGTGCTGGTTGGTCACTCCTTCGGCGGGCGCGTGGCCACCGTCGTGGCCGGCGCACACCCTGAGGTGGTGCGCTCCCTCGTGCTGACCGGCACCCCACTGGTGCGTCGGGCGCCCGCCGTGCGATCCCCGTGGCCCTATCGGGCGCGCCGAGCGTTGCACGCGCGCCACCTGCTGAGCGACCGGGCCATGGAGTCGGCGCGCCAGCGCTACGGATCGCGCGACTACCGCGCGGCCACCGGCGTGATGCGCGACGTCCTGGTGGCCACGGTCAACGAGAGCTACGAGGAGGAGATGGCCCGCGTGCGGGTCCCGGTGCGTCTGTTGTGGGGCGCCGACGACACCGAGGTGCCCGTCGAGGTCGCCGAGCGCGCCCGGGCGGCCTTCGACGCCGGCGCCACGCTGGCCGTGCTGGCCGGCGTGGCGCACTTCGTGCCCACCGAGGCGCCCGACCAACTGGCGGCGGCGGTGCGCGAGGCGCTCGGGTGAGGGTCGCGGTGGACGTTCTGCTGGGCATGGGCCTGGCGCTCGCGGTGGCGGCGCAACTGGCGCGCTGGTTGCGCGTGCTCCAGCGCGAGCACTACGAGCCCAGCGCGCCCGGCCGCTTTCTGTGGCGTTGGAGCTGTCCGCCGGTCGGGGCGGCGTCGCGTCGCTCGCGGCGGCGCCCGGTGACGGCGTCGATTGTGCTGGTGGTGGTGGTCGCGGTGCTCGCGGCCGCCGGGCTCGACCGGTGGGCCGCCGCGGCCACGATCCTCTACGGCCTGGCCTGCCCGATCGGCCTCTCGCCGCGCGGTCGCACGGGCCCGCTGCGCTGGACGCGCCGGCTGACCACGGTGGCGATCGTGGCGGTCGTGCTGGTCGGCGTCGCCGGCGTGGCCGTCGCCGCGCCGCACCCCTGGCTGGTGGCCCTGGCGGTGGTCTGGTTGGTTCCGCTCCTGGTGGGCTTGAGCGCGGCGCTGCTGGGGCCGGCCGAGAACCGGCGCGCCCAGCGCTTCGTTGACCAGGCGGTGGCGCGCCTGGCGAAGGTGCGACCGCGCGTCGTGGCGATCACCGGCTCCTACGGCAAGACCTCGACCAAGTCGCACCTGGTCGACCTCCTGGGGTCCGACGCCGGGGTCGTCGCCTCGCCGCGGAGCTTTAACAACCGGGCGGGTCTGTCGCGGGCGATCAACGATCAGGTGAGCGACGACACCCGGGTCTTCGTCGCCGAGATGGGCACCTACGGTCCGGGCGAGATCCGCGCGCTGTGCGCGTGGTGCCCCCCGGAGATCGCCGTCGTGACGGCGATCGGTCCGGTCCACCTAGAACGCATGGGCTCGCTGGACGTCGTCGAGGCGGCCAAGCACGAGGTCACCGAACGCGCGCGCGCCGTGGTGCTGAACCTCGACGACGAGCGGCTGGCCGGCTGGGTCGCCGACCTCGTCGCCGCGGGCCGGCGCGTGCGCACCGCCGGCACGTCGGCGGGCGCCGACGTGCGCGTCACTGGCGACGGGGACTCCTGGACCCTCGTGGTGGACGGCGACGCCCGCGCGACGCTGACCCGTCCCGCCGGGGTCCAAACGACCAATGCGGCCTGCGCGGTCGCGGCGGCCCTGGAGCTCGGGGCCGACGTCGCTCACGTGGCCGCGCGGCTGGCCCGCCTGACGCCGGTCGAGCATCGCGCGACGGTGGCGACGGCGCCGTCGGGAGTAGTGGTGATCGACGACACCTTCAACGCCAACCCGGCCGGCGCGGTCTCGGCGCTGGCGACCCTCACCGCGTTGGCGTCGCCCGGTCGGCGCCTCGTGGTCACCCCCGGGCTGGTCGAGCTCGGCGACGCCGCGGTGACCGAGAACCGAGACCTCGGGGCCCGCGTGGCCGCGGCGAACGCCGAGCTCGTGGTTGTCGGGCGTACCAACGCGCGCGCGTTGCTCGCGGGCTTCGCCGGCGAGGCGCGACGCGTCGACACGCGCGACGAGGCGGTCGCGTGGGTGCGCGCCACGCTGGGCGCCGGGGACGCTGTCCTCTATCTCAACGACCTGCCCGACCACTACCCTTGAGGTCTTGAGCCACACGGGGCGAGGTAGGTCGTGACCACTGGAGTGCTGTTCGGCGGCCCCTCGCCCGAGCACGACATCTCGATCCTCACCGGGCTGCAGGCGCTCCGCGAGCTGCGACGCGCGCGGCGCGACGCGATCGGTCTCTACTGGACCAAGACCGGGGAGTTCGCGGCCGTTCCCGACGACGTCGAGGCGGCGGGCTTCGTCGACGGGGTCCCCGCCGGGTCGAGCGCCCTCACGCTGCGCCTGGGTGACCGGGGCGGCTTCGAGTCCGCCGCCGGGCGCCTCGGCCGCGCCCGTTCGCTCGACCTGGATGTGGTGGTGGTGGCGACCCACGGCGGTCCCGGGGAGGACGGATCCCTACAGGCCGCGCTCGACCTCGCGGGCCTGGCCTACACCGGACCCAGCGTGGCCGGCGCGGCGCTCGGCATGGACAAGTGGGCCTTCGCCGCGGTGGTGGCGGCGGCCGGGCTGCCCACGCTGCCGCGCGCCCTGCTGGACGCGGACACCACGTCGCTGCCCTTCGACGGTCCGTACATCTTGAAGCCGCGATTCGGCGGGTCCTCGATCGGCATCGACGTGGTGGCCGACCTGGCGACCGCCCGCGCGCGCCTGGTCACCAACGTGCACCTGGCGCGGGGCTGCGTCGTGGAGCCGTTCCGGGCCGACCTCGACGACGTCCAGATCGCGGTGCGCACCTACCCGCGCCTCGCGCTGTCGTCGATCGAACGGCCGTTGCGCCGTAGCGCGGGCGCCGAGATCCTCGACTACCGCGACAAGTACGTGGGGGGGGAGGGAATGGTCTCGGCGCCGCGCGAGCTGCCCGCGGTGCTCGGCCCCGGTCAGGCCGACGCGGTGGAGGGCGCCGCGCGGGTCATCGCCGAGGCCGCCTCGGTGCGCGGCGTGGCCCGGATCGACTACCTGGTCGGGCGCGACGAGCTCTACGTCAACGAGATCAACACGATCCCCGGCTCGCTGTCCAAGCACCTCTTCGTCGCGCCGCCCCTGGCGTTCCTGGAGCTACTGGACGACCTCATCGGCGAGGCGCTCGCGCGACCCGCGCACCTCTACAGCGCCGCCGGCGCCGACGGCGTCGTGCTGCGCTCGGCCGGCGCCATCGCCGCCAAACTGGCGTAGCCGCGGCACGCGGCGCTGCGCGTCGGCCAGCGCGTCGCTGTAGGGGTCGACCAGGCGGCCCTGGCCCAGCGCCCAGAACGCCTGCTCGTAGTCCTCGGCCTCCAGCGCGTACTGGTGCAGCGCGAGGGCGGCCCACTCCGCGTCGCGTTGGAGGCGGGCCGCGAGGCCTTCGGCCAGGAACCACTCGAAGCCCCGCAGCGCGCTGGCCAGCGGTTCGCCGTGCACCAGGGCCAGGGCGCGCTCCGCGAGGGGCGCGGCGTCGACCAGGCTGGCCGCGCGCGCCCGCGCCACCAGCGTGAAGAAGTGCTCGACGTCACTGGTCACGGCGTGCGTCACGTACAGGCCCGACGACGTCACCGGGTGCAGGCGCGGTCCGCGCGCGTCGACGCCCAGGCTGCGGCGCACCGCGCTGGCGGTGTTGGCGAGGGTCCGCGTCGACGCGTCGACGTCGGCGTGGGTGTGCACCCGGGTGCGCAGGCGGTCGCCGGTCACCGGTTCGTGGCGGTGCAGCGCCAGGTAGGCGACCATTTCGACGCAGCGCCGGCGCAGCGTCGGCGTGAACGGCACGACGAGGCCGGTCACGCGCGGTTCGGCGCGCAGGAGTTCCACCCGCACCGTGTCGTCGAGGGCGCCGGTCACGGGCGCGCTGAAGTGGTGGCGATCGCGCGTGGCCGCTCCGGCGCCGCGGTCATCGAACAGCACCGGCGAGAGCGTCACGGCGCAGGCGCGCAGCTCGTCGTCCAACGCGCCGGCCGGCCCCAGGTGGACAACCAGCGTGCGGCGCAGCGAGCGAGTGGCCAGCGCCCGCAGCAGCTCGGACTCGGTGCGCGTGAAGGCCAGCCGCCCGTCAGCGTGAAGTCCGACCGCCGCGGCGACGACGTCGCCGGCGCTCCACTGGACCGGCACGCGCAACTGGCCCCCCTCGCGCGCGAAGGCGATCATGACGTCGTCGGGCTCGTCGCGCACGACGCACACCACGACCGGGTCGGTGGCGTCACCCACCGGCCCCGTCGGTGCGTCGCCGGCGACGCGCGTCACGCCCTCGCGCCGGTCGCCAATGAGCGAGAGGACCCGCGCGATGTGCTGCGCGTCGAAGCCGCGCAGCAGGGTGATGGTGTCGTCGACCTGGCGGTCGTCGGGCTCGCCGGCGTCGCGGCGCAGCTCGTCTCGCCGGCGCCGCGCCATCAGGGCCAGGGGAACCGCGCCCAGCGCGAGTGGCTCCGGAGCGGCGGGTCGGTCCAGCGCCGGCGCGGGCGGTTGGCGGGTCGTGCCGAGGGGTCCGGCCACCGCCGCCGGCGGTGGCGCCGGGGCGCCGGCGTGGTCGGGCGCCAGGAGGTAGGGCAGGGTCGCGACGATAAGGGTGGCCAGCCAGGCGCTACCGCCGGCGCCGACCCGCCGGCCGTGGCGCAGCCGGCGCACGTTGCGCGCCAGCTGGATCAAGAAGACCAGCCAGAACGCGGCGAGCCCGAGGAGCAGGCCGCGGATGAGGTCGCCGTCGCTCTGGTGACGCGCGTCCGACCACTTGGTGACGATGACGTAGGGCAGGAGGGCGAAGTAGAGGGCCAGGGCCCCGCCGTGCAGCGGACCGCTGGCGAAGCGCCTCAGCGAACCGGAACCAGTTGCCACGTCGGCGACGCCGCGACGTCGGAGGAGGAGAGCTCCAGCTGGCAGCTCTGGGGACCGTTGATCACGACCGCGCCGACGACGGGGCCGGACACCGAGGGGCAGACCAGCACGGCGGTAACCGTCGGTGAACCGCCGAGGGTCCACTCGCCGGGACCGTGCAGGGGCACCACGGCGACCGCGAAGCCGGGGGAGAGTGTCCCGGTGAGCGCGCCGCTCGCGGCGCTCACGTTGAGCGCGCGCGCGGGCAACTTCGCGCTCGAAACGGTCGCGCTGGCGAATGGCCGCGCGGTCGTCACCGTCGTCGGGAGGGTGGTCGGCTTCGGGACCGTCGTGGTCGGCCTCGGGACCGTCGTGGTCGGCGGCCGGTTCGTCGACGTCGTCGTCACCGACTCGGTCGGCGACGTTGGCGGGCCCGGGGACGGCGTCGTCCGGGCCGACACCGTGAACAGCAGGACCAGGAGCAGCAGCGGGCTCGACCACGCCAGGACGTGGGCGCCGGGGAGGGAGTGGGGGCTCCTCGCCATACGATTCAGAACGTACTGGGGTCGCGGGGCGGTGTCCAAACGAGCACGGCACCGAACCCGCCCTACAGGAGGTGGCGCAGCGCGAAGCGCTGGAGCTCGGCCTGCAGGGTGCTCGGCGCGCAGCAGTCCTCGCGCGCCAGGTCGCGCAACGAGCGGCCCTCGAACACCCGGGCGTAGGTCAGACGCGCCAGCCGGTCGTAGCTGCCGCCGCGGTAGACGTCCAGGCGCGAGGCCAGCGGAGAGGCCTCGGCGGCGGGCGCCTCGGGCGTTGCGTAGGCCGTCACGGCGCGCCGGGCGGCCTTCTCCTTGAGCAGCCACCGGCGCAGCCGGCCCCGCAGCGCCGAGAGCAGGTCGGGGGCGGCGTAGGCGCGCGACTGACCCGCCCAGTCGCAGAGCAGCTCACTGGCCAGCGCGATCGCCACCGCGACGGTCTCGCTGGGCTCGCGCACGATCCCGGCGCCGAAGCGCAGCTGGCGACAGACGCTCACGATCCCCGGGAGCAGCGTCTGGAGCAGGCACCGGCGCACCAGGGGGTCGGCGGCGTCCTCCAACAGGGCCGTCACGACTCGGTGGCGCTCGACGACCGTGCGCCCGCCGCGGGTCTCCAGGGCCGCCACGACGTCGCCCAGGTCGCCCGCGCCGTCGAGGGCCAGGTCAGCGTGGCGCTCGGCGAAGCGCGCGAAGCTCGCCCGGGCGTCGGGGCCGCGGCCCACGTGGCGCCACTCGCGGCGCAGCTGATCCAACCGGTCGGGGGAGGTGGTCATGGGGGGCAGTCCAGGTCGCCGCGCGCACCGCGCGACGGCCCGGGCGACGCCATCGGCGGGTCCGTTTCTCACGACCACCAGGGTGGCCGCCCCCGCGCACCCGTCGGCGCACATAGTCGCGGCGTAGGCTTCGCCCATGGACATCGAGACGTTCTACGAGCTCAACGAGGCCCGCCGCGAGAGCGCGGAGATCGAGTTCGGCGACGAGTGGAGCGACGCCTCGGACAACAACTACGAGCTCTCCTGGGTCGAGGCGACCGGCGAGCTCTACCTCATGATCGAGCCGGACGCCGCGGTGGGCGAGGACGCCTTCGGGGACTTCCTCGTGTCCGGCGAGCCGGTCGAGGAGCTCAGCGTGGTCATCGTCGGGCGCGCGCCCACCCTGGCGGCGGTCGAGGACCAGCTGCTCGGCTGGGAGGACGCGATGCTCGAGGACAACTCACTGGCCTGGCTCTACGAGCGCTTCCCCCAGGGCGGGGACGCCGGCGCCGAGGACAGCTAGAGGTACGGGGACGACGAGTCGGCGACCTGGCACAGCCGGGTCAGCGCGGGGACCAGGTTGGGAATCGGGACCCGCTCGGCCTCGTTGATCGTCGTCATGAGGGCGTTCCAACTCCCGTCGATCGAGGTCGCCGCCGCCGCCGCCGGGGTGGCCCGCAGCAGCTGGGCCAGCGCCAGGTTCTCGAGCTGGTTACGTCGGCCGGTCGACAGTCCCGGCGCCTCGCTGCGGCGCTGCGTCGCCAGCGCGCGGGTGACGTCGCGGCAGGCCGAGCGCGCGTCGGCGACGCCGCCGCCACCGCCGCACGAACTGAGTGCCAGGGACGCGGTGAGGAGCGAGACGACGAGGAGGGGTTGACTCAGCCGAGCCACGAGTCGGCGGCCTGCATCAGGTAATCACTGACGCTGCGTCCCCGCTCGAAGATGTCGCAGAGCGGGTCCTCGCCCTTGGCCACCTGGCTGAGTGACACGGCGCGGCGCGCGATGATCGAGATGCGGCGCTCGCTGGACTCGGTGGGCGACTCGAAGACGTCGGTGGCCGTGACCTCCAGGGGCATCTCCAGCCCGCCGATCGGCGCGAGGTCGATGGCCAGGCGCAATAGGTCCGGCCCGTGGGGGAGCGGCGGCAGGCTCCAGGTGAGCACGAGGGGGAAGTGGAACTCGTCGGGCGGATCGACGTCGTCGGGTAGTCCCAGGACCGCGTCCTCGAAGGCCAGCAGCGTTCGCGGGTCCACGTCGAGTTCGACGTGCAGGTCGATGGGTCCGCCGCATCCGTCCTCGGGGTGCAGGTCAACCTCCCACGCCTGGCGCAGCGAGTAGGTCTCCACGAAGTGACGCTCGTCGTGCACGTGGAAACCGTGGGTGACCGCGTGGTCCTTGAGGTCCGCGACGAATCCCGCGACGTCGATGGCGGCCATTGACCCTCAGGTTAGCCCCCCTCCCCACTACCGTGGCTACGTGCGCGCCCGGCTCTTCGACCCGCTGGTGGAGTGCGCGCGCGAGATCGGCGAGGTGGTGCAGGCACAGCGCGGTCGCGGACACTCGGGTCTGCGCGAGTCGCAGTACCACCTCGACGTGGTGGCCGACGAGGTCGCGCGTCGGGTGCTCGGCGGCGCGGGTTTTCGCGTAGTGAGCGAGGAGTCGGGGGTTTCGGGCGCCGGCGAATTCACCGTGGTCGTCGATCCGGTGGACGGCTCCACCAACTGCGATCGCGGCGTGCCCTTCTATTCGACCAGCCTGGCGTTGGTGCGCGGGAAGGAGCTCGTGGGCGGCCTGGTCGTCAACCTCGCGACCGGAACGGCGTACCAGGCCGAACTCGGCGCGGGGGCGACTCGCGACGGCGTCGCGATCGCGCCCAGTGGCCGCACCGAGCTCGACGGGGCCCTCATGAGCTTTTCGGGATACCCCTCGCGCGCGCTGGGCTGGTCCCAGATCCGCGCGCTGGGCGCCGCCAGTCTGGAGATCTGCCTGGTCGCCGACGGATCGCTCGACGTCTTCGCGGTGGCCGAGGGATCGACGCTCCACCCGTGGGACTACTTGGCGGGACTGTCCATCGTGCGCGAGTCCGGGGCGTGCGCGGGCGACTACCGCGGCGACGAACTCGTGATCACCGAGCCGGTGCGCCGTCGCCCGTTCTTCGCGGCGACCGGCGGGCTGTTGGCCTCCGTGGCCAACGCCGGTGCCCTGTAACGGGTGTGGGCGTCTTGCTCGGTGCCGCGGAGCCGCTGGCTACAGTGAGGGCGACGATGAACCCGTGCTGCTCGACGAGCGTCACGCCGGGGCATCGCGCCGGGATCATCCAAGTCGTTCCGAAATGGGGAGGAAGCATGAACGTCGTACGAAGACTCCGCCCGGTGGTGGCCGCGCTCGCGGCCGGCACCACGCTGGTGGTCGGCGGCGCGCTCGGCACGGCCGTGGCCGGCGCCAAGACAACGCCGCACGTCGTGGCGACGCCCGCCACCGGATTGAAGAACGGAACCACCGTCAAGGTCACGGGCTCCGGGTTCAAGCCCGGCGACACCGTGTACGTGGTGCAGTGCGTGTGGAACGCCACGGGGCAGGCCGGGTGCAACTACCTGTCGGCGACCCCGGCCACCGTCACGACCAAGGGGACCCTTCCCGTGACCAAGTACAAGGTCACCACGGGCACCGTGGGCAACGGCAAGTGCGGCACGAAGAAGAGCAATCTTCGCAACTGTGAGATCAGTGTGGGCAACATCTCCGGGGGCGATTCGGCCGTCACCCGGATAACGTTCGTTCTGCCCAAGGGCTAGGCGGTGGTCCTGCGGGCTCCCGACCGGCGGCGTTAGGGCGTTGGGCGCGGGGCGCGCAGTCAACGCGGGCTTCGCCCCGACCATGGTGACGGGTGGATAGATGATCGAAGAGACGGAGGTCGCCGGGCACGCCGCATCGGCGCGCCGCCGGGTTCGCTGGCCGTGGCGGTCCCAGGCGGGGCTGACGGCGCTTCTGGCCATCCTCTTCCTCACCTTCCTCGACAACACGGTGATCAGCGCCGTGCTGGCCAACGTCCAGTCAGAGCTCCACTCGGGCGTGACCCAGTTGCAGTGGGTGGTCGGCGGCTACGCGCTGGCCTTTGCCAGCCTGATGCTGATGTGCGGGGCGTTGGGCGACGCGTACGGCCGGCGCAAGGTCATGGTGATCGGCGTCGCGGTGTTCTGCGCGGGGTCGATCATCTGTGCCGTCGCGCCGTCCTCGGCCGTCCTCATCGGTGGTCGCATGGTCATGGGGGCCGGCGCCGCCGCGTCGGAGCCGGGCACGCTGTCGATGATCCGACAGATCTACCCCGACGCCCGGCTGCGGGCCCGGGCCCTGGGCGCGTGGGCCGCGGTCAGCGGACTGGCCCTGGCCATTGGTCCGGTGCTCGGCGGCGTGCTGACCGGCATCTGGTCGTGGCGGGCGATCTTCTGGTTCAACTTGCTCTTCGGCGGCATCGCCTTCGTGGTGGCGCGCGCGGTGCTACCCGAGAGCTTCGACCCGCGGCGCGAACGCCCGGACTACGCGGGCTTCCTCCTCGGGGCGTTCGGCCTCGGCGCGGCCACCTTCGCCACCATCGCCGGGGAGACCTCCGGCTACCGCTCGAGCGGGATCCTGACCCTCTACGGCGTCTCGATCGTCGCGATCGTGGCCTTCTTCTTGGTGGAGGCCCGGTCGTCGCACCCGATGCTGCGAGTCAACTTCTTCGCGCGACCGGCCTTCACGGGGTCGAACTTCATCGCGATGGCCAGCTACTTCTCCGTCCTGTCCATCTTCTTCTTCGTCGCGTTGTACCTCGAAATCGTCGCGTCGGCCGGCGCCTACCAGCTGGCCCAGGACTTCTTGCCACTGCTGTGCGCCATGGTCGTCGCGTCCGTGTTCTCCGGGCGTTGGGTGGGCGCGGTCGGCTCCCGGGTGCCGATGATGACCGGCTGCGTGATCGCGGCCCTCGGCGTCTTCCTGACCAACGTGGTGGTCACGCCGCACGCCGGACTGGGGACCGTGGGCTGGACGATGGGCCTCGCGGGGATCGGCTTCGGGATCCTCGCGGTGCCCGTGACCTCCACCGCGCTCACGAGCGTGCCGTCGCGGTACTCGAGCATGGCCGCGTCGATGACCAACACCAGCCGGGAGTTCGGCGCCGTCGCCGGCGTGGCCATTCTGGGTTCGGTCGTCAACGGCCAGCTTACGGTTCACCTGACGCAACGGCTCATTCAGCTCGGGATCCCCGCCGCCTACCGATCCGAGGTGATCACCGCGGTCACCACGGGGTCGGTGGCCGCGAGGCTCAAGGGACTCGGACCAACCACCGCGGCGGTGCGCGCGATCATCAACAAGGTCGTCGAGGCGGCCTACCAGTCGTTCGCTCACGGCTTGAGCCTGGCCCTGGACACCGCGACCGCGCTCCTGGCGCTGTCGGCGGTCGTGGCCTACTTCACCGGGACGTCGGGCGCCT
This sequence comes from Acidimicrobiales bacterium, assembly GCA_044446745.1. Lineage (GTDB taxonomy): Bacteria > Actinomycetota > Acidimicrobiia > Acidimicrobiales > RAAP-2 > RAAP-2. Next base: position 31,853 of record JBIOFE010000016.1, read on the forward strand.
CGGACGAGCTGATGTGAAGGATCGGCGCCAGGGCGGTGACCGCGGCGGCCACCGGCTCGGGCCACGCGGCCAACAGCCGCGCCACCCCCTCGTCGAGCCAGCGAGCGGTCGCGAGGGTCTCGTCGTCGAGCGGCGGGCCGCCGAACATCTCCCGGGGCCGGGTGACCTCCAGCAGGTAGTCGCGGGCCACCACGTGGTCGTGTAGGTCGCCCAGGACGCCCTGGGCGGTCTCCAACTCCCTCGCGGCCGGACCGGCGTCGGCGAAGAAGACCTCGGCCAGCTCGCAGTTGTAGCGACACCGCTTCACCTTGATCCGCACGAGGTGCAGCGCCTCGGGACTGGGGTTCTCGCCCAGATCACTCACCGTCGCCGCGAGGTCGCGCGCCACCTCGCGCAGCCCTGGTCCCAGGACCCGCGACGCCGGCGCCGCGGCGCTGGCGCGCAGGGGGGGATCGACGACCGCGTCCGACAGACTCTCCATCAGACGCCGGTACCGCTTGGAGCGCAGCGCCTTGTTGAGACGGGCGACCTCGGCGGTGCGTTGGGTGGCGAGACGGGTCACGACCCGCGGCGGAGTCGGGACGTCGCCCGACGCGCCCGACGCGAAGAGGTCGTTGAGCACGTCGAGGTCGCGCAGGCGCCCCAGCGCGCCGCCGAGCCACTTGAGTTCGCGATCCAGGGCCTCGTGCTCGTCGGCGCGAATGACGGGACCGGCGACGCGCATCTCGGACCGCAGGTGCCGCACGTTGACGCGCATCTGGTGAATGCCCTCGGGGTCGCGCCGACGACGCACGATCGGGTCGTAGCGCAGCAGGTTGCCGACCCCGCGACCCAGGAAGTCGCGCACGACTTCGCCGGCCGTCGGCTCGGCCGGGGTGGCGCCAGAGTGTTGCGTCACTCGCTCGGCGCCTAGCGCTGGCGCGACCAGTAGCGGTGGGCGCGGTGTCGCGGGTGCTTCGTTGACGCCTGCTGTTCCTCGCGCGAGCGCCCGCCCTTCTCCGATGCCTTGATCCAGCGGGAGATCTTGAATGGGTTCGTAGCACTCCTTCGCTCTACGCCGTGAATCTACAACCGTCGCCCCGGGGCCGTTGACGGGTGGGGCCCCCGGCGAACGAAGCGGTTCGTCGTAGGCTGGGCGAACGAGGGCGCTTAGCTCAGATGGCCAGAGCAGCTGACTTACACTCAGCAGGTCGGGGGTTCGAGTCCCTCAGCGCCCACTAGATATAGTAAAGAAATGATAGGTTTAGGACGTGGAGACGTTACATCAATCCCTCAAAAATCCCTCACAGGGGGTGAGTGATCCCACGTGCTCGAAAGCTCGGCGGAGCCTGGGAGATGCCTCGTGAGCGGTTCACTTCGTCAAATCCGTCCAGGAGTCTGGGAAATGCGGGTCAGGACTGGACGCGACCCGCTCACGGGTCGATATCGCCAGATCAGCCGTACCTTCCGCGGTTTGAAGAAGGACGCACAGATGGCATTGAACGAACTGGCCGTCGAAGCTGATCACGGAAAACTAGCCAACACCAATGCGACATTCAGCCAGTTGGCGGAACAGTGGCTCAACCTTGCCAAGCCCGGTCTCGGCCCTCAAACCCTTCGCTCCTACAGGGGCCTGCTGGACAACCACATCCTCCCCGCGCTCGGGGCCAGACCGCTGCGTCAAATCCAGACGGCAGATTTGGACTCGCTCTATCACGGCCTTGTGAAGCGTAGGGGCCTGTCAACGAGCAGTGTCCGGCGAGTTCACACGGTCATCCACTGTGCCTTTCAGCAAGGTGTGCGATGGAAGTGGGTGCGAGAGAATCCAGCCAGTCTGGTGAGTCTTCCGAAGTTGTCACGACACGAAGTGACGCCGCCGGATGTGGGGCAAGTGAAGCAGTTGTTGGCGGAAGCCGCAAAGTTCGATCCTGTCTTTGGACGCTTGCTTCATTTGGCGGCCACTACCGGTGCGCGCCGCGGTGAACTGTGTGCATTGAAGTGGAAGCACGTTGACACGGTTTCTTCGGCACTTCTGATCGAAAATGCGATCATCGAGACTCCGGGCGGAGGGTGGTTGGAGAAGGACACTAAAACCCACGCAAGTCGACGAATTGCGCTCGACGGCGAGACTCTCAGGGTTCTCGCCGAGCAACAGGCCTATGCAGACGAGTTGGCGCGGGTGGCGGGTCTTTCACTTATGGATGATAGTTACGTCTTTAGCCTCGAACCTGACGGTCAGCGTCCGTTCTTGCCCACGTATGTCACTCGGCGGTTCGAACTGGTAAGGGCCAATCTCGGTCTGACGCAGATTCGACTTCACGATTTTCGTCATTTTGCAGCCACCCGGCTGATTTCCTCCGGTGTCTCGGTTCGGACAGTTGCTGGTCGGCTCGGGCACTCCAACGCTTCGATGACACTCCAGGTGTACAGCCACTTTGTTCAAGCAGCTGACCGGGAAGCGGCGGAACTTATCGGTTCGCTCGTTTCGAACGCCTCGACCAAGCGAAGTACGAAACCACGCCCGCGAAAGCGAAGCTCCAGTTCGACTCGACGATAAGAGTTTGGCCAGCCGATTCGGCGAACGGGACTGAGTAACCACAGGGTCCTCCAGGACCTCCTAACGAGGTCGTCGTCCAATCACCCCTTGCATGCCATGCCGGACACTCCGTAGGGGCCGCGCGCGATTCGCGTGTTCTCCGGGGACGGGCGGCAGGGTTCGGGAACTACCCTCGGACCAGCGAATCGACGCACGGGCGAAGCGCCGGAGAAACCTCGGACCTCTTGCAGCGTCCCGGCCGGGCATCAGTGACCTTCGCCCCTTTCAATGAGCGGGCGCGCTCATGAGAATGAAGACAGATTTGACGATGATGAGGCGGGTTCGCTATGGGCTCTGAAAACTGTACGGCACGCCGGGCCAGCGGGCTGGTGGTACTGCTACCGCTTATTGCGCTCTTTGGCGCGATCGCCGGAATTGGCTGCTGCAAGAGGCATCGCCACTGCGGCGAGGAGCACAAAGAGCACGGTGACGGGGAGTGCGGCCATCGCGGTCACGGGCGCTGCCGCCACTGCGGTCACGGTTGCCACTGCGGTCACGGTCACGGGGAGGGTCGCGAGAACGGTCCCGGGCGCCAAGGGTTCAATCCGATAAGAATCCTCGACAAGCGTTTCGCGGCCGGCGAGATCGACGAGGACGAGTACCTGCGACGGCGCATGGTCCTCAAGGAGAACTCGTAGCCGGCCTTCGCGCCTTCGACTACTTGGTTCCCTGACCGGGACCGATCCTGTGAATGACCGGCCTTAGAGTCCTTGCTTACACTGAGTTTGCTGCGTCTCAACGTGAGCTTAGGGGGGTGGGCATTGGTAAGGAAGAAGAGTGCTCGATCACAGTTGTATCGAGCTGCTCGCGACTTGGGCAATCTCGAAGCCGCTGAGAAGGGGCCATCGTCATTTGGAAAGCGTTATGCACGGCGCAAGGTGTACGCCAAGACCAATGGCTTGACACGTAAATTTTTGCGCTCACTGGGTTTGAGTAAATAGGGACGTCAGGATCGACGGTGCTTTAGTGGTCAATCGATCAACCAATTCGACAGCTGTCACGACCGCATTTCATGGAGACTCTGAGAATCGAGGAAAGATCGAGTGACAAGATTGCGCCAGCATCGCGGGGAGAGTTCGATTGATCCGATGTGCACACTGTGGTGGATCTCATGAGAGCGCGGCGGAGGTGCGTACGTGCTGGGAGAAGTCCAACCGCGCGTCTTCGGCTCCTCGCTCTCCGGGTGTTAGCCGAGGTGCATCAGTTAACAGACGATCTTCGCGAAAGTCGAATCGGCGGGACGCCCGAGATGGCGGTGGTAAGACACCACCGGGTCCTTGGAGCCGGCGCCGGGCTATCTCTCGCGAAGCAGGAACGCGGGAAAGTTCCAAGGACGAAAGGGACTACACGCTGAATATCCCATTGCGGGGGCGTGCCGCTCGCGAGCGTATTGAAGCAGAGAAGGCGCGGGTTGACCGTTTGCAGCCCCGCGGACCCGCGGGTCATGTCCTGTACATGGCGCAGGGCCCTGACAATGCTCATCGTGGATCGCCGACACACATTCAGACATGGGTCGGGAATTGCGAGTGCGGGTGGTCAAGGCGAGGAGGTTCCGTGGACGCCCTCTGGGCACTTCACGCGAATCACTGCGCGTCGCTTGGCTCTGGATTGTGAAGTTGCCGGGCCCCGGGCGGTCCCACCCCAATTCGGGCGAGCAGGGCAAAGTAGAGGACCAAGCACCCATGTTCTGGTTAGGTCCCCGCTAGCCTGCGGACCAAGACTCCAGCCAACAAGGATGACCTTGCCTGTTAAGAGGATGATGTTGTTCGGGCGAAGACGTGGGTCTGCTGTCAATCCCAGCGACACTGTGATGTAGCTCGCACCCTTAACGGTCTTTACCCTCACGAGATAGTGAACGGATCTGTCGCGACATAGTGAACACCTCGGTGGGGGTGGGTCGTGGTCAAGAACCGGATCGTTGTGGCGTCGGTGGTGTCCCAGGGCCTAGGGGTTCGGGCCACGGCCCGGAAATACGGCGTCTCGCCGGCCTGGGTCTGCACACTCGTCGCCCGCTACCGCGCCGAGGGCCCGAGCGCCTTCGCGGCGCGCTCCAAGCGCCCCCTCACCAACCCCCGGGCGACGCCGCCGGCGGTCGAGGACCGGATCATCGAGCTGCGCAAGGAACTGCTCGAGATCGGCACCGACGCCGGTGCCGACACGATCCACACCCACCTGGCGCGCGAGGGCCTGGCTGCGCCCTCGCCCTCGACGATCCAGCGCATCCTCACCCGACGCGGCTTCGTCACCCCGGCGCCCAAGAAGCGACCGAAGTCCTCCTACGTCCGCTTCGCGGCCGACCTGCCCAACGAGTGCTGGCAGAGCGACATGACCCACTGGCACTTAGAGGACGGCACCGGGGTGGAGGTCCTCACCTTCCTCGACGACCATTCGCGCCTGGCGCTGGCCGTGCGGGCTTGTCCCACGGTGACGATGGAGAACGTCCGGCGGCTCTTCGCCCTGACCTGCACGGCCTACGGCACGCCCGCCAGCGTGCTCAGCGACAACGGGGCCATCTACAACGCGACCTCGCGCGGCGGGCGCAGCGGCTTCGAGAGCGACCTGCTCAGCGCCGGCGTGCTCTATAAGCACTCACGCCCCTACCATCCCCAGACCTGCGGAAAGGTCGAGAGATGGCACCGCACGCTGAAGGGCTTCCTCGCCAAGCGCCCCGCGGCGACGCTCGGTGAGCTTCACGAGATACTGAACGACGTCGTCGCCTACTACAACGACGTGCGACCCCATCGCGGGATCAATCGGCGCACCCCGCCGTCGCCTACAACGCGCGCACCAAGGCCCAGCCCCACACTCTCATCAACAACCCGCACTGGCGCATCCGCACCGACACCGTGGACGTGCGCGGTCACGTCACGCTGCGCTACCTGGGCAAACTCCGTCACCTCAACGTGGGCTGGTCCTACCGCGGTCAACCGATCCGTCTCTACGTCCTTGATGACGTCGTGACCTTCGCCACCGAAGACGGTGAGTTCATTGGTGAGACGAGACTCGACCCCAACCGCGACTACCAACCCAAGGGCGAGGGGTTCAGATAGCCTGCACAGGTTCAGCTGTTCACGATGACGTGACAGATTTCAGCTCGCACCCTTAACGGGATTCGAACCCGTGCTGCCACCTTGAAAGGGTGGTGGTCCCTTGTAGCTAAGGAAAGTAAACATACTGATGAAGGGGTATTTCTAACGGCCAGTCCTTGTCAATCTGTTGTCTCGGGCACTCTACGGGCACTAAGCACTCGAGGCCCTGAAGACATTGTGGCGACCGGACCGATGGCGGCCCCATGCGGTCGGATGGTGGGAACCGACTGGAGAGAGTTGGCAGTGAGACAATCGTCATGGTTCAAGAAACCAGGCAACTGAGAACGAAGTGTAGGGGCGACAAAGTTGAGTACTAGGTACGTGCCGATCAATGGTCAGGTCCTTCGATGGGCGCGGCAAGAAGCTGGTATGTCAGACCACGTATTTGCAGACAAGCTCAAAGTTGATGTTGAGAATGTCCGGAAGTGGGAGGAAGGCGAAAGTTTCCCATCGAAGGGTCAATTCACGAGGCTCGCATCCTTGCTCAGCCGACCAAGCTCCATCTTCTTCCTGCCGGAACCGCCGCGTGGAGCGGGGATTCCAACATCATTTCGCAGTGCACCTGGACTCCAAGGACATGAACTAGGGAGTACGGAACTTCGATTTATTCGATGGGCCCGTGGCCTTCAAGAGATATGCGAATGGGCCTCGCGAGACGCCGGAGAGCCGCCAGTCGAGCTACCCAGATTCAGCACGTCCTCTGGATCAAGCGAGGCGTCTGAGGAATTTCGGCGTCTACTCGATCTCCCGCTTGCGGAACAGATGGAATGGAGCAACGCCAGCCAAGGAGCAAGAGCGTGGCGAAGTCACTTGGAGCATCTAGGGATAGTTACCCTACAGCTGTCTCTCGGTAAGGAGTCCATTCGGGGATTCTCCGTCTGGGGCGAGTTCGCTCCTGTGGTCGCCGTTAACACGGCCTACCACCCAACTGCCCGTTCTTACACGCTGTTTCACGAGGTGGGTCATCTACTAACACGGAGTGATTCAGCGTGCTTCAACTTCATGTCGCCGAGCCGGAGAGACAGCAGATTGGAGCGTTGGTGCGAAGAGTTTGCGGCGGCACTTCTTCTCCCGGCTAGTGCTGTTCGCAGAGTTGCATCGAGATATTTGAATGCCGAAGGACTAGTCGACGATGTGGGCGCGGTAAGGAGCATCGCGAATCGGTTCAAGACCAGCACGCGGGCGGCGAGTATTCGCTTGCAAGAACTCGGCCTCGCGGAGAATTCACTCTATGGACGAGTGGACCGTGAAATGGCAAGTTACGACTGGAATTCAGGTGGCGGTGGCGGTGGCGGCCAACCGCGAACGGAGAAGCGGCTTGGGCAAGTTGGCCTCCGGACCTTGTCGACCCTTTTCGACGCAGCTGCTCGAGGTCGACTAAATGAGAGGGATGTGGCGTCTCACTTGAGGCTAAGCGTCGGCGAAGTCGCAGACTTGAAATCCATGGTGAGCATCGGATGACGGGAGTTGGCACTCTCGCAGTCATTGACAGTTCGGCCCTCATCACGATGAAGGTGGTGATTCCAATCGATGGTCAATGGGAGATCTTCAAGCAACTCGAAACACTAGTAGTGGATGGTCAGATTGCAATGCCGAGACAGGTAATCCGTGAAATAACTGAGATTGCTCACCCAGACGTTCCGGGAGTTTGGGCCTCAGGAGTTCGCGGCCGCCTTCAACATCCGGTCGACGCCGATTGGAGTCACCTTCAGCGTGTAATGCTGACAGCAGGAAAGGTTGTAGATCCAAACAAGACCGAAGAAGATGCAGACCCATATGTTCTTGCCCTGGCCCTTCATTTGCAAGCGAATGGTCATCAAGTTCGAGTGATTACTGACGACCACATCGATCGATTACCGATGAGAATTGCGATGACGTCAGCGTGTCAGCTGCTTGGACTCACCTCGTGCAGCTGCCGTGATTATCTCGCGGGCCTGGGAGTCACGCCCCTTCGGTCTTAGAGCAATATTGCAACCGTGATCTCGTCGCTCGAAGTTTGCGGAGCTCTCGGCGAGAATCAATCCCGCGTGCTCAGCTTGGGAAGCTGAGCGCGGAGGAACTCGATCATGAAGAATGGCAGTACTGGTAAGCACTTTCGAGAGTCCGGAGACGACGATTAATCGCGGCGGGCACTCGACGGGCACTACGCCCAAGACAGCCCCGGTCGCCACGCGCGCTCGCCTGAAAGGCACCAACTTGAAAGGGTGGGGGCCCGATTCAGTTGGGGATTGGAGAAGTACTGATCCAGAGGTGGATTTGGCGGCCCAGTCTGCTCGTTCCGTTGATGCGGGCGCTCTGTGGGCGCTTCGGAGACTGAGTCTCTAGGACTGCCAACTGGGGTGAGTATCAGCTGCTGCGCTCTGGCCTGATCGGATATGGAGAAGCGGGCGTATCCGCAATCGAGTTGCATCCCGTTTCTGAGCAGTCGAGTTGCAAAGGGGTTCGAATCCGCTCAGCCACACCACCATCTGAGGGGCCAGGTACTCAGGTGCCTGGTCCCTGTCGCTGAATCGGACACTTCTCATGCAAACGCCGATACGGATAGCGTCAGCAACTGAGGTTGGGTGTCCGATCGAGAGCGAAGGATGCAGAAATGGACGAGCCATGGTTCACTTCAGCTCAGGTGGATGATGCGATTGAGCATGTTATACAACACGGTGCGATCAATCGAGCGACCCTTGTTCGATACACGGCCGTCTTTGAGGCAGCGGGATTGCCCCAACCTCGCGACCTTCATGCCGGAGGTGAGGGGGATCACGTAACCATGTTCATGAGGGCATTCCATGATCGCTGCATCGAACGGGGATTGCCTCCGTTGGACTCAATCGTGGTGCACGTTGCAGGCCCGCGGGCGGGTCAACCCGGCGTGGGGTACTTCACAGTCAACAATCAACGCGACCCGTTTGGTGAGCGAGCCACAGCCCCACAAGTCATGAGGGGCATTCAATTTCTAGAACGACAGCAGGCCGAGGTCGCCAGATGGGGAACCGAGTTCCGAAGAGAACATCGCTTGTAGGCTCATGAGTCAAGTCGGAGCGATCCAACTTGATCCAGGCTGGTTAAGTCACGGTGGATCTTGCGCAGCGATAGATTGAGCAAACTGCTGACCGATGGCAGTGAGTTCGGCGTAGACGAAGTCCAGATCTACGATTCGACCGTCGCTTCGAACCCCATCTAGCACTTGAAATACCCGATCCTTTTTCGTGCTCCTGCTCAGATCTAGGTGCACTCCTCCTAACTTGTTCGCAACGAATTTGATGACATCAGCTCGCGTCACCGCAACTCCATCAACTCTCATGCACGTTGATGCCAACCACCGTGAGGCCACTATCTCTTGGCTTGGCGGCTGCCCTTTCCCATGTTCAAACGTTGGCCGCAGTTCGTCGGGCGACGGTGCATTTCGATGGATTCGTATTCCTGCAATCGTCACACCCGCTCTGGTGACGCCCGCCGCCTGAGCGAAGACAGTTCCTCCGCTGAGGTCTCCCGGCACCAATGGAGCCGTAACTCGAATCTCACCCTTGCGGCCAACTGCTCGACGGTACCGCTGCATAGAACCATCAATCAGAAGTCGTCGGAGTCTGCTTGAGAGTTCACGCAGACCGTCCTCGTCAATCTTCGTTAGATCCGCCTCACGAATCCATTTCAGATCTCCGAGAACACTCTTCGAGAGATCAGAGAGTTCAAGTGAAGTTAGTGGTCGCTCATGTCCCATCGAGTCAATCATCTCACTATGTCTTGACATGACGTGAGCGATCCGATCTGGCCGAAGCTGCCTCCTAACGGAGGTGACTCAACGGGACCCCTTACCAAAGACCCATCGTATTCTGCCTTTGTTTCAACTGTGAGTGACAATGCCCGAAGTGAACCAGTGCGCAAGCGTTGAAGCCAGAAAGAGAGCTGCTTCAGCCTCTTCGGTGGACGCAACTCGCGGCGCGCCCTCACCGGCTACGGCGTGCCGGGTTCGATGGGACTTCCAGAGAAGATTCAACATCTTTATGACCTCATCAACTGCATCTATGCCATCCGACGGGTCAAGCGAGACCCTCCATTTAATTGGCTTCGCCAACATGTCAGCAATGATGACGCCGAGTGTGGCCTTGGTATTTGAAGGGCAGACGATAGGAATCGCAGCGGCTTCAACGGCTTTCACGGATTCGTCAAAGCACTTATCCGGAATCGGGCTGAGCCTGTAGAGATATTCCCATGCCTTCTCAAGATGAACGGATGCCATGGAATCGGCCGGTGCGGCCGAGCTCACGAGAATCTTTGAAGTCGCGTCAACTTTCCGCTCGAGATGCTGTTGCCCCCAAGTGGCCCAGTCAACGGTCCAAACCGAACCACCTTGGTCGAGAATGTTGTCTAGCGAATAAACGTCTTCCGGGTCCCGGGCATAACGCAAACACCAATCAGTGATGTTTAGGAACTTGGTCTCATCACCCAGAGCCTCAATCCGAAGACTCTTCATTGCACCCGTGCCCGAATGGCTCCAATCCAGGTTCAATCTCAGTTGGATTCCGACGGTACGGAGTCGAGATTCGTCATAAGTGCGATACCCGATGGATGTTCCATTTACGAACGACTCTTCAATCCAATCAATGAGCGGGGCCCTCAAGTGCTGCGGTATGCCCTCGAATGGACCTGCCCATTTCTCAACGGGTTCCAGCCCCGTTCGTACGCTTAAAGGAAGATTTTTCATGATCAAGTTCGCTTTCCCACATTGCTTCGATTACTGGGTACTACACCGTTGAAATTACAACGGTGCCATTGTGCGGCGCTAGGGGGACAACCTGTGGATAACGCTGCGAACATCTATGTCCCTTGTGCCGACTTGACACTTGTGTCGCTCCAACGAATCGGCGGAAGCGCGCCTTTGGGCTGAAGAGTTGCCATTCGGCAGGGATCGAAGGTATGCAGCTTCGGACGTCGGCTATAGAAGGCGGCGAAGCTCGTTCCAATGCCTCAAGGGCGGTATCGCCTTCCCTGATCTGAACGCCGAAGCACTGGACTTGGCCACGCCACAGGCTGCCATTATCAGGGAGAGAGGAACACTTTGCAGCCCAGGGAGGATCTCCCTACGGAAATCCTCGGGGTCCCCCCTCTCCCCGGGGTGCTCGACTCTCCATCTTCTCCCCTTGTGATTCTTCGCTGTCCTCGCCGACGCTCCGGACCAGTTCGACCTGAACCCCGAGGATGAGCACCGCCTCGTGCTCCTCGCTGACCTCGCGACCACCTGCCGGTCCGCCGTCGGCCGGACGGGGTACGACCGGGAGATTGAGCTGGTGCCCCAGGCGGAGGCTTTGGGTCGGCTGCAGTCCGAGCTCGTCCAGCTGCGTCGGGGCCTGACGTGGATCGGGGTCGAGCCAAGTCGGATTGATCACCTGCTCACGAAGGTGGCACTCGACGGCATGTTCAAGACCCGTCGGGCCATCGTGAACCACTTCGCTGAGGTCGGCGACGACCTTAGACCCACCTCGCGCGACGTCGCGGCCTACCTCCGGCTCCCCACCCCGACGGTGAACCGGGTACTTGACGACCTCGCGGCTCACTGCGTGGTGGTGCGGGCGGGGACTGGCGGGGCCTACACCTGGCGGGCGAGCCGCTGGCTCACTGAGAAGATGACAGCTATCGGGTTTGCGGCTGTCCCGTGGAGTACCTGGACCCGTCGCGTACCGTTGACCCATGCGACAGTTGTCCCTCTTTCCGGGCGCCGGTAGAAACGTTCTCTTCTCAAAGAGGGTGCTTTCGCAGTTTCTTGCGGATCACGTGCATGACCCAATCCCTGAAATCGCAGCCCGCGTCTCGGCGCTGCAGAACTGGATTGACAACCTTCGGGCCCACGGTGCATCTGGGGCAACTGAGTCGCAGCTGGAGAGTTCATTTGTAACCCAAGTATTCGGTTCAGTTCTCGATTACACAATTTTCCCGGAATCAGTGTTCTCGGCATGGCCGAAACCACCAACCAAGGCGACTCGACTGACGGGCACGCCAGACGTTGTCCTCGGTGATTTCCGATTCGATGCACCGCCTTCGTTCCGGGTTGCAGTCGAACTCAAGTCCCCAGGTACCGACCTAGATAAGCCGCAAGCGAGAGACGACCACGCAACTCCCGTGGAACAAGCATTCGAATACGGAACACGCATGTTTGGTGTCCGCTGGGTCATCGTCTCGGACATGAAGTTGATACGGCTTTACAGTGTCGATGACCCAGGTGAGTACCAGGAATTCGACCTAGCGGAAGCAAGCCATAGTCCAGAAGAGTTCAGAAAACTGTGGTGGTTGCTTGCCTATGGCAATCTCATTGTCGGGGGAACGGACTCGCTCACCGCATCGCTCCATGATCGATCTTCCGAGAATCGAATTGGTCTTCGTGATGGCTTCTACAACATCTACTGGCAGATCAGAGTCGACTTGTATGACGCCATCGTTGTAGCGACGGCATCCGATTCAGCTCCCACACGAGCTGAACTTCTTGAGGCAACGCAGCGTCTTCTAGATCGAATCCTCTTCATTCTCTACTGTGAGGATCATCCTCAAAGCTTGATCAGACGGGACACGCTGAAGAGCATCACTGAGGCTGGACTCGGTTTACCCGGCTCCGGGAATGCGAAGGTGTACACGTTGGTGAAAGAGCTGTTCCGGGAAGTGGACACAGGAAGCCCACCAACTTCGGGACTCAATGTCGCAGCCTTCAATGGCGAACTCTTCAAGTGGCATCCAATTCTCGACGTGATAGATATTCCTGACTCGTTGGCACGTAAGCAGTACAAGACGCGAGTTGGTAAGGAGACATTGCTCGTACGTGGCGTATGGGGGCTCTTCCGATTTGACTTCTACGGAGAGCTCGGAGAGCACATGCTTGGACGTGTTTTCGAGGCATCGCTATCGGACCTAGTCGAATTGGGGACCGACAGGCCATCTGACCTTGCGTTGAGACTTCAAGAACGGAAGAAACTTGGTGTCTTCTATACGAGTGAGTTGCTTGCCGACTTCATGGCAAGCCATGCAATCGGCGACACGTTCGAAAGCCTCTCAAGGGATGAGGCTATACGGACTGGCAAGGACGTGAATGACGCAGAAATGCGCCTCGAGATCCTGTCCAGGCTCAAGATCTTGGACCCTGCTTGCGGATCAGGAGCCTTCTTAGTGTCTTCCTATCGCGTCCTCCTCGACCACTTCTGGAAGTGGCACCAAATCGCCAACGACGATCAAGGTGAGACGACGCTTCTTACGGGCATCCAATTCGCACAACAGTCAGCACTGCTCCGAAGTTCCATCTTCGGTCTTGACTTGTTAACCCAAGCAGTGGACATCGCAAAGTTGGCACTTTGGCTTCGTTCCGTGAGGAAGGACGAGCTTGTCAGCGACTTGAGTCGGAACATTGTTGCAGCCGACAGTCTGAGAATGAAGGATGCGCTTTCCCTTGTTGGACTGACTCCCGAGTCGCTTGACGTTGTGATTGGGAATCCTCCGTGGGGTGGTGAGTTGGATCGCGAGTCATACTCCGAAGCGGCAAAGTGGTTGGGAATTGATGCAATTAGGACGATGGACTCGTGGGAGATCTTCGTGCTCCTTGCGCTCAAAGCCCTACGACCAGGGGGGCGACTCGCCTTTGTGCTGCCGGACAGTCTTCTCTATCCGGAAAAGGCACGGATCCGCCACGTCTTGCTTACCACTACGACGATCGACCGCCTTCATTCTCTCGGTCCAGGTTGGTTTGGCCCTGGTGTGAGAATGGGAACGTTGGTGATCGAAGCAGTCAAGTCTCCACCAGATGCAACTCACGACATTGAGGCGCTTCTCCTTTCAGGCCAAGACCGGAAGGATGCGATCATCGGTCGACTGCCTCTTACGCAACTGGAGTCTCAACACAGTCGCTTCATTCCGCAGGCGCGCTCGCTGAGTGACGCCTCAGAGTATGCAATTGAGATATTCCGTGATCGCAGGGATGACGAGATCATTGCGAAGATTGAGAGTCACAGTCTGACTCTGGCAGAACTCTGCGACCGCGGTCGAGGTGAAGAGATGGCGAAGATGGGTCGTCTCTGGATCTGCCCATCCTGTTTGAATCCAACTGTTCCCGGGAAGAAGCTCAAGGGTGGAAGATTGGATGACAAACGGTGTCCCAGCTGCGGGTTGACCTTGTCTGAATCGCAAGTCCAGAAGCTTGACCTGATCTCCACTGGCCATCCATCTTCGGGTCAACTTCCATTCATCGACGGAGATGACCTTGCCCACAGATATCAGCGCGTAGTACCTTCGAAGGCAATCCTCACCAATGTTCCGGGGTGGGATCAGAAGGACCTCACGCTCTACAGGGCGGAGAAGATCCTGGTTCGGCAAGCCGGTGTTGGGATAGTCGCCACCATCGATTCATCAGGTAGCGTTTGCCCGCAATCCCTCTACGTTTACCGGCTCAAACCCGAGTTCATCTCAGCTGAGATCAGTCACGAACTCGTGCTTGCAGCGTTACTTTCCAGGACGATGGCATACGTTCTCTTCAAGCGCTTTGCCGAGGTCGACCCGGACAAGGCGCATTCAAAGCTCACCCACGCGCGCCTGGCTGCATTTCCTATTCCGTTTCCGAATCCAAACGCAGTCAAGTTCAATCAGCGCCACGAGATGATTGTGCGTTCGGTCCGGTCACTCCTCAATGGAGAGGAACCAATTGGCGGAGAGGCCGATCGACTGATTGAACAGAGTCTCAGAGAACTTTGGGGAATCTCTCCAGAAGAAGGGGCCTACATTAATGGCGAGTTTGGCGGCCTCCCGTATGGACAAGCGATTCGAGAGTTGTTTCCAGATGGACCTCCAATGCAGTCTGCACTTCCGGTAGGCCAACTCGTCTCGTAGTGTCCGAGATTGAGGTGGCAGTACAAATTGATCGAGTTGGGACGCCTCGCGACATGCGCGTCTCTTGAAATCAGGGGTCAGTTGGTCTCTCGGGCGAGTGAGGACTGAGTGCCAAGGGAACTTCGGGGGCAGACCCGTGAATAGGTCGGTTCGGCTTCGACGGCAAAGAGGCGCCCAAGGCGATCAGAGATCTCTACATTGGCAAGCGAGTGCCGGACGAGTATCACAAGCGAGGTTCCGCGAATCCCATTCGGTATAACTGGCACTGAACTGTACGTCAGCGACCTTGTTCACGATGGCGTTCCAACCGTCCCTGTAGATCTCGAAAGCGTTACCGTGCGCGGCTCTAAGGTTGAAATCGGTGTCAGAGCAAGAAGACTTCTTCGAGAGAACGATCAAGAGCTTCGTAGAACGAACGTCCGGTTGGACGGTCCTCGCGCTGGTGCTGATTCTCTATCCCGGTCTTGGGCTTCTGTTACCAGTGCTTCTCGGCTTTTCAAAAGTTCTTCTGATTGAAGTGAATGCCGTCTGCGTCGTCTTCGCGATGGTCTTAGGAGTCGGATGGCTGGGTGTCGAACTCACAGCCAGTGAGCGCCGGCGCCTTCTGGAATGGACAAGCAATCTACGACTGTTGGACTCGACTGAATTCGAGTGGCTCGTTGGGGAATTGTTCCGAAGGGAAGGCTGGAAAGTTCAAGAGACCGGACAAAGTGATAGGCCAGATGGGAACATCGACCTGGTTCTTGTTCGTGACGGTCAACGCGCCATCGTTCAGTGCAAGCGGTGGCAGTCTTGGGTCGTAGGCGTAGACGAGATTCGGAATTTTGCCGGGACTCTCTTGCGTGAGAAGTTGCCCGCGCAATCTGGCATCTTTGTAACACTTTCGAAGTTCGGGCAGCAAGCACGGCTCGAAGCGAAGCAAGTCGGCATTGAACTTCTCGATTCGAATGATCTGCTGACTCGAATCGAAAAGGTTCGCCGTGCCGAACCATGCCCGATCTGTGGATCATCAATGGTTCTGGACCATTCAGTTCATGGATGGTGGATGCGGTGTATATCGCCGGGTTGCAAAGGTAAGCGCGATCTGAGTCGGGAACCGGGGCGCGCGCTCGATCTGCTAATGAAGCACTGAGCAATTGGTGACTGACACATACATGAGCTTCGTCACTTGGCGGCGAGTCTGATGCTCAAACAAGGGGTCACGATTGAAGTAGTAAGTGAGATTCTCGGGCATTCGTCGATCAAGACCACGGCCGACGTGTACTGGCACATCCTCGACCCGGATAGGCATTCGGCTGCAGTGGCGATGGGCTCGTTGCTTTGGGGGGATATCGACGATATGAGTGACTAAACCACTTGGACACCTTTTCACGGTGTTCGTTCTGCAGGAAGGATCATTCGGGGGCTAACGTCACTTAGTCAGTGGAAGCCTTTGAGCAGTTCGTTGCGGTGTATCTCGAACAACAGGGTTATGTAGTCAGCTCAGCGGTCAAATTCCCCTTCACCCAGCAAACTCGTCGTCGGGGTTACCCAGAGTTCCAGACCCATGGTTACGAAGTTGATCTCATTGCGGCCCGCGCAGATCACCTGATCTTGGCCTCTGTCAAGTCCTTTCTCGGGTCGAGAGGTGTTGTCGCAGATCATGTCATTGGATTATCAAGCAACACCAGGGCCAACAAGTTGTATGTGATCTTGAATGACAGAGAGATCAGAAGATCGATTGTGCGACAAGCGGCGAAGCGGTATGGCTACGAATACAATCAAGTGCAGCTTGGACTCTTTGTAGGCCGATTCTCTGGACCGAAAATTGGAGATCATGAGAAAAGGGTCCGTGCCTGGTGCCAACGTCAACGAGTTGGAACTAGTCCAATCAAAGTGCTCAGTTTGGTGGACATGGTTGGAACGGTCATCCATGCGGCGACGAACGACAAGCAGTATCGGGACAATCCGGTACTAATGACGATGAGGTTGTTGAACGCAGCAGGGATGTTGGCATCCCCGCACGCAGAATGACCTCCAGGAAGGACCGACAGAAGGCAACAAGCCACAGCGCGGCGGGACGTCCGCCTTGTACTCACTTCCAAGTTATCGAGGCTCCGATTTACTCAGGCCGATTCATGCTAAAGGTGCCCGATCTTCTAGATCGCATGTCAGCAGCCTCACGCCATCAATCTGTGACTGGGTACCGGTGGCTCGTGGACTAAACATCACTGCGGCCGAACTCGCTCACGAACCTGATCTCTGACTTGTGTTCGGAGTGCGGTCCGGACCTCTGCATGGATGTCGGCTTCAACGGTGGCTCCAACCTCCAGCGACGCGACCAGCCCGTATCGGGTTTCGGTTCGCCTTGACCCGACGTCGATCCGGCAATCTACGTCGATCGAAACTGCGTCGCCATCGTTGAACACTGTGGCGGTTCGCCCTTCAAGAACCTGATGTTGAACGGTCCCGCGGGTCATAGCCTGACCTTCTGCTTCAGTCGATTCGACATTAAGTGGATCCCTTGGGGGATTGAATCTCAGTCGTGCCACCCTGTATTTCTGGGTGCGCGCATTCACATCAGAAATCCAAGCAAGAGTTACGGCTAATCGTTTCCACTCCGCCCGAGCTTTGAGACTTGGGGGCAGCGGAAAGCGATAAATATGCCGCTGATCAGCGTGAATCGTCGCGGCTCCGATCAAAACGACTCGATGGGTTGTAGCACTCGCAACCCATTCGTCATGGACAACGCCGTATCCGAGAAGTTGGGTCAAGGTGTGTCGACTTCTTGGACCACTGATACTGAGATCGCTAGATAGTCTGTCCTTCAGGGTTCCCCAAGCCGCGGCATGTACGAGCATCGCCTTGGCAATGACGGGGTGGTACTCGTAGTCTGGGAAAGGGTAGTCGTCTACTTCGAGATCTGGCGATGCTAGAAACTCAAGAATTCGGGCCAATGCGCGAGTTGCGAGTGCGGCGGAGTTACTCGTTCCATGGGTAATAGCAATGGCAGAAAGCTCCCCGGCATGCCCTGGAGCCGCTACCCCCAGCCCCGCTACATCAGGCACGGTTGTCGGTTCGAGCGGCACAGGATCCGACAACCCATGAATGGGACGTTGAAAGACTTCCCGTCCTCCTGGCAGGAAAATCTCGGGTTTGACGGCTCGGTGGTAACCAAATCCAACGGAGCTGTAATTCGCTGGAACTCCTTCTGGAAGAGCATCGACGACGGTGCTGGGAAGCGCTCTGGTGACGCCTCCATCGGAATGGAGTGCCCCAGCAGTAATCGCGTTGATTGCCTCTGCCGGTGAGAGAAGCCTCCGCTGCCGTATCAAAGTGTGAAGCGATTGCAATGCCTCCGCCGACATTTTCTCGGCGTCGTCCAAACTTGAAGGTGATACGACTGGATAGGTTGCGGCTCCGACGTGATTCCCGGCACTCACGACGAAGACCACGTTGTACCTGTGAGCGAAGATGTCGAGCAGGCGCGCTAGTGGACTCATTCGGCGGACAAACGTTCTTGCTGGATCTCCAATAGAAAGGTTGATGACACGGACGCTCGGGGCCGCAGCTGGATGTCCGGCGTCGCCCTCGAATATTCGTCGTATCGAGCGATGGACGAGATCGACTAGCAGCTCGTCATCCGGGAACGTTTCTACATTTGTAAAGTGCGGATGAGGTCGTAACACGGGCCTGACGTAGAGCGGATGTCTGATTGCTGGGCCGGGTGTCTCGGCCGGGCCATGAATTATCAGGGACGCCATCGCTGTTCCATGGCATTGTTGCGAGGCTGTGTAGTGGCTTGTAAGGCCGTCTGGGTCGTCGACGACGAGGCGGTCCGTAAGAGCCACATGACCGCCCAGGGGGACACCGTCAAGAATCGCAATCTGCGGATCACCAGTCGGTTGGCGCCGATCAAGCTGTTCACCGTCGATATCTCCCCGCCAATGAGGCAGCTCAGCGCGAAGCTGAACCGCAGGTGACACGAACATGATGTCCTCAACCATCAGCAGGTCAATTGCCTCGACGCCATCGTGAAGTACGTCCTCGACTCTCGTCCTGGGCAATTCGACGAGCATGCCGTGATACGAGATGTCCTCAATCGTCGAGCTACTAATTACGGTGCCACCGACCCGCGATATTGCGTCGATAACGGTTGACTGAGCCTCCGTGCGTCGGGTTGGATCGAGTCGGTACCAGAGTTCAACCTCGGCTCGGATTGCCTGGACACCAGCAATTGCGACACTGTCGCTCCAGCTTTCAAGGAGCCCGGTCTCTCGGATTCTGTCTCGCGGACCCCAGCGTCGTATCGCACGGAGTAGCCCAAACACCTGTTTGAGGGGACCGAGGCCGCGGTCGAAACTCACTGAACTGTCGGCTTGCCACATCTCGAAGAGACGGATCAGTTCAGTGATGGCCCGGGCATTGGTCATGACCATGTACAGAGACTGCGGAATCAAGTCATCTGAAGCGTCACCGCTGTAGTCAGTGAAGAAGAAGTCATCATCAGGGTCAACGGCGTCATTTTCGACGGTGAATAGGAACTCCAAACCTGGAATCTTGGCCGCCACCTTGAAAAAAGCGTCAACTGTGCCAGCAAGATCGAAGACTGCGACAAGCTCGGGATCGGTAGCTGCCGTGCTTTCAGCAAGGGTGGCGCGCTCGGCGTTGAGCGCGTCCTGCAGCTCTCCGAACTGTGGCGACAATCTCTCACCCTGCTGTTGAGGTGACGGCCGTTGTGGACGAGGTGGAACGCGAGTTGGTGGAGTCGGTACTCTTGCAACTACCGCCGGTCCGAAGCCAAGGACCGGACGGGAATCCGTCAGTGGTGCTTCTGTATTCGCCACTGTTCAATCCTGGAGTGAGCGATGGCTCGCAAGTCAGCGCTCGGCATCTCCAGCACGGCGCGGCGTCTTACATCGAGGGCAAATTCTTCAAGGTCAGCGTAGCTTGCGCCTGGAAGATTGTCCGCCAACGTGCGAGGAGCCAGGCCCAAGTCACCGCCGAGTCGCTCTTTCAGAGCGTGCAAGAACTCGACTGCATCTGACCGGGTTGGCGGGGGAAGAGTGATCTTGACCTGAAACCTTCGCCACGCCGCTCTGTCGAGCAACTCCGCATGATTTGTAGCTGCGACAACGACGACATGAGAAGGGAGCCGATCGATCTGGAGCAAGAGGGTCGAGACAACCCGTTTGATTTCACCAGTTTCATGATTATCTGATCGTTCCTTCGCAATCGAATCGAACTCATCGAAGAAGAGGACACACCGTCGCATGCGTGCGTATTCGAAGATTCTGTCCAGCCTGGAGGCAGTCTCTCCCAGAAAACTCGACACAACTCCTTCGTACCGAACGACCAAGAAAGGTAGCGTTGTCTCAGACGCAATTGCTTCAGCAATTGAAGTCTTTCCATTTCCAGGTGGTCCTTCAAGAAGGATCCGATTGCGCGGGTCCAGGTTATTGCTTCGCAGTAACTCACTTCGCTGATGCTCTTCGATGACCTCACTTACCAATGAACGAACTGGAGGCGTTAGTCGCAGACTCGCAAGTCTCCGGTGGGGCACCAAATCAAGAATGAGGTCTGCCAGATCATCTGCCACGCCGTTGGGATGCAGTTGCTGGACTGACCCCGTAGTTGTGATTAGCTCCATCAGCCGTGATGCCACGACATGGTGCTGATTGGCTCGCTCCTCTGCGATGATCGCTTCAACAAGAGTGCGGAAGCGTGCCCGATCGCCCTCTCGTTCAGCCTCGACGAGGTCTATCAGGAGATCGGATCGAGCCATGATGATCCTTGAGTTGTCGTGGGATATATCGTTCCGGACCGTCTACGTTGTCTCCAAGCGCAGACTGGGTCCAGTTGTCCCGATTCTGCCAGGTGGGAGGTCGGCCCGGCCCGAAAGGTCAAGGCCACTCGGGGCATCGCCAACATTCTCGGAGGTTATCGAAGACCATCAAAGAACTGAAAGTCCTGTTCGCAGGGTTACCGAATGTCGCATATCAAGGACTGTAGACCCGATGAGCATCCGACTGGGGCACCTCCGGGCCAGTCGGAACGGGCGTGCTCGGGTACCCAGCATCGTCCGAGAGGGTGGGAGAATTACCAATGTGTTCAACCGCTGCCCATACTGCGTGGAAGCCCTGGAAGACGCCACTGCCGAGCACGTCTTCGCCCGATCGATCGGTGGCTACGGATTTGTGGTCCCTGCTCACCGTGGCTGTAACGAACTGGCGAACCGGCTGATCGATGGGCGCCTCGGGCTTTGTAGTCACGTAACAGCCGCGCGGGCTGCACTTGGAGTGGTCGATCCTCGGACCGGCGATCCGTACCGGCATGAGCTGTTCGGCGAGACCATCATGAGCGCACAAGTAGGGGATGATGATGCAACTTCTCTGGATGCAGACTCCAGTTTCGCTCAATCCTCCTTGCTAGCGTCCGATGGGTTAGAAGGCGCCAAGGTACAGTTCCGGCTTGGCAAGGGTCCGATGGAGATGCGATTCGTAGGTAATCCTGTCGTGGGCCCCGGAGGGTTGCGGAGACGCTGCGTCAGCGCGAACCCGGATCATGTGATGGGGGAGCGAGGTGGCTCCACCGATCGATTTATCGCTTTGGTCAATGCGAAGAGTAAATGTGTCCATGGACCGAAGCTTTGGGGTCGTCTCGCCTCGAAGGTCGGTCTCGGGATGCTGCACTTGCTGTCCGACATGAAGGTCAGTGGAGAGGACCCATACATCACCGACACTATTGACTGGAACCCAGCCGACCGGGCGCGTCATTTGTTGATTGATCTCGCATTCGGAACGAGCCCTCCGCTGCAAGACGAGGCCATCATGTTCCAGGGTTTCACCGAGCTACAACCCACCCACCTCGCGGCCATCAAGACAGCCGCTCACGAGACCCAATTCTGCGTGGCCCTGTTCGGGCACCTGGGGGCCTTGGTTAGCGTGCCCGAGACAGTGATCAGCGCGGGTCCTGGAATCGACTTCTCGGTCCCGGTCGTCAGCGATGGAGGTGCGGACCCGGAGCTACCCGAATGGTGGAGTTTCCGCAAGCTGTCAGCTCAGATGGCTGGCTAGCATCGCGGGTGGCTTCCCCAGGCTGCCGACACTATCTCTGCTCTCGAACACTTCGATGAGGTCGACTTGATAGACGTAGAGAAGAGTTAGACCAATCCGCCTCTGGATTCTCTTCTTTGACCCTGACCCATTGCTCGGGGCCGACGGGCGCGCAGCGCCAAGTCGGCCCAACGGGCGGGCTTCCTGAAATAAGAAGCCGAAAAATCTAGGGGTTCGAAATTAGTTCTGGCCTTTCCCCCAGATTCCGGACACATTGTTTATGCGGCTTGAAACTGACGGCGAGCGAATTGTAGTTCCCACTCGATCGGCGACAGGTTGTTGATCGAGCTGTGCTGGCGCAGCCCGTTGTAGTGGTTGATCCAGTGGACGATCACCCGTCGTGCTTCGGCCCTCGTCTCGAAGCGGCACCGGCTCACCATCTCGCGCTTCAATGTCGCCCAGAAGCTCTCGGCCACCGCATTATCGTGACACGAACCCGTGCGTCCGACCGACTGACGCACGCCCAACCGGTCGCAGAGTTCGCGGAACTCCCTCGACGTGTATTGACTTCCCCTGTCGTGATGAAAGACCATGCCCTCGACGTCGCCGCCGCGGGTGTCGGCGGCCATGGTGAGCGCTCGTCCGACCAGTTCGGCGGGCATCCTCTCGTCCATCGAGTAGCCCAGGCAGCGACGCGATCCGAAGTCGAGCACGCCGGCGAGGAACAGCCACCCCTCGCCCGTGGGGAGGTAGGTGATGTCCCCGCAGGTCCTAAGTCCCGGCTCACCGACGCTGAAGTGGCGCTGGATCAGATCGGGCATGGGTGGCGCCGAGCCGTCGGGGATCGTCGTGCGACACTTGCGGCGTCGCGCGTCCTTGGCGTAGAGGCCGTGCTCGCGCACGATCCGCTCGACGCGCTTGTGGTTGACGCACCGGTCGTGGCGCAGCTCGTGGGTCAATCGCGGCGAGCCGTAGGAGTCGTCGAGGGAGTCGTGGACGGCGATGATCGCGTTGACCAGGTAGGCCTCGTCGAGCTCGCGCTCGGTGGCGCCGGCGCCGTGGACGTTGCGCCAGTCGTAGTAGGTCGAGGGGGCGACCTCGAGCACCCGACAGCACAGCCGCACGGGAAATCCTTCGGCCCTCCGGGCGGCTATCCAGCGGTAGCGGGTCACCGCTCGGACTCCTTCACCCAGAAGGCCGTTGCTTTTTTTAACAGGTCGCGCTCCTGGCGGACCTGGCGCAGCTCTCGTCGCAGCTGGACGATCTCGGCGCGTTCGGCGCTCGAGAGGCCCTCGCGATCGCCGCGGTCGACGCGCTCCTGGCGCACCCAGTTGCCCAGGGTCTGTTCGACCAGACCCAGCTCCTTGGCGACGTCGACGATGGTGCGGTGCTGGTCAATGACCAGCGCGGCCGCGTCCCGACGGAACTCCTTCGGGTAGCGACTTCGGCGTCCTGCGCGACGCCCTGACTCTGTACTCATAACTGCCATGACTACCTCCTAAGTGAGGTGTCCGGCAAGAGGGGGGAAGGTCATTCTTAGCCTTGGACAAGAGTTGTTGTTCGGTTTGGCCGTTTTCGAGGCCCAACCCCTACAAGTCAAGTCCGAAGTTCTGGTTGGGCGGCTCCAAAAGGCCCTCGCCGGAAAACACGTACGCAGCCTTCGTCGATGCAGTCTCAACCACAGTGAGTGCGTAGGCCCTCTCGGCGGCACGGAGGACGCGGCTTCGCTGAGTCTCTTGTTCGTGGCTGACAGGTGCATCGTCGAGGATGGTGTCAGGGTTGTCAATACCCCAGCGGTCTAAGTAGGCGGCACCAGCCGCAACTTCCAGTGCCCACCGCTCGTGGAGTTCGCCTGTCGGAGGAGCGTCGCCGAAGTCCCGCACCCATGCGTCACCATGTTCAACAGCGATGGTGGCGAGTTCGTGGGCTCGCTGCTCGATAGCATCGGCGCGATCGTTGAATGCGAGGGCGACGTCGGGGTTGGTGATCTTGGCTGGACGAGCGAAGATGCCGGCTACGAGTTCGCTCGCCGGTGGGCTGGGGTAGCCGACTTCGGTCACGTAGCGACCGATGCGGTTTTGCAGGACGCTGGCGACGTCCTCGGCATCCTCGAACGAACGACCCGTCACTAGCATCGGCAGTTCGATGTCAATGTCGAAACCGCGACTTTCGACTTCTCGTAGCTGGGCGAGCAGCGCTGGGTAGGCGGGTGAAGTCTTGGTCTGGGCCAACTCGGCAGTGCTGAGACCCGAGTGGCCCAATACCTCGTCCCAGCGGGGGCCGTCGGCTAGGGCGACGATGGTGTCGTATTCGGCGACGAGTGCGGCGATCGACTGGGTCTGGGAGAGACGGATCATGTCGGTAGCGGACACGTCGGCCCCCTCGTGGCGCAGCACGCCGGCGAGCACTTCCAGGACGCCCGGGATCTCGGTCAGGCCATCGTGACCGGTGTCGGGATCGGGGTCGTAGTGGGTGTCCACGTAGAGATGGTTGGACCGAGATCCTCGGGTCAGGGCCACGTACAGCACCTCGCGCGTGGTGGTGGGACTGGCGAACGCGTGCGCGGTGTCCACGGTGCGCCCCTGGGCGCGCTGGGCCGTCGAGGCGTAGGCCAGCTCGACGTGCTCGGTGACGTACCGGGCCGGCAGGACGACCGAGCCGTGTCCATTGACTCTGGTGACGGTCATTGAGCCATTTCCGTGCGTGGCTAAGACGGTCCATACGTCGCCGTTCTTGACCCAGCTCGTGCCCGTCGCCAGGCGACGCTCGTTCTCGCGGGTGACGACGAGATCGTTGACACCAGCAGTCATCGTCTCGGCGACGTCGACCCCCTCTTCAGCGACGACGCCACTGGCGACACGGTCGCTGCGGGCGAGAGAGTTGAGCTCGTTCACCGTGGCGGTGTCCCCGGCGAGCATTAACGAATTCAGTCCACGATCGGTGTCGGTCTTCCACGCGTCGTAGAGCGCGTCGAGCATCTCGTCACGAGTGCCGTCTTTGATCCGCCCGTGCGTCGCGTATGTGCCTAGAGCAACGGTGGTGCCGCGGCGGACTCCGAGGCTGGCCTCCTTCTCCCACGGCGCCGTGAAGCGGCGAACGTCGGCCAGCGCGGGAGCATCCTCGCCGCGCTCGCGTACCAGGGTGCGGAACATTCCTCCGGCGTCCACACTGGAGAGCTGGGCCCCGTCGCCGACGAGGACCACCTTGGCCCGGGCGTCGAATGCGGCCGACATCAATTCGTCGAGCGCGAAGGTCGAGGCCAGGCTGGCCTCGTCGACCACCACCAGCTGACCGGCGCGAAGGGTCCAGCGGGCCAGCGCGTCTTCGCGGCGTTGAATAGCTTCGTGCAGCCGGGTGCTGGGACGACGTCGCGCGGGGGCGACCAGGCGGGCCTTCTCGCGTAGTTGGCCAAGCTCGCGAACCCGCTGGCCGTGCTGGCGGTGCTCGTAGAGCCACTTGGCGAGATTGTCGGTGTCGATGCCCATGTCTTCGCCCAGGACTTCGGCGGCGGCGGCCGACGGCGCGAGGCCGACTACCGAGCCGGCACCGTGCTCGGCCTCCCAGGCGGCGCGCAGTCCTGCCATGGCCGTGGACTTGCCCGTGCCCGCGGGGCCCACCAGGAGATCGAGGGACCGGCCCGAGGTCGTGATCTGCTCGACACAACGGGCCTGGTCGATGGAGAGCTTGAAGGCTCGGTTGGGCAGTCGTCGCCGGACCACGTGAGCCACCGTGGCGCTGCTGACCACGGCCGCGTCGAAGCGCTGGCCCGCGTCGAGGAGGCGCGCTTCGGCGTCGAGCAGCGTCGTCGAGGTGTAGAGCCAGTGGCCGGTTCCCTGAAACTTTGAGGTGCCGTCGGCGCGAAGCAGGAAACGTGGGGTGTGGTGCAGGTTGGGCGTCGTGATGCACGGCGCTTGGGCGACGGCCAGGTCGGTCGCCCGAGTGGCCGTCAATACCCGCTCGGCGGGTTCGGTGAAGCGCACGCCCTGCAGCTGGCGAAAGACCTCCGCTTGGACGTTGGCGCGCGAGAACGTCGGGCGTTTGGCACTCACGATATCCAGGGCCGTGTTGGCTAAGTCAATCAGAATCTCGTCCTCGAACTCGTCGCTGGTGAAGGCGGGCACGTCTTGGCCACCCAGCTCGTGCACCCACGCCAGGGGCTCCTCGTCGAGGTAGGGCGCGGCCCGGGTGGTCCACTCCTCGGTCAGGTCCCCGAGGCCGAGGCCCTTCTTCGCGTGTCGTGTGGCGAGGGTCGCCGTCTGGCGCAGTTTGAGGACTTCGACGTCGGTGGGCTTGCGGTGGTGATCATCCTCGAACTGAGCGATGAGTCGATCCTTTGCCCTCACGATCGCCGCGGTGCGCTGGGAGAACTCGGCCATCAGGCGCTTCGAGACGCCGGCTACTTCCCATTTCGGGGCGGTGCTCGAACGCCGGGTGAGGGCTTCCCAGTCCCACCCGAGTTCTCTGGTCAAGAGGTCCGCCAGGACGCCTTGGTGCATCTCGGAGAGCATCACGGTTGACGCGAATAGTCCCCGGCTGTCGAGGGTGCGCCAGGCGCCGTCGCCAACGGCCTGGGCCCGGTTGAGTACGACCACGTGGTCGTGGAGTTGGGGATCGCCGTCTCGAGAGTCGAAGTGGGTGTAGCTTGCCGCTACCACGCCGACGATGTCCTCCTCGACGCATCCCTGCTGGCCCGTTCGTGTGTGGAAGACTTCGCGCTCCGCGTAGGCGAGGACTTCGGCGATCGCCTGCTGGTGGCACCGATAGATCACGTCGCGGGTCGTCTTGTCGGCCAGGGCCCAGGCCACCGACACGCTCTTGGCGGGGCTGAACGTCAGGTCGAAACCACCCACCGACTTGGCCCCCGGGACCCGGCCGAGCACCTCGCCGGTGATGGGATCGGCGCAGTCCTGGAGCATCCGCTGGAGGTTCTTCGCCGTCACGCACTGGCCGACGGCAACGCCACGACCATTGTCGAGACCGACGAGCCCGGCTCCGAGAAAGACCCCTGGGGGAGTTCCGGACTCGCTGTAGTAGCGAACCAGGTCCGCCCGGTCGGTGCCGTCGGGGCCGTCGCCCACGGCGATGGACTTGAGCAGGTACTTGTAGCCTGCTCCGATGCTGAGGCGCCGAATGGTCATCATGTCGTCGGTACACCCATGCGCCACAACTGTCGCAACATTGCGCGCTTGGACCTCGCGTGCCAGACGTGTGAGACAACTTTCAAGAAACGAGCTAAGGGGCAAGGAGCGGCGTGTGAAACGAGGAGTGGGACGGATGCCGATGGAGAGGTGAAGGCAAGTCCAGGTCGGAAGAGCAGAAGAAGGGTGGGGCAGCAACCAAAGAGTGAGTGAGGGGGCAAGGAGCGGTGCGGAACAAGGAAAAGTAAGTAAGCGGACGGAGGAGTCAATGGCAGTCCGGGTCGGCGGTGGGGGAAAAGCGACTGGAAGGAGAGGTGGTGGTGGACTGGTTCATACTCTGCCGGGAGGGCCCAGCTGAGGGAGGGA
>JBIOFE010000017.1:0-54168 GCA_044446745.1 Acidimicrobiales bacterium
CAGCCAGACCGTCGGCACCGTGTGGGGCTCGAAGCCCTCGCGCGCCAGCTCGGGGAAGGCGTGGGGATTGCGCGCGTCGGGGTAGACCGCGCGCAGCGTGGCCTCCCCGGTCGCCAGGTGGTCGGGGTGACTCGCGCGGATGCGGGTGTAGTTGCGCTCCGGGCTCTGCGTGATGACCAGGCCGGGCCGGAAGGACCGGATGACCCGGGCGATCTCGCGACGCAGTAGGAGGGTCGGCTCGACCTGGCCGTCGGGCCAGCGCAGGAAGGTGAGCTCGGTCACTCCGACCTCCGCGGCGGCGGCGCGCTGCTCGGTCTCGCGGATCGCGGTGCGCTCCTCGCGGGTGTGCGACGAGCCGTCGCCGCCGGCGTCGCCCGAGGTGACGAGGCAGTACGCGACCTCGACGTCCTTCTTCGTCAGGTAGGCGACCGTGCCGGCCGAGCCGAAGTCGACGTCGTCGGGGTGGGCGACGACGACCAGGGCGCGCGTGAAGCTGCCGTCGTACTTAAAGACGGGCAACGAGGTCTTCTTGCTCACAGTACCGAGTCCTCCTTCGTCGGCTCCCAGTTCGCCAGGTCGGCCAGTCGCGGGTCGTTGGAGAAGACCTCGACGATCGGACGACGCAGGCCGAGGCGCTTCATGGTGACGTCGGCCTCGACGATCTGGTTCCACAGGAGCAGCGACACCACCACCCCGGTGGACCCGGCCCGCGCGGTGCGCCCCGAGCGGTGCAGGTAGGCCTTCTGGTCCTCGGGCGGGTCGAAGTGCATCACGCAGTCCACCGCCTCGATGTGCAGTCCGCGCGCGGCCACGTCGGTCGCCACCAGCACGGGCAGGCGGTCGCTCATGAAGTCGGCCAGCGCCTTCTCGCGCTGGCTCTGGCGCAGGTCGCCGTGGATCGCGGCGGCGTCGATCCCCTCCTTGGTCAGCTGCTCGACCAGGCGGTCGGCGCCCCGCTTGGTGCGGCAGAAGACCAGCGTCTTGTCGAAGGACCGGCAGATCGTCGCGGCCACCTTCACCCGGTCCATCTGGTGGACGTTGAGGAAGTGGTGGACCATCGCCGACACAGTCTGGGTGTCGCTGGCCACCTCGTGGAAGACCGGGTCGGTGAGGTAGCGCTTGACCAACCGGTCGATGGCCCCGTCCAGGGTGGCCGAGAACAGCAGCGTCTGGTGGGGCCGGTCGGCCAGGCGTCGCAGCACCCACTCCACCTGGGGCATGAAGCCCATGTCGGCCATGCGGTCGGCCTCGTCGAGGACCAGCACGTCCAGGTCGGCCACGCTCACCTCGCCCCGGTCGCCCAGGTCGATCAGGCGCCCCGGCGTCGCGATCACCAGGTCGCTGCCCTTCTGGAGGGAACGCACCTGGCGCTCGATGTCGGCGCCGCCGTAGACCGAGTTGACCCGCAGCCCCAGGGCGGCGCCCAGGGGCTTGAGGACCTCGTAGACCTGGACGGCCAGCTCGCGGGTGGGCACGAGCACCAGCCCGCGCGGGCGCGCCGGGCGCTCGCCCGCGGCGGCGGCCGGGTTCTCGGCGAGGCGCTGGAGCATCGGCAGTCCGAAGCCCAGGGTCTTGCCCGAGCCGGTCTTGGCCTTGCCGCAGACGTCGCGCCCGTCCAGGGCGTCCTGGATGGTCATCGCCTGGATGGGGAAGGCGGTGTGGATCCCCTGGCGGGCGAGCTCGGCGCACAGCTCGTCGCGCACGCCGAGGTCGGCGAAGGTCTTGGTGGTGGCGTAGGTGTCCGGCGACGTCACGGACCCTGGGGCAGATGTATTCACGGACTGCGGTCGTTTCTCGGTCGGACCCGTAACCGTTCGTTCGTGTGGGGCCCACGCTCATGTCTCGAGCTGTCCCTAGTCTAGGTGACACCTGGATTGCCGTTCGCGGAGGGCCACCATGGCGCGACTGACCGCTGATTCGAGGGCCCCGGCCTTCACCCTGACCAACCAGCACGGGGACCGGGTCGCGCTGCGCGACTTCGCGGGCCGGCGCGTCGTCCTCTACTTCTATCCCGCCGACGACACCCCGGGCTGCACGAAGGAGGCGTGCCAGTTCAACAACGAGCTGACCGCGTTTCGCGGCCTCGGGGTCAGCGTGCTCGGCGTGTCGCCCGACGACGGCGCCTCGCACACCTCCTTCGCCGCGAAGTACGGGCTGGGCTTCGACCTGTTGAGCGACCCGTCGCACCAGGTGATGGAGAGGTACGGCGCCTGGGGCGAGAAGATGCTGTACGGCAAGAGCGTGGTCGGCGTCATCCGCTCGACCTTCCTCATCGGGCCGACCGGCCGGGTCGAGCACGCCTGGTACGGCGTGCGCGCCGACGGCCACGCGGCGAAGGTGCGCGCGGCGCTGGCCTAGCTGGCGTTGTGGCGGCGCACCGTGCGGATCCGGTGCCACAGGCCGAGGGCCAGCAGGGCCACCACCAGGGCGATGATCGGCGTCTGGGCCACGTGGAAGTCGTGGCTGACGTGCTTCCAGTTGGACCCGGCCGCGTAGCCCAGCCCGGCCAGCAACGCCACCCACACCGCGGAGCCGATCGTGGTGAGAACGGCGAACTGACCGCGCTTCATCTCGGCCATGCCGGCGGGCACCGAGATGAAGCTGCGCACGACGGGGATGACCCGCCCCACGAGCACCGAGGCCGCGCCGTACTTGGCGAACCAGCGCTCGCCGGCGTCGAGGTCCTTGTGGGTGAGCAGGATCCACTTGCCCCACCGGTCGACGATGGTGCGCCCCGCGCTGCGCCCGACCTCGTAGGCGATCACGGCGCCGACCAGCGAGCCGATGGTCCCGATGACGATGACGGCCCACAGCGAGAACTTCGCGTGACTGGCCAGGGCCGTCGTCGAGAGCGCCCCGGCGAACCCGTAGAAGATCTCCGAAGGGACCGGGATGCAGGCCGACGAGAGGACCGAGGCTATGAACAGGCCGAGGTAGCCGTAGTGCTGGACAAAGGATTGCATCCGACCATTCTCCACTATCTGGCGCGGTGCCCGGTTCAGTGCTGGTGGCGGCTGCACCAGTAGGTGGTGCGCCCGCCGATCGTGGCCGAGCGCATCGGCGCCCCGTCGCGCGGGCACAGGCCGCCGGGGAACCGGGCCTCCATGTGGTCCCCGGTGTGCGAGCCCCCGCGCCGGCCCAGGGTGCGCATCGTCTGGCCGAAGGCCCGGTAGAGGCGGGTGCGGCGCTCGTCGTCGAGGCGCCCCACCGGCGTGCGCGGGTCGATCCCCGCGCGAAAGAGCATCTCGTCGGCCAGCAGGTTGCCGACCCCGGCGATGGCGCCCTGGTCGAGGAGGCGCGCCTTGACCGCGGGTCCGTCGCCGCGGCGCACCTCCAGCGCCGCGTTGAACTGCCGGCGCGTCAGCGTCAAGGCGTCGGGACCCAGCTCGCCGAGGTCGGGGTCCACCTCGAAACGGGCCAGGCGTCGCGGGTCGTGCAGCAGGAGGCGGCGACCGTCGGCGAACTCCAGGGCGCCGCGGATCCACTCCGCCCGGTAGGCGTGGGGGCCGTAAAGGAGGCCGGCGACGCCGGCCACGTCGTCGAGGAGCAGGACCCCGGTCATGCCGAAGCGCACGCCCAGGGTGACCCCGTCGGTCTCGAGCAGGAGCAGCTTGCCGCGCCGGGCGGTGCCGGTGACCGTGAGGCCGCGCACCAGCCGCGGCCACGACGACGCCGACGAGAGCTTCTTGGCCGCGTAGGCGTCGGCGAAACCGCCGGTGATCTCGGCTCCGACGACCCGCTCGGCCAGCGCGCGGTAGGACTCGATCTCGAGGGCTTCGGGCACCGGGCGCAGCGTACCGCCCGCCGGTTGGATCGAACGGCCTCGGTAGGGTTGACCCGTGGTGGACAAGCCCCAGTGGCGGGAGCTCTTCACCGAGGTCGTGACCTCGGGGCTGTGCACCGGGTGCGCGGCGTGCGTGATCGCCTGTCCCCACCCGGTGCTCGACTACGACGCCGACCACGGCGTCTACCGGCCGTTCCACCTGCCCATCGACGGCGGGCCCGACGACTGCACCCACGGGATCAAGGGCTGCACCATGTGCACGCGCGCCTGCCCGCGCTTTCGCGACTGGGAGGGCGAGATCGACACCCACCGCTTCGCGCGCACCCGCACCGACGACGAGGTCTACGGCATCGGCGACGTCCTGCTGGCGCGCGCCACCGACCCCGAGTTCATCGAGAACGGCCAGGACGGCGGCTTCGTGACGGCGCTGCTGGCCTACGCGCTGGAGCACGACGTCGTCGACGCCGCGCTGGTCAGCGGCCTGGAGGGCGACGGCTCGACCTGGCGGGCGGTCCCGCGGGTGGCGCGCACGCGCGCCGACCTCCTGGAGACGGCCAAGTCGCGCTACACCTACTCGGCCAACCTGCTGGCCTACCACGACGCCGTCGAGGGGGGCGCCGAGCGCATCGCGGTCGTCGGCATGGGCTGCATGGCCTCGGCGCCGGGCGCGATGCAGGTGCGCAGGGCCGGCAAGGTGGCGCGGCGCCTCAGCCTCACCATCGGGCTGCTGTGCTCGAAGACCTTCGACGACGCTATCTTCGAGGACCTCTTCGAAGCGAAGTACGGGCTCCGGCGCGCCGACATCGTCAAGATGAACATCAAGGGCGTCTTTCAGCTGTGGACCCGCGACGGCGGCTACCTGGAGGTCCCGCTGAAGGAGGCCCACGCCTACACCCGCGAGGGCTGCACGCTCTGCCCCGACTTCGCCGCGGAGCACGCCGACATCTCCACCGGGGGCATCGGGGCCTTCGGTGACTGGACCCTGGTCATCGTGCGCACCGACCAGGGTCGCGCCCTCATGAGCGCCCTGGTCGAGCACGGCGCCATCGAGACGCGACCGGGCGACGACGACCCCGGCGCGGTGGCGCTGCTGCACAAGCTCGCGCGCGTCTCGCGCAAGCGCTGGCCCGACACGGCGCCGCCCGGTCCGCGGCGCCTCCCCCTGGCGTCGACGTAGGCCCCCGGTAGCATCACGTGGCGGCCACCCCGACCCTCACCACGATTCTCCTGGTCCGCCACGGCGCCACCGCGACTACCGGCCAGATACTCCCCGGGCGCGCACCGGGGCTGCACCTCTCCGAGCGCGGCCGCACCCAGGCGCAGGCCGTGGCGACCCGCCTGGGTGAGTTGCCCCGGCGCCCGAGCGCTCTCTACTTCTCGCCCCTGGAGCGCGCGCGAGAGACCGCCGCGCCGATCGCCAAGGTCCTGCGCCTGCGCGCGGTGGCCGAGCGCGGGCTCCTCGAGTGCGACTTCGGCGCGTGGACGGGGCGGCGGCTGGCCCACCTGCGACGGCGCGCCGAGTGGCGCGCGGTCCAGCACTCGCCCAGCACCTTCCGCTTCCCCGAGGGCGAGTCCTTCGACGAGATGGCGCACCGCGTCTGGGAGACGCTGGAGCGCCTCGCGAAGCGTCACCGCAACCGCACGATTGTCGTCGTGAGCCACGCCGATCCCATCAAGGCCGCGGTCACCCGCGCGGCCGGCGTGCCCCTGGACCTCTTCCAGCGCACGGTGATCTCCACCGCGTCGGTGAGCGCCCTCCTCCTGACCGACGGCGCCCCGGTCGTGTTGTGCGTGAACTCGACGGGCTCGCTGGCCGAGCTCGGGGTGTCGTGAACTACCTCTTCGACGCCCCGGACCGGGTCGTGGTCGGGGCGCTGGGCGAGGTCGGCCAGCGGCTCTTCCTGCTCCAGGCGCGCCAGGGCCGGCGCCTGGTCATCGTCAAGTGCGAGAAGCTCCAGCTGGTGGCGCTGGTCGAGTGGCTGGCGCGCGTCCTCGACGACCTCGGCCGGCCCGGGCACCTGCCCGAGGACCTCGCCCTGGAGCCCGAGTACGAGCCCGACTTCGTCGCCGGGGACATCACGGTCGCCCTCAACGAGACCGACCACACGGTCGCCGTCTCGATCGCCTCGCTCGAGGAGGACGACACGCTCGACCTCACCCTGAGCGCCGAATGGGCCGGCGCGCTGGCCATCGCCATCACGCGCCTGGTCGAGGCCGGCCGGCCGCTCTGTCCGCTCTGCGGCGGTCCGCTCGACCCCCAGGGCCACGACTGCCCGCGCACCAACGGCCACCGGCCGCCGATCCGCTAGCCGTGGACCGCGAGGCCGAGCGCCGCCTGCTGGCCGAGGGGCGCGTCGAGGTCCTGGGCCGCGTGGTCGGATCGTCCAACCAGGCGCTCTTCGTGGCCGTCTCGCTGGAGGGCGCCACGGCGCACGCCTGCTACAAGTCCGAGCTCGGCGAACGGCCGCTGTGGGACTTCCCCGACGGACTGTGGCGCCGCGAGGTGGCCGCCTACGAGCTCGACGTCGCCCTGGGCACCGACCTGGTGCCCACCACGGTGGGCCGCGACGATCTGCCGGTCGGCCCGGGGTCCCTGCAGCTCTGGGTGGGCGACAACGGCGAGGACCACTACTTCACCCTGCGCGGCCGGCCCGAGTTCGCTCACTGGTTCGCGTCGCTGGCGGCGTTCGACGTGGTGGCCAACAACGCCGACCGCAAGTCGGGCCACGTCCTCTTCGACGGGTCCCGGTGCTGGGCCATCGACAACGGCCTGTGCTTCCACGAGGAGGACAAGCTGCGCACGGTGGTCTGGGAGTACGCCGGCCTGGAGGTCGCCCCCGACCTGCTCGACCGCCTCGCGTCGTTCGCGCGCGGCGACGGCGACGGCCTGGCCCCGTGGCTCGGCCCGCACGAGGTCGCCAGCGCCCGGCAACGCGCGCGCGCCCTGGTGGACTCGAGCGCCTACCCGACCCCCGACGAGGACCGGGACTGGCCGCCGTACCCCTGGCCGCTGGTCTAGGCGGCGACGTGGATCACGCGCGCAAGGAGGCCCTGGCCGCCGCCGGCTTCGCCGACGGGCCGCTCTACGCAGCGGCGCGGCCGGACTACCCCCGCGCGGCCCTCGAGTACTTCGCGGGCGAGCTGCGCCTCGGCCCGTCGACCCGGGCCCTCGACCTCGGCGCCGGGACCGGCATCTTCAGCCGCCAGGTCCTCCCCTTCGTGGGACGGCTGACCGCCGTGGACCCGTCGGCCTCGATGCGCCAGACCATGCGGTCCGCGACGCCCGACGTGGAGATCCTCGAGGGGCGCGACGTGGCCATCCCGCTGGCCAACCGCAGCGTCGACGTCGTCTTCGTGGCCCAGGCGTTCCACTGGTTCGACGCGACCCGCGCGCTGGTCGAGATCCATCGCGTCCTCACGCCCGGCGGCGGGCTCGGCCTCATCTGGAACGAACGCGACGAGTCGGTGGACTGGGTGGGCGAACTGGGCCGGGCGATGCGTTGGACGACCGATCGGCCCTACCAGGTCGGCACCGACTTCGCCGCCGTCGTGGTCGCCGGACCGTTCACGGGCGTGCGTCGCGCGACGTTCGCCCACTCCCAGACGCTGTCGCGCGACGGTCTGTGCCGGCGGGTGCGATCGACCAGCTACATCGCCGCCCTCGACGAGCGCGACCGCGAGGCGTTGATGACCCGGGTGGCGGCCGTGGTCGAGCGGCTGGCCGAGCCGATCGTGCTGCCCTACGTGACCGACGTGTACTGCGCCACCGCGATCCCCGGATCGCCGCCCTCGGCCGGGGAGCCGCTCACCGCGACGCCTGACGGCGCCGTCGCGCGAGGACCCGCTCCTTCGCGAACGGCGCGGCGTCGAGCCTCGAGCGAGTAGAACGTCCTGAACGGAGGAGGTTCCATCGATGCTTGACGAGACGTGGACCCGGGTCGACGACTACTTCGCGTCACTGTTGACCCACGAGGACGACGCCCTGCGCCGCGCGGTGGTCGCCAGCGCGTCGGCCGGACTGCCCGACATTCAGGTCACGCCCACGCAGGGCAAGCTCCTGCAGATCCTGGCCGGCGCCGTCGGCGCGCGCAGGATTCTCGAGGTCGGGACGCTCGGTGGCTACAGCACGATCTGGCTGGCCCGGTCCCTCCCGGCGGACGGCCGACTGATCACGCTGGAGCTCGAGGAGGCCCACGCCGTGGTGGCGCGCGAGAACCTCTCGCGCGCGGGGGTCGGCCACCTGGTGGAGGTGCGAACGGGTGACGCCAAGGAGTCGATGCGCGCCATGGTCGAGGCCGGCGCCGAGCCGTTCGACCTGATCTTCATCGACGCGGACAAGGAGAGCAACCCGGTCTACTTCGGCCATTCCCTCCGGTTGTCGCACTTCGGGACCCTGATCATCGTGGACAACGTGGTGCGCGCCGGGGCCGTGGCCGACGCGTCGAGCGAGGACGCCCGGGTGCGGGGCACCCGGGCCCTCCTGGACCAGGCCTCCCTCGACCCGCGGATCGACGGCACCGCCATTCAGACCGTGGGCGCCAAGGGCTACGACGGCTTCGCGATCTTCCGCTTCCGCTAGCTCGGCGACGCCACCCGGCGAGGGCGACCCGCGCTACGGGGCGGGGAACCGCCGCCGGATCGTCGCCGGGGCCCGCAGCAGGTAGCTGTCAAACAGGAGGTTGGCGAGCACGTCCTCGTCGATCTCGTCCAGCAGCACCAGGACCGCGCCGTGACCGTCGTAGTGCGGCGCGGAGAAGATCGACCCGTCGCTCTCGTCGAGGAGGAATCGTTTCTCGTCCGGGTCGCAGAAGACCACCAGCACCTCGTCGTCGCCGACGTCGGCCTTGGCCCGGTCGCGGTCGCCCCACAGCCGGCAGAAGGCCGTGGCGCGCACCTTCAGCGCCGGAGTGCCGTAGGAGGTCGACAGGCTCACCTCGGGCAGGTGCGCCGTCAGGCGCACGACGTCGTCGAAGGTGGCCACCGCGGTCACCGTAGCCCGGCGCCGCTCAGTGCAGGGGCACCAGCTCGCTCTGGGACTCGGGCACGCCCGACTCCAGCAGGAAGAACGTGACCACGGCGCCGACGCCGAAGAAGCCGGCCGCCCACCAGAAGGCCACGGCGTAGCCGTGCAGCGTGCCGAGGGTGAGCACGCTGTAGCCCAGGGTGGGGTGGGGCGCCAGGAGGTAGCGCGTCGTCACCGTGACGGCGATCGTGTTGAGCAGCGCCGTGCCGACCGACGCGCCGACCTGCTGGGTGGTGTTGACGAGCGCCGCGGCGGCGCCCGCGTCGCCGCGGTCGATGCCCGCGGTCGCGCTGGCGGTCGCCGGGGCCAGTATGAGCCCGAGGCCCAGGCCGGTCACCACCAGGCCGGGCAGCACCGTCCCGAGGTAGTCGGCCTGGGCGGTCAACTTGGTGAAGAGGATCATGCCCAGCATCCCGAGCACCATGCCCACCGGCACGAGCGGGCGCGGACCGACCCGGGCCAGCAAGCGGGCGCTGGCCAGCGTCGTGGAGACCCCCAGCGCCACCACCAGGGGCAGGAAGTAGACCCCGGTGCGCAGCGGCGTGTAGCCCAGCGTGTTCTGCAGGTAGTAGGCGAGGAAGAGCGACAGCGAGAAGACGCCGAGACTGGTCACGAAGAGCGCGACTTGGGATCCGCCCCGGGTACGTTGGACGAGGAGGCGCGGCGGCACCAGCGGGTGGGCCGAGCGACCCTGGCCCACGACGAAGAGCGTCATCAGGAGCACCCCGGCGGCCAGGCTCCCCCAGGTCGACCCGTCGGCCCAACTAGCCGTCACCGCGTGGCCGAAGCCGTAGACGACGAAGAAGAGTCCGGCGCTGCCCACGACGGTGCCCAGCACGTCGAGGCGCGTGCGCCGCTCGCCGCGCGAGGTGTCGACGAAGCCCAGCACCCCGGCGGCGGCCACCACCGCGATCACGACGTTGAGGTAGAGGCACCAGCGCCACGAGGTCCACTGGGTCAGCGCCCCGCCCAGGATCAGCCCGATCGCCGCCCCCGAGCCGGAGACCGCCCCGTAAAGGGCGAAGGAGGTGGCCCGCTCCCGGGGGTGCGGGAAGGTCGTCGTGAGCACCGCCAGCGCGGCCGGGGCGACCAGCGCGGCGAAGACGCCCTGGAGGGCGCGCGCGGTCACCAGTGCGCGGAAGCTCTGCGCGTCGCCGCCCAGCACGCTGGCCCCGGCGAACCCGACGAGGCCCACCAGCAGCGCGGTCTTGCGACCCCAGAGGTCACTCAGGCGCCCCCCGAGCAGCAGCAGCGACCCGAAGGCCAGGACGTAGGCGGTGATGAGCCACTGGCGGTCGCCCACCGAGAAGCGCAGGTCGCGCTGGGCCCAGGGCAGGGCGATGTTGATCACCGTCGCGTCGAGGGCGACCATCAACTGGGCCAGGACGACGACCCCGAGCGTCCACCACCGGCGGGCGGGCCACGAGAGCGGGGGGCGAGGCGTCACGGTCTCCCCAGCCTAAGGAACTCCGGACCCGCGGCGCGCCCGAGGCGACCGCCTCAGGCGCGGCCCTTCAGCGCCTCGATCAGGGCCGGCAGGACCTTCTGCACGTCGCCCACGATGCCGAGGTCGGCGATCTGGAAGATGGGGGCTTCGGGGTCCTTATTGACGGCCACGATGTTCTTGGAGCCCTTCATGCCCACCATGTGTTGGGTGGCGCCGGAGATGCCGAAGGCCAGGTAGACGGTCGGCTTGACGGTCTTGCCGGTCTGGCCGACCTGGTGGGAGTAGGGCACCCACCCCGCGTCGACGATGGCGCGGCTGGCCCCGGCGGCGCCGTGCAGCAGCCCGGCGACCTCCTCGACGAGCGCGTAGCGCGACGCCTCGCCCAGGCCGCGGCCGCCCGAGACGACCACGGCGGCGTCCTCGAGCTTGGGCCCGGTGCGCGCCTCGACGTGGCTGGCCGCGATGCTGGCGGCGCCGCTGGGTCCCACCTCGCCGACGGGCGCGGCCACGACCGCGGCGGGTGGCCCGCCGGAGGGCTCGGGCGCGAAGGACTTCGCGCGCACCAGGACGATCCCCGGCCCGTCTCCGGTGAAGCGCGCGCTCACCGTCTGGGTGCCGCCGAAGACCTGGTGCTCGCTCACCAGGGCGCCCTCGTCGCGCAGGCCGGTGACGTTAGTCAGCACCGGACGGTCGAGGCGCGCCGAGAGCCGCCCGGCGACGTCGCGCCCGTCGTAGCTCGACGGGATGAGGATCGCGTCGGGCGCGCCGTGGGCCCCGACCAGGCCGGCCAGCGCTGCCGCCACCGGCACGCCGGGCAGCGCCGAGCCCAGGGGGCCGACGTCGTAGAGGGTGGTCGCGCCGTACTCGCCGGCCTGGGCCGGCGCGGACGGCGCGTCGCCCCAGGTGACGGCGGCCACGCTGGCGGCCAGCGAGCGCGCCGCGGTGAGCAGCTCCAGCGAGGTCGCGGTGAACGACCCGTCGCCCGGTTCGGCGACGACCCAGATCAAAGACAGTGCCATGGGACTCCTAGAGGACCTTGAGCGATTCGAGGAAGGCCACGATGCGCTGGGCACCGTCGCCCTCGTCGACGTGCTTCTCGCCGGCGCCGCGCGACTCGGCGAGCGCCACGCCGGTGATTGCCTGGCGGGCCCCGGCCCAGCCCACCTGGCCGGCGAGCCCGAGGTCGGCCACCGACAGGACCGCGACGGGCTTGGACTTGGCCGCCATGATGCCCTTAAAGGACGCGTAGCGCGGTTCGACGACGCCGGCGGTGACGGTGACCACCGCGGGCAGCGGGGCGGTCACCTCGTCGTAGCCGGCCTCGGTCTGGCGCTCCACGGTCACGGTGGCGCCATCGACGCGCACCGCCTTGGCGAAGGTGATCGACGGCAGGCCCAGCAGCTCGGCCAGCTGGACCGGGGTCGTGCCGGTGTAGCCGTCGGAGGACTCGGTCGCCGCCAGCACCAGGTCGGGACTGAGGCGACCGATCGCCGCCGCCAAGACCTTGGCGGTGCCCAGGGCGTCGGTGCCGCGCAGGGAGTCGTCACTCACCACGACGGCGCGCGCCGCGCCCATCGCCAGGCCGTTGCGCAGTCCCGCCACGTCCTGGGCCGAGCCCATCGACACCAGCGTCACCTCGCCGCCCCCGGCGGCGTCGACCAGCTGCAGGGCCATCTCGACGCCGTAGGTGTCGGCCTCGTCGAGGATCTGCTTGCCCGAACGGTTCAGGGTGTGGTCGGCGCCCAGCGATTGGGGCGCCGCGGGATCGGGGATCTGCTTGGCGCAGACGACGACGTGCATGGGGACAATCTAGGCCAACTCCGACGGGCTCCTGGGGGGCCGAATGACCATGGCGAGGGCCCTCGCCGGCTCGTCCGTGATGATCGCGTCGACGCCGAGGGCGAGCATCGTCGCGAGGTCGCCCGAGCGATTGACCGTCCAGACGTTCACCGCCAGTCCGAGCTCGTGGGCCGACGCCACGAGCGACGCGCCCACGCCGCGGTGGTGCGGGTTCAGCGCGGTGAACCCCGCGTCGGCCGCGACGCGCAGCGCCGCGTCGAGGTCGACGCCGCGCCCGAGCAGCCAGCCGACGGCCAGTTCGTGGCTCGCGGCGCGCGCCGCCCGGCAGGTCGCGAGGTCGAAGCCGGACACCAGGACCGCCGGCGCTCCGCGCAGGGCGTCGACGACCTGGCGGGCGAACCCCCCGGTGGCGTCGTAGGTGGGCTCACTGGAGTGCTCGAGGTTCTTGATCTCGACGTTGACGACCACCCCGGCGCTGGCCTCGAGCGCCTCGGCCAGGGTGGGGACGTAGGCCGGCAGCTCAGCGGCCGGCGTGGACGCGACCGCACGACCCGCGATCGTCGCGTCGTGGTGGACCACCAGCACGCCGTCGACGCTGCGTCGCACGTCCAGTTCCACCCCGTCGACGCCCAGCGCCCGAGCGGCGCGGAACGCGCCGAGGGTGTTCTCCCGCTCGCGCTCGTGAAGGCCGCGGTGGGCGAAGATCAGCGTCACGGACCCGAGTCTGGCAGGTGAAAAACGGCCCTCATCGGGCGCCATCCCTTGAAATGGCCGAAAATACCCGGTAATATGGCTCGGTAGCCGTTGACGCCCCCTCAGCCCACGGCGAAGAGAAATAGAAGGATTTCGCCGTGTCTTTGATCTGGAACCGCACCCACGCGTGGGATGACGCCGACTGGCGCGCCCAGGCCGCCTGCCGCGACACCGAGCCCGACCTGTTCTTCCCCGTCGGCACCACC
The DNA here is from genome assembly GCA_044446745.1 of Acidimicrobiales bacterium. Taxonomy (GTDB): domain Bacteria; phylum Actinomycetota; class Acidimicrobiia; order Acidimicrobiales; family RAAP-2; genus RAAP-2. The sequence continues at coordinate 13,014 of JBIOFE010000017.1, forward strand.
GGCATGGCGACCGACCAGATCGAGTCGGCCAAGCGCGTGTGCATCAACTGCGACGCTCAGAAGGCCTGCCTGGAGTTCGCTCTGGCGACCAACCAGGAGTCCGGCGTCTGGGGTGGCACGACCGAGGACGAGCGCCGCAAGCTGCGCAAGCAGTGGCTGGCCGCTCGGCGCCGCCAGGCCGCCAGCTAGGTCCGTCCCGTCGGCACGGTGACCCTCACCAGGGTCCCGCCTCCCTCGGCCGTCGGCACCGAGCTCATCTCGATCGAGCCGTGCAGCTGGGCGCGGATGAGGTCGCGCACGATCGAGAGCCCCAGGCTGGTTGGCAGGTCGAGCGAGAACGCGTCGCCGAGCCCCCGGCCGTTGTCACGGATCTCGGCCACCGCCGCCCCGTCGCGGTGCGAGAGGTTGAGCGTGACCACGCCGACCTGATCGGTGGCCCCGTCGAAGTCGGTGAACGCGTGCTCGACGGCGTTGGTCAGCAGCTCGGCCAGCGCCACCGCCAGCGGCGTAGCCAGGTCGGTGGAGAGCACGCCCAGCTCGCCGTTGACGACGATCTCCACCGGGTGCAGCGCCAGCACCGTGTCCTCCACCATCAGGACCAGCGAGCGCACGATCTCGTCGAAGACGACCTCCTCGCCCGGCTCTCGGCTGAGGACCTCGTGCACCACGGCGATCGAGCGCACGCGCCGCTCGGCCTCCAGCAGGGCGACCCGGGTCTCCTCCTCCTCGCTGCGCCGAGCCTGGAGGCGCAGCAGCGAGGAGATGGTCTGCAGGTTGTTCTTCACCCGGTGGTGCACCTCGCGCACCGCGGCCTCCCGGTTGAGGACGACGCGATTGAGCTGGCGCAGGTCCGACACGTCGCGCAGCAGGACCACGACGCCGGTCACCCCGCCACCGGCCAGCAACGGGACGCAGTGGAAGAGGATGGCCACGTCGTGGCCGACGTCGATCTCCTCCATCGCCGGCAGCGCGTACTCCAAGGAGCGCTCCAGCACCCGCACCCGCAGCCCCAGCTCGCCCAGGGTGCGGCCCTCGGTCGGCGAGTACACGCCCAGGCGGTGCAGGGCGTTGGTCGCGTTGGGGGTGGCGAATTCGACGCACCCGTCGCCGTCGATGAGGATGATCCCGTCGCCCACGCGCGGCACGCCGGGCCCGGCCACGCCGTCCTCGCGGAAGGGGAAGGTCGAGTCCGACACCATGTCGCACAGCCGCTCGAAGATCGACAGGTAGGCCTGCTCGTAGAGCGACGCCGGGCCCCGCAGGGGGCTCTGGAGCCGCACCAGCACCGCCGCCACGCGCCCGTCGAAGCGCACCGGCACGCCCCACAGCGCCAGCGGTTCGGCGACCCCGTCCAGGCGCGCCGAGCCCACCTCGCGGACCCCGCCCGTCAGGGCGCGAGCCACCAGGGGCCAGGCCACGCCGTCGTGGAACGAGCCCACCAGGTCGTCGTTGAGCGCGGTGGCGCGGTTGTTGGGCCTCACCTGGCCCAGCACGACCAGGTGGCCGTCGGGACCCCCCGGGCCGACGGTCGGCGCCATCAGGAGCATGTCGGAGAAGGAGAGGTCGGCCAGCAGCGACCACGAGGCCGTCAGGCCCAGGAGGTGATCCACCGCCGGGTCGACCAGGTCACAGTGCAGCGCGGCCAGCTCGGCCAGGGTCGCCACTAGGGCGCCCTCAGCGGCACCATCACCCGCCGGCGCCCAGAGTACGCGGCGAGCTCGGACACGCCACGCGCCTCCAGCAGGTCGGCCAGGTCGCCGACGCGCTCGGCGACGCGCGCGAGCTCGTGGGCGTCGCTGGCCGTGGTGAACGTGACCCCGCGCGCGACGAGTCGCTCGATGAGGCCCTCCGATGGGTACTGCTCGCCCACCGGCTTGATCCAGCCGGCCGACGAGCACTCGATCGACACGTCGGCGCTCGCCGCGGCGTCCGCCATCCGGTCCCAGAACTCCGCGGGCCGCGTCGCCCAGTGCCCGGCCACCTTGATCAGGTCGGGGTGGGCGAGCACGTCGACCACCCGGGCCGCGGCGAGTTCCACCAGGGCCCCGGTGTAGTCGGCCCACGCCCGGTCGACGTCGCGCACGGTCCACTCGTGCATCTGGGGCGGGTTGCCGATGTCGTCGAAGGTCCACGTGCCCAGCCAGTGGACCGAACCGATGAGGACGTCGAAGGGGAACTGCGCGTAGTAGTCCGCGACGACGTCCATGCGGTCGCGCACGAAGTCGACCTCCAGCCCGACCTTGACCGGGAGCCCCTCGTCGCGGGCGCGCACGGCGAGGGTCACGTACTCCTCCAGGGAGTTGCGCGAGGTGAAGTCGAAGTAGTCGGCGATCGCCCGGCTGGTCGAGCGGTTGGGGTCGCGGTCCCAGAACCGTTCGTAGAGGTCCAGCACGTCGCGGAAGCGGTTCGCGTGCTCGGTCAGGGCCACCTCGGTGACGCCCTGGGCGGCCGCCGCGTCGCAGTACGCGGCGATCTGGTCCAGCCGGTACCAGACGGAGGACTCGGCGTGGGGCCAGAGGTGCAGGTGGTAGTCGAGCACGACGCGGCCTACGCCGCGCCGAAGCCCACGACCCGCTCCCCCGCGGGGCTGGCGAACTCGACGAATGCCACGCGCGACGCGGGCACCCCGACGCGCCGTCCACGCTTGTCGGTCAGCCAGAGAACGGTGTCGCCGCCCAGCGCCTGCTCGACGTTGCGGGTGATCTGGTCGAGGTCGGCGTCGTCGGCCAGCTCGACGTCGAGCTCCTTCATCGACTGGACGATCCCGATGCGAATATTCATGGCGGCTTCCTGACCCCTCGCGACGCTCCTATGTTAGGACTCTGGGGCACAATGAAGAACGTGACCTCGCCGACCTCGGAGCGCAGCCGGCGCTGGGCCGCGACCATGGAGGGCTACGACGGCGCGGGCGACGACGTCACCGTGGCGCACCGTGACTCGCGCGCCGCGGTGGCGCCGGACGGGCCGGACCCCACGGGGGTCGCCGGCACGCGCGTTCAGCGCGAGGCGCTGCTCGACGCCCACCTGGCCGCCGGCGCCACCCGCGCGCGCGGCGCGGGCCAGCGCGCCCACGACGAGGAGCCGGACCCGTTCCGCACCTGCTTCGAGCGCGACCGCGACCGGATCCTGCACTCGGCGGCGTTCCGGCGCCTGGCCGGCAAGACCCAGGTCTTCATCTTCCCCGACGACCACATGCGCACCCGCCTGACCCACGCCCTGGAGGTGGCCCAGGTCGCCACCGGCGTCGCGCGGGCCACCGGGCTCAACGTCGACCTGACCGAGGCGATCGCGCTGGGCCACGACTGCGGCCACGGCCCGGGGGGGCACGCCAGCGAGGAGGCGCTCGACCCCTTCGTCGAGGGCGGGTTCGACCACGCCCTCTGGGGGGCCGAGGTCTCCCTGGCGCCGCTCAACCTGTGCGCGGAGACGCTGAACGGGATCGCCAACCACTCCTGGTCGCGCCCGGCCCCGGCCACCCCCGAGGGCGAGGTCGTCAGCTGGGCCGACCGCGTGGCCTACGTCTGTCACGACTTCGAAGACGCCGAGGCCGCGGGCATCGTCGACGCCGGCGACCTGCCGCGCCGGGTGCGCGAGCGCTGCGGCGAGCGCCGGGGCCAGCAGCTGGGCGCCTTCATCAACGCCCTCGTCGCCACGATCCGCTCGACCGGCGAGATCGGGATGGACGCCGCGCACGCCGAGGCGCTCGCCGACTTCCGTCAGTTCAACTACCGCGCGATCTACATGCGCGGCCCCTCCCAGGAGCAGGCGGCACGCGTGGTCGACCTCCTGCGCGCGCTGGTCGAGTACTACGCGCGCCACGCGCACCTCATCCCCGACGTCGCCGAGGGTGCCGCGCCGGTCGACGAGGCGGCGGCCCTGCACGCGGCCGTGGGCTACGTGGCCGGCATGACCGACCGCTTCGCCTGCCGCAGCGCGGTCGCCCTGCTCGACTGGCCGCTCGAACGCCTGCCGACTGGGATCGACCGCTAGGGCCGGGTCGCGGCGTCCAGGTCGATCAGCATCGGCGGGCCGCCGCGCATCCACTCGAGGCGGCGCTTGGTGGTGCCGATCGCCGAGCGCAGGTGCGGCAGGATCCAGAACTGCCCCTCGCGCACCGCCGTCTCGACGGCGGCCGCCACCTCGTCGGGGTCGATGCCGGCGTTGACCACCTGGGCCGAGACGACGTGCACCTCGCGCATCGCGGGGTCGTCGCCGTACTCCTTGAGCTCGACGGGCAGGTTGCGGTCCGACTCGTAGATCCGCGTGCGCACGAAACCGGGGCACAGCACCGCGACGTGCACGTCCTTGCCGGTCAGAGCCAGCTCGTGGAAGAGCGATTCGGAGATCCCCACCACGGCGAACTTCGACGCGCAGTAGGCGCCGGTGAAGGGGACCCCGCCCAGCCCGGCCAGCGACGCGGTGTTGACGACGTAGCCCTCGCCCTGGTCGAGGAAGTGCGGGACGAAGGCGTTGACGCCGTTGATCACGCCGTCGACGTTGACCCGCATCACCCAGTCCCAGACCGGCTTGGGCGTGCCGATCACCGGTCCGCCGACCACGCCGGCGTTGTTGAACACGAGGTGGACCGCCCCGAATTCGGCCAGCGCGGCGTCGCGCAGGGCAACGACATCCTCCTCCAGCGCCACGTCGGCGCGCAGGCCGACCACCCGCGCGCCCGCGCTGACGAGGCCCTCGACCGCCTCGGCCAGCGGACCCTCCTCGATGTCGCCGAGCACCAGGTTGACCCCGGCCGCCGCGAAGGCGCGGGCCGTCGCCAGTCCGATGCCGCTCGCCCCGCCGGTGATGACCGCGGTCTTCCCGCTGAGTTCCATCTCGCCTCCAACTCCCCTTCGACGCTAGACCACCGCGTCGGCGCGCGGACTGGTCAGCGAGGCTCAAAGGAGGCGCGGCGCCGCGCGTTGGCCAGGGAGGCCACCGTCTCGCGCGTCGTGGTCTCGAGCAGCGCCACCAGGGCGACGAAGAGCTGCGCGGTGGTCAGCGCGTCGCCCTGCGCGCTGTGGGGCCGGTGCGACGGCAGACCGAGGGAGTCCACCAGCTCGGTCAGGTCGCGCGGCGGCTCGGGGCGCCCGGCCAGACCCGCCCAGAGCCGGGCCAGCTGGAGGGTGTCGACCACCGGCCCGCGCAAGCGCACGCCCTGACGGGCGAACGCCCGGGTCAGGAAGGCCCGCTCGACCCACGCCTCGTGCGCCACCAGCACCCGGCCGGCCATCGCCTCGAGGAGCGCCTGGACGGCCACGTCGAGCTCCGGCGCCTCCTCGAGGTCGACGGTGCGCAGCCCGTGGACCAGCACCGAGCGCTCCGGCAACGGCTGGGTGGGGCGGATGAGCCCGGCCCGAGTGCCCCCGGCGATGACCCGCCCGCCGTCGACCGGCACGGCGGCGAAGGAGATCACCTCGTCGCGGCGCGGGTCCAGGCCGCTCAGCTCGAGGTCGACCACGCAGAAGTTACCGAGGCGCCATGGCGTGCGACCGCGGATGACGGTGGCGCGCGCGTAGGCGGCCGCCGCCGGGGTCACGCTCGAGCGACGCCACCGCGGAGGGCGCATCACCCGGTCCAGGCGAGGTCGTTGGTGATGCGACCCTGCACCGAGGCCACCGCGCGGAAGGCCTCCTTCAGGTAGCCGCGCACCAGCGGGCTGAGCGACGCCGGGTCGACCTCGTCGTTGAGGGGCTCGCCCGCTTCGATCTGGGCGACCTGGTGGTCGAGGCGCAGCTGGCTGGCCAGCTCGAAGGCGTCGCGGAGGCTGCGCGCGTCGTCGTCGCTCAGGATCCCCGCGTCGCGCGCCGCGCCGAGGCGCGCCGGCGTCGAGGCGCTGGTCAACCCGGCCGACAGCCCGGCCCAGCGGGCGAGGTCGACGATGGGCAGGACCGCGTTGGTCTTGAGGTCGAGCCGGGCGCGGTGCTCGCCCGTGGCGTCGACCACCAGACCCCGCGAAAATCCGGCCGGCGGGCGATGCGACAGGGCGAAGCGCGCGAGCAGGCGCAGCAGGACCGGCCGCGACGGGGCGCGCTGGAAGAACTCGGCGATCAGCGGTTCGGTCTCCACCCCCCAGACGGGGCGGCTGTCGACCAGGACCGACACGATCACCAGCGCCTTCTCGCGCGTCGGGTCGTCGATGACCAGGCGGGCCTCCTCGCGCCAGGAGTCCAGCGAGCGCACGAACAGCGGGTCGGCGGCGCTGACGCGGTGCTCGTCGGGCGCGAACCCGCACGCCACCATCGTCGCGGTGACGGCCGTGGCGACCGCGCCGAGGTAGCGGCGGATCTCGGACTCGGCGCCCTCGCCGTCCAACCAGACCAGGGCGCTGTCGAGATCGGAGCTGGGCAGCGCCTCGCGCCGGGCCTGGCTGCCCAGGGACAGCCAGGCGAATCGCGCGGGGGACGGGCCCGCCGCGGCAACGGCGAGGTCGATGGCGCGACGCGTCAGGGCGTCCGAGACCACCGAGAACACGGACATGACCTCCAGGGCGGCCATGCCGCCGCGGGTGAGCGCGGCGACCGTCGCGCGCAGCTCGGTGGCGGCGTCGCGCAGGTCGTCGGCCGTGGTGGCGCCGGCCACGGCACGGCGCAGGTAGAAGGAGGAGCGGCTCTCGGCGGCGACGAGGTCGTGGTCCTCGATGACCCCGACGATCTTGCCGGCCGGCGAGGTCACGGGGAAGTGGCGCACGCCCCGGTCGAGCATGTCCAGCAGGACCTCGCTGGCCGGACGATCGCTGGGCACGGTGAACGCCGGCGCGGTCATGACCGCCGAGACCGGCTCGTCGGCCGAGAGCCCCCCGGCGACCACGCGCGCGCGCAGGTCCGAGTCGGTGACGATCCCGAGCAAGTCGCCGAGGTCGACCACCAGCGCGGTGGCGCCGGCGTCGGTCATGCGCCGCGCCGCCTCGCGCAGGGTCGTGTCCGGAGCGCAGACCACCGGCGCGCCGCGCAGCGCCACGGCGACCGGTTGGCGCAGTCGGTCGCCGGCCACGTCGAGCTCGGGCCCCGAGCGCAGGTGGTGGCGGTCCTCGAGCAGGAGCCTCGTCACGACGCGCAACCCGCGCGGCCCGGCCAACTCCTTGGTGGCCACCGGCTCGGGGATGCGGTAGGTGAGGGTGTCCTCGGCGGCGCGCGCCTCGAAGCCGGTGGGCAGGCCCGAGAGCATCGAGGCGTGCCCGAACATCTCGCCGGGGCCCATCACGTCGAGCACCCGTCCGTCGTGGACGACCTCGACCGCGCCGGTGCGCACCACGCGCAGGAACTCGACCGGCGAGGCGCCCTGGGAGAAGATCGTCGCGCCCGCGCGGTGGAACTCGACCTCGACGGCCTCGGCCAGGGCGTCGACGGCCGACGAGTCGAGTTCGGCGAAGGGCGGGTAGCGCCGCAGGAACTCGACGATGTCGGGCACGACGGCCATGGGACCTCCCGGCACGAGTGTACGGTCGCGTCGAACGGGCTAGCGGACCGTGAGTTCCTGGCGGTAAACGCGCGAGGGTCCCTGCGCGACGACGGTGGCGGCCAGCTCGGTGAAGATCCGCGACGCCTCGGCGTCGGGGTCGCTCACCACGATCGGGTGACCGGTGTCGCCGCCCGCACGCAGGCGCGGGTCGAGGGGCACCTGGGCCAACAGCGGCACGCCGAGCTCGCGGGCCAGCTGGGCCCCGCCCCCCGCGCCGAAGATCTCGTAGCGCACGCCGTCGTCGCCGGTGAACCAGCTCATGTTCTCCACCACGCCGCGCACGGCCAGCTTGAGCTTGCGCGCGGCGTAGGCCGAGCGCTGGGCCACGCGCTGGGCGGCCGGCTGGGGAGTCGTGACCACGTACATCTCCACGCGCGGCACCACCTCGGACAGGGTGAGCGCCACGTCGCCGGTCCCCGGCGGCATGTCGATCAGCAGGAAGTCCGGCTCGTCCCACCACGCCTCGGTGACGAGCTGCTGGATCGCCTTGTGCAGCATCGGCCCGCGCCAGATGACCGGCTGCTCGTCGGGCACGAAGTAGCCCATCGACACGCAGCGCACCCCGTGGACGAGGGTGGGGATCACCAGGTCGCCCAGCACCACCGGGTCGCTCGACGCGCCCATCATCTTGGGGATCGAGAAGCCGTAGACGTCGGCGTCCAGCAGGCCGACGCGCCGGCCGGCGGCCGCCAGGGCGACGGCCAGGTTGACGGTGACCGAGGACTTGCCCACGCCGCCCTTGCCCGACGAGACGCCCAGCACGCGGGTGCGCGAGGACCGGTCCAGGAAGCGCGGCGTGGGCTCGGCGTGGTGGCCGGGGCCGGGGTCGGCGGTCATCGCCGCGCGCAGGTGGTTGCGCAGCGCCAGGCGCTCCGCCTCGTCCATCGCGCGCACCGCCACGACCGCCCCCGGGGCAATCCGGTCGACCTCGGCCTCCAGCGCCGCGCGGTGGGGCCATTCGCTGACCGGCAGGACGAGCTCCACGCGCCGCGCGGCCTCGTCGACGGCGCCGAGGAACCCGAGTTCCCCGATCGGCCGGCCCACCTGGGGCTCGACGACGGCCGCGAGCTGGTCGCGCAGGGATTCGGTCACGGGGCTCCTTTGGGGGCGACCCCGAGGCTACCGGTGCCCTCGCGCACGTGCGGCCGTAGACTTTTCCCGTGGCGACCACGCCTCTCGACCGCGACCTCGACCCCGCGAGATTCACCGCGACGGTGACGAGCCTCGCCCACTCCTTCGGCGACAGCACCCGGCGCAAGATCTTCCTCTACCTGTGCGAGCACCCCGGCGCCACCGCCACCGAGCTGGCCCTGCACTGCGAGGTCCACGCCAACGTCGTGCGCCACCACCTCGAGCGCCTGACCGAGGGCGGCTACGTCACCTTCGACAACGTGCGCAAGACGACGGTGGGCCGCCCGGCCAAGGGCTACCGCGTCGTCGACGAGGGGCTGGTGGTGGACGGGGCGATGCGCCGCGACGCCCTGCTGGTGGCCCTGCTGGAGACGGCGCTGGACCGCCTGGGGCCCGCGGCGTCCGAGGAGCTCGCCCACGAGGTCGGCGTCGTCTACGGCCGCGCGCTCGGCCTGTCCGTCGGACCCGGGGACACGACCCGCACGGTGCAGGCCGCCATGACCTCGATCGCGGGCCTGCTCACCGCGCACGGCTTCGCCGCCCGTCTCGAGGTCACCGCGACCAGCTCCTCGGTGGTCTCGGACAACTGCCCCTTCGGCGCGCTGGCCACGCACCACCCGGTGCTGTGCGCGCTCGACCACGGGCTGATCGCCGGGCTCCTCGAGGGCCTGGGCGCGGAGCGTACGACGGTCACGCTGACGTCGCGCGCCCTGGGCGACGACGCCTGCCGCGTCACGGCCTAGACGAGCGCCGCCCCCGGTGAGCGACGAGCCGGCCTCGTCGAGGGTCCCGCTCACCACCGTCGTCGCCCAGTGGACCCGCCTGGGCGTCGTGGGCTTCGGCGGGCCGCCCGCGCACGTGGCGCTCCTGAGGCGCCTGTGCGTCGAGCAGCGATCCTGGATCGACGAGTACGAGTTTGAGGACGCCCTCGCCGCGACCAACCTCCTGCCCGGCCCGGCGTCCACCCAGCTGGCGATCTTCTGCGCGTGGCGCGTTGCCGGGGTGCTCGGCGGGCTGCTGGGCGGGCTGTGCTTCATCGCGCCCGGACTGGTCCTCATCGTCGCGATGTCCGCCGTCGTCTTCGCGCACGGCGCCCCGGCCGCCGTCATCGGGGCGGCGGCCGGGGCCGGGGCCGGGACCCCGGCGGTGGCGCTGCGGGCCGCCGGCGCTCTCCTGGTGACCAGCCGTCGGCGCGCGGGGTCCGATCGCGCCGCGCGGGTCTGGTGGGTCGCCTACGCGGCGGCCGGCGCGCTGACCGCGGCGCTGGCCGGGACCTACCTGGTCGTGGTGATCCTGGGCTGCGGCGCCGTCGAACTGGTTCGGCGCGTCGCGCCGTCGCGCGCCCACTTCGCCGGACTGGCCCTCGGGGTGAAGGTGGCCGCGGTCGGCTGGGGCGCGCTCGGCTGGGTCGCGCTCAAGGTCGGCGCCCTCTCCTACGGCGGCGGATTCGTCATCGTGCCCCTGATGCAGCACGACGTGGTCACCACGTACCACTGGATGACCGGGGCGCACTTCCTCGCCGCGGTGGCCCTGGGCCAGGTGACCCCCGGGCCGGTCGTGCTGACCGTGGCCGCGGTGGGCTACGCCGCGGCGGGCGTCGCCGGCGCGCTGCTGGCCGCGGCGGTGGCCTTCGCCCCCTCCTTCCTCTTCGTGCTCGGCGGCGCGCAGCGCTTTCACGCGGTGCGCGCCAGCCGGCGCGCCGGGGCCTTCCTCGCCGGGGCCGGGCCGTGCGCCCTCGGGGCGATCGCCGGCTCGGCCGTGCCGTTGGGCCTGGCGCTCACCCGGCCCTGGCAGGTGGCCGTGTTGGCCGGCGTGCTGGTCTGGCTCTTCGCGGCGCGGCGCGGCGTGGTGAGCGGCCTGGTGCTGGCCGGGGCCGTCGGGGCCCTGGTCGTCGGGCTCTAGCCCGCGCCCAGACCCAGGCGGCGCAGGAACGGCGCGGCGACGGCGCGCTGGGCCGGCGACGGGTTCAGCGTGAGGAAGATCCGAAACTCGCTCACCGCCAGGGCGCGGTTGCCCGGCGTGGCGGCCGCGGCGATCGCGTAGTAGAGGCGCGGGGCCGCGTCGCGCGGGGCCAGCGTGAGGGCGCGGCGCAGGTCGCCCAGCCCGAGCGAGGTCAGCGTCGCGTCGTGGGCCGCGCTGCCCGCGGAGAAGTCGAGCCACCCCACCTGGGTCAGCGCGGTCTCGTTGTTCGCATCCAGGCTGAGCACGGCCTGGTAGGCGGCCAGGGCCGCCACGTCGGCGCCGCTGGCCGTGTCGGCCTCGGCCTCGGTGAGCAGCTGAGTGATCCGCTGGGACCGGTCGAGGGTCAACGAGCCGGTGCCCGAGGTGCCGGGCTGGCGCAGCGTCAGCGTCGCGACGAGCAGCACGGTGAGGACCACCAGGAAGCACGCGAAGGCCACGAACAGGAGGCTGCGCCGGCGCCGGCGCACCGGACGCGCGGGCGCCTCGTCGTCGCCGAAGGCCTCCAGGGCCGCGCGGGCGCGCGCCAGGGCGCGCCGCTCGCGCTCGTCGATGGCCGCGAACTCCTCGGGCGAGAGCTCGCCGGCCGCCACCTCGCGCCGGGCGTCGGCCAGCGACGCCTCGCGCAGCGCGATCTCGTCGCGCCAGAGCTGGGCGTCGCGGCTCATCGTCGCCTCGTCAGGCGCACGCCCACCAGGCCGGCCAGCACGATCAGGGCGACGGGCACGGCCCACAGCAGCGCGCCGAGACCGGTCGTCGGCGGGCTCAGCAGCACCGAGCTCCCGTAGGTGGCCTCCAGGGAGGTGAGGATCTGGGTGTCCGAGCGGCCGCGCTGCACCGCGGCGACGATCTCGCGACGCACCGCCAAGGCGGTGGTGGCGTTGGACTGGGCCACCGACAGGTCCTCGCAGCTCGGGCAGCGCACCAGCGACTCGAGGTGCGCGACGCGCGCGGCCGCCGCCGGGGTCCGCGGCGCGACGAGCACCGCCACGACGGCCACCACGGCCAGGGCGGCCAGCCAGAGCCGGAAGGAGCCGAGGACCCTCACGGGCCCACCGCGGCGACCACGCGCTGGAGCTGGGCCGCGCTGATCGGGCCGAGCAGGGTGGCCACCACCCGGCCGCGGCGGTCGATGACGAAGGTGGTGGGCGGCGAGATCACGCCGTAGCGGTTGGCGATCGCCCCGCCGGCGTCCACCACCGAGGGGTAGAGCGAGCCGTAGTGCCGGGCGAAGGCCGCCGCCGCGCCCAGCGAGTCGTTGAAGACCACGCCGACCAGGGTGACACGCGCGTGGCGCTCGCGCCAGGCGAAGGTCGTCAGCTCGGGGGCCTCGGCCACGCACGGGCCGCACCAGGACGACCAGAAGTTCACCACGACCACGCGACCGCGCTCGCCGGCCAGCGAGAAGCGCCCGCCGCCCAGCTCGCCCCCGGCCAGCGGCGGGGCGGCCCGGCCGAGGAGCGGACTGGGAGCGCTGGCCACGTCACTCACCGGGTGCCGCGTGGCCAAGAACAGCGAGGCCGCGACCACGAAGGCCAGCGCGACCAGTGACGCCCCGCGAACCGATCGCTTCACGGCGCCTCCTCGGCGTGGCGGCGCCGCACGAAGGAGGCGGCCGCCCCGACCCCGATGACCAGCCCGCCGATCCACAGCCAGGACAGCAGCGGCTCGACGGTGACGCCCAGCACGACCGAGCCGGCCGGTAGGTCGCTCTGGATCTGGGCCCCCGAGGTCGAGCCGGTGCCGCCCACCGCGTCGAAGGTGACGTAGACGTCGCGCGCCAGATTGGAATCGATGGCCGGCGTGCCGACCGTCTGGCCGGCGCGCCCATTGAAGGTGGTGATCGCCGGGGTGAGTGCGCGGTGGTCCACGCTCACCAGGACCTGGGTCGCGCTGGCCAGACGGCTGCGCACCGCCCGGAGGCCGTGGAACGCCACGTACTGGCCGTCGACCACCGTGCTCTGGCCGGGCGCCAGCGTGACCTCGGTGCGCGAGGCGTAGGCGGTGGAGCAGACCACGCCGAGGGCCAGGATCACGACCCCGAGGTGGACGACCATGCCGCCGGTGGAGGGCGCGCGCAATCCCCGGCGCCACGACCCGCGCCGGGCCGCCGCGGCGAAGACCCCGCGCAGGGTGCGCAGGGCGGCCCCGGCGGCGGCCGTGGCGAGCAGGCAGGCCGCCAGCACCGACCAGCGGTGCACGCCCGCCGCGAGCAGCGCGACCACCACGGCCAGCGCGGCCCACGCGCTCACCCGCAGGCGCTGCCACAGCACGCCGGCGTCGGCGCTGCGCCAGCCCACCAGGGGCGCCACGGCCATCAGCCCGAGGGCCACCACGCCCACCGGCGCGGCCACCGTCGCGAAGTACGGCGTGCCCACGCTCACCTGGCCCCCGTTGACCGCCTCGTACAGGAGAGGAAAGACGGTGCCCAGCAGCACCACGGTGGCGAAGCCCACGAACAGCACGTTGTTGGCGACGAAGAGGCCCTCGCGCGACAGGGCGCGGTCGACCCCGACCGCGGCGCGCAGCCGGTCGCCGCGCCAGGCGATGAGCCCGAGGCCGCCGGCCAGGCACACGAAGAAGAACCCGATCAGCAGGGGCCCCAGGGTGGAGGAGGAGAACGCGTGCACGCTCTGGAGCACGCCGGAGCGCGTGAAGAAGGTCCCCAGCACGGTGAGGGAGAACGTCACGACGGCCAGCGACAGGTTCCAGACTCGAAAGAGGCCCCGGCGGTCCTGGACGATCACCGAGTGCACGTAGGCGGTCGCGGTCAGCCAGGGCAGCAGCGCGGCGTTCTCCACCGGGTCCCAGCCCCAGAAGCCGCCCCAGCCCAGCACCTGGTAGCTCCACCACGCGCCCATGACGATGCCCACCGACAGTGCCCCCCAGGCCAGCACCGTCCAGCGGCGCTGCTCGAGGGGCCAGCGGTCCTGGACCCGTCCGGTGATCAGCATGGCGATGGCGAAGGCGAAGGGCACGGTGAAGCCCACGAAGCCGGCGTAGAGCAGCGGCGGGTGCATCGCCACCAGGGGGTTGTCCTGGAGCAGCGCGTTGGGTCCGGCGCCCTGGGCCACGCGCGCGGCGCTGGCGATGAAGGGATCGGCCGGGCCGACCATGAGGAAGATGAAGAAGGCGCCCACGGCGAACAGCACGGCGGTGGCCCAGGCGACCACTGCGTCGTCGGCGCGGCGCCGGTAGTAGGCCACGACCCCCAGGGTCGCCCCGGTGAGCAGCAGCGACCAGAGCAGCAGCGAACCCTCGAGGGCCGACCACATGCCGGTGATCGAGTAGAGCAGCGGCGTGAACGTGGCGTTGTTCTCGGCGACGTAGGCCAGCGAGAAGTTGTGGGTGACCAGCGCGTACTGCATCACGCCGATGGCGCCGAGGACGCCGGCCAACGTGACGCCCGACCAGGCCAGGGCGTGGGCGCGTCGTCGGGTCCGCAGGGCCACCACCTGGCTCACCAGCCCGCCGAGGGCGCCGACGAGGGCCAGGGCGAGCGCGGCGCGCCCGAGCCAGGTCAGCGTCACCGGGTCGATCCGTTGGGCGCTCGCACGCGCCCCGGGTGCTGGGCGATGTAGGTCGAGGTGTGCTTGACAAGGATCTGCGTGCCGTAAAAGAGCCGCGACGTGTCCGACGAGAACCGTCCGACGACCACCACCGGGATGTTGGCCTGGAAGAGCTGGGGCGGGGTCCCCCGGCACACCACGCTGACCCGCTGGTCGAGCGACCCGACGAGCACGAACGCGGCCCCGGTGGCGGTGCGCTCAATGGTGTGGGGCGCGACCACACCCTCGAGACGGATCACGCGCGTGCCCACCGCGGCCCGGTGGGCCAGGGCCTGGTCGACCGTCTCGAAGTAGTTCAGCGAGCCGAGCAGGCCCCCGCTGAGCAGGGCGACGAGGCAGAGCCCCAGGACGACGGCCACGCCCACGACCCGACGCCGCCGGTGCCGGCGTTGCGGGGGCGCGGGAACCGGCGCGAGGTCCGGGGCGCCCTCAGTGGGGCTCACGGCGTCCCCGCCACCAGATGGAGAGCGCGTAGAGCGCCAGTCCCCCGAGGGCGAACGCGTAGCCCGCGTCGACGTAGCCCATCAGTAGGCGCCCTCGCGCCGGCGCTCCTCCAAGGCTCGTTCGACGACGGTGTCGGCGGCGCGCTCGCGCGCCACCTCCAGGCGGTAGCGAGCGCGCAGCAGCCACGCGAAGGCCAGGGAGAACGCGACGAAGCTGAGCAGCAGCGTCCAGGCCATGATCCCGTGGATGAGCAGCGTCCGGTCGGCCGTGAAGACCGTGGCGTTCTGGTGCAGGGTCTTCCACCACACCACCGAGAAGTGGACGATCGGCACGTTGATCGCCGCCAGCAGCACGTAGACGGCGCCGCGGCGCGCCCGCTGGCCGGCGTCGTCGGTCGCGCGACGCAGGGCGAGGTAGCCCAGGGCCAGCACGCCCAGGACCGCCGTCGAGGTCAGCCGCGCGTCCCACACCCACCACACGCCCCAGGTGGGCCGGCCCCAGATCGATCCGGTGACGAGCGTGAGGGCGATGAAGACGACGCTCACCTCCATCGCGCAGTGCGCCACCCGGTCCATGACCCCCGCGCGGGTCCGCGGCCAGAGGTAGAGCGCGCTGGCGATCGTGGTCGTGCCGAAGGAGAGGTAGAGCGCCACCCACGCCAGGGCCGGGTGCACGTAGACGAGGCGCGCCCAGTCGCCCTGGATCCGGTCCGGCGGGGTGACCCACAGGCCGAGCCACACGGTGAGGGCCACCGCGGCGAGCGTGACGGGCCCCAGCAGGCGGTTGACGAGTGCTTTCATCACGAGTCCTCCAGGACACCGTAAAGGAGAATCCCGACTGCCAGGTAGGCGACGAGGGCCACGGTCACGATCAGCCACCACTCCCACAGGGCGTGACCGTGCAGCGCGGCGACGAAGGACCGCTCGCCGGCGATGAGCAGCGGGGCGAAGGCCGGCAGGGCCACCAGGGGCAGCAGCGTGGCGGTGGCCGACCCGGCGCTCAGCGCGCCGTAGAGGGTCCCCGCCACGGCCAGCGCGGCGATCGTCGCCACCACGCTGGGCACGGCCTCCACCGTGCCGCGCAGCGCGGTGTGCAGGAACAGCACCGCGCCGGCCAGCAGCACGACCGCGGTCAGCCACAGCTCCACCGCCAGGGCGAGGGCCTTTCCCAGGAACACGCCCGCGGGGTCCAAACCCAGCGTGGCCACCGAGGCGCGGGTCCCCGGACGGCGCTCGATGGCCACGCTGCGGTTGATCATCAACAGGGCGACCAGCACGACGACGAGGTAGAAGAGGCCGGGCGCCGCGTCGGAGTGCCCGGCGTGCACCGAACCGAGGGCCAGGCCGCTGAGCAGCAGCGCCATCACGCCGAAGGGCACGACCTGCCAGAGCAGGACGCGGCTGCGGGCCTCCACGCGCAGGTCCTTGCCGGCGACCAGCAGCGCGGTGCTGATCACGGCGTCGCCTCGGCGACGCGGCCGCCCGCCAGCGCGACGACCCGGGGGCGAAGGTGCGCCCCGCGAAGCGGGACGTGCGCGCTCACCACCACCGTCGCCCCCGCGTCGACGACGTCGCCGATGAGCGCGTCGAAGAAATCGCGGCCCTCGTCGTCGAGCGACGCGTAGGGCTCGTCGAGCAGCCAGAGCACCGGGCGGCGCACCAGCAGCCAGGCGAGGCCCAGGCGCCGGCGCTGGCCGGCGCTCAGGCGCCGGGCCGGCGACGCGGCCCGGCGCGCCAGTCCGACGCGCTCCAGGGCCGGGTCGATGAGGTCGAGGGGCCGTTCGAGCGCCCGGGCGGCGAAGGTGAGGTTCTCGCGGGCCGTCAGGTCGTCGTAGAAGGAGCCCTCGTGGCCGAGCCACCCCACGCGCCGGCGCAGTTCGCGCAGGTCGCCGGTGGCCAAGTCGACCCCGGCGACCTCCCCGGCCCCGCGCGACAGGCGCACCAGCCCGGCGAGCAGCATCAGCAGGCTGGTCTTGCCCGCGCCGTTGGCCCCGGTGACCACGGTGAGCGTGGCGGACGGGACGTCCAGCGTGACGCCGCTCAACAGCGGGAAATCGTTGACCAGGGCCACGGCGTCGCGCAGGGTGATGACCGGCGACGCGACGCGGTCCACGGTGCTCAGCGCGCGAGCGCTTGCAGGTCCGCCGCGACCATCATCTCGACGAGGCCGGTGAAGTCAACCTCGCACTTCCAGTCCAGGACGTCGCGCGCCTTGGTCGCGTCGCCCACCAGGACGTCGACCTCGGCCGGGCGCAGGTAGGCGGGATCGACCACCACGTGGTCCTCGTAGCGCAGCCCGGCCGCCGAAAAGGCGACGTCGCACAGCTCGCGCACCGAGTGCGTCACGCCCGTGGCGACCACGAAGTCGTCGGGCGAATCGCGCCGCAGCATCGCCCACATCGCGCGCACGTAGTCCGCGGCGTAGCCCCAGTCACGCTGCGCGTCCAGGTTGCCCAGGCGGAGCTCGCTGTCCAGGCCGTGCTTGATGCGCGCCACGCCGTGGGTCACCTTGCGGGTCACGAACTCCAAACCCCGGCGCGGTGACTCGTGGTTGAACAGGATCCCCGACGAGGCGTGCAGGCCGTAGCTCTCGCGGTAGTTGACGGTGATCCAGTGGCCGTAGACCTTGGCGACGCCGTAGGGGCTGCGCGGGTAGAAGGGCGTCTGCTCGTTCTGGGGGACCGTGCGCACGCGGCCGAACATCTCCGAGGAGCTCGCCTGATAGAAGCGGATCTCCGGATCGACGATGCGGATGGCGTCCAGGATGCGCGTCACTCCCAGCGCGGTCGTCTCGCCGGTCAGCACCGGCTGGCTCCACGAGGCCTGGACGAAGCTCTGGGCGGCCAGGTTGTAGACCTCGTGGGGCCGGTGTTCGCGCAGGATGTTGATGAGCGAGATCTCGTCCATCAGGTCGCCCGAGACCAGAGTCAGGCGGTCCTGGAGGTGACCGATACGCTCCATGTTCACGGTGGAGGTGCGCCGCATGACCCCGATGACCTCGTAGCCCTCGCCCAGGAGGAACTCGGCCAGGTAGGAGCCGTCCTGACCGGTCACACCGGTGATCAGCGCACGCTGAGCCAAGGGGTCCTCCGACGAACGGGCCGACGCGAGGGCCGACCCCGTCCGAGCACTCTACTACCGGGCCCCCCGGGACTCTCGGGCCCGTAGCCTCGGGCGATGGCCCGCGTTGCCGTCGTCAGCTTCCGGCTCGGGGGCACCGACGGCGTCTCGATCGAGGCCGCCAAGTGGTGCGCGGCGCTCGCCTCGCTGGGCCACACGGTCTCGACCGTGGCCGGCGAGGGACCGGTCGACATCCTCCTGCCGGGACTGGCAATGGACGCCGCGACACCGCCGACGTCCGGGGAACTGGGCGGCGCGCTGCGCGACGTCGATCACGTCGTGGTGGAGAACCTCGCGTCGCTGCCGCTCAACCCGGGGGCTCGCGAGGTCCTCTACGAGGTCCTCGCGGACCGGACGGCGACCTTCCACCACCACGACCTGGCGTGGCAGCGGGAGCACCTCGCCCACCTCGACGGTCCGCGCGACGCGCCCGGATGGCGTCACGTCACGATCAACGACCTCTCGCGCCGCGACCTCGCCGCGCGCGGGATCGAGGCGTGCACGTTGCGCAACTCCTTCGACTGCGACCCGCCGAAGGGCCGGCGCGACGAGACCCGCCGGGCCCTCGGCGTGGGCGACGCGCGCGTGGCCCTGGTCGCGAGCCGCGCCCTGCCCCGCAAGAACGTGCCCGGGGCGCTCGCCCTGGCCGAGGCCCTCGGCGCGACGCTGTGGCTGCTCGGTCCCAGCGAGGACGACTACGAGGCGGAGCTGCGCGCCCTGCTCGCGACGTCGCGCGTCGACGTGCGACGCGGCGCGCCGGCCGGGACCACCGTCCACGACGCCTACGCCGCGGCCGACCTGGTGGTGATGGCCTCGACCTGGGAGGGGTTCGGCAATCCGGTGCTGGAGTCGGTGACCCACCGGCGTCCCCTGGCGCTGAATCCCTACCCGGTGGCGCGCGAGATCACCTCCTTCGGCTTCACCTTCTTCGGACTCGACGATGTCGCGGCGATCGCCCGTTTCCTCGACGCGCCGGACGCGGCGCTGCTCGACCACAACCGTGACGTGGCGCGGCGCCACTTCAACCTCGCCGACCTGCCGGGGCGTCTCGCCGCGACGTTGGACCTCTCAGGCGCCGCCTAGGGGCCGCTAACGTGGTCCCGATGGCGATCGCGGACGACCGACCGCAGCACACCGAGCGCCGGGACCATCTCCTGGGGGTGGCGCGGGGGATCTTCGCCGAGCGCGGCTTCCAGGCGACGACGATGGACGACATCGCCAAGGAGGCCGGCTTCACCAAGCCGATCCTCTACCAGTACTTCGACTCCAAGACCGACCTGTACCACGAGATCGTCGCCCACACCGCCAGCAAGCTGCTCGAGTCGCTCTTCGCCGCCGTGAACTCGGTGACCTCGCCACGCTCCAAGATCGAAGTGGCCTTCCGCGTCTACTTCGACATGGTGGTGGGCGAGACCGACGCCTTCCGCATCCTCTTCATCCACTCCCACGAGGGCGAGACCGCGGCCGAGCTGCGTCGCCTCGAGGGCGGCCTGGTCTCCTTCGTCGAGCCCTACATCAACATCTCGATCAGCGACGACCACCGCCGCCAGCTGGCGGCCGGCGTGGTCGGCATCGCCGAGGGCGCCGCGGCGGCGTGGCTCCTCCAGCAGGCCGTCCGGGGCTGGCCGACGCCGCCGCCCACCGAGGCCGAGCGCCTGGCCGCGCGCGCCGCCACCCTGGCCTGGGGTGGCCTGCGCGCGGTCCAGCAGGACTAGTCCTCCACCAGCGCGGCGAAGTCTCGGGCCAGGCGCCACAGCAGCCGCGCCACCTCGTCGTAGCGGGACTGGTCGGCGCCGGCCGGGTCCGCGACGTCGAGTCCGGGGTCCAGATCCAGGACGCTCACCGCGGCCAGTTGGCGATCGAGGAGCTCGCCGGCGCTCGCGCGCAGGGTGAACTGGCGGAGTTGGACGACGCGGCCGGCCTCGCGCGGGGCCAGCGCGCGCGCGAAACGGACGTGGTCGGCCTCGGCGGCCAGGACGACGTCGGCCCAGGCCAGGTCGCCGGCGGTCAGCTGGCGACTGCGGTGCGCGCCGTAGCGGTGCTCGCCCAGCGCCTCGATCGAGAGCAGCGCGTCGCGGGTGCGTGAGCTCATGGTCGAGTTCTCGATGACGTGGGTCCCGGCGGTGCGCACGCTCCAGGCGTACCCACCGTCGTCCGCAATCGACGACAGCATGAAGCCGAGCATCGCTGAGCGGGCGACGTTGCCGGTGCAGACGGTGAGGATCCGCACGCTCGTCGGCGACTAGCGGATGTGCTGGCCGGAGATGGCGCGCGCGATGATGAGCCGCTGGATCTCGCTGGTTCCCTCGAAGATCGTGTAGATCTTCGAGTCGCGGTGCCAGCGCTCCACGGGGTAGTCGCGCACGTAGCCGTAGCCCCCGAGGATCTGGATGGCCTCCTCCGTCACGTGCACCGCCGTCTCGCCCGCGAAGAGCTTGGACATCGAGCCCTCCCCGTTGAGGAACGGCTTGCGGCTGGCGGCCATCCACGCCGCGCGCCACACCAGCAGCCGCGCCGCGTCGATGCGGGTCTTCATGTCGGCCAGTTTGAAGGCGATCGCCTGGTTCTCGATGATCGCCCGGCCGAACTGCTGGCGCTCCTTGGCGTAGTCCAGCGAGTACTCGTAGGCGGCCCGGGCGATGCCCAGCGCTTGGGCGCCGACGGCCGGGCGGGTCGCCTCGAAGGTGGCCATGGCCGCCTGGCCCTGGGAGCGCAGGCCCTCGCGGGCCCGGGCCAACTTCTCGTCCAGCCTCTCCTTGCCGCCCAGCAGGCAGGCCCCCGGGACCCGGCAGTCCTCGAGGACGACCTCGGCGGTGTGGCTGGCCCGGATGCCCATCTTCGAGAACTTCTGGCCCATGCGCAGGCCCGGCGTGCGCTCGGGCACGATGAAGGAGGCCTGGCCGCGGCTCCCGAGGGCCGGCTCGACCGACGCCACGATGACGTGGACGTCGGCGATCCCGCCGTTCGTGATCCAGGTCTTGGTGCCATTGAGGACCCACTCGTCGCTCGCTAAGTCGTAGGTGGCCCGGGTGCGCAACGAGGAGACGTCGCTGCCGGCGTCGGGCTCGGAGACCCCGAAGGCCGCCAGCTTGATGTCGTCGGGGCTCCCGAAGCAGCGCGGGACCCACTCCATCTGCTGCTCGGGCGTCCCGTTGGCCATGATCGCCGCCACGCCCAGCGACGTGCCGATGATGGCCATGCACAGGCCAGCGTCACCCCAGGCCAGCTCCTCGAGGGCCAGCACGATCGACAGGCCGGTCCGGTCGGCCATGGCGTTGGCGAAGAAGTCCAGGCTGTAGATGCCCAGTCGCGCGGCCTCTTCGATGATGGGCCACGGCGTCTCCTCGCGCTCGTCCCACTCGTGCGCGGCCGGGCGCATGACGTTCACGGCGAAGCCGTGCAGCCACTCCTGGAGAGTGCGCTGGTCGTCGTTGAGTTCCATCGAGAAGTCGGTCACGGCTCCACCCTTCGTCGAACGGTCCCCTCAGGTTACTTGTGGGTAATCTGGCCGCACCGAATGTCCCCCCAAATGGAAAGCGGCCGGCGCTCTCGCGCCGGCCGCCTCCACTCCTTCGTCGGACTAGTTGATCTGGACTCGCTTGGCCAGCGGTCCCCGGTCGCCCGGCTCGATGTCAAACGCCACGGACTGTCCCTCGACGAGGGTGCGCCGTCCGTCACCTTGAATCTCCGAGTAGTGCACGAAGACGTCGGGCTGGCCTTCGACTGCGATGAATCCCCAGCCCTTCTCATCGTTGAACCACTTCACGGTTCCTACAGCCACTGTGGGCCTCCTTATTGCTGCCGACCGGCCTTCCACCGGTCCGGAGGGAACCACAACGGCGACCTCCCGAACAACGTTACCTGGTAACGGTCGCGCAGCCAAACGTCCGTTCAGCGCCGGATCCGGGTCCCGGCGGCGCCGTCCTCCACCGTCCAGCCCAGTGCGGCCAGGTCGTCGCGCAGGCGGTCGGCCGCGGCCCAGTCGCTGCGCGCCCGGGCCTCGTCGCGCTCGCGCACCAGACCGGCGCTGACCTCGTCGACGACGTCGGCGTCGCCGCGCAGGCGCAGCCCCAGCGCGCCGCACAGCGCGTTGACCGCGCCCGCCAGGCGGCGAGCCGTCTCGTCCTCGCCGCGGTCCGCCGCGGCGTGGGCGCTCGTCACCGCGTCGAAGAGCCGCGCCACCGCGGGGGGGGTGTCGAGATCGTCGTTGAGGCTCGCGGCCACCGCGTCGTAGAGGTCGCCGGCCTCGCCCGGCCAGTCGAAGTCCGTGGCGCGCTCCAGTGCGGCACCGGCCAGCGGCGCCAGGTCGAAGCGGCGCGCCAGTCCGTCGAGGCGCGCCAGGGCCCGCTCGGCGTCCGCGATCGTGGCCGGGGAGACCTCGATGGGCGAGCGGTAGTGCGAGCGCAGGACCAGGAGGCGATAGGCGCGCGAGTCGGTCTGGGCCAGCAGGTCGGCCAGCGACGTGAAGTTGCCGAGCGAGTTGCTCATCTTCTCCCCGCCGACCACCACCCACCCGTTGTGCGCCCAGTGACGACAGAAGATCCGCCCCGCGGCGACGGCCTGAGCCCGCTCGTTCTCGTGGTGCGGGAACTTGAGGTCCAACCCGCCGGTGTGCAGGTCGAAGCCCTCGCCCAGCAGCTTGAGCGACATGACGACGCACTCGGTGTGCCAGCCCGGGCGCCCCTCGCCGAAGGGCGCCGGCCACGACGGATCGCCCGCCTTGGCCGCCTTCCACAGCGCGAAGTCCAGGGGCGATCGCTTCTCGTCGATCGTCTCGATCCGCGCACCCGCGCGCAGCGACTCCAGCGCCTGGCCGGCCAGGAGACCGTAGTCGGGCACCGAGGTCACGTCGAAGTAGACCCCGTCGCTCGTCGCGTAGGCCTTACCCCCGTCCAGCAGCCGTCCGATCAGCGACACCATCTCGTCCACGTACTGCGTCGCGTGGGGAGTGTCGTCGGGCCGCGCCACGCCCAGCGCGTCGATGGCCTGCCACCACTGCGCCTCGAAGTCGCGCGCCACCTCGTGCTCCGTCCGGCCCTCGTCGTGCGCTCGGGCGATGATCTTGTCGTCGACGTCGGTGATGTTGGACACGTAGCGAACGTCCAGGCCGACGAACGTGTACCAGCGCCGCGCCACGTCCCAGATCAACGTGAAGCGCCCGTGGCCGATGTGGGGCACGTCGTTGACGGTCGGACCGCAGACGTACATCGAGAGGCGACCCGGATCGCGCGGGACGAGGTCGACGACCTCCCCGCGCACGGAATCGTAGAGGCGAATCACGGTCCTAAACTAGGCCAACCATGCCCGACGACCTCACGCCGACGTCGCCCGACGTGCCCGACAAGCCGAGCGTCGACGGCCTCGAAGCGACCTGGATCGAGCGCTGGGAGGCCGAGGGCACCTACCGCTTCGACCCCGACGCCGCGCGCGCTGACGTCTACTCCATCGACACGCCGCCACCCACCGTGTCGGGCAACCTGCACATCGGACACGTCTTCAGCTACACCCACACCGACCTCATCGCGCGCTACTGGCGCATGCGCGGCAAGGAGGTCTTCTACCCGATGGGCTGGGACGACAACGGCCTGGCCACCGAGCGGCGCGTCGAGAACTACTTCGGGGTGCGCGGCGACGCCGACCTCGCCTACGACCCCTTCTTCGAGCCGCCGGCCACGCCCGGCAAGGACAAGATCGCCATCTCGCGCAAGAACTTCGTCGAGCTGTGCCGGCGCCTGACGGTCCTGGACGAGGAGGCCTTCAAGCACCTCTTTCGCACGCTGGGCGCCTCGATCGACTGGACGACGGAGTACACCACGGTGGGCCAGCACTCCCAGGAGGTGTCCCAACGGGCGTTCCTGGCCATGCTGGCGCGCGGCGAGGCCTACTCCACCGTGGCGCCCACCCTCTGGGACGTCGACTTTCGCACGGCCGTCTCCCAGGCCGAGCTGGTGGACCGCGAGCGTCCCGGCCACAGTCACCGCGTGGGGTTCCACCGGCCCGGCGGGGGCGTCGTGGAGATCGAGACGACCCGGCCCGAGCTGCTGGCCAGCTGCGTCGCGCTGGTGGCCCACCCCGAGGACGCGCGCTACGCCGGCCTCGTGGGCACGAGCGTGGTGACCCCGCTCTTCCGCGTCGAGGTGCCCGTGGTGGCCCACGAGCTGGCCGACCCGGCGAAGGGCACCGGGATCGCGATGATCTGCACCTTCGGCGACGTGGCCGACGTGACGTGGTGGCGCGAGCTGCACCTGCCCACGCGGGCGCTCATCGGTCGCGACGGGCGCTTCCTCGCGACGACCTTCGGCGAGGGCGACTTCCCGTCGCTCGACGCCCCCGCGGCCAACGCCCTCTACGCCCAGCTGGCGGGACGCACCGTCAACCAGGTGCGCGTCGCGGTGGTCGACGCGTTGCGCGCCAGCGGCGACCTGGTCGGCGAGCCGACGGCCGTCACCCACCCGGTCAAGTTCTACGAGAAGGGCGAGCGGCCCCTGGAGATCGTGACCTCGCGCCAGTGGTTCGTGTCGACCCTGGCCCACCGCGCCGCGCTGCTGGCCCGCGGCGAGGAGCTCGCCTGGCACCCGGACTACATGCGTCACCGCTACCGCTCGTGGGTCGAGGGGCTCAACGTGGACTGGTCGATCTCGCGCCAGCGCTTCTTCGGCGTGCCCTTCCCGCTGTGGTACCCGATCGACGACGCGGGCGCCGTCGACTTCGACACGCCGCTGACCGCGCCGGTCGAGGCCCTGCCGGTGGACCCCTCGTCGGACGCGCCACCCGGCTACGACGAGTCCCAGCGCCACCGGCCCGGCGGCTTCGTGGGCGAGCCCGACGTCATGGACACCTGGGCCACCAGCTCGCTCACCCCGCAGATCGCCGGGCACTGGGGCACCGATCTCTTCGCCCGGGTCTTCCCGATGGACCTGCGCCCCCAGGCCCACGACATCATTCGCACCTGGCTCTTCTCGACCGTGGTGCGCAGCGACTTCGAGCACGACACCCTGCCCTGGCGCCACGCGGTCATCTCGGGCTTCATCCTGGACCCCGAGCGCAAGAAGATGAGCAAGTCGTCCGGCAACGTGGTCACGCCGCTGCCGCTGCTCGAGGCCCACGGGGCCGACGCCGTGCGCTACTGGGCGGCCTGCGGGCGACCCGGCGCCGACACCATCCTCGACGAGGCGCAGATGAAGGTCGGCCGGCGCCTGGCGATCAAGGTCCTCAACGCCTCGAAGTTCGTGCTCGGGCGCCTGGCCGGGGTCACGCCCCCGGGTCTCGACGCGGTCGTCGCGCCCCTCGACGTCGACTTCCTGGCGGTGCTGGCCGAGGTGGTCACCGAGGCCACGGTGGCCCTCGACGGCTACGACCACACCCGCGCCCTGGAGCGCACCGAGCAGGCCTTCTGGACCTTCTGCGACGACTACCTCGAGCTGGTCAAGATCCGCGCCTACGGCGACCCGGCCGATCCGGCGACGCGCTCGGCGCTGGCCACGCTGTCCCTGGCCCTGTCGGTCTTCCAACGCCTGCTTGCGCCGGTCCTGCCCTTCGCCACCGAGGAGGCCTGGCGCTGGTGGCACGCGGGCTCGGTGCACCGCGCGCCGTGGCCCACGCTCGAGGAGCTCGGCCGCCCGGCGTCGGCGCCGGGGGTCGTCTACGGGCCGGCCCGCGAGGTCCTGGAGGCGGTGCGCCGAGCCAAGAGCAGCGCCAAGGCCTCCCAGCGAGCCGTGGTGGCGCGCTGCGTCGTGGCCGGTCCGGTGGCCCTGCGCGACGCCATCGCCGCGGTGGCGGGCGACCTGGCGGCGGCGGGCGCGATCGACGACCTCCAGCTCGTCGCGGCGGCCGAGCTCGCGGTCGAGGTCACCCTGGCGCGCTAGAGGGCCCGCCCGGTGCGCGCGTCGCGCACCGCCACGCCGGTCGCGGTGACCTCGTAGTAGGCGAACTGGTCGAAGACGCCGGCCAGGGGACCCGCCAACTCCGGCCCGACGCCGATCAGCGCGACGCCCGCCTCGTCGGGCCAGCGACCGGTGGGGTCGCGCGCCAAGGTCGCGCGGGTCACCACGCCGCGCCGCGCCAGCAGGGCGACCAGCTCCTCGCGCCGCGCGTCGTTCTCGTCGGCGTCGAGCCGCGTCGAGTAGGGGTTGTCGGAGGTCACGACGAAGAACGGCCCGACCTCGGCGGCCAGCGAGCACGCGTCGACCAAGCGCGCGCCGGCCTCGACCACCAGCTCGGTCGGCGGGACGCGGTAGCTGGCCGCGCGCGCGGCGCTCAGCGCCGGTCGCGGCGCGGTCACGGCGGTGGCGAAGGCCACCGCGGCCCGCGTGGTCGCCGAGGTGCGCGGGCTGGCCGTGATGTCGAAGGAGTGCTGGGCGAAGGGCAGCTCGACGTAGTAGATCGGCGCCAGGGCCACTTCGGCGAAGCGCGCCACGAAGTCGCGCGCCACGTGCACGTCGACCAGGGTGTCGGTGACCCCCTGGATGACCAGGAACGGCGGGGCGTCCGCTCGGATGCGGTGGTACGGCGAGAGCGACTCGTACAGCTCCTCGTTCCCCTCGTAGGGCCGCTGGACGACGCGGTTCTCCAGCAGGTGGAGCAGTCCGCGACCGAGCCCGTTCCAGTGGCGCTCGTCGCCGGTCATCTCGAGCACCCCGGCGAAGGGCACGCACCCGCGCACCGACCAGTCGGTCACGTCGGCCAGGTCGGGCGGGCACCAGGCGGGGTCGTCGGGGGCCAGCGCGACGAGGGCGGCCAGGTGCCCGCCGGCCGACAGCCCGGACACCACCACCCGATCGGGGTCCCCGCCGAAGTCGGCGACGTTGCGCTTGATCCAGGCCAGCGTGCGCACCACGTCCTCGATCTGGGCCGGCCACGGGTGGCGCGGCGCCAGCCGGTAGTTGCAGGTCACCACGACCCAGCCCCGGGCCACGAACTCGTGGAGCATGGGCCGGCCCTGCTCGCGCTTGTCGCCGAAGGTCCACGCCCCGCCGTGCACGTAGAAGACGACCGGTGCGCCGAGGGGCGTCGTCGAGGTGCGCCAGACGTCGAGGCGGTGGCGCCGTTCGGGGCCGTAGGCGACGTTGCGCACCAGCTGCATGTGGCGCGGGTGCAGGGAGACCTGCAGCCCGGTGCGCCACCAGGAACCGAAGCGATCGTCACGGGGCCCCGGCACGTCGAGGGGCCGGCGAGGGCTCTCGGCCAGGGCCCGGCGCACGATGCGCCGCGACCCGAAGAGCACGCCGACCAGGGCCACGTTCTCGAGCGCCACCGCCAGGGCCAGGGCGGCCACCAGGTCGCTCAGCCACGCCGTCGTCGGCCAGCCCCACCAGTGCAGCAACCCGACCAGGACCCCCTCGAGGACGAGCGCCTGGACGGGCAGCTCGCCGGCGGCCCAGCCCACCGGGAAGGCCAGCGCGGCGAAGACGCCGCGCCGGCTCGGGCGCAGCGCGGTCGCCGCCGAGAAGACGAGCCACGCCGAGACGACGACGACGACGTAGGCCATGGACCATTCTCGTCGGTCCGTCGGCCCCCGCCAAACTCCGTAGGCTGAGCCCGTGACCGAGCGACCCGCCACGCTGGATCACCTGCGCGGGACGCTCGGCCTGTGGACCGTCACCCACGAGTGGGTGGCGCCCGACGACCTGGCCGCGCTGGCCCGCGAGGTCGAGTCGCTGGGCTACTCGGCCCTGTGGATCAACGAGTCGTGGGGCCGCGAGGCGCTGACCAGCGCCGGCCTGCTGCTGGCCGCGACGTCGCGCCTGGTCGTGGCGACCGGCATCGCCAGCATCTGGGCCCGCGACGCGGTCGCCAGCGTCAACGCGGCGCGCACCCTCAACGCGGCCTACGGCGGCCGGTTCGTGCTGGGGCTGGGGGTGAGCCACCGGCCCCTCGTCGAGCGCCTGCGCGGCCACGCCTACGCCGCGCCGGTGCGCGCGATGCGCGAGTACCTCGACGCGATGGACGCCGCGCCGATGCTCGCCGCCGAGTCCGCCCAGCCCTACACCCGCGTCCTGGC
Source organism: Acidimicrobiales bacterium (assembly GCA_044446745.1). Lineage (GTDB taxonomy): Bacteria > Actinomycetota > Acidimicrobiia > Acidimicrobiales > RAAP-2 > RAAP-2. The sequence continues at coordinate 40,694 of JBIOFE010000017.1, forward strand.
CGCGCTCGGCCCGAAGATGCTGGCCCTCGGGGCCACCCGCGCCGACGGCGTGCTGCCCTACCTGGTCACCGTGGAGCACACGGCGAGCGCCCGCGCCACGATCGGCGGCTCCTTCCTCGGCGTCGAGGTGTCGGTCGTCCTGGGCCAGGACCGCGAGGAGTTCCTGCGCCGGGCCCACGAGCACCTGAACCACTACACCGGCCTGGAGAACTACCGCAACAGCTGGCGCCGCCTGGGCTTCGACGACCCCGACTTCGTGCGCGGCGGCTCCGAGCGGCTCTGTGACGCCCTGGTCGTGCACGGCGACGAGTCGGTGGTCGCCGCGCGCGTCGCCGAGCACCGCGCGGCCGGCGCGGACCACGTCTGCCTCCAGGTCCTCGGTCCCTCAACCACGGCGGTCCCGCTCGCCGAGTGGCGCCGGCTCGCGCCGGCGCTCGCCGGTCCCTAGGGGTTCGGCCCTCGCGCATCGAACGCGCCCCACGAGAAGATCCCTTTCATAGACTCTGCTTCGTGGGGGCCGGCTGGTCCGACCCCACGGGGGGGCGAACGGGGGGTCGTGGTCGAGGGCCGCAGCGGGTCGACGCGCCAGACGCTGATCGACGCCACCGCGGCGCGCCTGCGCGTGACCGACGAGAGCGAGCTGCGCATCGCCGACGTCTGCGAGGACACCGGGCTGAGCTCCTCGGTCATCTACAGCAACTTCCGCTCGCGCCAGGGGCTCATCGACGCCACCTTCCTCACGATGTACGACGACCTGGCGCGGCGCTACGTGGAGCTGCTGCAGCACAACACCGCCGACGCCGTCTCCCTGGACTCGCTGCTGGCCTTCTACCGCGTCGGTGAGGGCCAGGCGCCGGTCCAGGAGACCCTCAGGGAGTTCCGCCGCATCCGACTGCGGGTCTCGACCGCGGCCCTGGCGCGCCCGGAGCTCCAGCGCGCCGTCGTCCAGGTCCAGGAGGACCACGTCAGCCGCATGTCCGGCCTCATCGAGGATCTCCAGGCCCGCGGGCTGCTAGGTCGCGGGCTGCGCGCGCGCCAGCTCGCGGTCCTCCTGGAGGGCTTCAGCTTCGGGCGCGCCCTCGACGACATCTCCCTGCACCCGGAGAGCGACGCGTCGTGGTATCAGATGCTGGTGCTCGTCCTCGAGAACATGTGAGCTACTTCGAGGGACCGAAGATCACGACGTCGCGGTCGGGACCGCCCCCGCCGCGGACCCACCGCGCGGCCAGGGCGAAGAAGCCGAGGCCCACGAACTCGGTGAAGCCGATGATCACCCAGCCGACGGTCACCAGGAAGAGCCCGACGAACAGGCCGCGCAGGAAGCCGTCGCGCACCATCGCCGCGATCCACAGGAGGGGCCAGGCGAAGAACCAGCTCACCAGTGGCGCCACCAGCACCGCGGCGGTGCGGCGCCGCCAGCCGAGGTAGAGCCCGAACAGGGCGGTCGCGGCGACCCCCGTCCACGTCGCCGACGCGGTCGACGTCTCGTGGGACTCGAAGAGGAAGAGGGCCACGGCCATGGCCAGGGACCACAGGATCATCGCCGCCGTGACGTTGCCGCGCGCGCGCTGGCGCACCTTGACCACGACGTTGCTCACGCCCCCAAACCTAGCCACTGGCCGGGGCCGGTCCTCCCCGGGCCGGTACGCTACGGCGGTGGGCTCGGGCGTCGTCGCACTACTCGGCTCGGGCGAGACCGGACCCGGCATGACCAAGATCCATCGCGAGCTGCTGTCGCGCCTGAGTGAGGTCCGCGCGGTCAACCTCGACAGCGCGTACGGCTTCCAGTTGAACGTGCCCCAGATGACCGAGAAGCTGGCCGACTACTTCTCCACCTCCCTGCAGACGACCCTCGAGCCGTTGAGCCTGACCTCGTACGAGGCGGCCAGCGAGGTCCAGCGCGCGCTGTTCAAGCAGCGGGTGCGCGCGGCCTCCTACGTCTTCGCCGGCCCCGGCAGCCCGAGCTGGGCCCTGACCCAGTGGCGGCCGCTGGGGCTGACCGACGAACTCCAGGCGGTCCTGGCTCACGACGGCGTCGTCTGCTTCGCCTCGGCCGCGGCCCTCACGCTGGGCGCCTTCACCGCGCCGATCTACGAGGTCTACAAGGTCGGCGTCCCGGAGCCCTACTGGCTCGACGGACTCGACCTGATGGGCCGGCTGGGTCTGCGCTGCGCGGTCATCCCCCACTTCGACAACCGCGAGGGCCGCAACTACGACACCCGCTACTGCTACCTGGGCGAGCCTCGGCTCCTCGCCCTCGAGGCCCAGCTCCCCGAGGGCGTGGGCGTCCTCGGCGTCGACGAGCACACCGCCCTGCTGATCGACCTCGACGCGCGCACCGTAACCGTCAAGGGCCGAGGGAACGCCTACTGGCGACTCGCCGGGCGCGCGACGGTGCTGGAGAAGGGCCCCGCGACGGCGCTCGACGACCTGAGGAACGTCTCACCGGCGCCCCCGGGGCCAGCGGTCGAGCCGTCCGAGTCGCCCCCGTCCCACGGACTAGAGGATCTGGCGGATCAGGTCGCCCGCGGGGGCCCTGGCGCGATCGAATCGCTCGCCCAACTGGTGCACCGCGCCTCCCAGGGCGTGGCGGGCCGGATCGACCCGACGGACCTCGTCGACGCCGTTCTGCGAGTGCGGGCGACCGCCCGCGAGCGGGGGCAGTACGAGCTGGCCGACCAGCTGCGCGACGCCCTCGTCGGCGCGGGCGTCGACGTCCGCGACGACCCCCGCGGATCAACCTGGTCCCTGCGCTAGCGCTCGCCGGAACTGAGCCTTCCCGCGCGCGGCCCGCGCCTCGCCGCGGGCTCCCGCGGGGCCAGAGCGGTCGGCGTGCCAACCTGGACCGCTGTCCGCTGCGCCAACGTCAAGAGACCCCCTCCCGAGGGAGGGGGTCTCTTGACGCTTCTAGTAGAGCGTTACTTCTTGTAGCTGAAGGCCACGTGGACCGTGCCGTTGGCGTTCGACAGCGTCAGCACTGCCGCGCCGGGCTTGACGCCCTTCTTCACGGTGATACCGACCGTGACCACGGTGGCGGTGTTCTGGATGATGTGCACCGTGATGAACGACCTGTTCACCGACACCGAGATGTCCGACATGTTCGTGCCGTCGATGTTGAAGGCCCTCGAGCCGCCAATCTTCGCCGGCCGACCGAACGTGTGCGTCACGGTGAGCGGCGGCGTAGGAGCCGGCCCGCCGTTCAGGGTGAACGAGGTCTTGCCACCGTCAGGGTTCGTGCAGGTGATCGTCGACGACGTCCCGGAGGTGGCGGCAGACGTCGTCGTCACCCACAGGTTGACCGTCGTGGGTCCAACACCGACCACGCTCACGGTGTACGCCGAGTTGCTGCTCGTGCACACCATGCCCGCCTGGAAGCCACTACCCGAAACGAAGTACTGGATTCCCGTGCTGAACGTCGGCACGAAGTACGGGCCACCGGTGATCGCCGGGTTCGGGGTGATGATGAGACCCCCCACCAACGTCGCCGCACTGGCGTCCGGGTTAGTAACGGTCAGGTTGGCCACGATCGGGTTCGGACCCGAGTTGGTAGCCACCGTCACCGGCACCGTGATGCTCGTGGAACCGGTAACCACCGCCGCCCCGAAGGTGGCGAAGCCCGCAATCGAGGCCGACACCACGGCGCCGAACTCAAAGCCCGTGCCGGTAATGTGCAGCGTCGACGACGTGCCGGTCAGCCGCGAGAACGGACCATTGGTGATGGTCGGACCGCTGGTGACCGTCAGGTTGGGCACGACCGCCGTGCCGAACCCGGTCGTCTGGACCGTGAACGTGCCCACCGAAGCCGACGCCGTGAGGCAGATGCTGACCGTCAACGTGTTGGGCGTGATCGACACCGGCGTGATGGTCACGCCGCTGCCGCTGAAGGCCAGCGTCGTCGTCGACAGGAACCAGCCGCGGTACTGGTTGGTGGAGGTCGAGACGATCGTCACGACGTTGTTGCACGTGCCCGGGATCAGCGCGGTGGTCGGAACCGCCAGCACCGAGGTCGGAGCCTCGTGGGCCAGGGTCACCGGCGGGGCGTCAAAGCTCTGGCCCGCCGGGCTGACCAACGTGATGACCAAGGTATCGCCCGCGAAGCCGTGCAGGCTCAGGTCCGACACCACATTCACCGAGTTAGCGGTGGCGTAGGTGGGCGCCGAGTCACAGGCGTCGGTGAACAGATACCCGATGACGGGGTCGATGATCGACACCGAGCAACTCATGCCCGCCGCCACCGTCGGCGTGACCGCCAGGCCACTCAGGGTGACCTGGAAGGTGCCGCCGGCTCCGACGTCGTTGTAGTTGGTGTCGACCAACGTGGGCGCCGTCGCCGTTGCGCTGACACCGGTGATCGTGATCGAACCGGCGACGTTGCTGGTCCCACCGGTCACCTGGTCCTGCACCTGGAAGCTGTCCGTGCCCGGACTGGCACCCAACCCGACGAAGAGCGTGCACACGATCGAAGTCGACGACACCGCCGCGCCGTTGCAGGTTCCGGCGTTGCCGATGCCGTGGACGCCGTTGACGGTGCCCGTGTCGGGAGCGCCCGCGTTCTCGCCCGAGCCCGCGAGCACGAAGATCGTGTCGCCATTGGCCGTCGAGAACCCGGTGCCCGTGATGGTCACCTGGGTGAAGCCACCCGCGCCCAGCGAGGACGCGCCGGTCACCACGGAGGTGATCGTCGGCCCGGCCACGACGGACATCGTCGTGAGCGGGAAGCTGCTGTTGGGCAGCGTGGCCCCACCGTCACCGTCCGAGGAGGTGGCCGTCACCGTGACGTTGCCGGCGGCGACGTTCGACGCCACCGTGACCAACGCGGTCAACGTGCCGGCGCTCGCCACCACGCTGGAGAAGGTCACACCCGCGACACTGGAGGTCAGGGTGTACTTGCCCCCGGCCACGAAGCTTCCGGTAAAGGTCACCGGGAAGGCCGTCGCACCGGCGCCCACCACTGCGGGCGACACACCCGTCAGGGTGATTCCGTTCGCCAAACTGAAGGCGCTGCCGATGATCTGGACGCCGCCGGAACCATTGCCCACCGTCGCCGAGAAGTTGACCGGGTTGGTTGACACGATCCCCGGCCCGGACCACTCGGTCCCGGCCCCAAAGGTGAACGTCGCGGGCTGGTTCAGGGTCACCACGAAGGTGCCGCTGTTGTAGGACGCCACCGTGAAGGTCTGCGTCTGGCTCAGCGTGTTGGTTGCGGTGATCGAGCTGCCGTTCGCCAGGTTGATATTGACGCCCCCTACCGGGACCAGGGTCACCGACGTGCCAGTGATGGCGACCGGCGAACCCAAGAGCTCACCCGGCACGGCCACCGCGGCCGGCAGGTTCGCCGACACGTAGGCCGTGTCCTTGTTGACTGGCGTCACGGTCCCCGTCACGCCCGACGGCCCGCTGGGCGAGTTGAACGTGATGGAGGAACCCGCGCCGAAGTTGAAGCCCGGCATGGTGAGGTAGCCGCTGACCGAGCCGCCGGCCAACACGTCTCCGCCGAACTGGCTGTCACTGGGGCTGGTGTTCTCGAGAGGCGTGTCGACCGCGGGTCCGCCGATGGTCTGGAAGCCCGCCGAGCTGATCGTGTTGCCGACCGCGGAGATGTCCGCGAACGTGCTCTCCGGCGTGCCGCCGCCGTTGTTCACCGTGAACGTCGCGGTGCCAAATGCCGGCGGGTAGGGGAACTCAACCACCGTTCCCGCGCCGAAGCCGGCGGGCAGCGCCGCGACGGTCACCGTCGCGTAGCCGGCCGCCGGGGTGTTGGCCGCCACGCCACCCGAGGCCACGTTCACCGAGCTGGCGCCGTTGACCAAGGTCAGGGTCGTGCCGGCCAGGCCGAGGCCCGAACCCGCGACCACGATGCTGGTTGCCCCGCTACTGGCGGGCAGAGCCATCGTCGTGGACTGCGTGTCCGGCACGTAGAGCGACACCGTGGCAATCGAGCCACCGCCACCCACCGCCAGCACCGTCCCGCTCAGCGGGAAGGCGCCACCCTCGTTCACCGACACCGTGCTACCCAGCGTGAGCGGGTAGTTGGTCGTGGTGACCGTGAAGGTGTTCTGCCCGTAGTTCAGGTCAATGTCCGAACTCGAGATCTGAGGAGCGCTGGACAACACGCCCGGCTCGCCGATCCCGAGGAGGAGCGGCACGTAGGTCGTGCCGCCATCAACGTTGGTGAGCGTCACGCCCACCTGGCCCGGGGCCGCGCCCGCGAACACCGTCACGTTGAACGTGTAGGTGGTCGGACTAACGTACGTCACCCCTGTGGGTCCCACGACACTTGCGCCGTAGGCGAAGTTGAGCGGGGCATAGGGAGGCGTCGGCAGCGTCGGGTTGTTCAACGTCAGGTTGTCACCGGCGATCCCGGCGATCGTCGTGCCGCCCGGGATACCCGTTCCCGTGACGGACATGCCGAGCGAAAGGCCGGCATTGCTGTTGACCGTGATGTGGGTGTCGCCGAAGTAGATGTTCTCCGGACCGGCGAAGAACCCGCTCACGAAGCCCGCCGCGGGCGCGCTCAACGTCAGCCACGAGTGGTACACGTTGACCACGTAGGCGAGGTCCTCGCTCAGCGGGTTGATGTCGACGCCCTCGCCCGTGGTCGTCTGGATGCCGTCCGGCGTGTTGGCCACGCCACCGTCGAAGTACGGGGCCGGCGTGGTCCACTTGGTCGTCGCCACGTCGAACAGGAAGTTCGAGGACTGGTTGAAGGTCACGAGTCCAGGGCCCGAGCCGGTAGCGACCGTGAAGGTCTGGCTCTGGGCGGCGGAGTTGGTCGCCGTGATCGAGTCACCCGCGTCCAGCGCGATGGTCGTGCCGGCCGGCGACCCGGCCAGCGTCAGCGTGGTCGACGTGCCACCGATGGGCAGGACCGTCGTCTCAGAGACCATGGAGCCGATGGGCGCGAAGGTGTTGCACAGCCCGTTCGCGTTGTTGACCTGGTCTCCCCCGACGCTGGCCGGGCAGTCCGAGTACAGCGTGTTGTGGGAGATGGTGATCTTGTACCAGCTGTGCGCGTCCGCGCCAAATCCGATGGAGTCGGTGCCCCCCGCGACGCCGGTCACCGTGGTGCCGTCCGGAATCGCGTTGTTGAGTCCGGCGAGGCCGAAGAAGCTGTCCGTGACCGGGTCGCCCACGTTGATGTTCGTGGTCGCCGGGACGTAGAAGTAGTTACTTCCGACCGGGCCGGGGAACGAGAAGTCCGCGGGCTGCGTCGGGGTGTTCGGAGCCTCGGTGAAGGGAGTCTCCGTCGTGGTGTTGACGATGCCCCCGTTGTCCGAGGTGATGCGCAGGCCGGTGGGGTACGGGCTGATCCCGTTCAGCGGCACGAAGGTGCCGCCCGCGGGGACGTTGTCCGCCGGGTTCAGGGAGTCCGTCGAGAAGAACGATCCGGCGGTGCCCAGCGTGATGTGGGCGCCCGGCTCGAATCCCGAGCCCGTCAGGGTGACCGCCTGGGTCGACTGGCCGGAGCCGGGAATCAGCAGGCCGGTGAGCGGGGTGATGCCCGTGATGATCGGACCGGACATGGTGAACGTGCCGAAGTTCGAGTACGCGTTTCCGTCGTAGATCTGGACCGCCCAGACGCCCGCGGCCGAGCTGCCGGGAATCGTCAGCGTGAGGGTCCCCGGCGACACGAACGTGAAGGCCGGCGTCGTCGTGTTGCCCGACGGGTCCGTCAGGTACAGCGTGTCAAAGCCCGCGAAGCCCGACCCGTGGATCGTGATCGTCTGGGTGAAGGCCGGGGCCAGGACGGCGGGAGTGACGGAGGTGATCACCGGTCCGGCGATGATGCCCAGCCCGTTGGCCAGCGTCACCGTGCCGTGGTCGTCGGTCAGGGTGATCGGGTAGAAGCCGGGCGTCGTCGCGGTCGTGGCCGTGAACGTCGCCTGCGCAAAGGTCGAGGAGGTCTCGTGCGCGCCGCTCACGGTCACGCCCGGAGCGGTCGTGCTGATCGTCACCGCCCCGAAGTCGTTCGCGAAGCCCGCGCCGTTGAAGTCAACGGTCGCCACGGAGCCCTGCTCCACCACGGCGTAGCCGTAGGTGATGCACGAAGTGAGGATGGACGGGGACCATGCGCAGGAGATGGTCGGGGCCCCCGCGGCACCGGCCGGACTCGCGCTGATAACCGCTACCGGCAATGCGGCGGCGACCATGACGGCGCCGGCGGCCACCATCTTGACCAGCGGGCGTGACATCCGTCGCAAAGCATTCATGAAGAACCCTTCCTTGGTTGCGGCGTTCGTTTTCACTTCACTCCATTCACAGGGGCCGACTCCCATCGACCTGCTTACTTTGAGGAACAGCGGCACTACGACAACCGACTAAGGCACTCGCCACGTGGCTGCCCACGGCCGTTACCTCTGTGGTCAGTATAGATAAGGCCCAAAGCCGAACGCGAATACTGAATCTCCGTATTCATCAGGTGGTTTTTTGCTCATCGCGGTGCGCGCACCTTAAGAAATCCCTGATAGAAGGGTAAGTCCGGCGACGGGATGGGCGCGGCTCCCCCGCAGTGACGATCGAATTCCAAATCTTCACGGAGTCGTAATCGCGTCAATCACCTTATGCCACAAGGTATCCACAGCACCGGTGCTCGTCGATTCGACGCCGTGAGCGAGGACCATCCGACCGCTCGACGGGCCCGGTCGGACGCCGCCGGCTCGCCGACGGTTGCGCTCGGGATCCTCGTGCGCTCAGGCGATCGCGCACCGGTTGGGGCCCAACTCCAGCTCGGCACCGTCGCCTCCCAGTGTCTCGCGGCCCGTGTTGATGTGGACGATGCGGCGATAGTTCGGTGGTCGGTCCTTCACGTGGGCCACTGCCCACGACACGAACTCCTCCTCGCCGAGCGCGAGGGCCGGCAACGTGGCGCGCAACTCGCCGAGCGGGCGCGCGACGAACTCGCCGACGCGCACGGCGACTCCCGGTCCGTAGTGCGCCGGGAAGACGGTGACGTCGTCGCCCAGCGGCAGAACCCGCTCGTGGAGGCTGCGGTAGAGGTGGTGGGCGAAGGCCTCGGCCTGGTCGGCCAGGTCGGGCCGGCCCACGCTCTCGAGGAAGACGGTGTCACCGGTGAAAATGGCGGCGTCGACCAGGCGGTACATGGTCGAGCCCTCGGTGTGGCCCGGCACACTCACCGCCGCGACCGTGAGCTCGACCCCCTCGGCCAGGGTGACGGCGCGCCCGTCGCTCAGGGGCTCGAAGTCGAAGGCGAACGGATCGGCGGGGTTCAGCCACAGCTGGGCCCCGGTGGCCGCGACCAGCGCGCGGGCCCCGCTGAGGTGGTCCGCGTGCAGGTGGGTGTCGAAGACGTGCGTGACCGTCCAGCCGTGGGCCCGGGCAATCGCCACGTACCGCTCCACCTCCAGGGAGGGGTCGATCACCACGCACGACGCGCCCGCGCCCACGACGTAGGAGAGGCAGCCCTTGCCGCGCCGGCGCAGCTGGACGACGGTCGCGCCGGCGACGTCGCCGGTCACGGTGTCGTAGGTCGACGCCCACGCGCGCATCCCGCCCTCGACGACCCCGCTGGCCACGCCGTGGACGGCCAGTATCTCGGCCGCCTGGCGCGCCCGCGACCCGCTGGCGCAGATCACCGCCACGCGGCCGGCGCTGGGCACCTCGGCCACGCGAGAGTCGAGGCGGCCCACGGGGATGTTGTGGGCCCCGTCGATGAACCAGTCGGCGAACTCGTCGGGTTCACGCACGTCCAGCAGGTAGACGCCGCCGTCGCGGTCCAGCCAGGGGATCAGGTCCGCGGGCGACAGCGTGGAAATAAGGTCACTGCCGGCCACGGGCCGAGTCTACGAGTAGATTCGGCCCGTTCGAATCCCGGGGCGGGCGCATCGATGGAGGCCCATGGTCGAGTTGCGCGTCGTGAGCCCCGCCGAGGTCCACCAGTTCGCCGGCCAGGGGTCGGTCCTCCTCGACGTGCGCGACGAGCGCGAGTGGGCGCTCGGGCGGGCCCCGGGAGCCACCCATATTCCCCTCGCCGAGTTACCCGACCGCGTCGACGAGCTAAGCGGCGCGTCCACGATCGTGTGCGTCTGTCGCTCCGGCGGACGCTCGCGCCGCGCCGCGATCTTCCTGCTCGACCACGGCGTCGACGCCGTCAACCTCGACGGCGGCATGATCGCCTGGGTGGAGTCGGGGGGACCGCTCGAGTCCGACGGCGGCGAACCGACCATCCTGTGAGCGCCGCGACGCCCTCCGGTCCGCTAACCCGGCTGAGCGCGGCCGTGCGCGACGGGCGCGTGAGCGTGACCCGGGTCGTCACCGCGTCGATCGAGCGCCTCGGCGACGCCGCGCCGCTCAACGTCCTGGCCGAGGCCGCCTTCGACGAGGCCCTCGCCGCCGCGTCGCGGGTCGATCGCGCCGGTCCGCCGACCGGCGCGCTGGCCGGCGCGCCAACCTTGATCAAGGACCTCGAGGACTGGCGCGGTCACCCGACACGAAAGGGCTCGCGAGCGCTGCGCGACGCGCCACCGGCCACCGCCAACGCCGTCGTGCCCCAGCGGCTCTTCGACGCCGGGGCGGTGGCCGTGGGCAAGTCGACGCTGCCCGAGTTCGCCATCGAGGGGTACACCGCGAACCTGCTGAGCGGCGTCACGGCCAACCCGTGGAACCCGACGTACTCGCCCGGTGGTTCCAGCGGCGGGTCGGCCGCCGCGCTGGCGGCCGGCGCGGTGCTCGTCGCCACCGCCACCGATGGCGGCGGGTCCATCCGCATTCCGGCGTCGCTGTGCGGTCTGGTCGGACTCAAGCCGACCAATGGCCTGATCGGTCGCTGGCCGGCGCCCGACTGGATCGACTACTCCACCGACGGGCCGTTCGCCACCGCCGTCGACGACCTGGCGCTGCTCTTCGCGGTCATGGTGGGCCCGGTGGCCGGCGACCCGGGCGCGCCGCCGCGCAAGCTGATCGAACGCCTGGTGCGCCTCGCCGATGGGCCGACCCGGCTCATCGCCGCCGAGCGCACCTCGCCGCTGGGCCCGCTGCCCGAGGGGGTGCGCCGCGCCTTCTACGACGCCGTCGCCGCGGTCGCCGACCTCCTCGGCCTCTCGGTCGAGTGGCGCGAGGCCGCGGGATTCTTCCCCGACGGCGACCCCGACCTCGATTGGTTCACGGTCACCACCGCCGAGCACGTGGCGGCCCTGGGACGCTCCTGGGTCGAGGCGCACTTCGACGAGTTCCACGTCGCGACCCGGGAGTTCCTCGGGGTCGGTCTGACCGTCAGCGCCGAGGACTACCTGGCCGCGCGCCGGCGCCGTTACCTCTACGTGCGAACCCTGGACACATTGCTCGGCGACGACGGACTGCTGATGACCCCGACCGTGGCCAGCGACGGTTGGCTGGCCGACGGACGACTCTCGCCCGAGGGTGAGGTCCACGGGCTGGCGCCGGAGGTCTACTCCACCGCGGTCCAGAACGTCACCGGCCACCCCGCGCTCAGCGTCCCGGTCGGCGCACTGGCGACCGGTCTGCCCTTCGGCTTGCAGTTCACGGCGCCGCACTTCCACGACCGGCGGCTGCTCGATCTGGCTGGGCTGGTGGAGGCGGCCCTGCCCTGGCCGCGCACCGCCCCGGGGTACGAACCGCTCACGGCGTCCCTCGGCCTGTGACGCCGGGGCGCTGCGGGCCCTAGGTTGCTGTCCAGATCGACGCCGGCCGTTCGTCGTAGGAGTACCCGACCAAAGGAGAGCCATGCGGTACCTGCTGATGATCTACTCGGACGAGGCGGCCGAGGCCACGATGAGCGCCGAGGACGGCACGATGATGATGGCGGCCTACGACGCCTTCGGCAACGAACAGGGGGCCAAGGGCGTCCTGCGCGGCGGCGAGCGGCTGCGCCCGACGTCGGACGCCACCACGGTGCGGGTGCGCGACGGCCAGCTGACGACCTCGGACGGCCCGTACGCCGAGACCAAGGAGCAGGTCGGCGGTTACTTCCTCATCGAGTGCGACAACCTCGACGAGGCGATCAGCGTGGCCGCGGCCGTCCCGGCCGCCCACCACGGCGGCACCGTCGAGGTGAGGCCGATCTGGGACATGTAGGACCGGCCGACGCCGTCGCGACCGCCTTCGCGATCGAGTGGGGGCGGGTCGTCGCGACTCTGATCCGGGTGACCGGTGACTGGAATCTCGCCGAGGAGTGCGCCCAGGACGCGTTCGCGCGCGCCCTCGAGCGCTGGCCCCGCGACGGCGTGCCGCGCAACCCCGGCGCCTGGCTGACGACCGTCGCGCGCAACCGCGCCGTCGATCGCCTCCGGCGCGTCGGTCTCGAGGCGACCAAGTACGAGGAGCTGACGGTGGTGAGTGGGACCGACGACCCCGGAACGCGAGAGGAGATCGGCGACGACCGGCTGCGCCTGATCTTCACCTGCTGTCACCCGGCGCTGACCGTCGACGCCCAGGTGGCGCTGACGCTGCGCACCCTGGCGGGACTGACGACGGGCGAGATCGCGCGGGCGTTCCTGGTGAGCGACGAGACCATGGCCAAACGACTGGTGCGCGCCAAGGGCAAGATCCGCCACGCCGCGATCCCCTACCGCGTGCCGCCCGGCCACCTGTTGCCCGAGCGCACGGTGGCGGTGCTCGGCGTGCTCTACCTGTTGTTCAACGAGGGCTACAGCGCCACGCGGGGACCCGCGATGATCCGTCACGACCTGTGCCAGGAGGCGATTCGCCTGGCCCGCGTGCTGGTCGAGCTCATGCCCGACGAGCCCGAGGCCCGGGGGCTGCTGGCGCTGATGCTCCTGCACGACGCACGCCGCGCCGGGCGCGTCGACGCCGCCGGAGACCTCGTGCCCCTCGAAGAGCAGGACCGGCGCCAGTGGGACGCCGGGGCGATCGCCGAGGGACGCGCCACGCTCGAGTCGGCGCTGCGCCAACGGCGCGGCGGTCCCTACCAGGTGCAGGCCGCGATCGCGGCGTGTCACGCCGACGCGGCCGTGGCCGCGGACACCGACTGGGAGGAGATCGCCCTGCTCTACGACCGGCTGGCGCGCCTCACGCCCTCGCCGGTGGTCGAGCTCAACCGGGCGGTGGCCGTGGCGATGGCCCGCGGGCCCGAGGCGGGCCTGGCGCTGGTGGACCGGCTCGAGCGCGGCGGCGCGCTGGTCGGCTACCACCTCCTGGCGGCGACCCGCGCCGACCTCCTGCGCCGCGTGGGTCGCCGCGACGACGCGGCCGACGCCTACCGCGCCGCGTTGGAGCTGGCCGGCGGCGACGCCGAACGACGCTACCTGCAGCGGCGCCTCGCCGAGGTCTCCGCCGCGCGCTAGAGGGCGGTGGATCACGACCAAACTCCCATCACCGTGGTCCACCAAACGGGGTCCAGGTCAATCGGCAGTCCCAACGGTGTGTGAGTTCACTAGTTAGCGGACAGCATGTGTCAAGACATAGTGGACACTCCTTTCGGGGGGTGGATCCATGGTCCTGGCGCAGATGGTGGTCGATTCGGTGGTCCTGGAGGGTCG
>JBIOFE010000018.1:0-52872 GCA_044446745.1 Acidimicrobiales bacterium
AACCACGACGACCTCCACCCCGGTGCCGACCACCACCTACCCCGGCGAGACGACCACCACCGGGGCCACCACGACCACCGGGGCCACCACGACCACCCAGCGCGCGGCCACGACCACGGTGAAGAGGCCGCGACCCAAGCCGGTGCGCTACCGGATCGGCTACGCGACCTGGTACTCCTACTTCCCGGGCCGCTGCGCCACCTCCTACCTGCCCTTCGGCACGCGGATCCACGTGCGCGACCTGGCCACCGGCAAGACGATCGTCTGCGTGGTCACCGACCGCGAGGGCCGCGGCGACGGGCGGGTGGTGGACCTCTCCGAGACGCAGTTCGCGCAGCTGGCGCCCCTGTGGCGCGGCGTGGTGCGGGTCAAGGTCTCCTGGTGACCCACACGCGCACCGAGATCTCGGCGCTGCTGCACGCCCACGGACTCTCGCCCTCGCGCGCGTTGGGCCAGAACTTCGTGGTCGACCCCAACACCGTCCGGCGCGTCGCGCGCCTGGCCGGCGTGGGCCCCGGCGACCTGGTGATCGAGATCGGCGCCGGGCTGGGCTCGCTCACCCTGGCCCTGGTCGAGACCGGGGCCCGGGTCGAGGCCCTCGAGGTCGACCGGCACCTCCTCGGGCCCCTGCGCGGGGTGGTCGAGCCCCACGGCGTCGTCGTCCACCACGCCGACGCCCTGCGCGCCGACTACGACGAGATCCTCCGGGGACGCACCGCGGTGGTCGTGGCCAACCTGCCCTACAACGTGGCGACCCCGGTGGTGCTGCACCTGCTCGAGACCGTGCCCGGCGTCACCCGCCTGCTGGTCATGGTTCAGCGCGAGGTCGCCGAACGCCTGGCCGCCGCGGCCGGCGAGGACGCCTACGGCGCGGTGTCGCTGCGCGTGCGGTACTTCGCCGACGCCCGGGTCGTCGGCCGGGTGGCGCCGACCGTCTTCCTGCCCCGACCCCGCGTCGAGTCGGCGCTGGTCGAGATCGTGCGCCGCGACCACGTCGCCGTCAACCCGGACGTCGTGAGCGAGGCCGCGCTCTTCGAGGTCGTGCGCACCTCCTTCGGCCATCGGCGCAAGATGCTGCGCCGCTCGCTGGCCGACTGGGCCACCGAGGGCGTCTTCGAGCGCGCCGGCATCGATCCGACGCGCCGGCCCGAGGAGCTGACCCTCGAGGAGTTCGCGCGACTGGCGGCGGCGCGGTGACGAGGCTGGTGGCCCCGGCCAAGCTGACGTGGTTCCTCGAGGTCACCGGGCGCCGTCGCGACGGCTACCACGAACTGCGCAGCGAGATGTGGTCCCTGAGGCTGGCCGACGAGCTGGCGCTCGAGGAGACGGGCGACGGACTCGTCGTCGACGGCCCCTACGCGAGCGCCGTGCCCCTCGACGGCACCGACCTGGTCACGCGGGCCCTGGCGCTGGTCGGCCGCCGGGCGATGGTGCGCCTCACCAAGGTGATCCCGGTGGGCGGTGGCCTGGGCGGGGGCAGCGCCGACGCGGCGGCGATCCTGCGCTGGGCCGGCGGGGTGGACCCGCAGCGCGCCCTCACCCTCGGCGGGGACGTGCCGTTCTGCCAGGTCGGCGGGCGCGCGCTGGTGGAGGGCGTCGGCGAGCTCGTCACGCCCCGGGCCTACGAGGAGCGCGCCGTGACGCTGGTGTGGCCGCGATTCGCGGTCGACACCGGGGCCTGCTACCGCGCCTACGACGAGATGACCGCTGGGGGCTGGCGTCCGCGCGGGGAGAACCACCTGGAGGAGCCGGCCGGCCGGGTCGAGCCGCGCCTGGCCCGGGTGCTGGCCTGGCTGCGCACCGAGGTCGGGGCCGAGGTCCGCCTCGCGGGGTCTGGCTCGTCGATGTTCGTGGCCGGCCACCTCGACGCGGCGCGCGACGCCTGGGACGCGCCGAGCCCGGAGGGCCCCCTGCGGTTCTGCCAGACCACCACGGCGCCGGCGGCGCCGGCGTGAGCTACTTGCCGGCGGCGCCGGCGTGAGCTACTTGCCGGCGGCGCGACGCTGAAAGCGGGTTCGCTTGAGCATCTTCTTGTGCTTCTTCTTGCGCATCCGCTTGCGGCGCTTCTTGATCAGTGATCCCATGGCTCGTAGAACTCTACTCGGTGGGCCCGCGGGCCCACAAAGCCGGGCGGCTACGTCGGCTCGCTGACCCGCTCGATGCGCAGCGCCTGGCGCGGGCAGCCGCGCACGGCGTAGCGCGCCGATTCGAGCGCGGGCAGGTCGGCCAGCGGCGTCGGCTCGTGGGTGATGAGGGGGTAGCCCCACTCGTCGATGTGCACCAGGTCCGGCGCGAGCTCGGCGCAGTGGCCGAAGCCGTCGCACAGGATCGGATTGACCCGCAGCAGGAATCCGCCGGCGCGCCGCTTCATTCCCACACCAGCTCGTCCTCGCGCTCGAGGTGCGGCACGGTCGCGTAGTGCCGGCCGGCGCGGCCCGCCGCGCAGCCGCGACCCGCGACGTGCTCCACGAGGTCGCCGGCGAAGACGCCCAGGGCCGAGCGCACCAGGCGGATCACGCCGTCGGGGTGGCGACACGCCCCGCGGCCCTCGATCACCGAGCACCGCTCGACCAGGCGCGCCGCGGCGGCGTCCCCGTCGCGGCCCCGGGCCACCAGGTGGGCCAGGTCGTCGGCCAGCGCCGGCAGCCCGAAGGCGCACGGCCCGCACTGGCGCGCGCTCTCGTTGGCCATCCAGCGCACGATGCGCTGGGTCTCGACGAGCCCGCAGCCGTCACGCGCCAGGACCATCACCACGCCCGCGCCGACGCTCACGCCGATCGGCGCGAAGGACTCGTTGGCGTATGGGGTGTCGAGGTGGGCCGCGTCGATCCACGAGCCGCCGTAGCCGCCCAGCAGCACGGCGCGCGGGTCGGCGTCGGCGTGCGCGTGGCGCAGGATCGTCCGCAGCGGCGTGCCGAGCGCCACTTCGAGGACCGCCGGGCGCTCGACCGCCCCCGACACCGACACCAGCGTCGTGCCGGGGCTGCGCTCGGTGCCCAGCCCACGGAACCACTCGCCGCCGTAGCGGCCGATGAGGCCGACGTTGGCGCAGGTCTCGGCGTTGTCGAGCAGCACCGGCGCGTGCCCGATGCGCAGGATGCTGGGCCGGGCCGGCCGGTACTGGGGGAGCGACGCGTGGTCGTCCAGCCAGTGCACCAGGGCCGATTCCTCGCCGGCCACGTAGCGGTGCGGGGGCGTGTGCAGCTCGAAGCGCGGTCCGCGCTGGCTGCGCCGCTCGCGCTCGTGCAGGGCCCGCTTGAGGTGATTGACCGCGCTGGCGTTCTCGCGCGAGACGCACACCGCGACGTCGCGCGCGCCGATGCTCGACGCCAGGAGCTCGGCGCCGTCGAGCACCAGGTGAGGGTTGGCGGCCAGAAGCGTCTGGTCCTTGTGGGCGGCGGGCTCGCCCTCCATGGCGTTGACCACCATGATCTTGTGGTGACCGCGCTGCTCGCGGATGAGGTTGGCCTTGCGGAACGTGGGGAAGCCGGCGCCGCCGCGACCGGTGAGCCCGGACGCCTCCAGGTGCTCGAGGAGGCCGCCGGTGCGCACGACCGCGCCGAAGACCTCCTCGTGCTGGGCCAGCGACATCGGCCGCCCGGTGGCGCCGTGCAGCAGGCGCGGTAGCGCGTCGGGGGCGATCATCGCGGCCGGCCCTTGCGGCCCGGGCGCTCGTCGTTGCGCGGGAAGGCCCCGGGGGCCGGCGCGTCCGCGGGCGCGCGCCGCGCGCCGCGTCCGAGGGGGTGCACGCGCAGGCCCGAGCCCGGCGACAGCGGGGAGAGGGCGGTGCGCCCGGCCGCGCGGGTCGGGCGTCCGAAGAAGCGCCACAGCGCGTCGCCCACGCAGATCGTCGCGCAGGTGGCGATCACGGCGAGCCCCCAGCCGTGGCGGCTGTCGGTGCCCGTGAGGTAGGCGTGCACCAGGGCCGTGGCCAGGGCCAGCCAACTGAACCAGTGGATAAAGCGCCAGGTGGTGTTAGCCACGCGGACCTTGAGCAGGCTCGAGATCCACACCGCGCCGATCAGATCGAGCGCCACCGCGCCCACGCCGACGGCGACTCGCTTGTAGACCGAGGTCATCGGCACGAACACCGAGAGCACGCCGGTCGGGACGTAGCTGTCAACCACCGTGGTCGCGACGTGGATGCCCAGGAAGACGACCGCCACCATCGACAGCGAGCGGTGGATCTCGTTGACCTCGAAGCGCCCCACGTAGGTCCCGCCGACCCGGTTGGCCACGAAGGTGCCCAGCGTCACGACGAGCGTGAAGAGCACCAGGGCGACCATGCCGGTCGCGCGGGTGGAGTACCACAGGTAGGGCGAGGTCAGGGCGGTCACGGGCCCGCCGCCTCGTCGGGCCAGCCGCCCACGAACTCGACCGCGCCGTCGTGGCGCACCAGGCGCGCCGACAGGCCGGCCTGGGCGACGTGGTAAACGGCGTCCTCGCCCCATAGCAGCGCGGCGGTGGCGAAGGCGTTCGCCGTCACGCAGTCCCCGGCGGCCACCGTGGCGGTGGCGTAGGGCCCCGACGCGCACCGGCCGGGGCGCGGGTCGACGACGTGGTTGACCACGCGGCCCCCGGCGACCCACGTGCGCGCCGTGGTTGACGACGTGGCCACGCCGCCCTGGTGCGAGACCCGCGGCTCGTGGCCGGTGACGGTCAGCGATTCGCCTACGCCGATGGCCCACGGGCCGTCGGGCCCGCGGCCGCGCACCGCGACGTCACCGCCGATCTCGACCACGACGCCGCCGCGCCCGACGAGCTCGGCGGCCACCAGGTCGGCGGCAAGGGCCTTGGCGCTGGCGCCCAGGTCGATCGCGCAGTCGGGCGCGAGGGTCACCTTGTGGGCTCCGCGGTCCCAGGCGATGGCCCCGACGCCGGGCGCGGGGGTCGGCGCGGCGACGGCCACGTCGCCGCGGGCTGCCAGGGTGTCGTAGTCACGGTCGTAGCCGAGGGCCAGCAGGGCGGACAGGACCGTCGGGTCGCACAGCCCGCCGGTCATCGCGGCCGACCGCAACGCCGCGCCGAGGGCCAGCTCGAGAGTCGGGCTCACCGCGAGAGGCTCGCCCGGGTGCCGGTTGAGCGCCGACACCTCCGAATCGGGACGGAAGCGGTTGCAGGCGTCGTCGATCGCGCCGATCCAGTGCCACAGCCGTTCCGTGGCGAAGTCGAGGTCGTCGTCGTGCTCGGTAGCCAGCGTGCCGGTGAGGCCCCAGGTCTGGAACCTCATGCGCTTACTTGCAGACGGTCTTGCCCGAGGGCGTCGTCGTGCACACGGTCGTGGTCGTGATGGGAACGGTCGTGGGCGGGGGCGGCTGCGTCGTGACCGGCGCCGGAACCGTCGTGGGCGGGGCGGTGGTCGGGGCGGCGCCGGCCACGGTCGTCGCCGTCGCCACGGTGGTGACCGGTGAGGTCGCGCTCGTCGACTTCGCCGGCGTGCTTGGCGTCGCGTGGGATCCGCGGGTCGTGGCGCGCGCCGACGGCGCCGAGGTGCTCGTCACCGACCCGGCGACCGCGCCGCCCGGGGTGCCGGGTGATCCCACCGAGCCGGGCCGGGTGGTCGTGGTGAGGGCCGAGGACGGCGACGACGTGGTGGAGGTGGTCGAGGACGCGGCGTGCGCGACGTAGCCGACGAGGAGTCCCGACGTGATCCCCGAGCCGAAGAAGACGGCCTGGGTCAGGTGTCGCACGCGGGTGAAGCGTCGACGTCGCTGCGTCGAATCGGAGAGGGAGGCTCTCATCACGGGGTCCTTGATCTACGGCCGACGGACGTTGACACCACGCTAGGTTGCCCGCTCCGGTGCCGCCACCGGTCGAACCTGAGAATTGGGTGAGAGTTGTCACTCTGGTGCGTCGGGGGGCCGTGCACTGCCCCGGTCCTCGCGCGCGTCGCATCGCGGTCTCGCTAGTAGCAGGTGACGGTGCCCGAGGGCGTCGTCGTGCACACCGTGGTCGACGTGACGGGAGCGGTCGTGGGTACCGTGACCGGCGTGTTGGTCGTGGCCGCGGACGTCGACGCACCCTTGGGGGCCGTCGTCGTGGTCGACGGCGACGTCACGGGCGTCGTGGTGACCGGCTTGGCGCTGGCCGCCGCGTAGCCGACCAGGACCGCCGACACCGCGCCCGCCCCGACGAAGACCGTCTGGGTCAGTCGTCGGGCGCGGGCGAAGCGGCGGTCGCGCTGCTGGGGGGTGCGAGTGGGGGAACGCATCATGCTCCTTCGCGGACCATTCTTTCGGGCGGGCCTAAGGAGGGCTCAGCCCGCGAGTAAGAAAATCAGCAGAATTCAGTCGAGCGTCGCGTCGTCGTCCACGGGCAGGGTCAGGCGGAAGCGCGCTCCGCCGAGCGCGGGATCGCGGTCGACCGTCACGACGCCGCCCAGCTCGGCCGCGACCTGGGCGACAATCGACAGGCCCAGCCCCGAGCCGGGCAGGCCCCGGGCCGACGCGGAGCGCCAGAAGCGGTCGAAGACGTGGGGACGGTCCTCCAGGGCGATGCCCGGCCCGCTGTCGCTCACGGTCACCGCGCCCATGGCGCTGGCCACGCGCACCCGCCCGCCCGGCGGCGTGAACTTGACGGCGTTGGTCAGCAGGTTGGAGATCGCGCGCACCAGCCGGTCGCGCCGTCCCCGCACGACCGAGGCCTCGACGTCGGCGTCGATGGTGATGTCCTTGACCCGGGCGTGGGTGCGAGCGGTGTCGACGCACTCGTCGACGCACTCGTCGAGGCGCAGCGAGACGAGCGGGCCCTCGCTGCGCTCGCCGCGCGCGAGCTCGCCGAGGTCGGTCACCAGCGCCGCCAGCTCGTCGACCTGGGCCACCACGTCGTGGGAGATCTGGTGCAGGTCGTGGTCGGACAGTTCACGCCCGCGCGAGAGCACCTGGGCGTTGGTGCGCAGAGAGGTCAGCGGCGTGCGCAGCTCGTGGCTGGCGTCGAGCACGAGTTGGCGCTGCAGCGTCTGGCTGTCCTGGACCGAGCTCAGCAGTCGGTTGAACACCCGGCGCAGTCGACCGAGTTCGTCCGCGCCGCCCTCGGGGATCCGGTGGCTCATGTCGGTCGTCTCGGCGACCTGCTCGATCTCGTCGGTGACCTCCTCCAGGGGATGCAGGGCGGTGCGCGCGATGAAGAGGCCGAGCCCCAGGGCCAGCAGGAGGCCAGCCGCGGCGATGATCAGCAGCGTGCGCACCAGGTTGCGCAGCTCGTTGACCTGACCGGTGATGTTGACGATGAAGAGCTCGGCCGAGGTGGTCTTGATCTGGCAGACCCCGGTGGAGCAACCGACCAGCGAGTCCTTGGGCAGCGGGACGATCAGCTCGCGGTAGGACTGGCCGACCAGCGTGACCGTGCGCAGGACCTGCCCGCCGTGGCCCGCGGCGGCCGCGTGGATGGTCGCGTCGATCGGCACGTTGGTCGTCGGGGCCGTCTGGCCGTTGGCCAGGACCAGCTCGAAGAACGCGCCGGTGGTCGGCGACTCGTCCCCGACGTGGATGTTCTGCTGGGAGAGCGACGCCTGGTGCAGCGACTCGTCGACCGAGCGCAGCAGGGCGTGGCGCGTGGCCAGGAAGGAGGACAGGCACGCGACGACCACGGCCACCGCGGCGACGCCCACGGTGGCGGTGATGACCCGCGAGCGGAAGGTCACGTCGTGCGCAGCGCGTACCCGACGCCGCGCACCGTCTGGATCAGCCGCGACTCGGCGCCCTCTTCGAGCTTGCGCCGCAGGTAGCCGATGTAGACGGCCAGCGAGTTGGTGCCCGAGTCGAAGGTGTAGCCCCACACCAGGTCGAGGATCTGGTCGCGCGTGAGGACCTGGCGCGGGTGGCGCAGGAAGAGCTCGAGCAGGTCGAACTCGATCTTGGTCAGCTCGATGGAGCGCGGGCCCCGGCGGACCTCGCGCGTGGACGGGGCCATCGTCAGGTCCTCGAAGCGCAGCACCGCGTCGTCGCCCTCGGCGAAGTTGTGCCGGCGCAGCAGGGCGCGCAGTCGGGCCAGCAGCTCGGCCAGGTCGAAGGGCTTGACCAGGTAGTCGTCGGCCCCGACGTCCAGGCCCTCCACCCGGTCGTTGACGGCGTCGCGCGCGGTCAGCATGAGGATCGGCGTGGTGTCCCCGGCGCGGCGGATGCGCCGGCAGACCTCCAGCCCGTCGATGTCGGGCAGCTGGAGGTCGAGCACGATGGCGTCGGGCGCGCGCAGCTGCACCGACTTGAGGGCGCTCAGCCCGTCCTCGAAGAGGCCGACCTCGTAGTTCTCCATGCGCAGCGCGCGGCCCAGGGCGGTGCGGATCGCCGCGTCGTCGTCGACGATCGCGACGTACGAAGGTGAGGTGGTGAAAGTCACGGGCCGGCTTTCTAGTAAGGAGAGGCTCTAGTGTGTCTCTTTGGTATTAAGCATCTTCCGACATTCTGTAAGAATCTACGAAGATTGTCACGTACCGCGGTGGCGGGTAGTTCAATCGGCAGAACAGCGGACTTTGGATCCGAAGGTTGGAGGTTCGAGCCCTCCCCCGCCAGCTCGGGTTGAGCCGACGCCTCAGCGACCCCGGGAGTAGCGGCGCAGCGCGATCAGGGTCCAGACCGCCTCGACGGCGCCGAAGGGCCAGGCCCCCGAGAGGAAGCCGTAGACGCTCGAGAGCGCGCAGCCCAGCGCGAAGGCCGCCACGAAGCCGCGGTGGCGCTGTTCCAGGGCGTACATGGACATCATGAAGGTCAGCGCCACGACGCCGAACAGGGTCAGGTTCACGCCACCACGCGCTCGAGAATGGCCGCGAGCTCCAGGGGCGCGTCGCCCTGCACCGAGTGACCGGCGTCGGCCACGGTGACAACCGTGGCCCCCGGGACCCGGCGGCGCAGCTCGGCCTCGTCGTCGTCGTCGACCACCGAGGTGGCCCCGAGGGCGCGCACCAGGGTCACCGGCACGGCCAGCTCGCCCAGCCGGGCCCACAGGTCGCCGACGTCGGGGGCCGCCATCGCGGCCGCGGGGTGCTGCTGGTGGCGCCACACCCAGGTGCCGTCGTCGCGCTGGAGCGCGTTGTGCAGGATCCCGCGCCGCAGGGAGGAGACCGTCCGGGTGGGGTGGTGGGCCACGGTGCGCGCCAGCAACTCGTCGAAGTCGGCGAAGCTGGCCGGACCGTTCACGAAGTCCAGGACGTGTCGCGCCTTGGTCGCGTTCACGCCCGGGGTGATGTCGATGAGCACCAGGGCCGAGACCAGGTCGGGCCGGGCCCGCGCGACCACGATCGAGGTCAGCCCGCCTAGGGACATGCCGACCAGGGGGTGGGGGGCGGCGATCAGCTGCTCGAGCGCGCGCTCCACGTCGCGCGCGTGGCCGACCACCGAGGAGGGGCCGAACGGGCCGGGGTCGGAGTGGCCGTGACCCGGTAGGTCGAGGGCCAGCAGCGGGCGCTGCAGGGCTAGCGCCACGGTGTCGAAGGTGTGGGCGTTCTGCGCCCCGCCGTGGATCAGCACGAGGTCCGGCTCGCCGGTGCCCCAGGCCAACCCGCTCAGCTGACGCAGCCCGTCGACGGCGACGAAGAAGCGCCGCACCGGCGGCAGCGGCACGTCGAGGTGCCACTCCGCGAGGTTCTCGTGGAAGAGGGAGAACTCGTCGTAGGGAATCAGGGCCACGTCGGGCATCGTAGAAGACGACTGCTATCAATGAGGTGGTGAGCCGTCCCGTCTGCGTCGTCGTCCTGGCCGCGGGGGAGGGGACGCGCATGCGCTCGAGCCGGCCCAAGCCCCTGCACCACCTCTGCGGGCGCCCCATGGTGCTCTACGTGCTCGACGCCGCGGTCCACGAGGAGGTGCGCGCCCTGGTCGTCGTGGTGGGCCACGGCGCCAACTGGGTCGAGAAGTCGGTGCGCGAAAGGGCGCGCTCGGCCCCGCCCCTGCGGTTCGTCGAGCAGGCCGAGCAACTGGGCACCGGGCACGCCGTGTCGGTGGCCCTGCCGACGGTGGCCGACGTCATCGGCGGCACCGAGGGCGACGTCCTGGTCCTGCCCGGCGACACGCCGCTGCTGCGTCCCAGCACGGTGCGCGCGCTGATGGCGCGCCACCGCGATCGCCAGGCGGCGCTCACCATCCTGAGCGCCGAGGTCGAGGACCCCACCGGCTACGGCCGCGTCATCCGCGCGAAGGACGGCTCGGTGGCCCGGGTGGTCGAGGAGCGCGACGCCAGTGACGAGGAGCGCGCCGTGCGCGAGATCAACACGGCCATCATGGTGGTGCGCGAGAGCCTGCTCGGTCCCGCGCTGCGCCGGGTGGGCCGTCACAACGCCCAGAACGAGTACTACCTGACCGACCTGGTCGCCGAGCTGCACGACGCCGGGCACCTGACCGACGCGCTGCTCATCGCCGACCCCCTTGAGGCGGCCGGCGTCAACGACCGGGCCCAGCTGGCCGGCGCCGAGGCGGTCCTGCGCCAGCGGATCAACGAGCGTTGGATGCAGCGCGGCGTCACGATGTGGGACCCCGCGCACACCTACGTCGACGCCGACGTTGTGCTCGCCGCCGAGGTGTCGCTCCTGCCGGGCACGGTTCTCAAGGGCCGCTGCGTCGTGGGACGCGGGGCCCAGGTCGGGCCCCACGCGGTGCTGGTCGACACCGTGGTGGGCGACGGCGCGCACGTGGCCTGCGTCGAGGCGACGCGCGCGACGATCGGGACCGAGGCGCGCGTCGGATCCTTCGTGGTCCTGGCCCCCGGGGCGCGAGTCGGCGACGGCGCGGTGGTCGTCCCCTTCACCCACCTCACCCCGTAGCCGGCGCCGGCGACTGTGTACGCTGGCGCCGTGGAGTCACTCGCCAAGCGCCGGCTCGTGATCGTGACGGGCCGCTGCCACCCCGAGCTGGCCAAGGACATCGCCAACCAGCTGGGGGTCAGCCTCACCGAGGCCAACGTGCGCGAGTTCGCCAACGGCGAGATCCACTGCCGCTTCGACGAGTCGATCCGCGGGGCCCACGTCTTCATCATTCAGACCCACTCCTCGCCGGTGAACGACGCGGTGATGGAGCAGCTCATCATGATCGACGCCGCTAAGCGGGCGTCGGCGAAGAGCATCACGGCGGTGATCCCCAACTACGGCTACGCGCGCCAGGACCGCAAATCGGCCGGCCGCGAGCCGATCACCGCCAAGCTGATCGCCGACATGCTCCAGACCGCCGGGGCCAGCCGGGTCCTCTCGGTCGACTTCCACTCCGGGCAGATCCAGGGCTTCTTCGACATCCCGGTCGACCACCTGGTCGCCGCGCCGGTGCTCGAGGACTACCTGAAGGCCCACACCAACAACCCCCACGAGCTGGTGGTCGTGGCGCCCGACGCCGGGCGCGTGAAGGTCGCCGAGCGCTACGCCCAGCACCTGGGGTGCGACCTGGCCCTGATCCACAAAACCCGCCCGCCGCGCTCCTCCAACATCGCCGAGGCCCGCCACATCGTCGGAGACGTCGACGGGCGACACTGCGTGCTCATCGACGACATGATTGACACCGCCGGAACGATCGTGGCCGCCTGCGACCTGCTCAAGTCCCACGGCGCCGAAGAGATCTGGGTGATGGCGACGCACGCCGTCTTCTCACCGCCCGCCGTCGACCGGCTCTTCAACGCCCCAATCTCTCGGGTCATCGTCACCGATACCCTGCCGCTGGGCCCCCAGCAGCGCTTCGAGAAGCTCGAGATCCTCTCCATCGCCAACATCGTGGCCAACGCCATTTCGGCCATCTTTGAGGACACGTCGGTCTCGTCGATCTTCAGCGGGGAGAACCTGCTCTAGGCCGCCCGGCGCGCCGAGGGCTAGACTGGCTCTCCTGTGCGCGGCCCAGCGCCGGCCGTCTGTCGAGGAGTCGTCATGTCCCAGGTCACGTTGCAAGCGTCGACGAACCGCGAGCGCGGGTCGCGCGCCGCTCGGCGCCTGCGCCACGCCGGTTCGATTCCCGCCGTGCTCTACGGCGAGGGCGTCGGGCCGCTGCCCGTCACCGTCGACGCCAAGGACTTCCGCACCGCCGTCTCGGGCGAGCAGGGCCTCAACTCGCTGATCGACCTGGTCGCGGACGGCCAGCGCTACCTGGTCATGGCCCGCGAGGTCCAGCGTCACCCGGTGCGCGGCAGCGTCGCCCACGTCGACTTCCAGGTGATCGACCCCAACAAGCCCGTGGTCGCCGAGGTGCCCCTGCACCTGATCGGCGACGCCGTCGAGGTGCGTCACGCCGACTGGGAGGTCGACCAGCAGATGTTCAGCCTCGAGATCAAGACCCGGCCCGACCAGATCCCGACCCACTTCGACGTGGACATCTCTGGCCTCAAGGTTGGCTCGTCGATCCGCGTGGCCGACCTGAGCCTGCCGGTGGGCGTGGTGACGACCGCCGACCCGACGGCCACGGTGGTGACCACCCACGTCGGGCGCGCCACCGTCGTCGTCGCCCCGACCGTCGCCGCCACCGTCACGCCCGCGGGTCCGGCCGAACCCGCGGTCTAGTTCGCCGTGGCGCTGCGGCGCAGGCGCGAGGGGCCGCGTCGCGGCCGCGCCAGCGCGCTGGTCGTCGTCGGCCTGGCCAACCCGGGGACGGAGTACGACGGGTCGCGCCACAACGTTGGCGGGGACGCCGTGCGCCGGCTGGCCCGTCGCCGTGGCGCGACCCTCACGCGCGAGCGCCGGCAGCGCTGCGACACCGCGACGATCGAGACGTCCCGGGGCCCGGTCACGCTGGCCGTGCCCACGACCTTCATGAACGAGTCCGGGGCGGCGCTGGTGCCGCTCCTGCGTCGCACCTCGCTGGATGACCTGACGCGTCTGGTGGTCGTCCACGACGAGCTCGACCTCGAGCCGGGCCGGCTCCAGCTCAAGGTCGGCGGGGGGCTGGCGGGCCACAACGGCCTGCGCTCGATCGCCGGCGCGCTGGGCAGCCAGGAGTTCGCGCGGCTGCGCATCGGCATCGGCAAGCCGCCCACCAAGGAGCAGGGCGCCGACTACGTGCTGCGCCGAGCCAGCGGCGCGCGGCGCGAGGCGCGCGACGCCGACGTCGAACGGGCCGCCGACGCCCTCGAGGCGATCCTCGACGAGGGCTTGGACGTGGCCCAGCGGCGGGTGAACGGCGCGCGTGGCTGAGTCGACCGGCCTGCGCCGGGTCCTCGACCTCGTCGCCCCGGCCGTGCGCGCGGCCCAGCGCACCGGCGGGGTGGCGCCGAGCAGCTACGCCACGCCGCTGGCCGTGGCCGCCCACCTCCTCGAGGCGCCGTGCTCGATCGTGGTCGTGGCCACCTCCACCGAGGCCGAGCAGCTCCGCGACGCACTGGCGGCCCTGCTGGGACCGGACGAGGAGGTCGCGCTGTGGCCCGGCTGGGACATCCACCCCCTCGAGCGGGTCAGCCCCGACACGGCCACCATGGCCCAGCGCGCGGCGCTGGCGCGCCGCCTCGACGACGGGCAGCGCCCGCGCGCCGTGGTCGCCTCGGTGCGCGCGCTCAGCCAGATCCTGCCGCCCGAGGCGCCGCCGGCCCCCCTCGAGGTGCGTCCCGGCGTGGCGCTCGATCGCGACGGCTTCGTCGCGGCGCTGGTGGCCACCGGCTACCGGCGCGAGAGCCTGGTCGAGCACCGCGCCGAGTTCGCGGTGCGCGGCGGCATCGTCGACGTCTGGCCCGCCCAGGGTGACCTGCCGGTGCGCCTCGACCTCTTCGGTGACGAGGTGGAGCGCCTCACCAGCTTCGACATCGCCAACCAGCGTTCCCTGGCCGACCTGGCCGTGGCGTGGGTGGCCCCGGCGCGCGAGTGGATCCTCGGCGGGACCGCCCGGGCCCGCGCCCGGGTGCTGGCCGAGAGCGCGCCCTGGGGCCGCGTCGTCTTCGAGCGGCTGGCCGACGGGCAGCTGTTCGACGGGATGGAGGGGTGGATGCCCCTCTTCGCGACCGCGCCGCGCACTTTGCTCGACCTGGTCCCGGGAGTGGCGCGCGTGGTCGTCGAGCCGGAGCGCGCCGTGCGGCGCCTCACCGAGCTGCTCGACGAGGAGGGCGAGCTGGCCGCCACGGTGGCCGCGACCTGGCGGGCCACGAGCGAGATCCCCCTGCTGCACGTATCGCCCGCGCGCGTCCTCGAGGGCCCCGTCGACGTGGCGATCACCGTCCCGGTGGGCGAGGCCGGGGCGTTGGCGATCTCGTCGCCGCCGATCGTCCAGGGCGACCCGGCCCGGCTGGCCGCCCACGTGCGCCAGTGGCCGGCGTCGCGCCGGGGCGTCGTGCTGACGACCAACCGGTCGGGGCTCGAGCGCATGGCCGACCAGTTGCGCGCCGAGGGGCTCGAGGTGACGACCCGGCCCGACGCGGTCCTCGACGTGCGCCTGTGCGTCGTGGAGAGCGCGCTGCCGGCGGGCTTCGCGCTCGACGACCCGCCCGTCGTGGTGTGGAGCGAGAGCGACCTCACCGGGCGCCGGGCGGTGCACCGCGCGGCGCGCACCCGCTCGCGCACCGTCGACGGCTTCTTCGACGACCTGGCGGTGGGCAGTCACGTGGTCCACCGTCAGCACGGGGTGGCCCGCTTTTCGGGCACCACGACGCGGGCGATCAACGGCGTCGTGCGCGACTACCTCATCCTGGAGTTCCGCGACGGGCGCAGTTACTGGCCGACCGACCAGATCGACGCGCTGACGCCGTACGCCGGGGGCGACTCGCCGGCGCTGTCGCGCATGGGTGGCGCCGAGTGGCAGCGCACCCGGGCTAAGGCCCGGGCGGCGGCCTACCTGGTGGCCCAGGAGCTCGTCGACCTCTACCGGCTGCGCTCGGTCGCCCCGGGCCACCCGTTCAGCCCCGACACCGCCTGGCAGCGCGAGATGGAGGAGCTCTTCCCCTACACGCTCACCGCCGATCAGGCCCAGGCCATCGACGACGTGAGGGCCGACATGGAGCGCCCCATCCCGATGGACCGGCTGATCTGCGCCGACGTGGGCTTCGGCAAGACCGAGATCGCCGTGCGGGCCATCTTCAAGGCGGTCCAGGACAACAAGCAGGCGGCGCTGCTGGTGCCCACGACCCTGCTGGCCAGTCAGCACTTCGCCACGCTCTCCGAGCGCTTCGCCGGCTTCCCGCTGCGCGTGGCCCTCCTCAGCCGCTTCGTCGACGACGCCGAGTCGGCCGCGACGATCCGCGCCATGAAGGAGGGCACCGTCGACGTCGTGGTGGGCACCCACCGCCTGCTCGCCGAGGGGGTCTCCTTCAAGGACCTGGGCCTGCTGGTGGTCGACGAGGAGCAGCGTTTCGGGGTCACCCACAAGGAGGCCATCAAGGCGCGCTCGGTGGGCGTCGACGTGCTGACCCTGAGCGCCAGCCCGATCCCGCGGACCCTGGAGATGGCGTTCGCCGGCATTCGCGACCTCTCGATGGTTACCACCCCCCCGGCCGACCGGCGCCCGATCCTGACCCACGTCGGCGAGTTCGACGAGGCCGCGGTCACCGAGGCGATCCGCCGCGAGCTGCTGCGCGAGGGCCAGGTCTTCTACGTCCACAACCGCGTCTACGACATCGACCAGGTGGCGCGACGGGTGGTCCAGCTGGTGCCCGACGCGCGCGTCGCCGTGGCCCACGGCCAGATGGACGAGGGCACGCTGGAGCGCGTCATGATCGACTTCTACGAACGGCGCTACGACGTGCTGGTGTGCACCACGATCGTCGAGTCGGGCATCGACCTGCCGTCGGTGAACACGCTGATCGTCGACCACGCCGAGCGCCTCGGCCTGGGCCAGATGCACCAGTTGCGCGGCCGGGTCGGCCGGGGCGGCCAGCGCGCCTACGCCTACCTCTTCCACCCCGCCGACCAGGTCCTCTCCGAGACCGCCTACGAGCGCCTGCGCACGATCGGCGACAACACCGCGCTCGGCAGCGGCTTCAAGATCGCCATGCGCGACCTGGAGATCCGCGGCGCGGGCAACCTGCTGGGCCACGACCAGTCCGGCCCGGTGGCCGCGGTGGGCTACGACCTCTACGTCCAGCTGGTGGCCGAGGCGGTGGCCGACGCCCGGGGCGTCGTCGCGCCGACGGTCCTCACGGTCACCCTCGACGTCCCGGGCGAGGCGCACCTGCCCAAGGGGTACGTCGAGGCCGACGACGCGCGTCTGGAGGCCTACCGGCGCCTGGCGTCCCTGACGACCCCCGCGGAGCTGGCCGACCTGCGCGTCGAGTGGCTCGACCGCTACGGGCCGCTGCCGCCGGCCGCCACGGGCCTGCTGGAGCTGGCGGCGCTGCGCCTGGACTGCGTCGCGGCGGGGATCACCACCGTCGTGGTCATGCCCGCGCGCGTGGGCGTGCGCTCGGCGCCGGTGGTGCGCGTGTCGCCGATCACCCTGACCCTCTCCCAGCAGGTGCGCCTGCGCCGACGGCACGGGTCGCGCGCCTACGACGAGGGTCAGCGTGAGATGCGCGTCGAGCTGGCGCGCGACGAGGTGTCGCCGCGCGCGCTGCGCGCCCTGCTGGCCGAGACCCTCGCCGCGCCCGAGGGGGGCGAAACCGCTCGGTAGCATGACGGGGTGCGCCGCCTGCTCGCCCTGTTCGTCGTGGCCGTCATCGGCGCGGCGGCCTTCGGGTGGAGCGGGGCGTCGTCGGGACTGCGCGTCGGTGGCTCGCGGGTCGCCGCCTCGACCGTCCGCGCCGAACTCGCCGCGATCTCGACGAACCCGGTGCTGGACTGCTACCTGACCGCGCTGGCGGCGACCACCTTCGGGCCGGGCTCGGGGGGCGACACGCTCGGCGCGGCCGGCGCCGCGGCCTGGACCGGGCTCCGGGTGGAGGGTGCGGCGATCGTCCAGTTCGTGCGCGTCCAGTTCCACTTCCGGGTGACCCCCTCCCGGCGCGCGGCCGCCGAGTCGTCGCTGGAGGGCGAGCTGACCCAGGCCGCCGCGTCGCGCCAGCTCAACTGCGCCGGCCCGTCGTCGCTGGCCCTGGCCGAGATGCCCGCCGAGATGCGCGGCGCCCAGCTCGACGCCCAGGCCGCGTCGCTGTTCTTGGTGAGCCAGCTCAACTCGACCATCCCGCTCAACGCGGCGTCCCTGCACGCGTACTACTCTGCGCACCTCTCCGCCTACGACACGCTGTGCGTGAGCGCCGCGGTGGTCCTGCCCGCCTCGGTCAACGCCTTCCGCGCCGCCCAGGCGAGCGGGCTGAGCGTGGTCCAGCTGGTGCAGAAGTTCTCGGTGGACGCGGCGAGCAAGGCCAAGAACGGGGCCCTGGGGTGCTACGCGCCGGGCTCGAGCGTTTATCCCACGGTGCGCACCGACGTCGGCGCGGCCGCGCTCGACACCTTCCCGGCGACGGCGGTGACCGTGGTGCTGAACGGCGCGCCCTACGCGTTGTACGTCGCGGCGACCAAGCGAACGGTCACCCCCTTCGCCTCGGCGTCGACCCAGGTCTACGCCGACGCGCAGAGCCTCGACGCGTCGGCCGCCAGTCGGGTCAAGGAGAGCATCCTCTACCGCGCGGCGATCGCCGTCGACCCGTCGTTCGGTCGCTGGGGCCTCTCCTCGACCGGACCCTCCGTCTTCGCTCCCGCGACCCCGCCCAGCGCCGACGTCACCGGCGCGTCGGTGCTCGCGAGGTCGACCGGCGCGACCTATAAGTGAGTCTCCCGGTCGTCCGCGTCGTGGGACTGGGGCCCAGCGACGCCGGCCTGGTGACCCGGCGCACGGCCGAGTTGATCGCGGCGGCGCCGGTGGTGCGCCTGCGCACGCGGGTCCACCCGGCGGCCGACGCCCTGGGTGAGCTCCCCAGCTACGACCAGTGGTACGAGCGCGCCGACTCCTTCGCGGAGCTCTACGGCGCCATCGCCGCGGACCTGGCGGGGCTAGCCGCGGCGTCACCCACCGGCGAAGTGCTCTACGTGGTGCCCGGCTCCCCCCTGGTCGCCGAGGCCACGGTCGAGCTGCTGCGCGCCCGCGACGACGTGGCGACGATCTGCGAGCCGGCGGTGTCGGTGATCGACCTGGCCTGCGCCGCGTTGGGCCGCGATCCCATGGCCGCGGGGTTGCGCGTGGCCGACGCCCTGGCGGGCGACGACCCCTGGCGCGGGCCCGGTCCGCTGCTCATCCTCCAGGCGTACGCGCCCGCGGTGCTGGCGCGGGTCGCAGCGCGCCTGCCCGCCGACTGCCCGGTGACCGTCCTGCACCACCTGGGCCTGGCTGACCAGGTCATCGAGGTGGTGCCGGCCCGGCGCCTGGCCGGCTTCGCCGCCGATCACCTCACGTCGCTGTGGGTCCAGGACCTGCGCACGGCCGGCGCGGCGACCGACGACCTGGTCGAATTGGCGCGACGGCTGCGCCGCGAGTGCCCGTGGGACGTCGCCCAGACGCACGGCTCGCTGACGCGCCACCTGCTCGAGGAGGCCTACGAGGCCCTCGACGCGCTGGAGGCCCTCGTGCGCCTCGAGGCCGGCGGCGAGCTGAGCGACGCGGCGGTGGCTCACGTCGAAGAGGAGCTCGGCGACCTGCTCTTCCAGGTCGTCTTCCACGCCGAGCTGGGCGACGAGGAGGGACGGTTCGACCTGGCCTCGATCGCCGACGTCGAGCGCGAGAAGCTGATCGGTCGACACCCGCACGTCTTCGGCGACGCCGCCGTGCGCGACGCGGCCGAGGTCGCGTCGCGCTGGGAGGTGCTGAAGCGCGACGAGAAGGGCCGCGACTCCCTGACCGACGGGATCGCCTGGCAGCAGCCGGCCCTCACCCTCTACACCAAGCTGGTGCGCAAGGCGGCGACGGTGACCGCGACCCCGGCGAGCTGCGCGGCCGCGCTCGCGCGCGCGCGCTACGCCCTCGACGACCTGGACCGAGCGGACGAGGCGGCGCCCGACGTGGTGGCGGTGGCGGACGCGCCGGCGGCGTGGGGTGACGCGCTCACCGCGATCGTCGAGGCGGCGCGGCTCAGCGGCGTAGACCTCGAGGGTGTGTTGCGCGAGCGTGCGCTGCGTCTCGCCGACGCGATTCGCGACGTCGAGGCCCCGAGATCGTTGAACCGCGACGAGTAGCGTGAGTTGCGGGTCGAGGGAGGTCCGATGAGCGCGATCGAGTTGGTGCGGGGCCGCCAGGTCCTGGACTCGCGGGGCAATCCGACGGTCGAGGCGGAGGTCTACCTCGAGTCGGGCGCGTCGGGCCGGGCCATCGTGCCCTCGGGCGCGTCGACCGGCCGCCACGAGGCCGTCGAGTTGCGCGACGGGGGCTCGCCCTGGGGCGGCAAGGGGGTCACCACGGCCGTCGGCTTCGTTAACGGAGAGATCCACGACGCCCTGGGGGGCTACGAGGCCACCGATCAGCGCTCGGTCGACCTGGCCATGATCGACCTCGACGGCACGCCCAACAAGTCGCGCCTGGGCGCGAACGCGGTGCTCGCGGTGTCGCTGGCCACGGCCAAGGCCGCCGCGGCCGAATCCGGGTTGGCGCTCTATCAGTACCTCGGCGGGGTCAACGCGCACGTCCTGCCGGTGCCCATGATGAACGTCGTCAACGGCGGCGTGCACGCCAAGAACTCCATCGACTTCCAGGAGTTCATGGTCATGCCGGTGGGCGCGGCCTCCTTCTCCGAGGCCCTGCGGTGGGGGACCGAGACCTACCACGCGCTGCGCGGCGTGCTGGTGGCGCGGGGCCTGGCGGTCGGCGTGGGCGACGAGGGCGGGTTCGCGCCCGACCTGCCCGACAACGAGACGGCGGTCAAGGTGCTCGTCGAGGCCATCGAGGCCACCGGGCGCACGCCGGGCCGCGACGTGGCGATCGCCCTGGACCCGGCGGCCAGCGAGCTCTGGCGCGACGGCGCCTACCACCTCGCCGGCGAGGGTCGGGTCCTCTCCAGCGCCGAGCTGGTGGACTACTGGGTTGACCTGGCGGACCGGTACCCGATCGTCTCGATCGAGGACGGCATGGCCGAAGATGACTGGGACGGGTGGGCGTCGATCACCGCGCGCCTGGGCGCGCGACTCCAGCTGGTGGGCGACGACATCTTCGTCACCAACGTCGAGCTGCTCCAGAAGGGGATCGAGCGCGGCGTGGCCAACTCGATCCTGATCAAGTTGAACCAGATCGGCACGCTCACCGAGACGCTCGAGACGGTCGCGCTGGCGAACCGCCACGCGTACGGCGCCGTGATCTCGCACCGCTCGGGGGAGACCGAGGACGTGACCATCGCCGACCTCGCGGTCGCGACCAACGCGGGCCAGATAAAGACCGGCGCCCCGGCGCGTTCGGACCGCGTGGCGAAGTACAATCAGTTGCTGAGACTCGAGGAGATGCTCGGGGATCAGGCGCGCTTTCTGGGTGCGTCGTCTTTGTCGGGGGCGACGGGTGGCCACAGCTAACAGCATCGAGACGCGGGATCGGAACCGGTGGATGTTCCCGCTCGCCGTCGTGACCTCGATCGTCATGCTGGCCGCGTGGTTCCCGCTCGCCTCCCTGTGGCACCAGCAGGCCCAGATCGACGCGACGGCCAGCCAGATAGCGCTGATCCGCCAGCAGCAGCGGGCCCTGACGCGCGAGGCGCAGTCGATCTCCACCAAGGCCGCCGCGACGCTGCTGGCGCGCCAGCAGTACCAGCTCGTGGCGCCGGGCCAGAGCCTCATCGAGGTCCTGCCGGGCCGCCTGGCCGGGTCGACGGCCGTCGGGGGCGACCCGGGCAACCAGCCACTGGTGGCCCCTTCGTCGGTGTCGACGCTGGTCGCCGCCGCGCACGGCCCGGGCGCGCACCGCACGTCGCTCGGCAGGTTCCTGTCGCGCCTGGTGCGCACCCTCGAGTTCTGGCGTTGACCTTCGCGGAGGCGTCGGCCGGCGACGTCGCGACCGTCGAGGCCCTGCTGGGCCGCTCCGCACGGGGCCGCTTCGCCGTCGTCGTGCGCCGCAGCGACGGGCGACCAGTGGTGATCGAGAACGAGCCACACCTGCGTGACGGCACGCCGATGCCGACCCTCTTCTGGCTGGTTGACGCGGAGCTGCGCGAGGCGGTGAGCCGCCTGGAGAGCGCCGGCGGCGTGAAGCAGCTCGAAGCCCGCGTCGACCCCGACGAGCTGGCGGCGACGCACGCGCGCTACGCCGAGCGCCGGCGCCGGGCGACTGTGCGCGACGACGTCGTCGGCGCGACCGGCGGCGTCGGGGGGACCCGCCGGGGCGTGAAGTGTCTCCACGCCCACCTGGCGCACCACCTGGCGGGCGGGGTGGACCCGGTCGGCGCGCTCGTCGCCGAGGCGCTCGCGCTGCCCGATCTGGTCACGATCGACGCCCGTGGCTGAGGTCGTCGCGGCGCTGGACTGCGGGTCGAACTCGACGCGCCTGCTCACCGTGCGCCGCGGTGGGGGCGACCTGCACCGCGAGACCCGCATCACCCGGTTGAGCCAGGGGGTGGACGCGTCGCGGCGCCTGGTGCCCGAAGCGATGGCGCGCTCCTATCGCGTGCTCGACGAGTACCGCGAGCTGATGGCCCGCGACGGCGTGACGCGCGGCCTGCTGGTGGCCACCTCGGCGGTGCGCGACGCGGTGAACGGCGCGGAGTTCCTTGGGGAAGCCGGACGCCACGCCGGCGTCGAGGCGCGCCTCCTCACCGGCGAGGAGGAGGCCTGGTACTCCTACGCCGGGGCGATGGCCGACCTGGGCCACGGGAAGGGTCCCGCCGTGATCCTCGACATCGGCGGGGGGTCCACGGAGATCGCCGCCGTGCTCGACGGCGCGCTGCGCAGCTACTCGA
The DNA here is from genome assembly GCA_044446745.1 of Acidimicrobiales bacterium. Lineage (GTDB taxonomy): Bacteria > Actinomycetota > Acidimicrobiia > Acidimicrobiales > RAAP-2 > RAAP-2. The sequence goes on from JBIOFE010000018.1 coordinate 21,679, forward strand.
TGCAGCTGGGCTGCGTGCGCGTGGCCGAGCGCGCGCTGGGCCGCGGGGTGGTGACCCCGGCCAGCGCCGCGGCGGCCCGCGCGATGATCGCCGAGCAGCTCGACGCGGCCTTCGTCGCGCACCCCGCCTTCGCCGAGGCGCTCGGGCGCGCGCGCCTGGTCGGCCTGGCCGGGACCGTGGCCACCCTGGCCCAGCTCGACGCGGCCGACCCGGTCTACCGGCGCGAGGTGGTCCACCACCGGGTCCTGACCCGGGCCACGGTGCAGTACTGGCGCGACCAGCTGGCCGGCGAGACGCCGGCCGAGCGGCTGACGCACCCGGGCATGGTGGTGGGCCGCGAGGACGTGCTCACCGCGGGCCTCTTCGTGCTCGACGCGGTGATGGAGCGCTTCGGGGTCGACACCCTGGTGACCTCGGAGAACGACATCCTGGACGGCGTGGCGGCGTCGCTGTAGGCCGTGTGCGCTGCGGCGCGCGACCGGCCAGAATGGGTGGGTGAAATGCCGGTCCACGTGACGACCCGCGGGACGATCTACTCGCCGATCTCCCTGCACGGACGCCGCATCGTGCTGCGCACGCTCACCGAGCACGACTTCGACGCCTGGCTCGAGGTGCGCCGGCGCTGCCACGACTGGCTGCTCAAGTGGGAGCCGCGCTCGGCCCACTCCGGCCACCTGGCCGAGGACCAGCGCAGCTTCGCCAGCCGCTGCTCGCTGCGCGAGCGCGAGCGCCAGTTGGGCACCGGCTTCGGGTTCGGGATCTTCCACCTGGGCCGGTTCATCGGCGAGATCACCCTGTCGTCGGTCCAGCGCGGTCCGCTGCAGTCGGCCTACGTCGGCTACTGGATCGACGAGGTGTGGGCCGGCCAGGGACTGATGCCCGAGGCGGCGGTGACGATCCTTCAGTACGCGTTCGAGTCGCTGCGCCTGCACCGGGTGGAGATCAACATCATCCCGCGCAACGTCGCCTCATGCCGGGTGGTGGAGAAGCTCGGCCTGCGTTGCGAGGGGGTGGCCGAGCGCTACCTGGAGATCGACGGCGCGTGGGAGGACCACGCGCGCTACGCCATCACCGCCGAGGAGTGGGCCGATCGCGCCCCGGAGCTGGTCGCGACCTGGCTCCTGCCGCGCAACGATTAGACGGCCTCGAAGCTCCGACCGCGCAGTTCCTCGAGGCTCGCGGTGCGCAGCGCGCCCCCGAGCCCCTGCGCCACGGCGAGTCCGCCGACCGATCCGTCGCGGGCCAGCACCACGAGCGCGTTGTCCGCGCCGCGCGCCAGCGCCAGGCCCGTGGCCCTGGCCCCGCGCGCCACTTCGGCGACCGCGGCGACGTCGACGTCGCGCGCGAGCTCGACCACCGGGTTCTCGTAGCGGGTGCGCCCCAGGTTTCGCAGGTCGCGAATCATCTGCAGCGAGTCGCGGCCAACGCGCACCGACGACCCCGAGACGTCGTCCCACGTGACGTCGACCGGGCGCACGACGAGCCCGAGGCGCTCGGCCAGGAAGAGCATCTCCGCGTCGTAGATGAACCGGTCGGTGAAGCCGAGCAGGCCCAGGACCCGGGCCGGACCCAGGCGGAACCCCTTGGCCCCGCACTGCGTGTCGCGCAGCGCCGTGCCGGTGTAGTGGCGCACGAGGAGGTTGAAGACCCGGCCGGCGGCGGTGCGCAGGAGCGAGTCGTACGCGACGTGGCCCTCTCGCACGCGCGAGCCGGGGGCCAGGTCGCAGTGGTCGAGGGCCGATGCGATCTCCGGGAAGTGCCGGGGCCGGATCGACAGGTCGGCGTCGGTGGCGATCACGCGCGCGCCCGTGGCCACCGAGATGCCCAGGCGCACCGCGGCGCCCTTGCCGCGGTTGACCGGCTGCTGGAGGAAGCGAGCGTGCGGGAGATGCCCGTAGACCCGGTGAGCGACGCTCAGCGTGTCGTCGCTCGACCCGTCGTCGACCACGATGACCTCGGTGCGCTCGGGGTCCATCGCGTGCAGGACGTCGGCCAGTCGCTCGTACCCCGCGGCCAGGCGCCGCGACTCGTTGTAGGCCGGGATGACGAGGGTGGTCTCGACGGTCACGGACGCGCCGCGCCCACCAGTCCGAAGGTGAAGATGGGCGCCAGGCTCACCGTGGTGCCCGAGTGGGCCGCGGCGATGATCGTCGAGGTGCCCCACGGCCCGCTGCCCGCGTACATCACGACGTGGTCGACCTGGTGGTCGCCGTCGAGGTTGTAGTAGAAGAGCAGGTCGCCCGGCTGCAGGGCGCCGAGGGGCACGTGGCGCAGCGCCGGCCACTGGGACTCGGTGGTGCGCGGTATCGAGAAGCCGGCCTGGGCCCAGGCCCACTGCACGAGACCCGAGCAGTCGAATCCGTGCCCCGGCGTCTCGCCGCCCCAGGCGTAGGGCACGCCGATCTGGGACTCGGCGGCGCGCAGGGCGGCCATGCCCTGGGCCGACCCCGCGGCCACCCCCGAGACCAACGGGGGGGTGGCCGCCTGGATCGCCTCGAGGACCTTGTTGGCCGCCGCCTGGCCGCCGACCTCCGACGCCGCGGCCACGGCCTGCTCCTCGCCGGCGACGTTGCGCGCGCGCGCCGCGGCCACGCCGACCGCGATCTCGTAGCTGATGATCTGGCGAGCCAGCGTGCGCGTGACGACCGCCAGGGTGGCGCGGGTCACCGACTCGTTGTGGGCGTTGGCGACGAGCAGGCCCTCGATCGTGGCGCTCTGGTGCTGGGCCCTCACGCGCTGCGCGTTGACTTGGGCGATCGTCGTGTCGAGCGAGTGCTTCTGGGCCTTGTAGTTGTCCTCCAGTGCGTTGAGGTTGCCGATCACCTCATCCTGGTAGACGCGGCGCGCGTCGGCGGTGGCGACGTTCTGGTTGAAGAGGCCGAGGATCTGGGACTCCGCGGCGCCCAGGACGTAGGCGCGCACGACGGCGACGGCCAGCTTCTTGGCGGTCACGGAGATCGCGGAGCGCTTGGCGAGCTCCCGGGCGTCCAGCGTGGTGATCGTCGCGTTGATCTGCTGGAGCTTCACCTTGGCCGCGTCGTACTCGTTGGCCGTGATCTCGCTGGTCTTCTCCTGCTGGGAGAGCGTCGCGGACAGTCGGGCGATCTCGGCGCGGGTCGCCGAGATCGACCCTGCGCCGGCGATCGTCGGGGTCAGGGTCGTGGCGATCAGCGCCGCACCCACCAGCAGGGAGGCGATTCGAATCGTGCCCCGACGACGCACGTACAACATCACTCAAGCGTACCCAGGGGCTCGACGAGGACTGCGTCGTTTGACCACTGTTTACAATGCGTTACGGTTACGACGCACCACGGCGCGCGGGGGCGTAGCCCAATTGGCAGAGGCAGGGCGCTTAAACCGCCTCCAGTGAGGGTTCGAGTCCCTCCGCCCCTACGAGGAGGGGCCCCGTCGAATCTTTAGTAGCGTGGCCCCCGTGGCGAAGAGCACTACGGGCAAGTGGGTGAGCCGCGTCGGCGCGTCGGGCGGCGGCAAGGCGTATCGCAAGTCGCGCCCGTCCAACTACTACGGCGCCCTGGCGGTCATCGTCGTGCTCGGCACCGCCTCCACGCTGCTGGCGCGCTACGACTACGAGCACCCGCACCACACGATCGGGACCCCGCCGGCGGTGGGCACGACCTGGTACGCCGCGCTGCGCATCGAGGCCTGCGGCCAGGCGCTGAGCGACCTCGCGCCCAATCCCAACTACCTCGGGGGCTTTCGCATCCAGACGTCCAACGTGATCCGCGTCAGCCCGGCGTCGGCGGCCGACGCCGGGTCGCACGCCACGGTCGGGCAGTTCGCCAACGAGTACCCCGGGCTGATCATCTCCTCGAGCGAGCTGGCCGTGCCCACCGCGACCGGGGTGGCGAACGCCAAGACGACCTACCACAACGGCGACGTCTGCCCCAAGGGGAGCAAGTACGCGGGCCAGTCGGGCAAGGTGAGCTACGCCTACTGGACCTCCTTCGGCCAGGCCAAGCCCACGGTCACGACCAACCCGGGCTCGATCAAGTTCCGCCAGTACCTGCGCCTCACCATGGCCTTCGACCCGGCCGGCGTCACGCCGCAGCCGCCGTCCAAGGCGACGGTGGACGCGATGGTGAGCGCGGTGGCCAACCCGACGACCACGACGGTGCCGACGTTGGGGACGACCACGACCCTGTCGCACTCGCCGACCACGACCACCCCGACGCCCGCCACGTCGACCACCGCCGCGACCACCACGACCGCCCCGAAGGGCTGAGCTTGCAGGCCGTCATCTTGGTGGGCGGTGAGGGGACGCGACTGCGGCCCCTGACCTTCCAGACCCCCAAGCAGATGCTGCCCCTGGTGGGCGTGCCCATGATCGAGTGCGTCATGGAGGAGCTGGGGTGCCACGGCGTCACCGACGCGGTCCTGGCGCTGGGCTACCTGCCCGACAGCTTCACCCACGCCTACCCGACGAACGTGATCGCCGGGGTCCGCGTGACCTACGCCGTGGAGCCCGCGCCGCTCGACACCGCCGGGGCCATCCGATTCGCCGCGTCGGCCGCCGGGATCGACGACACCTTCCTGGTGGTGAACGGCGACGTGCTGACCGACCTCGACATCACGCGCCTGCTGCGATTCCACCGCGAGCGCGGCGCCGACGCCACGATCGCGCTGCACCCGGTGGAGGACCCGTCGAAGTACGGCGTGGTGGAGACCGCGCCGGACGGCCGCGTCCTGGCGTTCGTCGAGAAGCCGCCGCGCGGCGAGGCGAGCACCAACCTGATCAACGCCGGCACCTACGTGATGGAGACGCGCGTCCTCGACCGCGTGGCCGCGACCGGGCGGGTCAGCGTCGAGCGCGACACCTTCCCCGCGCTGGCCGCTGCCGGGGTGCTCTACGCCCTGCCCGACGACGCCTACTGGCTCGACACCGGAACGCCCCAGACCTATCTGCGCGCCAACGCCGACATCCTGGCTGAGCGCGACGGGTGCCGCAAGGCCCCCGTGGTGGGCGGGTCGTGGTGCCACCCCAGCGCGACGGTCGACGCGACCGCGACGGTGAGGGCCAGCGTCATCGACCGTGACGCGTACGTCGGCGCCGGCGTCGAACTGGAAGGCGTCGTGCTGATGCCGGGCGCGGTGATCGAGGAGGGGGCCCGGGTGCGCTCGTCGATCATCGGCCCGGGCGCCGTGGTCGGGCGCTTCTCCACGCTCGGCGCGACCTGCGTGGTCGGCGCCAAGGAGCACGTGGCCCCGGGCTCGGTGCTGTCGGGCGACGTTCGCCTGGGCGGCGTCTAGCGAAACAGGTCGTCGTTCACCGGGCGAATCAGGTCCGCGGCCGAACCCTCGCCGAAGTAGGACTCGTCCAGACCGCGCACTAGCGCGAACGGGGTCGCGCGGGCCTTGCCCAGCACCAGGTTGGCCGCGCCGGCCACCTCGTCGGCGAGCGCGACCTCGGTCACCTCGAGCAGTCGGCCGTTGGCGTCGCGGGTGCCGCGCAGGTCGAGCACCGCGCGCAGTCCGGCCGCGCCGATCGCTACGTCGGTCACGCCCTGGCGCCAGGGTCGCCCGAAGGTGTCGGTGACCACGACGGCGACCTCGACCCCGGCGCGCCGGCCGATCTCGGCGCGCAGACGTCGCGCCGTGCGGTCGGGGTCGCGCGGCAGCAGCACCGCGGTGCCCGGGTCGGTGTTGGAGAGGTCGACCCCGGCGTTGGCGTTGACGAAGCCGTGCGTCGTCTCGGTGATGCGCAACGGACCGCGCCGGCGCAGCACGCGGCGCGCCTCGCGCTCGACCAGGTCGGCCTTCGCGTCGGGGGAGTCGGCGACCTCCACGACGCGACCCTCGGACTTCGACACCACCTTGGAGGTGACCACCACGAGGTCGTGGCGCACCAGGCGCAGCGAGTGGCGCCCCAACGCGTCCAGGAGAAGGGTCACCAGGTCGTCGCCCTCGCGCACCGGGCCGACCCCCTCGAGGGCGACGAGGGTGACCTCGCTCACGCGGCCACCGCCTCGGCCAACCGACGGGCGTTGGCGAGGTCGGCCATGACGGTGGTCGTCACGATGACGTGGAGGTCGCGCGCGCGCAGGTCGTCGGCCCGGTCGGCGTCGGCGACGTCGATGATCATCGTGCCGATCAGGCCCTGGTAGAGGTCGGCCACCCCCACGCACGAGCTCTCGTGGCCCAACTCGCGCATCAGGCGCGCCGCCGGGCCCTTGAGCGCCTCCCCGGCGATCAGCGGCGAGACCGCCACGACATCGTCGCGGCGCGCGGCGAGGGCGTCGCGTACGCCGGGCACCTGCAGCAGCGGGTCGATCGAGATCAACGGATTCGACGGCGCGATGACCACCCGCGCCGCGTCGCCGATCGCCGCGAGGACGCCCGGGGCGGCGCGCGCCGCCGCGGCACCCTCCACGTGGACGGCCGTCACCTCGACGTCGTGGCGGTGGGCGACGAAGTACTCCTGGAAGCTCAGGCGACCCGCCGCCGTGTCGAACACCGTCGCCACCGGATCGTCGGTGACCGGCAGCAGCGTCGCGGCCACGCCCCAGTGCGCGCAGAGCTCGCGCGTCACCACGGACTTGGTGGCGCCCTCGGCGAGGCGTTGGGTGCGGTAGAGGTGGGTGGCCAGGTCGCGGTCGCCGAGCCGGAACCACGCGGCGCCGCCCAGGGCCCCCAGCTCGTCCATGACGCGCCAGCTCTCCCCGGCCAGGCCCCACCCGGCGTCGTCGTTGCTCAGCCCGGCCAGGGTGTAGGCGATCGTGTCAAGGTCGGGGCAGATCGTCAGGCCGTGCAGCACGACGTCGTCGCCCACGTTGACGACGGCGGTGAGCCCGCGCTCGTCGACCACGAGTCGCAGCGCGCGCAGCAGTCGCGCCGCGCCGACGCCGCCGCTGAGGACCGTGAGCACCTTCGAAACACTAGGGGTCCCTCGGTAGGATCGGTTGTGGTGATCGACGACCTCGTGGACGGGTGGCCGGTCGGATCCTCCGCCACCGTGGTGCGCCTGCGCGACGGGATCCTCGAGACGCTGGGCGAGGCCGGTGACCTCGACGAGCGCCGGCCCTGGGCCTCGGTGTCCAAGCTGGCGGTGGCCCTCGCCGTCGGCGTGGAGCACGACTGGGGACTGCACGACTTCGGCGAGGTCGTGGGACCGCGCGGCGCCACCATCGCCCAGCTGCTCAGCCACAGCGCCGGCCTCGGGCTGGAGGAGGGCGACCCGACCTCCCCCGTGGGGTCGCGTCGGGTCTACTCCAACTACGGCGTCGACCTCGCGGTCAGCGCCGTGGTGGGCCAGCGCGACGCGGCGTCCTGGCTCGACCAGCGCGTCTTCACGCCCCTGGGCATGCCCACGGCCCGTCTGGAGGGCCGGCCCTCCGCCGGCGTCGTGGGCTCGACGCGAGACCTGACGACCCTGGCGGCGGCGTGGCTGCGGCCCGACGCCGTCGCCGTGACGACGCGGGACCGCATGATCACGCCGTATCTCGAGGGGCTCTCTGGCGTGGTGCCGGGATTCGGTCGTTTCTCGCCGTGCCCCTGGGGTCTCGGTCCCGAGGTCGCCGGCGACAAGCACCACTGGATGGGCGACTGGCCCCCCGAGAGTTTCGGACACTTCGGCATGAGCGGCTCACTCGTCCTGCTCAACGCGCGCGAGCGGCTGGGCCTCGTGGGGCTGGCCACCGAGCCCTTCGGGCCGTGGGCCGTCGACCTCTGGCCGCGCTGGACGAGCGCGGTGCGACGCGGCGCCCTCAGCGCGTGAGCGCCGACGCCGCGTTGCGGGTCGCGCTCGATTTGGACGGATCGTTGGAGTCGCTGGGCAACTCCATGACCGACCTGGCCGACGCCCTGGTGACCAGCGGCGGCTGCGAACTGGTGCGTTTTCGCACCCTGACGTCCTCGCGCGACGGCGAGTGCCGCCTGGCCGGCCGGTGGCTGTGGGCTCCGTGGTGGCGGCGCAGCCTGGGGCGCCCGGTCGATGCGCTGCTGCCCGCGGTGGACGTCATCCACGTGGCCGGCCTAGCCACGCCGCCGACGCGCTCGACGCCGCTGGTGGTGTCGGTCGACGACCTGCGCCCGTTGCGCGGTGAGACGCGCATCGTCCAACGAGTCGCCCAGCTGCACCGCGCCGCGGCGCACGGTGCCATCCTCGTCGCCTCGACGCGCACGGCCAGTCACGAGGTGCTCGAGGTGCTCGGCGCGCGTCGCAGCCAGGTGCTGGTCGTGCCCCCCGCCGTGCCGCGCGTCGCGCCCACCGTGGACGGGCGCGACCTCGTGGTCAACGTCACCGGTCTCATCGACCGCTTCCTGGTGCTGGCGCCCGCGCTCGCGCGTTTCACCAGCGAGCGCGGCGCGCGCCTGGTTGCGGTGGCCAGCTCCCAGGCGCGCCAACGGGTGCGGGCGAGCGGTCTGGCGGTGACGCTGCGCGGGCGCGACGAGGCCCGCGCCGCGCTGGGCGACGCGCGGGTCGTCCTGCACATCTCGGACGGTGCGCGTTTTCCCTCCTTCGCGGTGGCGGCGTTGTCGGCGGGCGTTCCCACGATCGCGCGCTCGACGCGGATCAACCGCGAGCTGTTGGAGGGTGCCGCCACTCTGGTCACCGACGACGAGGGGTGGCTCGACAACCTGCGCGACGTGTGGTCCAACGAGTCGCGGCGCTCGATCATGATCGCCGCCGGCGCGGCCCGGGCGGTCGACTTCTCGCCCACCACCGCGGCGCGCGCCTACGCGGCCCTCTACCGCGAGGTCGTGCGAGGCTGGCGGGCGTGAGGCGCGTCCTGGCCCTGAGCATCGACCAGCTCTTCCGGCCCTCGCCGGGGGGCATCGCGACCTACGTGCGCGGCCTGGTCGTTGGTCTGGCCGACCTCCAGGACCCGTCCCTGGACGTCGTCGGCCTGGCCCCGCGCGGCCGCGTGCCCGACGCCGTGGCGGAGCTGGCGCTGCGGCGCGTGACCGTGGGGCTGCCCCTCGTCGCCCTGACCCGAGTGTGGTCCGCGTGGCCCCTCGGGGTGCCGCGCGGGGCCGACGTGGTGCACGCGACAACGGTGGCCGGACCGTTCTCCGGTGGGGCCCCGGGGGCCCGTCACAGCGTGGCGCTGCACGACCTGCTCTGGCGCGACGAGCCGGGCGCCGCTACGGCGAGGGGCGCGCGCTTCCACGAGTCGCGCCTGCGCCTCCTCGCCCGGCGCGAGGAGGTGCGCGTCTTCACGACCTCCCCGTTGCTCGAGGACCGCCTGGTGGCCGAGGGGTTCGCGCGATCGCGGTTGGTCCGCGTTCGTCTCGGCGTCGACCTCGACGTCGAGGTGGCGCCGCCCGCGCGCGTGCGCGAGGTGCTGGCGCCGCGGGGGATCACCGGCCCCTACACCCTCTACGCCGGGACGCGCGAGCCGCGCAAGAATCTGGCCACGCTGGTCGCCGCGCACCACGGCGCCCGGGCCGCCCGACCGGAGCTCGGGCCGCTGGTGCTGGCCGGTCCGGCGGGTTGGGGCGCTGACGTGACCGGCGACGCGACGGTCCTCGGCGTGGTCGAGCGCGCGGTCCTGCGCGGCCTCTACCGTGACGCGGCGGTCGTGGCCTACGTGCCGCGGGCCGAGGGGTGGGGCCTCCCGCCGGTGGAGGCCCTGGCCGAGGGCGCGCGGGTCGTCGCGTCGGCGACCACGCCGAGCGTCGCGGCCAACCTCCAGGTGGTCGTGGTCGACCCGGGCGACGTCGACGCCGTGGCCGCCGGCCTGGTGGCCGCGATCGACCGGCCGGACGACGGGGTCGCGCGCGCCGCGCGGCGCGCGTCGGTGGCCGAGCTCACGTGGCGCCGGTGCGCGCTCGATCACCTGGCGGGGTGGCGATGAGGGTCGCCCTGGACGTCTCGGCCGTGCCGGCGCGCGTCGCCGGGGCCGGCCGCTACGTCGTGGAGATCGCGCGACGACTGGCCCCCGCCGGCGTCACCGCCACGCTGGTGACCCGCCGCGACGACGCGGCGCGCTGGGAGGCGTGGTGCCCGGGGGCGAGGGTCGCCGCCGAAGTCCCGGCGGCGCGCGCGGCGCGCCTGCTCTACGAGGCGTGGTCGTTGGGCGAGAGCGACGCGGCGCGCGCGGCCGACGTCTGGCACGGCCCGCACTACACGATGCCGCGCCGCGGGTCGACGCCCGCGGTGGTGACGATCCACGACCTCACCTACTTCACCCACCCCGAGTGGCACGAGCGGGCCAAGGTCGCCTTCTTCACCCGGGCCATCGAGTACGCCGCGCGCCACGCGCGGGTCCTGGTGTGCGTGAGCGAGACCACCCGGCACGAGCTCGACCGCCTGGTGCCGGCGCACGCGCCGGTGGTGGTGGCGCCCCACGGCGTCGATCTGGCGCGGTTCGAACCCGACCGGGCGGGCGACCGCGAGCGCCTGGCGGGCGCCGGACTGCCCACCGACGCGCCGTACCTGTTCTTCGTGGGCACCTTCGAGCCGCGCAAGGGCCTCGACGTGCTGGTCGAGGCGTTCGCCGCGCTGGCGCTCGCGCACCCCGAGGTGGAGCTGTGGCTGGCCGGCCAGGCGGGCTGGGGCACCGCGTCGTTGGACCGGGCGTTGGCCGGCCACCCGGCCGGGGGTCCGGTGCGCCGGCTGGGCTTCGTCGACGACGACCTGCTGCCCACGCTGCTGCGCGGCGCCCGCGCGGTGGTCTACCCCTCGCGCGGCGAGGGCTTCGGCCTGCCGGTCCTGGAGGCGCTGGCCTGCGCCACGCCGGTGGTGACCTCGGCCGACACCGTGATGGCCGAGGTGGCGGGCGGCACGGCCACGCTGGCCCGGGCCGGCGACGCCCGGGACCTCGCGCGCGCCCTCGACGAGGTGTTGCGCGAGGCCGGTGACGCCGAGGCGGCGCGTCGGCGCCGCGCGCGCGCCGAGCAGTTCACCTGGGAGTCGTCGATCGCGCGGCACCTCGAGGCCTACCAGCGGGCGGTCGGGCGGTGACGCGCGCCCTGGTCACCGGGGCCCGGGGCTTCGTCGGACGTCACCTGGTCGCGCACCTGGACGAGCGCGGCGACGAGGTGGTCGAGGTCGATCGCGAGTGCGACGTCACCGACCGCGACACCGTGGCGCGGCGGGTCCTCGACGCCGCGCCCGAGGTCATCTACCACCTGGCCGCCCTCACTCACGTCGGCGAGTCGTGGAAGGACCCCGAGCGCACCCGGCGCGTCAACGTCGAGGGCACGGCCAACGTCGTGGCCGCGGCGCGCGCGGCCGGTCAGGCGCTGGTCGTGGTGATCAGTTCGGCGGACGTCTACGGCGTGGTCACGGCGGCCGACCTGCCGTTGCGCGAGGACCACCCGGCCGCGCCGGTCAGCCCCTACGCCCGCTCCAAGCGCGAGGCCGAACTGGCCTGTCTCGAGGCCGTGCGCACCCGAGGTCAGCGCGTGATCGTGGTGCGGCCCTTCAACCACGTCGGCCCGGGGCAGGCCCCCTCCTTCGTGGTGCCCGCGCTGGCCACGCGGTTGCTGGCGGCGCGCACCGACGGCGCCGAGTCCATCCCCGTGGGTGACCTCACGACGCGCCGCGACTTCAGCGACGTGCGCGACGTGGTGCGCGCGTACCGGCTGCTGGCCGAACACGGGGTCGTCGGCCAAATCTACAACGTGGCGTCGGGACGCGACGTCGCCCTGAGCGACGTGGCGGCGTCGCTGGTGGCGCTGATCGCGCCGGGCACGCGACTGGTCACCGACGCGACGCTGCTGCGTCCGGTCGAGGTGCCGGTGCTGCGCGGCAGCGCCGAGAAACTGCACGGGGCCACCGGGTGGGAGCCGACGATTCCCTGGGCCGCGTCGCTGCGCGACGTCGTCGACGACCTGGTCGCGCGGTCCCGGGGGCCCCAAGACGCCTGACTAGCCTTGAGGGGCTGATGGAATCTCGTGCCCCGGCCGTCGTCGCCGTCGTCGTCACCACCGGACCCGGGCCGGGACTCGAAGCCACCCTGGCCTCCCTGGCCGACCAGGACTATCCCGAGCTGAGCCTGCTGGTGGTCGCCAACGGCGACGCCGACCAGGTCAGCGCCCGGGTGGCCGCGGTGGCCCCCCACGCCTTCGTGAGGGTCCTGGAGGAGAACCGCGGCTTCGGGGCCGCCTGCAACGAGGCGGCGCTGATGGTCGAGGGGTCGGCCTTCTTCCTGTTCTGCCACGACGACGTGCGCCTGGACTCCGACGCCGTGCACCTGATGGTCGAGGCGGCCTTCCGGGCCAACGCCGGCGTCGTCACGCCCAAGGTGGTCGCCTACGACGACCCCCTGGTCCTGCTGCACGTGGGCCAAACCTGCGACCGATTCGGCGTGGTCCAGGAGCGCATCCAGCGCGGCGAGATCGACCACGGCCAGCAGGACCTCGAGCGTGACGTCTTCGTGGCTCCCGGCGGCGTCACGCTGGTGCGCGCCGACCTGTTCGCCACGCTGCGCGGGTTCGACCCGATGATCACCGTCCTCGGCGAGGACCTCGACCTGTGCTGGCGGGCCCAGGTGGCCGGCGCCCGGGTCATCGTCGCGCCCTCGGCCAAGGTCGCCCACCGCGAGACGATCGCCACCGGCGAGCGGCCGGTGACCGTGGTGGGCACCCGGCGGGCCAGCCGCCAGGACCTCCAGCGGCGCCACCAGCTGCTGGTCGTGGGTACGGGGTGGGGCCGGCGCTACTCGCTCGTCACGTTGGCCGCGCTGGCGGTGATGGACCTCATGGAGGTCGCCGTCGCCCTGGTGGGACGCGACACCGATCGGGCCGGCGCCATCGCCGGCTCGTGGCGGTGGCTCTTCACCCACCGTCGCCGGATCGCGGAGCGGCGCCGACAGCGCCACCAGACCCGCGTGCTGGCCGACGCCGACCTGCACCGCCTCCAGGTCGGCGGGGCGCACCGCCTCAAGCGCTTCGTCGTCCTCCTGGCCCGCGAGGGCCTCGACCGGGCGCGGGGGATCCTGCCCGAGGCCGAGGCCGAGCCCGAGCCCCGCGTCGACGAGGGGGTCGATGCCGGTGCCGGCTTCGGCGCGGCCTTCGCCGAGAGCGAGGGGTTCGACGATATTCCCGAGGGCGAGCTCCTCGGGCGCCGTCGCGGCGCGCGCTTCCTCACCAGCTTCCGCTCCCAGGCCACGGCGATCCTGACCGTCACGGTCCTGTGGGCGATCGGCGGGCGCAACCTGGTGGCCATGCACCTGCCGCTCGTCGGGCGCCTCGCGCCGCTCGACTCGTGGTGGACGAGCTGGCGCCACTTCTTCGCCTCCTGGTCGCCCAACGGAGTGGGCACCGGGGCACCCGGGATGCCCGGGTACGGCCTGCTGGCCTTCGCCGGCACCTTCGTCTTCGGGCGGATGGGCATCCTGCCGCGCCTGGCCCTGCTGCTGGCCGCGCCCCTGGGCGCCGTCGGCGTGGCGCGCCTGCTCAAGGGCCGGGTCTCCAATCGCGCGCGGGTGGTGGCCAGCGTCGCCTACCTGGCCCTGCCGGTGGGGATGAACATGATCGCCCAGGGGCGCCTGGACGTCCTGGCGGTGGTGGCCGGCCTGCCCTTCGTCGCGCGCCGACTCTTCGAGCTGCTGGGCGTGCCCGGCTTCCCGGCCACGCCCTTCGCTCACCCGGTGCCCTTCGGGCGTCGCGGCTGGCGGGCCACGCGCACCGGCCAGCGAGTCGTGGCCGTCATCCTGATCGCCCTGGTGAGCGCGATGGCGCCGGCCACGCTCGTCGCGGTGGCGCTGGTGGTGGCCGGCGTCACGCTGGTCCGGGCTGTCGAGCGCGACGAGTCCGACCCGCCGGGCCAGCCCCTGCGGGTCTTCGGCGTGGTGATCGGCGGCGTCGCGGTCCTGCTGGCCCCGCTCACGCTCGACGTCCTCTTGGCCGGGCGCAGCGCGCTGGGGGTCTTCGGCGCGGCGCGCGGTCCGTGGTCCACCCCGGGTTTCGACCTGCTGGTCCGCGGCGTCGACGGCACCTTCGGGACGTCGTGGTCCGGCTACCTGCTGCCCGGCGCGGCGCTGTGCTCGTTGGCCGTCTGTCGCGGTGATCGGCGCCGGGTGGCCACGAAGGTGGCCACCATCGCGGTCCTCACCCTGGTGGTGACCTCCCTGGTCGCGCGGCACTGGACCGGTGCCTTCACCCCGGACCTCGACGTCCTGCTGGCGCTCTACGTCACGTGCCTGGCGGCGCTGATCGGCCTGGGCGTCAGCGCGGTCGAGCTCGACCTGCGCCGGGTGAGCTTCGGCTGGCGTCAGGCCCTGGCCGGCGTGGTCGTCGTCACGTTGGCGGTCGCCGCCGTGCCCTTCGTCGCGAACCTCTCGTCGGGCCGCTTCGACCTGCCGACGACCAGCGTCGCCGAGTCGCTCTCGGCGTTGGCGCCGGCCGACACCGGCGGCTACCGCGTCCTGTGGCTGGCCGACCCCTCGGTGGAGCCGTTGGCCGGGTGGTCGGTCGTCCCGGGGCTGGCCGCGGCGACCTCGGTCAACGGGTTGCCCGGCGGGGCCACCCTCTTCACCGCGCCCGGTGCGGGCGCCGCGGTGGGCATCCTGCGCGACGTGCGCCTGGCCCTGGAGGGCCGCACCGTGCGACTGGGTCAGCTCCTGGCGTCGGCCGGGGTGTCCTCGATCGTGGTCATGAACTCCGCCGCCCCCGAGGTGGCCGATGTGCAGCGCGTGCCCCTGCGCCCGGTGCCGACCACGCTGGTCGAGGCGCTCAACCGCCAGGTCGACCTGTCGCTGGAACTCCAGACGCGCTCGGTCGAAGTCTTCGCGGACTCGCTGTTCCACGGCGTCGTCGCCCAGGGCACCGCCGCCGGCGGCCTGACGCCGGTGCTCGGCCCTCCGGGGACCGTCGGGACGCTCACGCCCGGCGAGGACGTGGTGGCGGGACTGGCGCCGGCCAGCGCCTTCGCCCTCGACGTGAACGGCGCCGCGGCGCCGAGCGTCGCGGTCCCCGGCGACTGGGCCGCCACCTACCAGGTCGCCGCGACGTCCGCCGCGCCGACGGGCCGGGTGGTGCTGCGTCGCTTCCCCTGGAACGGACTGTTAGCGGGGCTCACCCTGGTGGCGTGGCTCTACGCCGCGACCGGGTTTGGCGGCCGGCGCATCGACCGGCTGGTGAGTCCCCGCGAGGTGTCGACCGGTCGTCACGTCAGGCGCGACGATGCGTAGCCGCGGTGTCGCGTTGGCCGCGGGACTGGTGGCGGCCCTGGCGGCGACCGCGTCGCTGACCTCGGTGCTGGGCGCGACCAACCCGTCGGCGCTGCCCGCCGGGCTGGCCGTGGCGGCCGGCGCCGAGTCGAGCGCGCTCTACTGCACGGGTCTGAGCGACGCCACCGGGGCGGTTCAGGGCGTGGTGACCTTCCTCAACACCGAGCCGGCCAGTCGCACGGTGACGGTGACGATCGTCTCGGACACCGGGCACCACGCGAGCGCGACGCTGCACCTGGCGGGCCACACCCGGGCCTCGCTGGCGCCCGAGCAGTTGGTCACCGGTCACAGCTTCGGGGTCTCGGCGGTGGTCGACGGCGGGGGCGTGGTGGCCGATGAGCTCACGGCGAGCCGCTCCTCGGTGGTGCCGTGCCCCGGGGCGGGCGTCACCGCCTGGTACGGGTCGGGGCTGGACACCTCGGTCGGCTCGGGCGCCGCGCTGAGCTTCTACAATCCCACCGCCACGCCGGCGGTGGTCAACGTGACGGCCAATACGCCGAGCGGCTTCGTGGCGCCGGCGCCCTTCCAGGGACTGCCGGTGGCCGCGCACGCCGAGGTCGTGCTCAACCTGGGCGGCCAGATCGTCAACACCCGCGACGTGGGCGTGCGCGTCAACGTCGTGCGCGGCACGCTGGTCATCGCCGGGGTGGAGGACTCCGGCACCGTCGGCTCGATCGACGTGGGCGCGCTCGCGCCGGCCACCACGGCGTGGTTCCCGCGGGTGACCACCGCCGACCAGGCGCTGGCCGAGGTGCGGGTGGCCAACCCCGGCGCCACGGTGGTCACGGTCAACGTCCACGTCGCCCTGGGAGCCTTCCACGTGCCCGACCAGACCCTGAGCGTGGCACCCTACGCGGCCACCACGGTGACGATCACGCCCAACTCGGCCATTCCCGCGGCCGGCTACGCCGTCGTGACGCTGAGCGCCAGCGCGCCGGTGGTGGCCACCCTGGCGACCGGCACCGGCGCGGGGGTGTCGCTGACGCCCGCGCCCACGCCGGGCACCCTCTTCCTCCTGGCCGACCTGGGCACCGGGTACGCGTCGGCCACGATCACCAACACCTCGGGCCGCCCGGTCACGGTCAACTTCCCGCGCGCCTTCACGGTGAGAGAAGTCGGCGTCGTCGCCGGCGCGGCGATCGCCGCGGCGCCCGGCCGGGCGCGCCTGGCGCCCCACGCCACCGTCGACCTGCTTGGCGTGGACGCCGGGGTGACCTCGCTGGCGCACACCGCCGTGGAGGTCACCGCCGCGCACCCGGTGATCGTGGTGTCGGCCACGCTGGCCACGACCCCGGTCGGGCTCAGCGTCGTGGTGCCCTCAGGTGGCGGGTAGCGTCGGCGGCTGCCAGGTCGTGGCCGGGGCCGGCACGGGCACCGGGACGGGCGCCGGCTTGTCGGAGTTGGCCGGCGGCGCCTTCGGAGTGGTCAGCGCGCCGACGGTCTTGGTGGCGCGGTCGTGCACCGGCTCGCCGTGGGCCTCGTCGATCAGGTGCGCCGCGCTCTCGCCGTCGAGCGTCTCGTGCTCGAGCAGCGCGCGGGTCACGGCCTCGAGGCCGCGCCGGTGCAGGGTGAGGACCTCGATCGCCCGGGCCTCCTGCTCGCGCAGGATCCGCTCGACCTCGTCGTCGATCATCTTGGAGGTGTGGTCCGAGTAGTCGCGGGTGTGCATCAGGTCCTCGCCGAGGAAGACCTGGTTGTTCTGGCCCCAGGCCATCGGGCCGATCTCCTTGGACATGCCCCACTCGCGCACCATGCGCCGGGCCAGGTCGGTGTTGCGCTGCAGGTCGTCGGCCGCCCCGGTGGACAGGTCGCCGTAGACGAGTAGCTCGGCGACGCGCCCGCCCATGCGCATGCACAACGAGTCCTCGAGGTGCTGGCGCGCCATGATGTGGCGGTCCTCCTCGGGCAGGGTCATCGTGACGCCGAGCGCCATGCCGCGCGGGATGATCGTGATCTTGTGCAGCGGGTCGGTCTTGTCGAGCACGTAGGCCAGCAGCGCGTGGCCGCTCTCGTGGTAGGCGATGCGCGTGCGCTCGTCGTCGCTGAGCACCATCGTGTCGCGCTCCTGGCCCATCAGGACCCGGTCGCGCGCGGACTCGAAGTCCTCCATGGCGATGGTCGCCGAATGGCGCCGCACGGCGTGCAGGGCGGCCTCGTTGACCAGGTTGGCCAGGTCGGCGCCGCTCATGCCCGGCGTCCCGCGCGCAACCAGCCGGAGGTCGACGCTGGCGTCCAGGGGCTTGGTCTTGGAGTGAACCTGGAGGATCGGCAGGCGCTCGTCGAGGTCCGGCAGGGGCACCACGATCTGGCGGTCGAAGCGGCCCGGGCGCAGCAGCGCGGGGTCCAGCACGTCGGGCCGGTTGGTCGCGGCCATGACCACCACGCCCTCGGTGGCCTCGAAGCCGTCCATCTCGCTGAGCATCTGGTTGAGGGTCTGCTCGCGCTCGTCGTGGCCGCCGCCCAGCCCGGCGCCGCGCTTGCGCCCGATGGAGTCGATCTCGTCCACGAAGACGATGGCCGGCGCCTGCTTGCGCGCGGTGCTGAACAGGTCGCGCACCCGGCTGGCCCCGACGCCGACGAACATCTCCATGAAGTCCGAGCCCGAGACCGAGAAGAAGGGCACGCCGGCCTCGCCGGCCACCGCGCGCGCCAGCATGGTCTTACCGGTGCCGGGCGGGCCGACCAGCAGGATCCCCTTGGGCACGGTGGCCCCGATGTCGCGGAACCGGCCGGGGCTCTTGAGGAAGTCGACGACCTCGCTGATCTCCTGCTTGACACCCAGGTAGCCGGCCACGTCGTTGAAGGTGGTGGTCGGGCGGTCCTGGTCGAACTGCTTGGCCCGCGAGCGCCCGACCGACATCATGCCGTTCATCTGGCTGCGGGCCTGGCGGTTGATGAAGACGAAGAAGGCCACGATCAGGACGATCCAGATCAGGTAGGGCAGGAGCAGGGAGGCCAGGTTGGACGGATTGGCGAAGCTGACCCGGTCGTTATTGGTCTTGAGGGCGTTGACCTCGTCGGTCAGGGCCGGCGCCGGCCCGTTGGTGGAGTAGTTGGTGCCGTCGGCCAACTGGCCGGTAATGACCCCGTTGGAGTTGTTGATCGTGGCCGAGACGACGTTGCCGGCCTTGGCGTCCTTGAGCAGCGCCGAGTAGGTGATCGGCTTGACCGCCTTGCCCGAGAAGAGCGGCGGGATGACGAGGATTCCCACGAAGAAGACAATGATGGCGATCGTGATGGCCCGGCGCCGGTACTCGGGCGTCAGGGGCCGGTCGGGTCCCGGGAGCACCCGCTTGAGTCCGGACCGGTCGTTGGGGGGCATGGTCACTCCCACCAATCTAGGGCCGGGCTGTGAGTAACGGGCCTAGGCCCTGTGCAAAACCCTCGGTTAGTAGGGTTGAACACCGTGAACGCTCTCCCCGCGGCGGTCCCCACGTCGCGACGTTCCGCCGGCGCCGTGTTGGTCGCCTGCGCGGTCGGCTTCGTCGTCGGTGAGTTCGTCGCGACGGCGCTGGTGGCCCTCGGCGTCGCCCTGGCGCACTACCCCGGGGGGCTGACGGCGCTGGCCAACGCGGCCCAGCCGCCCTGGTGGGCCAACGCGCTCAGCCTGGCCGGGCTGTGGGTGGGCTTCGGGGGGGCGATCGTCTACGCCGGGCGGCCGGGGCGCCTCGCGCCGCTCGATGAAGCGTGGCGGATCCGGCCCGGCGACGCGCTGTACGTGCTGGTCGGCGTGGCCTGCCAGGGCGCCGTCAGCGTGCTCTACGCCCCCTTTCACCCCAAGGGCCTCTCGACGCCGGTGCACCACCTCTTCGACTCCTCGCACGGCGCGACGCTGGTCGCGCTCGGGGTGATGTCGGTGGCCGCCGCCCCGCTGCTGGAGGAGTGGTTCTTCCGCGGCGTCGTCTTTCGCGCCCTGCGCCAGGCGCTGGGGTCGCGCCCGGGGGCGCTGTCGACCGGCGCCGCGGCGCTGGTCAGCGCGGTCCTCTTCGCCCTGGCCCACGGGGAGCCCCTCCAGTTCGCCGGCCTGGCGCTGCTCGGCGTCGTCCTGGCGCTGCTGGTGGAGCGCACCGGGCGCCTGGTGCCCAGCGTGGTCGCCCACGCCTCGTTCAACGCCGTGGCCTTTACCGTGCTGCTGGTCCAGCGCAGCCGCTGATGCGTCGCCTCCGCGAGTACCTCACGCCGCTGCGGATCACCGAGATCACCGCGGTCGCCCTGGTGATGCTCATCACGTTCTGGGAGCTGCACCCCAACCTGGTGCTCTCCGGGTCGCTCATGACCGGCGGCGACACCGCGTCGCACGTGGCGCTGCCGGCCTACCTGCGCACGCAGGGCAACCTCTTCAACCTGACGCCGTGGTACCCGGGTTGGTACGACGGGATGCCCGCGTACTCGTACTACTTCGTGCTGCCCGACTACCTGGCCACCCTGGGCAGCTACGTGATCGGGTTCGCGCACGCCTTCAAGCTGGCCACGATCCTCGGCTCGCTCCTGCTGCCGGTCAGCGCCTACCTGATGGGCCGGCTCTTCAACGCCCCCAAGCCGGTGCCCGCGGCGCTGGCGCTGGCCACGCTGCCCTTCCTCTTCGACGCCTCCTACACCATCGACGGCGGCAACCTCTTCTCGACGATGGCCGGCGAGTACTCCTTCTCGCTGTCCCTGGCCGCCGCGCTGCTGACCATCGGGCTCTTCGCCCGGGGGATGCGCACCGGCCAGGGCTACTGGTTCGCCGCGCTCGCGCTCAGCGTGTCCCTGGCCGCGCACGTCCTGCCGTGGCTCTTCGCCATCGGGGCGGTGGTCGTGATGGTGATCTACGAGCTCCTCCAGCGCCTCGGCGTCGGGGACCCGCGCGACGCCGACGTGCGCGGCGACCTGGCCCGCCCGGTGCGCTTCGCCGTGGGGGCCGGGTTGCTGTCGCTGGGCTTCTCCGCGTGGTGGATCTTCAGCTTCGCGACCACGCAGAGCTTCACCAACTCGATGGGCTACACCAACGACAGCACCGCGACCTACCACGCCGTCTTCACGACGTTGGGCTGGTTCAACTCCGGCGGCGGCGCGGGCGGGGACCGCTGGGTCATCGTCGGCGCGGCGATCGCCTGCGTGGCGGCCTTCGTCGTGCGCGACCGGCTCGGCATGATCCTGGCCACCCTGGTGGTTCTGTCCTTCTGCGCCTTCCGCTTCGACCCCCAGAGCGTGATCTGGAACGAGCGGCTGGTGCCCTACTGGTTCATCACGATCCACCTGATGCTCGGGTGGTTCGTCGGCTACCTGCTGGCGCGCTGGGTCCAGGCGGCGCGCGAGGGCCGTCGCGGGCTCTTCCTCTTCGTCGGCGACGGCCGCTTCGCCTACGCGCGCGTGGCGCTCGACGCCGGTGACGACGCGGACCTCGCCCCCGAGGGCCCCGAGGAGGACGAGGAGTCCCTCGAGCTGCGCCAGCGCCTGGGCGAGTGGCGCCGCGAGCTGGCCGCCGAGGACCCCGGGACCCGTCGCGCCCGGCGCACCCAGCGCGCCACCGTGGCGGTCATCGTGCTCGCCCTAGCCTCCACCGTGCCCGGGCTGGTGCCGCCCGCCGCCTCGGCGCTGGGCCTCAACACCGCGGGCAACCAGGTGTCGGGCTGGGCCGCGCTCAACTACTCGGGCTACCAGGGCCAGGCCGCCTGGCCCGAGTACCACGACCTCATGGCCACGATGGGCCGGATCGGCCGGCGCTACGGCTGCGGTCGCGCGATGTGGGAGTACAACGCCGACCAGCAGCGCTTCGGCTCGCCGATGGCCCTCATGCTGCTGCCGTACTGGACCAACAACTGCGTCGACTCCATGGAGGGGCTGTTCTTCGAGTCCTCCGCGACCACGCCCTATCACTTCCTCGACCAGGCCGAGCTCAGCGTGGCGCCCTCCAACCCCCAGGTGGGCCTGTCCTACGGCCCCCTCGACGTGGCCCTCGGAGTCCGGCACCTCCAGCTGCTCGGGGTGAAGTACTACATCGCCTTCTCGGTGGCCACGGTGCAGGCGGCCAACCGCGACCCCGCGCTCACCCTCATCGGCGAGACCCGCAAGTGGCCCGCACCGGGCGACCAGTGGCGGATCTACTACGTCCACGACTCCCCGATGGTCACGCCCCTGACCACGCTGCCCAACGTCGTCGCCGGGATCTCGAGCCGCACGGCCTGGTTGAAGGCCAACCAGGCGTGGTGGCTGAACCCCAACCTGTGGTCGGTCCTCGGCGCGGAGTCGGGCCCCGCGACGTGGCCGCGCGCGCGCTCGATCACCGCCATGACCCACGTGGCGGTCGCCGCGACGAAGGTGAGCGGCGTCGTGGTCAGGACCCAGTCGCTCTCCTTTCACGTGACGCGCCTCGGCACGCCGGTGCTGGTCAAGGTCTCCTACTACCCGCGCTGGCACGTCAGCGGGGGCCGGGGCCCCTACCGGGTGAGCCCGAACCTGATGGTGGTCGTGCCCACCGCGCACCAGGTCACCCTGACCTACGGCTCGACGCCGGCGCTCACGATCGGCAACGCGGTGACCGACCTGACGGTGATCGGCGCGCTGGTCGCGCTGTGGGGCGTGCTGCGAAGGCGCCGGGCGGCGCGCGGTTAGTGTGGCCGCCGTGGACGCGGCCATCTTCAAGGCGTACGACGTGCGCGGGACCTACCCCGACCAGCTCGACGAGGGGGTGGCGCGCGCCGTCGGGTCGGCCTTCGCGGACTTCGCCGCGTCGTCACGCCTGGTGATGGCCCGCGACATGCGTGCCTCGGGGGTGAGCCTCACGGCGGCCTTCGCCGACGGCGCGCGGGCCCGCGGGGTCGAGGTCCTCGACCTCGGGCTCGCCTCGACCGACCAACTCTACTTCGCCTCGGGCTTCCTCGACGCGCCCGGGGTGATGTTCACCGCGTCGCACAACCCGGCCCGGTACAACGGGATCAAGCTGTGCCTGGCCGGGGCGCGTCCGGTCGGCGTCGACTCCGGCCTGGTCGACGTGGCCGCCGCCGCGCGCCGCTACGCCGAGGCGCCGGCCGACGGCCCGCGGGCCGAGATGAGCGCCGTGGACCTCACCGTGGAATGGGTGACGCACGTGCACTCCTTCGTCGACCTGACGGCGATGCGCGAGCTGCGAATCGTCGCCGACACCGCCAACGGGATGGGCGGCCTGGTGGCGCCGAGGGTCTTCGCCGGGCTGCCGGTGGAGCTCGAGGTGCTCTACCCCGAGCTCGACGGCACCTTCCCCAACCACCCGGCCGACCCGCTGGACCCCGCCAACCTGGTCGACCTCCAGCGCCGGGTGCTCGAGACCGGCGCCGACCTGGGCCTGGCCTTCGACGGCGACGCCGACCGGGTCTTCCTGATCGACGAGCGGGCCGAGCCGGTCAGCGGCTCGCTCACCACGGCGCTGGTCGCCCGGGCCATGCTCGAGGCCCACCCGGGCGCCACCATCCTCTACAACCTGATCTGCTCGAAGGCCGTGGCCGAGGTCATCGCCGAGCACGGCGGCGTCGGCGTGCGCACGCGCGTGGGCCACAGCTACATCAAGCAGATCATGGCCGAGACCGGCGCGATCTTCGGCGGCGAGCACTCCGGGCACTACTACTACCGCGACAACTACCGCGCCGACTCGGGGATCATCACCGCGTTGATCGTGATCGACCTGCTCAGCCGGGCCGGCGGCACGCTCTCGGCGCTGGTGGCGCCCCTCGACCGCTACGCCGGCTCCGGCGAGGTCAACACCGTCGTCGCCGATCCGGCGGCCGCGGTGGCGCGCGTCGCCGCGCGGCTGCGGGCCGACGGCGTGGCGCTCGACGAGTTCGACGGGCTGACCGCCGACTTCGGGTCGTGGTGGTTCAACCTGCGCCCGTCCAACACCGAACCGCTGCTGCGGCTCAACGTCGAGGCGCCCGACGACACGTCGTGCCGAGCGCACGTCGACGAGGTGCGCGCCATGATCGCGGAGGCCTAGGCGTGGGACTCGACCCGTTCCTGCTCACCCTGCTCGAGGACCCGGTCGATCACGGTCCCCTGCTCTACGTGGAGAGCCGCGACCTGCTCTACAACCCGCGCCGGCGTGTCGCCTACGCGGTGCGCGACTCCATCCCGGTCCTGCTGCCCGACGAGTCGCGCGCGGTCGGCGACGACGAACACCAGCGCCTGGTCGAGGACCCGTCGGCGCGCCCGACGGGCGAGGGGCCGGCCGCGACGCCGTAACCGCCGCGGGCGAGTCCCGCGCCGGTGCGAAGATGAACCGGTGAGCGACTACGTCGACGTCAACCGGGCGAACTGGAACAGCCGCGTCCCCCACCACGTCCGCGGCTACGGGCTCGAGCGCTTCCGCGACGACCCCGCGCACCTCTCCGACGTCGTGCGCTTCGACCTCGCGCGCCTCGGCCGCGTCGAGGGCCTCGACGTCGTGCACCTGCAGTGCCACATCGGCACCGACACCCTGTCGCTGGCGCGCCTCGGCGCCGCGAGCGTCACCGGGCTCGACTTCTCGCGCCCCGCGCTGGACGCCGCGGCGAGCCTGGCGCGCGAGTGCGGCGTGACGATCGACTACGTCGAGGGCGAGGTCTACGCCGCGGTCGACCTGCTGGGCGCCGCGCGCTTCGACCTCGTCTACACCGGCGTGGGGGCCCTGTGCTGGCTGCCGGACGTCGCGCGTTGGGCGAAGGTCGTGGCGGACCTGCTGCGCCCCGGCGGCCGCCTCTTCATCCGCGAGGGCCACCCGATGCTCTGGGCGCTGTCGGACCCTCGAGACGACGGCCTGCTCGTCGTCGAGTACCCCTACTTCGAGACGGACGGGATCCGCTTCTCCCAGGCCCACAGCTACGTCGAGCACGACGAGCCGCTGGCCTCGCCGGACATCATCCACTTCAACCACGGCCTCGCCCAGATCATCAGGGCCGTGATGGACGCCGGGCTGGCGTTGACCGCCTTCGACGAGCACGACAGCGTGCCGTGGAACGCGTTCGGCGACTCGATGGAGGAGGACGATCGGGGCGAGTTCCGGATGCGCGAGCGCCCCGAGCGCCTGGCCGCCTCCTACACCCTGCGGGCCGTCAAGCCGGGCGCGGCGTAGACGACGCGCGTTAGGCCAGTCGCTCGACGATCATGGCCATGCCCTGGCCCCCGCCCACGCACATCGACTCCAGGCCGAAGCGCTTGTCGCGGTCCTCCAGGGCGTTGAGCAGGGTGGTCATGATGCGCGCCCCCGTCATGCCGAAGGGGTGACCCAGGGCGATGGCCCCGCCGCGCACGTTGAGCTTCTCCAGGGGGATGCCCAGGTGCCGGGCGCTGGGGATCACCTGGGCCGCGAAGGCCTCGTTGATCTCCACCAGGTCGATGTCGTCGATCGTCATGCCCGCGCGCGCCAGCGCCTGACGGCAGGCCTCGATCGGGCCCAGGCCCATGATTTCGGGGTTCAGTCCGCTCACCCCCGAGGCCACGATGCGCGCCAGCGGCCGGATGCCGAGCTCGCGCGCGCGGGTGTCGCTCATCACGATGACCGCCGCCGCGCCGTCGTTGAGCGGGCAGGCGTTGCCCGCGGTGACCGTGCCGCCCTCGCGGAACACCGGCTTCAAGGAGGCGAGCTTCTCCAGCGTGGTGTCGGCGCGCGGTCCGTCGTCCTGGGTCACGACCACCCCGTCGGGCCGCGTCACCGGGATGATCTCGCGATCGAAGAAGCCGTCGGCCTGGGACTTGACCGCGAGCTCTTGGCTGCGCAGGGCGAACTCGTCCATCTCGGCGCGCGACACCTTCTCCCACTCGGCGACGTTCTCGGCGGTCTGGCCCATCGCGATGTAGATGTCCGGCAGGCCCTCCGGCGGCGTCCAGGCGTCGCCCACGCGCTCGGCGCGGTGCGCGGTGCGCGCCAGGGCCTCTTCGAACAGCGGGTTGGTCGCGCGCGGCCCGTCCGAGGCGCCCGAGGCGAAGCGCGACACCGTCTCGACGCCGGCGGCGACGAAGACGTCGCCCTCGCCCGCGCGGATGGCGTGGGCCGCCATGCGGATGGTCTGCAGCGACGAGGAGCAGTAGCGGTTGACGGTGACGCCGGGCACGTCGTCCAGGCCGGCCAGCACCGCGACCACGCGCGCGACGTTGAAGCCGGACTCGCCGGCCGGCTGGCCGCAGCCCACCAGCAAGTCCTCGACCGAGTGGGGGTCGAGCTCGGGCACCTTTTCCAGGACCTCGCGCACCACGTGCGCGGTGAGGTCGTCGGGGCGCAGGTCGACCAGCGAGCCCTTGAAGGCCCGACCGATCGGGGTTCGTCCGGTGGCGACGATGACGGCGTCGGGCATGGGTCCTCCTGGGCGGTTGCTGGCGAGAAGCCTACTGACGCGCCGGCGCGTCGACGTCGGCCAGCGGGCCGGCGTCGGCGAACCCCTGGCGCACGCCCTGGCCGGCGCGCCGGGCCAGCTGCTCGGGCTCGAAGAGCATCCAGTAGGCGTTGCGGGCGTGGGCCCGCGAGCGGCTCTCGAAGAGCCGGGCCAGCTCGCCCGGGTCGCCGGCCTCGTCCTCGTGGACGAAGACCTCCAGGATGGGCGTCGAGGTCATCAGCTGGGCGGCCATCAGCCCGGTGGAGGCCTCGTGGGCGCACTGCTTGTCGATCGGGGCCGACCCCGGCATGCCCAGGGCCACCACGATGGCGCAGTGCTCCTCTTCGATCAACACCTTGGCCGCGACCGCGAGGTCCTTGAAGCCGGGCACGGTGCGCGCGACGACCGCGAAGCGCTCGCCGTAGCCGGGGCAGTGCGCCAACTCGTCGCGGGCCGCGGCCCCCATGTCGTAGCGGGCGAACATCGTGTCGACCACGCCGATGCGGGTGCGACGCTTCTTCTTGGCCATGCTCTCCGATCGGTCCCCACCAGTGTACGGAGGGTCCGTGCGCCGTCGGTGGGCGCGGGGGTGCGACCTAGAGTGGCGCGAAAAGGGGGCGAGCGTGGCGTGGGACTTCTCGACGGACCCGCAGTTCGAAGCGCAGCTGGTGTGGATGCGCGAGTTCGTGCGCGAGGAGATCTTCCCGCTCGAGACGCTGCGCCTCGACCACGACGGCCTGCGGCGCGTCATGGCGCCGCTCCAGGAGGAGGTGCGCCGGCGCGGGTTGTGGGCCGCGCACCTGTCGCCCGCGCTCGGCGGGATGGGCTTCGGCCAGGTGCACCTCGGGCTCATGCACGAGATCCTCGGCCAGTCGCCCTACGCCCCGGTGGTCTTCGGCAACAACGCCCCCGACAGCGGCAACGCCGAGCTACTGGCGGCGGGGATGGAGATGACCGGCCGCGAGGAGATCCGCGAGCGCTGGCTCACCCCGCTGCTCGAGGGCACCCTGCGCTCGGGGTTCTCCATGACCGAGCCGGAGACCGCCGGCAGCGACCCGCGCCTGCTGCGGACCCGCGCGACGCGCGACGGCGACGAGTGGGTGCTCAACGGACACAAGTGGTACACGACCAACGGCTCGGTGGCCGACATCCTCATCGTCATGGCGGTGACGAACCCCGACGTCCACCCCTACCAGGGCTCGTCGATGTTCGTCGTCCCGGTGTCGACACCGGGTGTGACCATCGTGCGCGACGTGGGTTCGATGGACGACCCGCAGGTCACCTTCGGGCGCTTCGGCAACCACGCCGAGATCACCTACGAGGACGTGCGCGTGCCGGGCGACCACCTGATCGGGCCGGAGGGGTCGGGTTTCCTCCTGGCCCAGGCGCGCCTGGGGCCCGGGCGCATCCACCACTGCATGCGCTGGCTCGGCCAGTGTCAGCGGGCCTTCGACATGATGTGCGAGCGCGCGCTCAGCCGCTACACCCACGGGTCGCTCCTGGCCGAGAAGCAGACGGTCCAGAACTGGATCGCGGACTCGGCCGCCGAGATGCACGCCGCGCGGCTCATGACGCTGCACGCCGCGTGGAAGATGGACCAGGTCGGCGCGTCGGCGTCGCGCGACGAGATCGCCATGATCAAGTACTACGGTGCGACGGTCCTGCACAACGTGATCGACCGCGCGATCCAGACCCACGGCGCGCTGGGCTTCTCGGCCGACATGCCCCTGGAGGCCATGTACCGCTGGGCGCGGGCCGCGCGCATCTACGACGGGCCCGACGAGGTCCACCGCCAGACCGTGGCGCGCCGCACGCTGAAGCGCTACGCCGCGCGCGAGGTGCCGAGTGACTTCATCCCGGCCCGGGCGCTCGCCGCGCGCGAGAAGTACGCCGACGTGCTGGAGTTCCTCGAGGCCGACCGGGTCTAGCGCGGCGCCAGGCCCTCGACCGCCTCGGTCAGGTCCACGCCGATCGGCACGATGGCGATCATCGGCACCTCGACGCCGGCCTCCACGTAGCGCGCGACGTGCTCGCGGCACGCCGCGTACGAGCCGTGGATGATGAGCTCGTCGATCAGCGCGTCGGGGATCACCACGTTGGCCCGCTTGCGGTCGCCCTGGGCCCAGGCGGCCCACATGGGGGCCAGGACCTCCTCGCGACCGAGCCAGCGGTGGAACTCGGCGTAGGCCGCCACGGTCAAGTAGGAGGAGATCATGCGCCGGCCGACGAAGCGCGCCGTGTCGACGTCCTCGGTGGGCACCACGAAGAGGCGCGCGGCGATCGTCTTGTCGCCGACCTCGGCGCGGCACCGCGCGACGTCGCTGACGGCCAGCCAGTTGAGGATCGCCCCGTCGGCCTCGGCGCCGGCCAGGCGCAGCATGGCGGGGCGCAACGCGCCCAGCAGCAGGCGCGGCGGCGTGGCGACCGGGCGCGCGAGCCGGAAGCCGTGAATCTCGAAAGTGTCGAAGGCCTCGTCGATCTTCTCGCCGGCCAGGGCGCGGCGAACGAAACGCAGCGTGTCGCGGGTGCGCTGGTACGCGTGGTCGTAGGCGATGCCGTTCCAGCGCTCGACGACCGGCTGACTCGAGGCGCCCAGGCCCACCGACACGCGGCCCGGCGCCGCCTCGGCCAGGGCAGCCGCGGTCATCGCCAGCAGTCCCGGCCCCCGGGTGAAGACCGGCGCGACCGCGACGCCGAGCTCGAGGCGCGGCTCCCACGCCGCGGCCAGGGCCAGCGGGGTGAAGCCGTCGGTCCCGTCGACCTCGGCCGACCAGACGTCGGTGTAGCCGAGGTCGGCCAGTCGCGTGAACCACGACTGGTGCTCGGCGAGCGTGACGCCGTCGAAGGGGATGGTGATGCCGTAGTGGGCCATCTACGAAGTGTTCCAGACCGGCGAGCCCCGCGGCCAGTTAGCCGAGGTAGTCGTCCCCGCGCGACGCCGGCACGGCGAGCCCGCGCCGGGTGAGGTCGTGGACCCACCGGTCGATCAGGGTCTCGAGGACGGCCACGCGCGCGTAGTGCTTGTCCTCGCCGGCGATCAGGTTCCAGTGGGCGTGGGGCTGGTCGGTCGCGTCCAGCACGTCGCTCAGCGCCTCGAGGTAGGCCGGACGCTGCTCGCGGTTGTGCCAGTCCTCCGGCGTCAGCTTCCACTGCTTGAGCGGGTCGCCCTCGCGTTCGAGGAAGCGGCGCAGCTGCTCGTCGGCCGAGACGTGCAGCCAGAACTTCACGATCGTCGTGCCGTTGTGCGCCAGGGCGCGTTCGAACTCGACGATCTCGGCGAGCGAGCTCGTGACCTCGACGGCGCCGATCAGGTGCTCGACGCGTTCGACCAACGCCCGCCCGTACCAGGAGCGGTCGAAGACGGTCATCTCGCCGTGTCCGGGCACCGGCTCCCAGAAGCGCCAGAGGAAGTGGTGGCGCTTCTCCTCGTCGGTCGGCGGACCGATGGGGACGACGCGCACGTGGCGCGGGTCCATCCCCGCGACCAGGCGCTGGATGGCCCCGCCCTTGCCGGCGGCGTCGAAGCCCTCGAAGAGGACCAGCAGGCCCGGTCCCACCTCATTCGGGGCGAGCAGCCCGGCCGTGAAGAGTCGCAGGTGGGCGAGCCGGTGCTGGGCGGTGGCCACGCGCTTGTCGGACTCGGCCTTCGAAAGGGTCGCCGACAGCTCCAGGTGTTCCAGGCGACTGTTCACGGACGCGTCGCGCGTCGCGCGACGGTGCTCGGACGACTCTCGCTCACGGTGGCCCCCTCGACGATGTCACCGTATCGCGCCGGATCGCGCGATCTCGACCAGGGGGAGCGACCGCGGTGTCGAACTCCTCAGCAACGAAACAACTTCTCGTGGGCCCGGAGCCGAGTCGAGCGACCGATGTTAGGGTTGTCGAGTTTCGCGGGGGGACGCTCATGGAAGACCCACGAGGTACCTGGCGGTCCGGACGCTGGCGGCTCGCCACGGCCGTGATGGCGTGCGCGACCGCCGGCTCCCTCGGCGCCACCGGCCCCGCGGGGGCCGTGCCTCTCGTCTCGGCGTCGCTGTCGTGCGCGCACGCCGGCGTCGCCCACGGTGCGCGGGTCCATCATCTGCGGGTTCACCCAAATGCGCCGGGCGTGTGCGCCGCGCTGGCGTCGTCGAATCAGGTCGTCCCGGCGAACGTCGTGGCGGAGGTGACGTACTGGCTCGCTCACGTCACGCAGACGTGGGGCACGACGAGCGGGGGCCCCGCCTACGAGGAGGGTGTCGACGCGTCGATGCCCCTGGACTCGCCGGTGGTCGCGATCCAGGGCGGTCCCGTGCTGGGGCGCGGGAGGTTCGGCGGCGGGGGCGTCGTGAGCATCGACGCCGGGGGAGTGGCCGAGTATTACCAGCACCTGGACTGCGTGTTCGTCGAACCCGGCCAGCGGGTGAGCGCGGGCCAGGTGATCGGCACGTCCGGCGGTCAGCTGGCCGGCGGGCGGTGCGCCGACGTCTCGACGTGCGCCACGCCGCAGACCTGCTTCAGCACCGGGCCGCACATCGAGTTCGGTCTGGACGCGACCTACGAATCCTTCTGGAATCCGCGCCACTGGACGCCGAACCGCAACCCCGTGCCGTTCCTGCGCTCATTGCTCCTGGCCAGCGCGTCTCCGAACTGGCGATAGCCGGCGCCGCGGCGCCGATTGTCGTGGGTCGCGCGTTTCGCACCCGCGACCGACGCGCCCCGAGGCGAGGAGGGACCGTCCCTACACTGGGTCGGTGCCAGGCCGGTTGACGCGAGCGGTAGTCGTCGCGGGTCTCCTCATCGCCGGCGCCGGGCTGGGCGCCGGGCTGGGCGCCGGGGCCTCCGCCTCCACGACGACGACCGTGCCCCCCGACTCGGGACCGGCGCCGGTCTGCGTGGGGGCCGGGGCGACCCGCCACTGCTCGCTCTGGGCGCCGCGCGACACGTGGGCGGGCGCCCCCACCTACTCCGCGGGCCACGCCATCATCTACACCGCGCACTTCGCGCCCGACCCCGCGGCGCCGACGCAGCTGGCGTACGCGGCGTGGATCAGGTCCTCGGCGGTGGACCTGGCGCTCTACCCCGGCTACAAGGGACCGGGTCCGACCCCGCTGCCGCGCGGCCCCGAGATGGTGCCGCCCACCGGGCGGTCCCGACTCCTCGCGACGTTCAACTCGGGGTTCTACGAGGCCGACGGCGCCGGGGGCTTCTACGTCAACCACCTGCTGTATCACGCGATGATCCGCGGCCTGGCCACGGTGGTGCGCTACGGCGACGGCACGACCAACGTCGTGCCCTGGGCCGGCGGGGCTCGTCCCGCGGCCAACGTCGTAATGGCGCGCCAGAACCTCACCCTGCTGGTCAGCCGGGGAGCGCCCACGGCGCGGGCCGCCACCAACGCCCTTTGGGGAGTGACGCTGGGCGGGGTGCCAGCAGTGTGGCGCACGGCCCTCGGGATCACCGCGCGCGGTGACCTCGTCTACGCCGCCGCGCCCAACCAGACGTCGGCCACCCTGGCCCGGCTGATGGTCCTGCTGCACTGCGTGCGCGCGATGCAGCTGGACATCAACCCCGAGTGGCCGATCTTCGTCACCTACGCGGCGCCGGGGGCCGCCGGCCCGGCGCTCTTCGTGCCCAACCCCAACCAGATCCCCGGTCGCTTCCTCTACTCGAGCACCAAGGACTTCTTCGCGCTGTTCCTGTCGCGCCAGCCCGGCGAGGCCCAGCCGTGGTAGGACGCCACGCCGCGCGCCGTCGCCGGCGCGGCGTCCTGGCCGGGG
>JBIOFE010000019.1:0-52856 GCA_044446745.1 Acidimicrobiales bacterium
GCCGAGGTCCTACCTTCCGAGCGCCAGGCCCCGCCGGCGCGCACCGGCGCCGCGCCCCGCGCCGAGCGCCCGCAGCGCGACTTCAACGAGCCGGGCGGGCGCAACCGGCGCAACCGGCGCAACCGCAGCGGACGCGAGCGCTTCGGCGGCGAGGCCCAGCCCGGCGCCGACCAGCCCTACGCCGGCGACCTCATCGAGGTTGAGGGACTGCTCGACCTGCGCGAGGACGGCTACGGCTTCCTGCGCACCAAGGGATTCCACCCCTCGCCCAACGACGTGTACGTCTCGATCAACCAGGTGCGCCGATTCAGCCTCCGCAAGGGCGACACCCTGATCGGCGGTTACCGGCCGGCGGCCTCGAACGAGAAGTACCCGGCGCTGCTGCGCGTCGACTCGGTCCAGGGCCTCGACCCGGAGGTGGCGCGGCTGCGCCCGCGCTTCGAGGACCTCACCCCGCTCTTTCCCGACGAGAAGCTCAAGCTCGAAACCAACGAGGGCAAGCAGGACTTCACCCCGCGCATCGTCGACCTCCTGGCGCCGATCGGTAAGGGCCAGCGCGGCCTCATCGTGAGCCCGCCCAAGGCCGGCAAGACGACGGTGATGAAGCAGATCGCCCAGTCCATCGAGGTCAACAACCCCGAGGTGCACCTGATGGTGCTCCTGGTCGACGAGCGCCCCGAGGAGGTCACCGACATGCGCCGCAGCGTGCGCGGCGAGGTCATCTCCTCGACCTTCGACCGTCCGGCCGAGGAGCACACCCACCTGGCCGAGCTGTGCATCGAACGGGCCAAGCGCCTGGTCGAGCAGGGCCGTGACGTCGTGATCATTCTGGAGAGCATCACCCGCCTGGCCCGTGCCTACAACCTGGCCGCCCCGGCGACCGGACGGATCATGTCCGGCGGCGTCGACTCCGGCGCGCTGTACCCGCCCAAGCGGTTCTTCGGCGCGGCGCGCAACATCGAAGAGGGCGGGTCGCTGACCATCATCGCCAGCGCCCTGGTCGAGACCGGCTCGAAGATGGACGAGGTCATCTTCGAGGAGTTCAAGGGCACCGGCAACATGGAGCTCAAGCTCGACCGGCGCCTGGCCGAGCGTCGCCTCTACCCGGCCATCGACGTCAACGGTTCGTCGACGCGCCACGAGGAGCTGCTCTTCAGCCGCGACGCCCTGCCCCAGGTGTGGCGCCTGCGCCGGGTGCTCAACGGCCTGGCCTCCGAGGGCCGCGAGGCCGCCGGGCTGGAGCTGCTGATGGACCGTCTCAAGGCGACGCGCTCGAACGACGAGTTCCTCTCGGAGATCGCCAAGGGCCCGAATCCCACCAGCTAGGGACCCGGTAGACTGTCGCGTCGCGACAAGGAGCACCCATGAAGTCTGAGATCCACCCCACCTACGGCGACTCGACCGTCACCTGCTCGTGCGGCAACACCTTCGCGACCAAGTCGACCAAGCCGGTGATGCGCGTCGAGCTGTGCAACGAGTGCCACCCCTTCTTCACCGGCAAGCAGAAGCTCGTCGACACCGGGGGGCGCGTTGAGCGCTTCCAGCGCCGCTACGCCCAGAAAACCAAGGCCCGCGCCCCGCGGGCCTAGGTCTCGGCCCCCCACGTGCGCTCGCTCGACGAGACGCTAGGCGCCCTGGTCGAAGAGCGCCGACGCGTCGAGG
Source organism: Acidimicrobiales bacterium (assembly GCA_044446745.1). Lineage (GTDB taxonomy): Bacteria > Actinomycetota > Acidimicrobiia > Acidimicrobiales > RAAP-2 > RAAP-2. The sequence continues at coordinate 1,663 of JBIOFE010000019.1, forward strand.
CCGCGCTCTCCGAGCCCGACGTCGCCCGTGACCTGACGCGACTGCGCGACCTGTCGCGCCGCCACAAGGAGCTCTCCGAGCTCACCACCGCCTGGAGCGCCCTGGTCTCGGCCCGCGACGACCTGACCACGGCCCGCGAGATGTTCACCGAGACCGCCGGCGACGACCGCGAGCAGTGGCGCGAGGAGGTGGCCAGCGCCGAGGCGCGCGTCGACGAGCTGGGCCTGGCCCTCGAGACCCTGCTGCTGCCGCGCGATCCCAACGAGGGCCGCAACGTCATCCTGGAGATCCGCGGGGCGGAGGGCGGCGAGGAGGCCAACCTCTTCGCGGCCGACCTGGCCGAGATGTACCAGCGCTACTCGGCGCTGCGCGGGTGGCGCTACGAGGTGGTCGAGGAGCGCCCCAGCGAGCAGGGCGGGCTCGACGAGGGCACCTACCTCATCCGCGGCGAGGACGCCTGGACCCGCCTGGCCGGCGAGGCCGGCGTGCACCGCGTGCAGCGGGTGCCCACGACCGAGGCCAAAGGTCGGGTCCACACCTCCTCGGCCACCGTGTCGGTGCTGCCCGAGGCCGAGGAGGTCGACGTGGACATCGACCCCAACGACCTCAAGATCGACGTGTACCGCTCCTCGGGCCCGGGGGGCCAGAGCGTTAACACCACCGACTCCGCGGTGCGCATCACGCACCTGCCCAGCGGCATCGTCGTGTCGATGCAGGACGAGAAGAGCCAGATCCAGAACCGCGCCAAGGCCCTCATCGTGCTGCGCTCGCGCCTGCTCAAGGCGGCCCAGGACGCCCAAGCCAGCGAACTGGGCGACCTGAAGCGTTCCCAGCTGGGCAGCGGCGGGCGCAGCGAGAAGATCCGGACCTACAATTTCAAGGAGAACCGGGTCACCGACCACCGCATCAACCTGACGACCTACACGCTGGACGCCTTCCTGGCCGGGAACCTCGACCAGCACGTCGACGCGCTGCTGGCTGACCGGCGGGCCCGGCAGTTGGCCGAGAGCGGTGGACGCTAGACCCGCCCTGGTCGACGAGCTCGTGGGCGCGGGCCTGGCGCGCCGCGAGGCGCGCTGGCTGGTCGAGGAGCTCCTCGTCGGGGATGACGACGCCGCGCGTGGTGCGTTCGATGCGGCGGTGCGCCGGCGACTGGCCGGCGAGCCGTTGCAGTACGTGCTGGGCCACTGGCCGTTTCGCGGGCTCGACCTCGACCTCGACGAGCGCGTCCTCATCCCGCGACCGGAGTCCGAGGAGGTGGTGGGCCACGCGCTGGCCGCCCTGGCTCGCGGCGACGCGGCGTCGCCGCGGGTGGTGGATCTGGGGTGCGGCTCCGGGGCGATCGGCCTGGCCATCGTCACCGAGCTGGCGCGGCGCGGCGTGACGGCCACGCTGGTCGGCGTCGACCGCTCCGCCGGCGCGCTGGCCGTCGCCCGGCGCAACGCCCGCAAGCACGCCGTGACCGGCGCCACCTTCGTGCGCTCCTCGTGGTTCGCCGACCTGGACCCGTCCCTGCGCGGCCGGGTTGACGTCGTGGTGGCCAACCCGCCCTACGTGGGCGCCGAGGAGCTCGCGCGCCTCGACCCGGTGCTGGCCTACGAGCCGCGCGAGGCGCTGGTCGCCCCCGACGAGGGCGGCGTCGCGGGCTTCGCCGACGTGAGCCACGTGATTCGCGCCGCGCCGCCGTGGCTGACCTCGGGGGGCCACCTGGTCGTCGAGCACGGCGAGTCCCAGGGCGGGGCCGCGGTGGAGGTGGCCCGCGCGGCCGGCCTCGTCGAGGTGGTGGACCACGCCGACGTCGCCGGGCGGCCCCGCGTGCTGACCGCGCGCCGGCCGTGACGCGACTCACCATCGACGAGACGGTGGCGGCGTTGGCCCGCGGGGCGGTGGTGGCCCTGCCGACCGACACCGTCTACGGCCTCGGTGCCTCGATCGCCTTTCCCGACGCGCTGGAGGCCCTCTTCTCCCTGAAGCGTCGACCGGACCGCGTGGCCCTGCCGGTCGTCGCGGCGAGGGCGTCGGACCTCGATGAGCTCGTGGATGGTTGGCCCGAGGGCGCCGCCCGGTTGATCGCCGCGTACTGGCCCGGCCCGCTGACGCTGGTGGTCGAGGCGCGCGAACCCCTGGCCGCGCGGGTCCACAGCGCGACGACGCGGGTGGGCTTTCGCGTGCCGGACGATCCGGTGCTGGGCGCCGTGCTGGCCGCCAGCGGACCGCTGGCGCTCACCAGCGCCAACGGCCACGGCGAGCCCCCGTGCGTCACGGCCGACGGCGTGCTCGCGGCGTTCGTGGGCCGCGCGCAGCTGGCCGGCGTCCTCGACGGGGGGCGGCGCGACGCGCCCGTGTCGAGCGTCGTCGAGTTCGCCGGCGACGGCTGGCGCGTCGTGCGCGTCGGCGCAATCACCCTCGAACAGCTCGCCGCGACGCTCGCCTGAGGGCGCCGGGTCGCGGCGCTCGCGACCCGCGCTAGGGCGCGTCGGGCGTCGTCGGCGGGACCCAGGCGGGCGGCCGCTTGTCCAGGTACGCCGTCATTCCCTCGCGCGCGCCCTCGGAGGCGAACAGCCGGGCCGACAGCTCGCGGGTCCACGCGTACGCCTCGTCGCGGGTCATCAACGGCACGTCGTAGACGAGCCGCTTGGCCGCCGCCAGCGCGTCGGGGTGGGCCGCCAGCAGGTCCGCCACCACTGCGTCGACCGCGGCGTCGAGCTGCTCGGCCGGCGCGACGGCGTTCACCAGCCCCAGGGCCGCGGCCTGGCTGGCCGGGAAGCGCCGACCGCGCAGGAACGCGTCGAGGGCGTCGCCGCGTCGCATCTTGGGCAGGCAGACGACCGAGATGATCGCCGGGGCCACGCCGAGGCGCACCTCGGTGAAGCCGAAGGTGGCCGTGTCCAGCGCCACCGAGAGATCCATCGCCGCGGCCAACCCGACCCCGCCGGCGACGCAGTGCCCGGCCAACCGGCCCACGAAGGGCTTGGGTGATCTCTGGATCCGCGCGAGCAGCCGGCCGAGGTCGACCGGCGCTCCGCCGGCGCTGGCCAGGTCGGCGCCGGCGCAGAAGACCCCGCCCCGATTGGTCACGACCACGACGCGCACGGCGTCGTCGGCCTCGGCGGCGTCGAGACAGGCGTGGAGCTCGGCGATCAACGTGGCGCTGAGGACGTTGCGGCGCGCCACGTCGGCCAGGGTGACTGTCGCGACGGCCCCGTCGACGGCGAGCTCAACCAGGGCCACGGCGCCCCCCGGGTGGCGGCCCGTCGCTCGGCGCGCCGGCGAAGACCTGGGCCCGCTCGAGCCAGTGGCGACCGAGCTCGCCGGCCCCCAGCGCGGTGTCGGCGAGGTGGCGACGCTGGGCGACCACCAGGCAGAAGTCGCGGGCCGGCCCGGTGACCGTGTCCGCCGCGTCGAGCTCCCCGAAGATCCACCGCTCGCCGTTGGGGCCCGTGAGATCGACGCGCACTGTGCCCTTGGGTGGCTCGTCGCCGCGCACGGTGTAGGACCACGCGCGCGTCAGGAATCCCAGGCGCGCCACGTGGCGCAGACGCGACGTCGCGACGTAGCGCAGGCCCAGCGCCTCGGCGACGTCGGTGCCGTGGGCCCAGGTCTCCATGAGGCGCGCCCCGAGGAAGGAGGTCGCCGACATGCTCGGCCCGTACCAGGGCACGCGCCGACCGTCGGCCAGGGTCGTCGCCACGAGGTCGAGGGCCGAGCGGTGCACGCGCCACTCCCCGAGGAGCTCGGTCGGCGTCATCGCGCGGGCCGGGCCGAGGGTGAAGGCGTCGACGCCCACCTCGCCCGCGCCGACGAGGAGGGCGTCGAGGTGGGCCGCGAACTGACCGGGGTCGGTGATGGCCAGCGCCGCGGCGTGGTCGAAGTAGGCCAGGTGGCCCACCTGGTCGGCGACGTCCCAGCCCGGACTGGCCGTCGGGGTGTGCCAGGCGGCCGCGTCGAGGCCGGTCAGGAGCTCGCCGAGCGCGCCGTGCTCGTCGCGCAGGTCGGCGCGGACGTCGTCGAGGTCGCTCACGGTCCCTCCAGCAGCACGGCGGGGACGTCGACCACGCGGCTGCGCAGCCACTCCCCGAGGCCCTTGGCCTGGGCGTCCTGGCGCGTCGACGCCGCGACGCCCTCCTCCAAGAGGCCGCGCAGGACGAAGTTGAGCGCGCGGATCGCCGGCAGACGGTACCGCTCGACGACCAGCGGGGCGGCCTCGGGCAGGAGCCGGCGCAGCTCGTCGACCGTGAGGAAGCGGTCCAACCAGGCCCAGGCGTCGTCGCGCCGGGCGAAGACACCCAGGTTGGCGTCGCCCCCCTTGTCGCCGGAGCGCGCGCCGACCACCAGGCCCAGCGGGACGCGCGCGGTGGGCCCGTCGGGCACGGGGGCGCGCGGGCCGGCCAGCGCGGCCACCGTGACCGACGCGGTCGGGGCGACCGAGTCGACGACGGTCGTCGCCTCCCCGAGGATGGTCACGTACTGGGGCACCAGCGAGGCCGGAATCCTCGCCGGTCGGTAGACGCCGTAGGGAGATCCGCCCGAGGGCGCCGAGCCCACCAGGAAGAAGCCCGGGATCGTGGCGAGGGCCAGCTCCACCACGGCGTCGGCCACCGCGCGACCGACCTTGCGCTCGTCGGGGTCCTTGAGGGTGAGCCGCCAGAGGGCCACCGCCTCCTCGTTTGCGCGGGGGTCGGCCTTGTCGGTGCGCACGAGGCGCGTGGTCACGCTCACGAACTCCTCGCGCGAATGCGGGCAGGCCCGCCAGAACGCGGCCTCGACGAGGGCGGCCTTGGCCTCGACGTCCAGGCCGGTGATGGCCACCGTCAGGTCGTGGCGGTAGCCGCCCAGCTCGTTCATCGCCACCTTCAGGGTGGGCGGTGGTGGCTCGCCCCGCACGGTCGAGATGCGGACCCGATCCCGGTTGACCGGCTCGAGCGTGATCGTGTCGAAGCGGGCCGACACGTCGGGTCCGAGGTAGGTCGGCGAGCCGATCTCGTAGAGCAGCTGGGAGGTCACCGTGCCCACGGACACCTCACCGCCGGTGTCCGGGTGCTTGCCCACGACGCTCGAGCCGTCCGCGGCGACCTCGACCCACGGGAAGCCGACGCGCTCCATCCCGGGCACCTCGGTGAAGAAGGAGTAGTTGCCGCCCGTCACCTGGGCGCCGCACTCCACAACGTGGCCGGCCACGACGGCGCCGGCCAGCGCGTCGAAGTTGTCACGCGCCCACCCGTGGTGCCACGCCGCCGGACCGCAGACCAGGGCGGCGTCGGTGACGCGCCCGGTCACGACCACGTCGGCGCCGCGTCGGAGGGCCTCGACGATGCCGAAGCACCCCAGGTAGGCGTTGGCCGACACGAATCGCGACGTGTCCCCGACGGGCGCTCCGGTCTCGAGGTGGGCGAGGTCGACCCCCGCGGCGACCAGCTCGTCGAGGCGGGGCAGGAGGTCGTCGCCGCTCACGAAGGCCACGCGCGGCGCGAGGCCCAGCCGCTCGGCGACCTCGGCGACCGCCTCGGCGCAGCGCTGGGGCTCGAGGCCGCCGGCGTTGGAGACCACCTTCACCCCACGGTCCAGGCAGGGGCCGAGGACCTGCTCCACCTGCGTCAGGAAGGTGCGCGCGTAGCCCACGCCCGGCTGGCGAAGGCGCGTGCGCGCCAGGATCAGCATGGTCAATTCGGCCAGCCAGTCGCCGGTGAGCACGTCAATCGGTCCGCCCTCGAGCATCTCGCGCGCCGCCGACAGGCGGTCCCCGAAGAAGCCCGAGCAGTTCGCGATCCGGATGGGCTCGGCCATCAGACCAGCTCGTCGAGGGTGAGCAGGGCGGTGCCACTGGCCACCTGGCGGCCGACGACGACCAGCACCTCGGTGACGGTGCCGGCGTGCGGAGCGGTGATGACGTGCTCCATCTTCATAGCCTCCATCACGATCAGCGTCTCGCCGGGCTCGACCGCCGCACCCGCGGCCACGCGCACCTCGGTGATCACGCCGGGCATGGGCGCGATGAGCCCGCCGTGGATCACCTCGGCGCCCGGGACCACGAAACGCGGCACGAGCGCGAAATCGACGGTGCCGCGCGCGCACTGGACGTAGAGCGCCCCGTCGAGGTGGGTCACGCGCGACCTCGCGCGGCGCCCGTCGAGCTCGAGGTCGATCTCGCGAGTGTTCCAGTGGTGCACGCGCGCCCGCGCGCCGTCACCCACGTCGAAGGACCCGTCGCGCCGCGCGGCGTAGTCGACGTCGATTCGCAGATCGCCGTGGCGCAGCGACACCCGCTGGCGCGGCAGCCGCGCGTTGCGCCAGCCGCTGGGCACCGCCGCGAGGACCACGGCGTTGGCGCGGTGCTCACCCTGGAGCCACAGGGCCCCGGCGACCGCCGCGCGCCAGAGCTCCTCGCTGCTCGCCGCGAGCGAGCGGGGAGGGTCGTGACGCTCGACGAAGTCGGTCGTGGTGTCGCCGGCCAGGAACGCCGGGTGGCGCAGCGTCGCGGCCAGGAAGTCGCGGTTGGTGCGCACGCCACCGAGATGGATCCGCTCGAGGGCGCGCGCGAGGGTCGTCGCCGCCTCGTGGCGCGTCGGGGCGTGGGCGATCACTTTGGCCAGCAGGGAGTCGAAGTCGACGGTGACCCGCGAACCGGCGGCCACGCCGGTCTCCCAGCGGACGCGGGGCTCCGCGGCCGGTTCGAAGGCGGCCAGCGTGCCCGTCGCCGGAAGGAACCCCGCGGCGGGGTCCTCGGCGCAGAGCCGCGCCTCGATCGCCCAGCCGGTCGTCGTGACGTCGGCCTGGGTGAACTCGAGGGGCGCGTCGAAGGCGGCGATCAGCTGGGCGCGCACGAGGTCTACGCCGGTCACCAGCTCGGTCACCGGGTGCTCGACCTGCAGTCGGGTGTTCACCTCCAGGAAGAAGTAGTCGCCGGTCTCCTCGTCCACCAGGAACTCGACCGTGCCCACCGAGCGATACCCGATGTGGCGGGCCAGCGCCACCGCGGCCTCGCCGAGGGCGGCCCGGCGTCGGTCGTCGAGGCCGGGCGAGGGTGACTCCTCGATGAGCTTCTGGTGCCGGCGCTGAATCGAGCACTCGCGCTCGCCCAGGTGGACCAGATTCCCGTGGTGGTCGCCGAGGATCTGCACCTCCACGTGTCGCGACCGCGCGATGTAGCGCTCCAGGAAGACGCGGCCGTCACCGAAGGCCGCCGCGGCCTCGCGTTGGGCGCCGGCCAGCGCGTCGTCCAGTTGCGCGGGCTCGGTGACCACGCGCATGCCCTTGCCCCCGCCTCCGGCGGCCGCCTTGACCAGGAGGGGATAGCCGATCGTCGCGGCGTCGGCGGGATCCTCGCTGGAGGCCAGCACCGCCAGGCCGGCCTCGGTGGCGCGCGTCTTGGCCGAGATCTTGTCGCCCATCGCCGCGATGACCTCGGGCGGGGGTCCGATCCAGCGCAGTCCGGCGCCGACGACCGCCGCGGCGAAGGCGGCGTTCTCGGCGAGGTAGCCGTAACCCGGGTGGAGCGCCTCGGCGCCGGACCGGCGCGCCGCGTCCAGGAGGGCGTCCCCGTCGAGGTAGCCGCTCGCCAGTCGGATGGCCTCGTCGGCGTCGGCCACGAACGGGGCGTCGGCGTCGGCGTCCACGAAGACGGCCACGCACCGCATGCCCAACGACCGGGCGGCGCGGATGACTCGCCGCGCGATCTCGCCCCGGTTGGCCACGAGCAGAGTGGTGCTCACAGTCGGAAGACCCCGTAGCCGGTCGTGCCCTCCACCGGCCGGCTGCGCACCACCGAGAGGCACAGGCCGAGCACGGTGCGCGTGTCGCGCGGGTCGATCACGCCGTCGTCGCTGATCGCCCCGGTGGCCGCCAGGGCCAGGGAGCCCCTCTCCTGGGCCTCCTCCACGGCGGCGACGATCCGCGCGTCCTCCGCCTCGTCGAAGGACTCGCCCTTGCGCTCGGCCGCGGCCCGGCGGACCTGGCTCATGACGCCGGCGATCTGCTTGGGACCCATGACGGCGATCTTCGCGGTCGGCCAGAGGAAGGTGAAGCGGTTGCCGAAGGCCCGCCCCGACATGCCGTAGGTGCCCGCGCCGTAGGACGAGCCCACGATGAGCGTGAGGTGCGGCACCGTCGAATTCGTGACGGCGTTGAGCATCTGGGAGCCCTTCTTGATGATCCCCTCGGCCTCGGCCTCTCGCCCCACCATGTACCCGGTGATGTTCTGGACGAAGATCAGCGGGACGTCGACCTGGTTGCAGAGCTGGATGAACTGGCCGGCCTTCTCCGCGGCGCGCGGGTGGATGACGCCGTTGTTGCCCAGCACGCCCACCGGGTAGCCGTGGATCGACGCCCAGCCGCAGACCATCGTCGGCCCGTAGCGGGCCTTGAACTCCTCGAAGCGCGAGCCGTCGACGACGCGCGCCAGGATCTCGCGAACGTCGACCGGCTGGCGCAGGTCGGGGCTGACGACGCCCAGCAACTCCTCGGCGTCGTAGACCGGCTCGTCGGGCGCGAGGGCTGGGCCCGGACCGCGCTTGCGCCAGTTGAGGTGCGAGACCACTTCGCGGCAGATGCGGATCGCGTCCAGCTCGTCCTCGGCGAAGTAGTCGCCGAGGCCCGAGACCTCGGCGTGCAGCCGGGCGCCGCCCAGCGTCTCGTCGTCGGACTCCTCGCCCGTGGCCATCTTCACCAGCGGCGGTCCGGCCAGGAAGATCTTCGACTGGCCCTTCACCACGATGTTGTAGTCCGAGAGTCCCGGCTGGTACGCGCCGCCGGCGGTGGAGGACCCGAAGACCACGCACACGGTCGGCACGCGCATCCGCGAGAGCTCGATCAGGTCGTAGAAGAAGCGGCCGCTCTCGGCGAAGTGGGCGGTCGACATGCGCCCGCCGCCTCCGTCGCCGCGCACGCGCAGGTCGGCGCCGGCCGACTCGACGAAGCTGACGTAGGGAATCTGGTTGTCGCGAGCGATCTCCAGGGCCCGCGACCACTTCTTGGCCGAGTACGCGGTGAGGGCCCCGCCGAGGACCGTCGGGTCGTTGCCCATGACCACGCACTCGACGCCCGCGATCACGCCGATGCCCACCACCATGCCGCCGCCCAGCGTGTAGTCCGATCCGTAGGCGGCCAGGGCCGAGATCTCCAGGAACGGCGAGTCGGGGTCGAGGACGGCGGCGATCCTCTCGCGCACCGGCATCTTGCCCCGCGAGCGCAGCCGCTCGGTGGCGGCCGGCCCGCCCCCGGCGTCGGCGGTGTCGAGCAGGTCGTCGATCACCGCTAGCTGTTCGAGCATGTCGTCGCGGTTCTGAATGAACTGCGCGGACGTAGTGTCGAGCGACGACCGGTACGTCGGCGCGAGCGACCGGAGCTCCATGGGCCGATACTACCGAGGGGCCACCATCGAGTTTTCCGAGCGTGGTCAGGGAGAAGGTGGCGTGGCGACGAGGTCGAAGACCGACGCGCGTGGTGTCGACCAGCCAGTCGTCGCACAGGTCGACGGGTAGGGTTGGAACGATGCGCGTCGCCCTCGGATCCGACCACGCCGGCTTCGATCTGAAGGCCGCGCTGGCCTCGACGCTCACCTCGTGGGGCCACGACGTCCTCGACCTCGGGACCCACAACGCCGGCGAGTCGGTGGACTACCCCGACTACGGCGCGGCGGTCGGCCGCGCGGTCGTCGACGGCCGCGCCGACCTCGGGGTGGCGGTGTGCGGGACGGGGATCGGCGTCTCGATCGCCGCCAACAAGGTGCCGGGCGTGCGCGCCGGCGTGGCCCACGACGCGACGTCGGCCCGCCTGGCGCGCGAGCACAACCACGCCAACGTGCTGTGCCTGGGGGCCCGCCTCATCGGGGTCCCGGTGGCCGTCGACGCGCTCGACGCGTGGCTCACCGCGACGCCCGGCGACGGTCGCCACCTGCGCCGCCTCGAGAAGCTGTCCGCGCTCGACGCGAGCCTCGCCGCCCAGTAGAAAGGACCCGACGTGGGCTCGTCCCCCTTCGACGCGTGGATCACCGACGACGCTGAGGTGACCGCGCTGCTGGCGCGCGAGTGGGGCCGCCAGACGACCAGCCTCCAACTCATCGCCAGCGAGAACTTCGCGTCGCCGGCCGTGCTGGCGGCCACCGGTTCGGTGCTCACCAACAAGTACGCCGAGGGCTACCCCGGGCGGCGCTACTACGGCGGCAACCAGGTGGTCGATGAGGTCGAGGACCTGGCGCGGCGTCGCCTCACCGCCCTCTTCGGCGCCGACCACGCCAACGTCCAGCCCCACTGCGGCGCCAACGCCAATCTGGCCGCCTACCAGGCGCTGCTCGAACCGGGCGACACCGTTCTGGCCATGCGCCTCGACCAGGGCGGTCACCTGACCCACGGCTCGCCGGTGTCGATCACCTCGAAGATATGGAACTTCGTCGCCTACGGCGTGACGCCGCGCTCGGACGACTCCGACGCCCCCGGCGAGGTCATCGATTTCGACAACGTGCGCGACCTCGCCAAGACCCACCGCCCCAAGCTGATCGTCGCCGGGGCCACCGCCTACGCGCGGCGGATCGACGCGGCGGCGTTCCGGGAGATCGCCGACGAGGTGGGAGCGCTCGTCATGTTCGACGCCGCGCACGTCGCCGGACTCATCGTGGGCGGCGTACACCCCAACCCCACCTCCTACGCCGACGTGGTGACGTTCACCACCCACAAGACGCTGCGCGGGCCCCGCGGCGGGGCGATCGTGTGCCGCGAGGAGCACGCCAAGCGCGTCGACGCCGCGGTCTTCCCGGGCCAGCAGGGCGGACCCTTGGAGAATGTGATCGCCGCCAAGGCGGTGGCGTTCGGCGAGGCCGCTCGGCCGAGCTTCGCCGCGTACGCCCGGCGCGTCGTGGACAACGCCGCCGCGTTCGGCGCCGCGCTGCGCCGCGAGGGATTCCGCCTCGTCTCGGGGGGCACCGAGAACCACATGGTGCTGCTCGACCTGCGCGAATTCGACGCCGACCTCACGGGTAAGGAGGCCCAGGAGGTGCTCGACCGCGCAGGCCTCACGACCAATCGCAACACGATTCCCGACGACCCGCGCAGCGCGTTCGTCACGTCGGGCCTGCGGGTGGGTTCCGCCGCGGAAACGACCGCGGGCATGGGCGAGGCCGAGTTCGCCACGGTGGCGTCGCTGATGGCCCGGTCGCTGCGCCACCGCGGTGACGCCGAGGCCCTGGCCGACGTGCGCGCGCAGGTGGCGACCCTGTGCGGTCGGTTCGACCCCTACGCCGGGTTCCACGGGTAGGTCGATGCACAACATCGTCTCCTACGTCATCGTGATGCTCGTCGGAGCGGCGGTGACCCTGGTGGCGAACCGGCCGGCGCGGATCATCTCGGTGCGAGTGGGCTACACCGCTCAGCCCGACGACCGAAAGGTGCACCGCAAGGTGACGCCCTACGGCGGCGGCGCGGCGATGCTGGTCGGCTTCTGCGTGGCGCTCCTCGTGGCCGACCTCATCCCGTCGTTGCGCATGGTCATCACCTCGAGCCACGAGATGTTCGGCGTGCTACTGGCCACCGGCGCCATCTTCGTCATCGGCGTGGCCGACGACTTCCGCGAGATGAGCGCCCCGGCCAAGGTCGCCGGCCAGCTCCTGGCGGCGTCGATCCTGTACTTCAGCGGCGCGACGATGTACCAGCTGAAGCTGCCCTTCGCCGGCTTCATCGTCCTGGGACCGTCGATCCTGCCGGTGATTACCGCGGTGTGGGTCTTCGCACTCTGCAACGCCATCAACCTCATCGACGGCCTCGACGGCCTCGCCGCGGGCATTGTGGCCATCGCCTCGGGGACGCTGTGCGTCTACGGGCTGCGCCTCGAGGACCTCGGCCTGCTGCCGGTGACCAACGTGGGTCCGCTGATCGCAGCCCTCACCTGCGGCATCTGCATCGGCTTCCTGCGCGACAACTTCTTCCCGGCCAAGCTCTTCATGGGCGACGCCGGGGCCCTGATGCTGGGCCTGCTCATGAGCGCCTCCACTATGGTCATCGGCGGACGCACGCCGCCGGCGAGCGGGGTCACCTTCTTCTTCTTCGCGCCGCTGCTGATCCCGGTCTTCATCCTGGGCGTGCCCCTGGTCGACGCGGTCTGGGCCTTCGTGCGGCGAACGGCCTCCGGACAGGGCTTCCACACCCCGGACAAGAACCACATCCACCACCGGCTGATGCGCCTGGGCCACGGACACCGGCGCACCGTGATCATCCTGTGGCTGTGGACCGCGCTGCTGTGCGGCTTCGTGCTGTTCCCGGTGTTCGCTCCGGGCTTCAACGTCTTCATCCCGCTCGGCGTCGCCGTCCTGTTCGTCGGGTTGCTCACCTGGTTCAGCCCGCTGCTCAACCGCTGGACGGCGCGCGGGGAGGTCGCCGAGGCCCCGGACGAGCCGGCGCGGACGTGACCGACCAGCCCGACGACATGCACGCCACGGGTTCCGACGACGCCGAGCCGGCCGAATCCGAAGAGACAGGGCTCTCGGACCTGCCCGGAATAGCTGCCTTCGCGGTCATGGGTTCGACCATCGCGACCTGCATCGGCGTGGGCGTGCTCGTCGGTCTCGGGATCGACAGCTGGCTGTCCACCTCTCCGTGGGGATTGCTTTTCGGGATAGTGTTGGGGACGGTCGCCGCCGTGGTGAGCGTTGTGAAGCTGGTCCGGCGTTTCCTCTAGAAACCCATTGTCCGTGCTCGAAAACCTCCCCGTCAACACGCTGCCCCGGCTGCTACGGCGCACCGTCATCTCCGCCCTGATCATGGGGGCCGTGGCGTTCGCCGTGGCCGTCGCGCTGGGCTGGGACGTCGCGGCGCTGGGCCTGGTGTTCGGCGTCGGACTGGCCATCGTGAACCTGCGCTACCTCGACCGCCAGGCCGCGCGCGTGGAGCTGAAGGGCGAGCAGACCACCCGGGCGGTGCGGCGCCAACTGGGTGGGCGCACCACCGCGCGCCTCGCCCTGATCACGGCCCTGGTCCTAGTGGTGGTCTTCGTGGACGCCCCCCTGGGAATCGGTATGGTGGCAGGGCTCGTGCTGTACCAGATCGTTTTCGTCGTCAACGTCCTGCGTGTGGTGGCGGGCCAGGGAGGGCTGTCGTGAGGACGCTGTTCGCGGCCAAGCAGATCAACGTCGGGGTCCACCCGACGCTCCACCTGTTCGGCCTGACGATCGACGTCGACATCGTCACCTCCACGCTGCTCGCGGCGGTCATCTTCCTCATCCTCGGTTTCGCCATGCGCGCCCGGGTCACTGACGGCGTGCCCGGCAAGCTCCAGGTGATCTGGGAGTTCCTCGTCGCGCAGGTGAGCGACCTGGCCGCCTCGGTGATGGGCACGCGGGGTCGCCGGTTCGTCCCGATCGGGGTGACCCTCTTCCTGTTCATCCTCATCTGCAACTGGATCGAACTCATCCCCTCGGCGCTGCAGCCCGGGGTCTCCTCGGAGATCCTGCCCGCGCCGACCGGTGACGTCAACCTGCCCCTGGCCATGGCGTTGCTGGTCATCGGGTGGGTCCACGTCGAGTCCTTCCGCGCCCGCGGGTTCACGGGCTACTTCCGCCACTACTTCCAGCCCTACGTCGCGTTGACCCCGATCAACGTGATCGAGGAGATCACCAAGCCGATCACCCTGACCTTCCGTCTCTTCGGCAACCTCTTCTCGGGCGCGCTGATGATCCTGGTCATGACGACGCTGCTGCCGATCTACATCGTGCCCTTCGGCGAGATCATCTGGAAGCCCTTCGACCTGTTCATCGGCGCCATCCAGGCGTTCATCTTCATGCTGCTGACCGTTCTCTACTTCGGCATGGCCACGAGCCACGAGGAAGAGCACGCCGTCGCGCTCGAGCCCTCGCACTAACCAACCAGGAGGAATGACAACAATGGCAAGCACATCAAGCATCGGTGACGCGGTCCGCACGGCCGGCGCGCTCGTCGGCGGAGGTCTCGCCCTGGGCGGCGGCGCCATCGGCGCGGCCGTCGGTGACGGTCTGGCCGGGAGCCAGACGATCGCCGCGATCGCCCGTCAGCCGGAGATCGAGAACAAGGCCCGCCAGTACTTCTTCCTGACCGTGGGTCTGGTGGAGGCGATGTACTTCATCAACCTCCTGTTCATGGTCGTCTTCATCTACGTCTTCAAGAAGCAGTAGCGCTGGCCAGGCCGGCCCGCGCGCGGACCGGCCCAGCCCTGGACCCGAAAGAGAGAAGGACCTTCGACATGATCGCCGAGTCCGTGTTCCTCCTGCCCAACGGCACCTTCTTCGTCGAGCTGGCCGTGGTGGTGGTGATCCTGTACCTCGTGACGAAGTACATCCTGCCGCCGCTCAATCGAGCGATCGAGTCGCGCCAGGCCAAGGTCGCCGCCGCCCTGGCGGCGGCCGACGAGGCCCGGGTGGCCGCGGCCGCCACCGACGAGCAGCGCGTCCACGTGCTGGCCGACGCGCGCGAGCAGGCCCGCGAGATCACCGCGGCCGCCCAGGCTTTGGCCGACCAGGTCCGGGCCGAGGCCGGCGGACGAGGCCGGGAGGAGTACGACCGGGTCGTCGCGGCGGCCCAGGCCGAGATCGCCACGGCGCGCCAGCGCGCGATCGACGAGGCCTCCGCGCGCATCGGCGAGATCGTCTTCGACCTGGTGGTCAAGATCGTCGGGCGCGAGGTCGACCAGGGGACCCACGACGACCTGGTGCGCGAGGCCGTGGCGGCCCTGCACGCCGAGGCTCAGCGGGGGACGGCGAGCTAGATGCTGCCCAAGATCGAGGGATACGCCGCGGCCCTGTGGGGTTCGCTCGACCGGGCGTCGCTCGTCGCGTCGGTCGACGGGCTGCGGCGCCTCGAGCAGACGGTGCTCGCGCGCAGCGACCTGCGCGCGGTGCTCAGTGACACCTCGATCCCGGGGCCGGTGCGCGGCGAGGTCGTGCGCGACCTGCTCACCGGCAAGGTCGACGACGCCACGATTCGCCTGGCGGTCTACTCGGCGGCCGTGGCCCCCGCCCAGGACGTCACGCACAGCTGGTCGGAGCTCGCCCAGGCCGGCCACGTGCTGATGGACACCGGTCACTTCGACCAGAGCGCGCTGTCGCTGATGGACGCGCGACGGCGCGTCAGCGGCTACGCCGACGCGCTGCTGGTCGACGTCGACGTGTCCGAGTTCGCCACGATCGAGGAGGAGCTCTTCCGCTGGGCGCGCACCGTCGAGGCCAACCGGGAGCTGCGCCGCCTTCTCCTGGACCGCGACGCCCCCCTGGAGGCCCGGGTGGGGGCGACAGAGGACCTCTTGGGCGGACGGGTCGCCGACGCCACGCTGCGCCTGGCCCGCTTCGTCATCGTGGGGGGCCGGCCCCGCGACGTGGTGGGCACCCTCGACTACCTGGTGGACTACGTGGCCCTGGTGCGCGACTGGCGCGTGGCGCGCGTGCACACCGCTCGCCCGCTGGACGACGCGAGCGTCGCCGACCTGGTCGCGTCGCTGCACGGCCTCACCGGTCAGAACGTCGAGCTGCAGGTCGCCGAGGAGCCGGACCTGCTCG
Organism: Acidimicrobiales bacterium; assembly: GCA_044446745.1. Lineage (GTDB taxonomy): Bacteria > Actinomycetota > Acidimicrobiia > Acidimicrobiales > RAAP-2 > RAAP-2. Next base: position 17,168 of record JBIOFE010000019.1, read on the forward strand.
GGGGGATCCTCGTCGAGGTGGGCGACCTGCTCCTTGACGCCACCACCCGCGGCCGGCTCGCCACGCTGCACGACGACGTGGCCTCCGGCCACCTGTACCGCACCACCCTCGCCAACGACTAACCAGAAGGACACCCGATGACCGAGCTCACCATCAGCGCCAGCGAGATCACCGAGGCGCTGCGCAAGCACGTCTCCGACTTCAGCCCGGAGGTCGGCGCCGAGCAGGTGGGGCGCGTCGTGGAGGTCGGCGACGGCATCGCGCGCGTCTCGGGACTGCCCTCGGCCAAGGTCAACGAGCTGCTGGAGTTCGAAGACGGCACCCTGGGCCTGGCCATGAACCTCGACGAGGAGACCATCGGGGCGGTCGTGCTGGGCGCGGTGGACACCATCGAGGAGGAACAGGTCGTGCGCGCCACCGGGCGCATCCTCTCGGTGCCGGTGGGCGACGCCCTGCTGGGCCGAGTGGTCAACGCGCTGGGCGTGCCCATCGACGGGCGCGGCCCGCTGGTCGACGCGCGTTCGCGGCGCATGGAGGTCCAGGCCCCGGGCATCATCGGGCGCCAGCCAGTCAAGGAGCCGCTGCAGACGGGCATCAAGGCGATTGACGCCATGACCCCGATCGGGCGGGGCCAGCGCGAGCTGATCATCGGCGACCGCAAGACCGGCAAGACCACGGTGGCCGTCGACACGATCCTCAATCAGAGGGGTCAGGGTGTCAAGTGCATCTACGTGGCCTGCGGCCAGAAGAACTCCTCGGTCGCCCAGACGGTCAAGATCTTCGATGACTTCGGCGCGATGGAGTACACGGTGGTGGTCGTGGCCTCGGCCGGGGACCCCGCGCCGTTCAAGTTCCTCGCGCCCTACGCGGGCTGCGCCATCGGCCAGCAGTGGATGGACGACGGCGAGCACGCCCTGGTGGTCTACGACGACCTGTCCAAGCAGGCCGAGGCCTACCGGCAGATCTCGCTGCTGCTGCGCCGGCCACCGGGTCGCGAGGCCTACCCCGGCGACGTCTTCTACCTGCACAGCCGCCTGCTCGAGCGCGCGGCCAAGCTCAGCGACGCGATGGGCGGGGGGTCGCTGACCGCCCTGCCAATCATCGAGACCAAGGCCGGGGACATCTCGGCCTACATCCCGACCAACGTCATCTCGATCACCGACGGCCAGATCTTCCTGGAGTCCGACCTCTTCTACTCGGGCGTGCGCCCGGCGATCAACGTCGGCAACTCGGTGTCGCGTGTCGGCGGCGCCGCCCAGGTCAAGGCCATGCGGGCGGTCGCCGGGACGCTCAAGATCGACCTGGCCCAGTTCCGGGACCTCGAGTCCTTCGCCACCTTCGGCTCGGAGCTCGACAAGTCGTCCCAGGCCCAGCTGGATCGTGGCTATCGCCTGACCGAGCTGCTGAAGCAGGGCCTCAACGCGCCGGTGCCGGTGGAAGAGCAGTGCGTCGTCATCTACGCCGGCACCCGTGGGTGGGTCGACGGCGTGCCGGTGGAAGACGTGCGCCGCTACGAGTCCGAGCTGCTCACGATGTTCCGCGCCCAGCACACCGACCTGCTCGACGTGATCCGCACGACCGGCAACCTGCCCGACACCGACCGGCTCGACGCCGCGCTGCGCACCTTCACCGACTCGTTCGCCACGAGCGACTGATCGCGTCGAGAGGAGAGGAGGGACCATGGCCGGGGGACAGGAACGGGTGCTGCGCCAGCGCATCAAGACGGTGCGCGCCACGCGCAAGATCACCAAGGCCATGGAGCTCATCGCCGCCTCCCAGATCTCGCGGGCCCAGGCGCGCATCGTGGCCAACCGCCCCTACCGCGACGGGATGCGCCGGGTCATTTGGGAGGCCGCCCATGGCGACTCGGCCGCCGCGGCCAGGCTCCTGAGCACCCCGGAGGTCGTCGAGACCGCCGTGGTGGTCGTGGTGGCCGGTGACCGCGGGCTCTCCGGCTCCTACAACTCGTCGGTCCTGCGCAGCGCGGAGCGCCTGATTCGCTCGCTGCTCGAGCGCGGGACCGCGGTGCGGCTCTTCACCGTGGGCAAGAAGGCCGCGCCGTTCTTTCGGTTCCGCGGCCTGGGCGTCGAGGAGAGCTTCGCCGGCTTCGCCGACCGCCCGAGCTTCGCCGACGCGCGCCTGGTCGCCGGCACCGTGGCGGCGCCCTACGTCGACGGCGAGGCCCAGCAGGTCCTCCTGGTGTCGACCCGCTTCGTCTCGGCCGGCCGCCAGGTGGTCGAGACCGAGCAGCTCCTGCCCCTGAGCGCACCCGAAATCGTCGCGGAGCCGACGCCCGGGTCCCAGGGCTACACCGAGTTCGAGCCCGAGGTGGCTCCGCTCCTCTTCTTCCTGGCGCCGCGGGCCCTGGAGAGCGAGATCTTCTCGGCCCTGCTGGAGGGGGCGGCGAGCTTTCACACCAGCCAGCAGCGGGCCATGGCCGCCGCGACGGAGAACGCCGACGACCTGGCGCAGACTCTCTCGCGCGTCATGAACCGCGCGCGCCAGGACAGCATCACCACCGAGATCATGGAAATCGTGGGCGGAGCCGAGGCGCTCCGCTCGGGAAAGTGAGCAAGCAATGACAATGGCCCCCGAACACACGCTGGAGGCGGGACGCGTCGTCGCCATCGCCGGCCCGGTGGTGGACGTCGAGTTCCCCCCGCACGCGCTGCCCGAGATCAACCACGCCGTCGAGATGGACATCGTGATCGATGGGCGCACCGTGACGGTCGTCGGCGAGGTCGCCCAGCAGATCGGCGAGGGCCGGGTGCGCTGCGTGTGCATGAAGCCCACCGACGGGCTGGTGCGCGGCGCCCGGGTGCGCCAGACCGGCCGCGGGATCACCGTGCCGGTGGGCGACGCCGTGCTCGGCCACGTCTTCAACGTGCTGGGCCAGCCCCTCGACGTCGACGACATCGGCGAGGTCGAGGACCACTGGGAGATCCACCGCAACCCGCCGGCCTTCGACCAGCTGGAGCCGCACGCCACGATGTTCGAGACCGGCATCAAGGTCATCGACCTGCTGGCGCCCTACGTCCAGGGCGGCAAGATCGGCCTGTTCGGAGGCGCGGGCGTGGGCAAGACCGTCCTCATCATGGAGATGATCCGCCGGGTGGCCGAGCAGCACCAGGGCGTGTCGGTCTTTGCCGGGGTGGGCGAGCGCACCCGCGAAGGCACCGACCTGCTGATCGAGATGCGCGAGTCGGGCGTCATCGAGAAGACCGCGCTGGTCTACGGCCAGATGGACGAGCCGCCGGGGGTGCGCCTGCGCGTGGGCCTGGCCGCCCTCACGATGGCCGAGTACTTCCGCGACGTCAAGGGCCAGGACGTGCTGCTCTTCGTCGACAACATCTTCCGCTTCGTGCAGGCCGGCTCGGAGGTCTCCACCCTGCTCGGGCGCATGCCCTCCGCGGTGGGCTACCAGCCGACCCTGGCCGACGAGATGGGTGAGCTCCAGGAGCGCATCACCTCGGTGAAGGGACGCTCGATCACGTCGATGCAGGCGGTCTACGTGCCGGCCGACGACTACACCGACCCGGCGCCGTTCACCACGTTCACCCACCTCGACGCCACGACCGAGCTGAGCCGCCAGATCGCCGCGCTGGGCATCTACCCGGCGGTCGACCCGCTGGCGTCGACGTCGAACATCCTGGCGCCCGAGGTGGTCGGCGACCGCCACTACGCGGTGGCGCGCCACGTCCAGCAGATTCTCCAGCGCTACAAGGAGCTCCAGGACATCATCGCCATCCTGGGGCTGGACGAGCTGAGCGAGGACGACCGGGTGACGGTGTCGCGCGCGCGCAAGATCCAGCGGTTCCTGGCCCAGCCGATGTTCGTCTCGAAGACCTTCACCGGAGTCGACGGGATTAACGTCCCGGTGGCCGAGACCATCGAGTCTTTCGAGCACCTGGTGAACGGCGACCTCGACGCCTTTCCCGAGCAGGCCTTCTTCAACGTCGGCGGCGCGTCGGACGTCGAGCGCAAGGCCGCCGAGCTCGCGAGGGCCTGACGTGGCGACGCTGAACGTGGAGATCGTCACGCCCGAGGGGTCGCTGTGGAGCGGCGACGCGCGGGCGGCGATGGCGCGCTCGTCCGTCGGCGAGTTCACCGTGCTGCCCCAGCTCACCGACACCGTGGGCGACCTGGTGCCGGGGATCGTGCGCGTCGACACCGGTGAGGGTGAGCAGTCCTTCGTCGTGCACGGCGGCTACTTCCAGGTCGAGCACGGCGGACCCGACGGGGTCACGCGCGCCACGGTGCTGGCCGGCGTGGCCGAGCGCACCGGCGACATCGACGTCGCGCGCGCCGAACGGGCCCGGGAGCGGGCCGAGCAAGCGATGGCCGCTGAGACGCGGGGAGAGCCCGAAGAGCGCCCGGCCCACCTGTGGGCCCCCGCCGCACTGGCGCGCGCGCAGTTGCGCCTGCGCGCGGCCGGGCGCGCTCAGCGCGCCGACACGTAGTCCAGCAGGTCGCGCTTCTCGCCCTCGAGTTCCTCGAAGCGCGCCTTCACGACGTCACCGATCGACACCACGCCCACCAACTGGCCGTCGGTGACGACCGGGACGTGGCGGATGCGACGCGACGTCATGAGCCCCATGAGGTCGGTGACCGACGTCGTCTCCTCGCAGGTGGTCACGTCGCGCGTCATCAAGTCGGCGACGGACTCGTCCAGCACGGCGGCGCCGCGCTCGGCCAGCGCGCGCACCACGTCGCGCTCGCTGATGATGCCCGTCAGGGGCTCTTCGGGGCTGGATACGACGAGCGCCCCCACCGCGCGCTCCTTCAAGAGGGCCAGGACCTCGGTGACGGATTGTTCCGGCGAAATCGTGGCGACGTCGCGCCCCTTGCTCGACAGCAGGCTCGCTACTTGCACGGCGACCTCCTTGACTCGTGACCGCGGGTCCTGGTCAGGACCCTAGGTCCGCGCCGGACCCTCCGGCGCGGGTGGACGACGCGGGCGGCGTCACGACGAAGCTCCATCGGAACCATCGCTCGCTGTTTTCCCTACGATCACGGCCCGAGCACCGATGGTCGCCACCGCCGCGGGGACTCGTGAAATGTTCCACATCGCTCCATGATGGCGACGCGACCCAAGAGCACGGCCAACGTGGACTAAGGCGCGACTAAGTCTTGGGCGGTGCCCGGGCGAGGCGACTCGCAACCGTCCTACAGGCCGGCGGTGGTGAACTCCTCGAGCTTGTTGTGGCGGTGGAAGGTCTCGATCGTGCGGACCGTGCCCGATCGGCTGCGCACGATGATCGACTGGGTCGTCGCCCCGAAGTCGTGGAAGCGCACGCCGCGCAGGAAGTCGCCGTCGGTGATGGCGGTCGCGGCGAAGAAGCTGTTGTCGCCGGCGACGAGGTCGTCGGTGTGCAGCACGCGGGTGAAGTCGTAGCCGAGGGCCTCGGCGGCGCGCTGCTCCTGCGGGTTGCGCGCGTGCAGGACGCCCTGGATCTCGCCGCCCAGCCCCTTCATGGCGGCGGCCGCGATCACTCCCTCGGGCGTTCCGCCGATGCCCAGGAGGATGTCGGCGCCCGAGCTGGGCCAGGCGGTGGCGATGGCGCCGGCGACGTCGCCGTCGGTGATGGACAGAACCCGGGCCCCGGTCTCGCGGACCTCGGCCACCAGGTCGTCGTGGCGCGGTCGATCGAGGATGACCACGCCCAGCTCCTGGACCGGCTTCTTCAGCCGCGTGGAGAGCTCGGCGAGGTTCTCGGTGGCCGACGCGTTGACGTCCACCGCGCCCCGGCCGCGCTGGCCGACGGCGACCTTCCTCATGTAGACGACCGGACCGGGCGAGAACATCGCGCCGCGCTCCGACAGGGCAATCACCGCGAGGGCGCCGTTGCGACCCATGGCGGTGAGCGTCGTGCCGTCGATGGGGTCGACGGCCACGTCAACCTGCGGGGGCCGACCGTCGCCGACGCGCTCACCGTTGAAGAGCATCGGTGCGGCGTCCTTCTCGCCCTCGCCGATGACCACCACGCCGTCCATCTCGACGGCGCTGAGCACGAAGCGCATGGCGTCGACCGCGGCCCGATCGGCGGCGATCTTGTCGCCGCGCCCGGACCAGCGCGCCGCGGCGATGGCGGCCGCCTCGGTCACGCGAACCAATTCGAGAGCGATGTTGCGGTCGGGCCTCGAGGGCTGCTGCACGAGCGCATCGTACTCGCCGCGTCCTGAGGGCACCGAATGACGCGCCGCGACGGGCCATACTTGAAGGGTGAGTTCTCTGGTCGTGAAGCCCGCCGGACCCCTCGCGGGCGAGGTCGAGGCGCGCGGCGCGAAGAACGCGGTCTTGAAGGAGATGGCCGCGTGCCTGTTGGCCACCGGCCAGCATCGCCTAACCAACGTCCCGGAGATCACCGACGTCACGGTGATGTCCGAGCTGCTGGTCGCCCTCGGATGCGCGGTGCGCCGGGGCAGCCACGAGCTGTTCATCGTGGTGCCCGACGCCGCCGACCTCCACCCGGTGGCCCCGTCGCATCTCTTCGAGGCGATGCGGGCCTCCATCGTCGTGCTCGGCCCGCTGCTGGCGCGCTGCGGCGAGGCGCACATGGCCCTGCCCGGCGGCGACGACTTCGGCCAGCGGCCGATCAACTTCCACACCGAGGGCCTCTCGGCGATGGGCGCCACGTTCCACAACGACCGGGGGTCGATCAACGCGACGGTCGAACCGGCCCGACTGGGCGCGACGCGCATCACGCTCGAGTACCCCAGCCACACGGCGACCGACAACCTGCTGATGGCCTGCGTGCTCGCCGAGGGCCGCTCGGTGATCGACAACGCGGCGCGCGAGCCCGAGGTCGAGGACCTCGGGCGCCACCTGATCGCGATGGGCGCGCGGATCGAGGGCCTGGGCACGTCGCGCCTCACCATCGACGGCGTCGCGGCGCTGGCGCCGACCGACCACGCGGTGGTCACCGACCGAGTGGTCGCGGCCACCTACCTGGCGGCCGGCCTGATCTCCGGCGGCGAGGTGCGCGTGCGCGATGCCCGGGCCGATCACATGGAGATGCTCCTACGCAAGATCGAGTCCATGGGGGGCACCGTCGACCTATCCGGTCCCGGCGTCGCGGTGCGCGGGCCGCGGCGCCTGCACGCGTGCGACGTGGCGACGTTGCCCTACCCCGGGGTGGCCACCGACTACAAGCCGCTGCTGACCGCGATGCTGAGCGTGGCGGACGGCGTCTCGGTCGTGACCGAGAACCTCTTCATGGGGCGCTTCCGCTACGTCGACGAGCTGGTGCGCCTGGGGGCCACGATCACCACCGAGGGACACCACGCGATGATCCGCGGGGTGGACCACCTGACCGGCACGACCGTGCGCGCGACCGACATCCGGGCGGCGGCGGCCCTCGTCCTGGCCGGGCTGGTGGCCGAGGGCGAGACGACGGTCGCCGGGTTGGAGCACGCCGAGCGCGGCTACGACGACTTCGTCGGGCGCCTCACGCGCCTCGGCGCGCGCGTCGAGCGAGCGGCGTGATCGCGCGCGAACCGGCCGAGCTGGTCGCCGAGGCCCGCGGCGGGTCCCGCGGGGCCCTGGCGCGCCTGCTGACCTACGTCGAGTCGGGGGGCGAGACCCAGCGCGCCACGGCGGCCCTGGCCTACGCGGCGCCGGCGCCGTACGTGGTGGGGATCACCGGGCCGCCCGGTGGGGGCAAGTCGACGTTGACTGACCGACTGATCGCGCTCGTCCTGGCGCGCTCGTACGACGGCGCCCCGCTCGGTCAGGTCGGCGTGCTGTGCGTCGACCCGAGCTCGCCCTTCACCGGCGGGGCGATCCTGGGTGACCGGATCCGGATGCAGGGCCACGCCACGGACCCGCGCGTCTACATCCGCTCGATGGCCACCCGCGGGCACCTGGGCGGACTCTCGCTGGCCGTGCCCGACGCGCTGCGCGTGCTGGGGGCGGTCGGCTTCGCCCTGGCCATCGTCGAAACGGTGGGCGTCGGCCAGCTCGAAGTCGACGTCGCCTCGGCGGCCGAGACCACGGTGGTCGTGACCAACCCCGGCTGGGGCGACTCCCTGCAGGCCAACAAGGCGGGGCTGCTGGAGGTGGCCGACGTCTTCGTGATCAACAAGGCCGACCGCGCCGGCGTCGCCGACACGCGCCGCGACCTCGAGCAGATGCTCGACCTCGGAGGCGAGCGCCCGTGGCGACCCCCGATCCTCGCCACGGTGGCCACGACCGGCGAGGGCACGACCGAGCTCGTCGAGGCGATCGAGGCCCATCGCGCGTTCCTCGTCGCCCGCGGCGACGACCCGCGTCGGGCCCGCGCGCGCGCCGAGCTCGACCGGGTGCTCGCGGCGACCCTGCGCGCGCGCGTCGGCGCCCTCGCCGGGGACGCGGCCTACGAGGCCCAGATCGACGCGCTGCTCGCCGGCACGACGGACCCGTACCGGGCGGCCGACACGCTGCTGTCGCGGCCATGATCGCGGCCACCGTGGCCTACGACCTGGTCTTCGTCGTCCACGTCCTGGCCGCGGTAGCGACCCTGACCGTCTTCGTCGCGATGCGCAGCGCCGCGCAGGTGGTGGCGCGCGGCGCCGACCAGGCCACGCAGCGCGCGCAGTTCCCGCGCCGGCGCAACTGGGCCGCGCGGGTGCTGCACCTGTTGGTGGTGACCGGCCTGGTCATGTCACTGAGCGGCGACAGCTCGGTGTCGCTCACGCGACCCTGGATCGGGCTGGGGATCCTCTGCTACCTGGCCGCGGCGGGCCACCTGGAGGCGCGCACCCTGCCCCTCGAGCGGGTCGTCGGCGAGGTCGTCGACCACGACGGCGCCGCCTCCCCGGAGCGGGGGCGCCAGTTGACGCGCTCGATCGACACGTTGCTGGCCATCGTGGCGGTCGCGCTCGTGGCGATGCTCGTCCAGTTCTAGAGGAAGGCCGCCCGTCCGACCATGCCGGCGGCGATCGTCGCGTTGGTGACCTCGTCGATCAGCACGAAACTGCCGGTGACGCGGTTCTGCTGGTAGTCGTCGACGACGACCGGGTCGGCGGTGCGGATCGTGGCCAGCCCGATCTGGTTGGTGGTGAGCTCGTCCGCCGCGACGACCTCCAGCGTCGCCACGTCAACCACCCCGCCCAGCGAGATGACCCGCGCGGGCGTCACCCGGGTGGTGTGCTTGAGGCGCAGCCGCTGGCCGGGGACCAGGGCCTGTTCGCCGAACCAGCAGACCGTCGCCGTCACCTCCCGGGTGACCCGCGGCAGCGGCGCGACGGCCAGCAGGTCGCCGCGTCCCGCGTCGGTCTCGTCGGCCAGGGCGACGGCCACCGAGAGGCCGGCGTCGGCCTCCTCGGCCGGGCCGCGTCCGGTGACGATCTCCGTGACGGTCGTGGGCACGCCCGCCGGCAGCAGGGTGACCGCGTCGCCCACGCGCAGCGTGTCGGCGCTCACCATGCCCGCGTAGGTCCGTCCGCCCCCCGGCTGGCGCAGCACCGACTGGATCGGGAGGCGCGCCCCGCGGTCGGTCGCCGCCCAGACGCCGGCCCGGGATGCTTCCAGCGCGTCGAGCAGCGTCGGTCCGTGGTACCAGGGGGTGTTGACCGATCGCTCCACGACGTTGTCGCCCAGCAGCGCCGAGACCGGGACGACCGTCACCTTGGAGAAGCCCAACTGGTCGGACAGCCTCTCGACCTCGCGGAGCGCCTCCAGGTAGGCCAGGGAGGACCACCCGACGAGGTCCATCTTGTTGGCCGCGACCAGGAGAGTGCGCACGCCGAGCAGCGCGGTGATGCACAGGTGTCGGCGTGTCTGCTCCTTGAGCCCCTGGCTCACGTCCAGCACGGCCAGGGCGAGGTCGGCCGTGGAGGCGCCGGTCGCCATGTTGCGCGTGTACTGCACGTGCCCGGGGCAGTCGGCGATGATGAACTTGCGGGTTGGCGTGGCCGCGTAGAGGTAGGCCACGTCGATGGTGATGCCCTGCTCTCGTTCGGCGCGCAGGCCGTCGGTTACGAAGCTCAGGTCCAGGTCGCCGACCCCCCGGCGCTCCGAGGCCTGGGCCACCGCGTCGAGCTGATCATCGAAGAGCTGGCGGGTGTCGACCAGCAGCCGGCCGATGAGCGTCGACTTGCCGTCGTCGACCGAGCCGATGGTGGCGAGTCGCAGGAGGTCCTGCGTGGCGAGGTGCATCTAGAAGTAGCCCTCGCGCTTGCGGTCCTCCATCGCGGTCTCGCTGAAGCGGTCGTCGGCGCGCGTGGCGCCGCGTTCCGAGACGTTCGCCACGGCCACCTCGGCGATGATCGCCGAAATCGTGCGGGCGTCCGACTCGACCGCGCCGGTGCAGCTGGCGTCGCCCACCGTGCGAAAGCGCACCGTGCGCCGTACGACGGCCTCGCCGTTGCGCGCGGCGACGAAGGGACCGACGGCCAGCCACATGTTGTCGCGGCGCAGGACCTCGCGCTGGTGGGCGAAGTAGATGCTCGGCAGCTCCATCTCCTCGCGCTCGATGTACTGCCAGACGTCGAGCTCGGTCCAGTCCGAGAGCGGGAAGGCGCGCAGGTGCTCGCCCGGGTTCACCCGGCCCTGGTAGAGCTGCCAGAGCTCCGGCCGCTGCTGGCGCGGGTCCCACTGCCCGAAGGCGTCGCGGAACGAGAGGATGCGCTCCTTGGCCCGGGCCTTGTCCTCGTCGCGGCGCGCCCCGCCGAAGGCCGCGTCGAAGCCGTGTTCGGTGATCGCCTCGAGCAGGGTGACGGTCTGGAGACGGTTGCGCGAACCGAGCGGGCCGGGATCGGCGACCCGGCCGCGGTCGATGGAGTCCTGCACCGAGGCGACGATCAGGCGGGCCCCCAGGGCCGCCACGGTGGCGTCGCGGTAGGCCAGCACCTCGGGGAAGTTGTGCCCGGTGTCGACGTGCATCACCGGAAAGGGCAGGCCCTGCGGCGCGAAGGCCTTGACCGCCAGGTGCAGCAGGACCGCGGAGTCCTTGCCGCCCGAGAAGAGCAGGACCGGCCGCTCGCACTCGGCGACCACCTCACGGAGGATGAAGATGGCGTGCGACTCGAGCAGGTCGAGGTGATCGACCGTTCGTGGGGGGCGCGGGGGAGTCGTAGTCATAGGCTAGGTAACCGCTCGAAAGTCTACTAAATCACTCGGGAATGTTAGACTTCACCACGCAACGTATGTCCGCCCCCACCGCCACTCTCGCGAACGAGCTCGACGCCGTGAACGCGCGGTTCGAGACCGCCGCGCCGCGCGAGGTGCTCGCGTGGGTCTTCGAGCGTTTCGGCGACGACGTGGTGATGGCCTGCTCCTTCGAGGACCTCGCGTTGCTCCACATGGTCCACCAGGCGCGTCCCGGCCTGGAGGTGATCTTCCTGGACACCGGGGGACACTTCCCCGAGACGCTGGAGTTCGCGGCGCGCGTCGAGCGCGAGTGGTCGCTGAACCTCACCCGCACGACCCCTGGTCCCGCGGCCGATCCCTGGCCCTGCGGAACCGAGCGCTGCTGCGAGCTGCGCAAGGTCGAGCCGCTCCGGCGCGCCGTGGCGGGCCGCGCGGCCTGGATCACCGCGCTCAAGCGGGTCGACGCGCCGAGCCGCGCGGCCACGCGGATCGTCGGGTGGGACGAGCGATTCCACCTGGTGAAGGTCAATCCCCTGGCCACCTGGCGCGACGACGACGTCGCGTACTACCTGCGCGCGAACGACCTGCCCGAGCACCCGCTCTGGGCGCAGGGCTACGCGTCGATCGGGTGCGCGCCGGTCACCGTGCCACCCGCGGTTTCCGGGGACCGGCGTTCGGGTCGATGGGTCGGCGCCGACCAAGAGGAGTGCGGCCTGCACGAGGCCTGACATCCACCAAAAAGCCACCCTGCACCGGTAAATTTGCCCCAATGTCGAGGGAAACTACGCGGGAGTAGGTCGGGTGCTCCTCGTCATCATCGCCCTGTTGTGGCTGGCCCTCTTGGCCCCCATGGCCATCCGTCGCCTGCGCGACGGTCGCACCGAGCGCTCCATCGAGTCCTTCCACAACGAGCACGAGGTCCTGAGCCGCCAGGGCTACGCCGTCTCCCCGGTCCACCGGCTCCAGGAGGCGGACGACGGGGCGGCCGAGGTCGACGCGCGAGCCTCGCGGTTGACGGTTGTTCACGTCGGCGACACGTACCGGACACTCGAATCGCGCCGCTCGTGGGAGGAGTGGAGCGAGGACTACGACTACGACCGCCACGAGGTCGGCGCGCGGCCCGCGCCGGTCAACCGCTACGCCAGCGCCTACGCGGCGGTCCCGCGTGACGTGGACCTCTACGCGCGCGACGAGCCCGGCCTGAGGCGCCGCTCGATGCGCGCGCAGCGGCGCCGGTGCCTCACCGCACTGGCCGCGGCGGTTCTTTTTGCGACGTCCCTCGCCGAGGTCGTGCGCTACTCGATGCTGGTGGATCTGGCTATCGTCACCTGGGTCGCGCTGGCCGGCTACGTCTCGCTCGGCCTCTACGCGATCTCCCAGGGGTGGCTCGACGAGAGCTCGGTCGGCCTCGGGCGGTTCCGCGACCGCCGCGTGGCGGTGGTCGCGCCGCTCTACGACGACGAGGACGACGACACCTACGGCGGGAGCGTCGCCGCGCTGCGCGACGAGGAGTTTGATCAGCCGGCCGCCGACGGCTGGCGTCGCCAGTCGGCCCGCTACGCGCTGGGCTAGAATCGTTACTCCCTCGGGGGTGTAGCTCAATTGGTAGAGCGCTACGTTCGCAATGTAGAGGCAGTGGGTTCGAATCCCATCACCTCCACGAAGGACCGTTGGGTTCTTGGTTGGGGCCTCCCGCAGCGCCGCACCCCGATCTCGCGATCGTTGGGTCCCAGCTAAGAACCCCACCGACCACAACTGGGAGACCGGGGCCCCTGGCCGAATCGAGCCGGAGCTCTGACGTTGCCACGACACCCTTTTGACGCGGAGAGACACGCCCGTGCAGAGGTTGGGCGAGGCGTACCATCGGACCAGTGAGGAAGTTACGTCGTCACGCCCTCACCCTTCGGTTGCTTCTCCTGGGCCTAGCGGTGGTTGTGGGTTTCTCCGTCGTTCAAGGCGCACCCGGGGGACGGGAACAGGACGCGTCCGCCAAGACGACCCGGAAACCACCTTCTCCGCTCGCCCGGGTTGATCCCGTGCAAGCCGCGCTCGCGAGTTGTCCCCGTGGGGCCCTCTATTCGGTGTCACCGATCCAGTTGAGCATGCTCAGCTACATACTTCCCCTCGGCAACTTCAATCCCCTCCCCAGCGACCATCTCTACTTCGTCATAACTCGCGGGAGTAACACCAATCAAGTGGGGCCGACGAAGAACGTTCCGCTGTTCTCTCCTGGAAACGTCACCGTGTTCCAGATCGGTCGTCAGATTCAGACCACGAACGGCAAGGTTGTGAACACGGATTACTACCTCAGCTTCGCGCCCTGCCGTCAAGTAAGTGGCACGTTCGGGCATGTGTCGACGTTGGGCGGGCCGCTCGCTGGCATTAGGTTCACGAACTGTGAGAAGCCGTACTCGATTGGCAACGGCAGTGAATACGGACACTGCACGGCGCAAGTAGACATTCGCGTAAGGGCCGGAACGAGGATTGGCACTGCCGGTGGAAAGTCCTCCGCGGCATTGGATTTTGGCAGTGACGACATCCGCGTGTCTACTCCCGCCGTTGCCAACCCCCATCACAACTACGACCTGTTCGCGACGTGTGCAGTCTCCTACTACCAGGGAACCCTCAAGAAGGATCTGCAATCCCTCCTCGGCCCCGGACAGGTGGGGGTGAAGGAAACCCACGGGTGTGGACGTCCCTTCCAAGACAAGATCGGCACGTTGCAAGGAGATTGGTATCGCGGTCCTCCCCAAGTGGCCAATTTCGACATCACTCGACAACTCGCCCTAGTTCACGTCAACTTCGATCCGACCGTCGAGGCAATCTCCTTTGGGGGAACGATCGCTCCACAGGGAGTACTGCAATTCACCCCAAGTCATGTTGGACGGATCAATCGTTCGTTTTCGGAGGTCACTCCAGGTCCGACGATCTACTGTTATCAATCCCAGGGAGTGGCTGGTCGCGTGCTCATCCAGTTGGTCTCGGCAACCACTCTCAACATCGAGTACCAGTCCTTGAACTGTTCAGCGGGCATCATGTTTGCGAGCCCTTTTCACTACCAACGCTAGACAGGGCAATGAATGCGCATGAAACGACGGAAGCGGACCTCGCGGCTGTCCTGGACTTTGACTTTGGTTCCCAGGGCCCGCGGCTGGGGGTGCGGCGTTTCGGGAGGCCTCTTCCAAGAACCCCATGAAGGACCGGCGGGTTAGGTGATGCGGACGCGCGCACTAACCGGACTCCCGGACGGGCGGCCGCACGTCATGACTTTGGCGTGCCTGCGACAATGAACTGACGGAAGCCGGGTCCTTCGAAGAACCTCGTACTGCTGCGTGGTGTCATCGGTCGCTTGCCCCAGGGATCTGCCGGGGCGTCTTGGGCTCGATTCGTGAACGATGAACCGGTAGGGGCTGTGCGCTCGAGTGCCTATCGATCGTGGCTTCCGCGAATGACCCGCTCGGTGATGGTTGATCTTCGATTGTGGATGATCGGTTTTGGCTTGTTGATCGGCTTGGTGTTCCCGCCGATTGTCGTTCTGCTGGGAGTTCCGCGGGCGACGGCCATCCGGCCAGCGTTCTTCATCGCGACTCTGGTGGCCGGCCTCATTGTGGCCGAGGCGAACTATCTGCTTGCTCGTCTCGTGGTCGGCGTGCGAGTGAGATTCCTGGCCGGCGGGATGCGCCGGGTGGAGGACACGATGATCGACGCCGCGTTTCGCGGCGATTGGTCCGAGTGCGACCCGGAATCCTGCAAGGTGCCAGTTGATTCGACCGACGAATTGGGTGACGTCGCATCATCGTTCAATCGTCTCGTGGAGAGTCTGGCCTTCTCGCACCAGGTGTCCGGAGGAGTGAAATCCGTGTCCGAGGCCTTGGCCGCCCACCTCGATCTGGCGGCCCTGGCCGACTCCACCCTGGGTGAACTCGTCCACCGGTGGCGCTGCGACGCTGTCTGTCTTCTTGTCGCTAATCACGGGCGAATCGAGGTCGCCGGAGCTCGTGGCATCCGCGACGTCGATCTCCTGGCGGCCTCGGAGCCAGTGGCCACGGTGCTGCGCACGGGTGAAGCAACGCGCCTCACCCTGCCCGACGACGTGGTCGTGGCCGGAGCGCTGGTCGACTTTGTTCCCAGCGAGGTTCATGTTCTGCCCATTCGTTACGGCACGGTGAGCATCGGTGTTCTCGTGGTTGGATTCGCCATGGCAAGCCCTCCCGAAGCAATGCCGGTGCTCGCAGCGTCCCTGCCCGGGCTCGCGGTGGCGTTGAACAACTCGCTGAACCACGAGGACCTCCAACGCGTCGCCGCGGTCGACCCCCTGACGGGCGTCTACAACCGCCGATTCGGGCTCCAGCGCCTGAGCGAGGAGTTCAGCCGCACCGTGAGAACTGGTGATCCGCTGGGCGTGATGATGCTCGACCTCGATCACTTCAAGGCGGTCAATGACACGTACGGCCACTTGGTGGGCGACCGCGTTCTCCAGTCCGTGTCGCGCAGCGCACGCCGTGTGCTGCGCGAGGGAAACGTTCTCTTGCGCTACGGCGGTGAGGAGTTCCTGGTTGTTCTCCCGGGAGCGGATCGAGCCGACCTCGAACAGATGGCCGAGCGGGTTCGGCGCGTCGTCGCAGATTCCCCCGTCTCCGAAGGCGGTCAGAGCATCACCGTCACCGTCAGTATCGGCGCATCCGGACTACCCAACTCGGCCATCAACGGGCCCGAAGAGCTCGTCGGCGCCGCCGACGCGGCGCTCTACTTGGCCGAGGATGGTGGACGGGACCGCTGGGTGATCGGGTAGCCGGACACCTCGCTGTCCGCCTTGCCCCGGGCCGGCGGGACGCCGTGCCCCCGAGCACCGGAGGCTGGTGCGCAGCGGAGCGTGTGGGGCCGACCAGGCCAACTGGTGGCGCGACCAGAGCGGTCTCCACACCGCGCCCGCCGGCGAGCGACAATGGCCCGTGGCGTATGACGAAGACTTGGCCGATCGCATTCGCGAGCTGGTGTCCCTAGAGCCCGGCCTGGACGAGAAGAGGATGTTCGGTGGCCTCGCGTTCCTGGTTCGCGGGCACCTGGCCGTGGCGGCCAGCGGCCGGGGCGGTCTCATGGTGCGCGTCGACCCGGCACATTCGGCGCGCCTGCTGGCCACCACGACCGCGCGGCCCATGGAGATGCGCGGACGGCTCATGTTCGGCTGGCTGCGCGTCGACGCCAGCGAGATCACCACCAAGCGGAAGCTCGAGCCGTGGGTCATGCGCGGCGTGGCCTACGCGCGCTCGCTGCCGCCGAAGGAGCGACCCGCGCCGACCAGGAGCCGGCGCGAAGATACCTAGTGGGGGACGGCGGGCGTGGCGATGCGCCGCACCTGGCGACGACGGGGTCGCAACCCGCGCACCGCGACACGGGGCCGCGCCCGCCACGCCACGGCCGGCGGACCTCGTCGAGCGGCGAACACGCCGGAGCGCCATCCGGGGGCCCGGCCGCCGCGGGGCGGGTGGAGAGCGGCGGCGTCCACTCCGGCGCTCTCCAACAGCCAGGCGATGACCGAGTTCGAGGTCCACATCTCGCCGGCGCGCAGCTCGTCACGGCCCCAGGTCTGCGCGGGGACGTACCGGACCAGGTCGAGGAGCCGGCGCGCGACGGTGACGTCCGTGCTCACGACCACCGGGCTCTCGACGGCGAGGGCGCGATTCGGGATGACGCCATTGGGCCAACTCCGCATCTCGTAGCGCAAGATTCGAACGCGTCCGGCCCCGCGCACACCGACCGGTCCCTCCACGATCACTCCGCGCTCGGCGCCACGCTGGTCGGGGATCGGCGCCATCTCGATGACCACTCGGCGCTCGGGCACGGAGATCTCGAGCGCCGAGTGGTAGAGCGTGGCGCGCGGGCGACGCTGGACCAACGCGGCGAATGCCTCGTAGGCTGCGCCAGAGTGACGTACGACCCGGCGCCCCGCCCCGAGCGGGATCCAGAGGAGGTCGACGACGGACCCGTTCGACGACGCGCCGCCGTCCGGCTCGCGCGGGATCGACGTCATCGCGCGACGACCCGTGCGGCCATCACCTCGTCCGTTCCGTGAGTCGCCCGAGAGTGATGACATAACTCCTCACGCTCTAGCACGGCGGGCCCGGCGAGATCTCACCGGTGGCCATCGCTCAGCTCTCGCGGGAGACCCGCGAGACGCCCCCGTGGCGGCGTGGGCTACGCCGCCGCCGGACCCTCGGCGCGCCCGTGCGATCCGGGCTCGGAGGAGGCCGCTCTGTGGGAAATATGGGGTTATCCGGTTGATTGCGCCTCGAAAGTTGGGGAAAACGAAACAAATTGGGGCTGGCTCTGGGCAAAAGTGTCGGATATGCCAATTTCCGTTGGACAGACCGTGATGGCACTGGCAGAGTGTCACTCGTAGTTCACGGAGTACCTGCCGACGATCGGTCGACTCGAGAGGGTGGATCGACGGAGGAGGGAGGGACCTCGCAAGAGGGACGGACCTTCTCGCCGGGCAGCGGAGTTCGGTCCGCTGTTCGTATGGCGAATGACGTGAAGTGCCCGCCGTCACGCGGAGGCCTGTCCGACACGGGTCACCGCGTGATGTGCCTTCGGGGACCCCGAGGGGCTGGGGAGCTTCGGCTCACTGGTCACTCGGGGTTCTCGGCTTTCTAGTCGCTATCTAGTCGCTATCTACTCAGAAGAGCGCGCCCGGCTCCACCGGGGAGATCAGCTCCGCGCCGTCGTTCTTCACCGACCCCACCGCCGCGCCGACCCCGACGTGGGTCAGCGTGCCCGGGGACGCGGGACGCAGCAGCAACGCGCGCTCGTCGGCCCCGTGGTCGGCGACGTCGAGCCAGGTCGTCACGTCGTCGCGCTCGAGCACCACGGGCATCCGGTCGTGCAAGCCGTCCATGTCCGGGCCGGGCGTCGTGGTGATGATCGTGCAGGTGCGCACCGCCTCGGCGTCCGTGGGACCTGCGGGGTCGCGCCAGTACTCGTAGAGCCCGGCGAAGAGCAGCGGGTCGCCGTCGACGCGGGTGAAGTAGTGGGGCTGGCGCCCGCGACCGGGCCGGTGGTCCCATTCGTAGAAGCCGTCGACCGGCACGACGCAGGTCCGCTTGGCGAAGGCGCTGCGGAAGGACGGCTTCTCGGCGACCGTTTCGCCGCGGGCGTTGAAGAGGCGGTTGGCGATGGCCGGGTCCTTGGCCCAGCTGGGCAGGAGCCCCCAGCGGTAGCGGTCCAGCAGGCGCGCGCCCTCCACCTCGGCCGCCGCGAAGAGGCGCCGCTGGGGCCCGACGTTCCAGCTCGGGTGCCCCTCGGGCTCCAGGCCCGCGGCGAGCGCGGCGTCGAGGAGTCGGGCGAGGCGAATCGGGGGGGTGAAGAGGGCGACGCGTCCGCACATGGTGCCTCCTTCTCCTCGACGTTAGAGGACGTCACCTCGTCGGCGACTCGTTCGCCGTGACGTGACGGGGCCGGCTCCGGTGGTGCCGAGGCCGCCGTCGGAGTGCAGCAGCTGGCCGTTGACCCACCCGCCCTCCGGCGAGCACAGGAACGAGACGAGCCGGGCGGCGTCCTCGGGCCTGCCCACCCGGCGCAGCGGCGTCTCGGCGGCCAGTCGGTCCCGCAGATCCGGGGCCATCCACCCCGTGTCGGTGGGGCCCGGATTGACGACGTTCGCGGTGATGCCCCGGTCCGCGAACTCGTGCGCCGCCGCCAGGGTGATCCGATCGAGGGCGCCCTTGCTCGCGCCGTAGGGAAGATTGCCCACCGTGTGGTCACTGGTGAGGGCGACGACGCGTCCGCGGCCCGGCGCGGATCGGTACCGGCGAGCGAACTCGCGGATCAGGAGCCAGCCCGCGCGAGCGTTCACCGCGACGTGGCGATCGAAGCTCTCCACGGTCGTGTCCAAGATCCCCGAGTCGACCGACTCGCAGTGGCACAGCACGAGGACCGCCACCGGACCGAGGGCCGTCTCGACCTCGTCGAAGAGCAACGCCGCGGCCGCGGGCTGTTCCAAGTCGGCGGGGATCGGCGCGAAGCCCACGCCGAGCGCCGCGACCCGGGCGGCCAGCTCGGCGGCGGCGCCCTCGTCGGCGCCCCACGGCATCCGCTCGTCGTAGGGCGTCCAGAAGCTGACCGCCACGTCGTGGTCGTCGCGCGCCAGGCGCTCGGCCACCGCGAAGCCGATCCCGGCCCGGCGGCCGACACCGGTGACCAGGGCGACGGGTCGCGCGCCGGTCGTGACCCGAGGATCCATTGGGCCATTATGGGTGCCGCGCCCGGGGTACGGCGGGGTTCACGTCCCTGATCGCCGCGCGGACGAGGGATTTCTCGTGTGCGCGGTCCCAGTGGCGGGTGTCGTCGGGGCTCGCTAATCTTACGAACAAATGTTCGCTTTTCCAGTGACTCGCCCCTCCCTCCCCGAGGACGTGGCGGCCACGCTGCGCCCCGTCACCCTGGCGACGGGCCGGCGTCTGCCGCTCGGCGAGCCCTGGGACGCCTTCGTGCCGGGGGGCGCGCTGCGGCGCGGTTGCACCGTCGCGGTGCAGGCGCCGCCGGGTTGGGGTGGGCTGAGCCTGGCCCTCAGCCTGGTGAGTGAGGCGAGCGCGCGCGGCCACTGGGTCGGCGTGGTGGGTGTCGACGCCCCGGGGGTCGTGGCGATCGCCGACCTCGGACTCGACCTGGGCCGGGTGCTCTTCGTGCCGCGCCCGCGCGGCGCGTGGGCCGAGGCGGCCGCCGACCTGCTCGACGGGGTTGACCTGCTGGTGGTGCGCCCGCCGGGACGCGCGTCGCTCCTCGCGGCGCGTCGGCTGACCGACCGCGCCCGCGAACGATCGACCGTGCTGGTCGCGCTCGGCGAGGCCCACCGGTCCTGGCCGCTGCCGACGGATCTCTCCTTCGTCGTCACCGGCGCGCGCTGGCACACGTCGTCGCGCCTCGACGAGCGCTACCTGGACGTGCGGGTCCTGGGGCGCGGCGCGGCCCAGCGCGGCGTCGACCACGTGGTCGTGCTGCCGAACCACCAGGGCCGAGCGGCGGCGGGCTGAATGGAGCGCCTGCTCGCGGTGTGGGTGCCGGTGCTCGGCGACGAGTCGCCCGACGGCGCGACCCTGCGCGCCTACCTCGCGCTCTTCGACGCGCTGGTCGTGCTGTGCCCGTTCACCGAGCCGGTGCGCCTCGGGCTCTACGCGCTGCCGGTGCGCGGACCGAGCCGGTTCTTCGGCGGGGAGGGGGCGGTCCTCGAGGCCGTGGCGACGACGGTCGCCGACGTCACCGGCGCGGAGGCGCGCCTCGGCGTGGCCGACGGGCTCTTCTGCGCCGAGCTGGCGGCCCGGCGCGCGGTGGTGGTGCCCCTGGGTGCGACCGACGCGTTCCGGCGCGCGCAGTCCCTTGACGTCCTGGGGCGCAAGGACCTCGCCACCACCTGCCGTCGCCTGGGCCTGCACACCCTGGGCGCTTTCGCGGACCTCGACGCGGCGCGCGTGGCCGAACGCTTCGACGGTCACGCGCTGCACCTGCACCAGGTGGCGCGCGGGGAGGTCGGCGAGCTCTCCGGTCAGCGTGACGCGCGCCTGGGCGCACGCCTGGCGCGCCTGCGCGGCGGGACCGGGGCGCTCGGCGAGCAGCGGGGCTTCTTCGGCCAGCGCGGGGCCGGGGACGACCGCGCCGAGGCGGCGGCCCACCGGGTCCGGCGCCGTCTGGGGGCCGACGCCGTCGTGGTGGCGTCGCTGCGCGGGGGGCGCGGACCCGAGGACCGCGCCGCGCTGGTCCCCTGGGGCTCGCCGGCGGCGCGCCGCGACGACGCGCCGTGGCCCGGCCGACTGGGGGCGCCCCTGCCGGCGACCACCCTCGCGCACCCGGTCGCGGTGGAACTGCGCGACGCGCACGATCGCGTCGTGCGCGTCTCGTCGCGCGGCCTGCTGAGCGGCGCCCCAGTCGTCGCGGTGCTGGCCCGGGCGCGCCGCGACGTCGTGTGGTACGCGGGGCCCTGGCCGATCGTCGAGCGGTGGTGGGCCGTGGCGCGCCGGCGCGCCCACCTCCAGGTCGTGCTCGACACCGGCGAGGCGGCGCTGCTGGTCGCCGAGTCGGGCCGGTGGTGGCTCACGGGGATCTACGACTGATGGCGAACTACGCCGAGCTGCACGCCCACTCGGACTTCAGCTTCCTCGACGGGGCCAGCGACCCCGAGGAGCTGGCGGCCGAGGCGACGCGCCTGGGCCTGGGCGCGCTGGCCCTCACGGACCACCACGGCCTCTACGGCGTGGTGCGCTTCGCCGAGGCGGCGCGGGCCTTCGGCCTGGCCACCGTCTTCGGCGCCGAGATCACACTGGCCGGTCAGGACGACCGCGTGGGGGTGCGCGACCCCTCGGGCGAGCACGTGGTCGTCCTGGCGCGCTCGCCCGAGGGCTACCGCCGCCTCTCGGTGACGCTGGCCGAGGCGCTGCTGGCCCGCGGGGAGAAGGGCGCGCCGCGCGGCACCCTCGAGGAGCTCGCCGCCAGCGCGCGAGAGTGGCTGGTCCTCACGGGCTGTCGCAAGGGTCCGCTGGCCCGCGCGCTGCTCGCCGAGGGCCCGCGCGCGGCCGAGCGCGCGCTGGCCCGCCTCGTCGACCTGCTGGGGCGCGAGAACCTGGCGGTGGAGCTGTGGGACCACGGCGCGCCCGAGGACGTGGCGCGCAACGACGCGCTGGCCGAGATCGCGGTGCGCCGCGGCGTCGACGTCGTGGCGACCGGCAACGTCCACTACGCCACCCCCGCGGCCTTCGCCCGCGCCAACGTGCTCTCGGCCATCCGGGCCCGGCGCACGTTGGAGGAGATGGAGGGGTGGGTCAGCGCCTCGCCGCTCGCGCACCTGCGCAGCGACGCCGAGCAGCGCCGGCGCTTCGCGCGCTGGCCCGGCGTGGTGGACCGCGCCGGCGAGCTGGGGGCCGCGCTGGCCTTCGACCTGCGCCTGGTGGCCCCCAACCTGCCGGCGTACCCGACGCCGCCGGGGATGGACGAGCAGGCCTACCTGGAGTCGCTGGTGGCGCGCGGGGCGACGCAGCGCTACGGGCCCCGCGTCGCCGAGCGCGTCGCCGGCGCGTGGCGCCAGATCGACCACGAGCTCGGCGTCATCGCCACGCTGGGCTTCGCCGGCTACTTCCTCACGGTCTGGGACATCACCGAGTTCTGCGCGCGCCACGACATCTACTGCCAGGGCCGGGGCTCGGCGGCCAACTCGGCGGTGTGCTACTCGCTGGGCATCACCAACGCCGACGCGGTCGCGCTCAACCTCTTCTTCGAGCGCTTCCTCTCCCCGGCGCGCGACGGCCCGCCCGACATCGACGTGGACATCGAGTCGGGCCGGCGCGAGGAGGTGATCCAGTACGTCTACGAGCGCTACGGCCGGCGCCACGCCGCCCAGGTCGCCGCGGTGATCACCTACCGGTCGCGCTCGGCGCTGCGCGACGTGGCCCGGGCCTTCGGGATGAGCGAGGCCGAGGCCACCGCGCTGCGCGACGGGGTGGACCGTCACGCCATGGTCGCGGTGTCGCCGAGCGCGCCGGCCCAGATCGTGGAGCTAGCCACCGAGCTGCTCGACCGGCCCCGGCACCTGGGCATCCACTCGTGCGGCATGGTGCTCTGCGACCGGCCGGTGACCGAGGTCTGCCCGGTCGAGTGGGGGCGGATGCCCGGGCGCACGGTGCTGCAGTGGGACAAGGACGACTGCGCGGCGATCGGCCTGGTGAAGTTCGACCTGCTGGGCCTGGGCATGCTCGACGCGCTGCACCGCGCGGTCGACGTGGTGGCGGCCTTCCACCAGGTCACGCTCGACCTCGGTCGCCTCGACCAGGCCGAGGCCGTCTACGACCTGCTGTGCGAGGCCGACACCGTGGGGGTCTTCCAGGTCGAGTCGCGCGCCCAGATGGCCACGCTGCCCCGGGTGCGCCCGCGCTGCTTCTACGACCTGGTGATCGAGGTGGCGCTCATCCGCCCCGGCCCGATCCAGGGCCACGCGGTCAACCCCTACCTGCGCCGGCGCCGCGGCGAGGAGCCGGTGACCTACCTGCACCCGCGCCTCGAGCCGATCCTCGCGCGCACGCTGGGCGTGCCGCTCTTCCAGGAGCAGCTCATGGAGATGGCCGTCGCGGTGGCCGGCTTCTCGCCGGCCGAGGCCGACGAGCTGCGCCAGGCCATGGCCGCCAAGCGCTCCGAGCTGCGCATGCTCAAGCTCAAGAGCCGCTTCTACGCCGGCATGGCCGCCAACGGGATCACCGGGGCGGGCGCCGACCAGCTCTTCGAGGCCCTGTCGGCCTTCGCCAACTTCGGCTTCCCCGAGTCGCACGCGGTCTCCTTCGCCCACCTCGTCTACTGCTCGGCGTGGATCAAGACGTACTACCCGGCGGCCTTCCTGGTGGCGCTGCTCAACGCCCAGCCCCTGGGCTTCTGGTCGCCCCAGAGCCTGGTCGCCGACGCGCGCCGCCACGGCGTCACCGTGGCGCGCCCCGACGTGAACGCCTCGGGCGCCGGCGCGACGCTCGAGGGGCCCCGCGACGCGCCGGTGGCGCGCCTGGGCCTCGGGGCGCTGCGCGGGATCGGCGACGAGCTCGCCGAGCGGATCGTCGCGGGCGCCCCCTGGGCCGGGCCCGAGGACCTGGTGCGCCGGGCCGGGTGTCACCAGGGCCACCTCGAGGTGCTGGCCGCCGCCGGGGCCCTGGACGGCTTCGGGGCCACGCGCCGCGCGCTGGCCTGGTCGGCCGGGGCGGCCGCCCAGGGCACGCCCGAGCGCCTGGCCGGCGTGGTGACCGGACTCGTGGCGCCGCCGCTGCCGGCCACGACCGAGATGGAGCGCGTCGCCGACGACCTCTGGTCGCTCGGGCTGACCCCCGAGGCGACCGCGATGGCCCTGGTGCGCGCGGAACTGGACGCGCGCGGGGTGACCCGGGCCGACGCCCTGGCCGGCGCCGAGAGCGCCCGGGTCTGCGTGGCCGGGGTGGTGACCCACCGCCAGCACCCCGAGACCGCCAAGGGCGCGGTCTTCCTCAACCTGGAGGACGAGACCGGTCACGTCAACGTGATCTTCTCCAAGGGCGCCTGGGCGCGCTGGTCCGACGTCGCGCGCACGAATCCGGCGCTGGTCATCCGTGGCAAGTTAGAGCGCGGCCAGGGCAGCCTGGCGCTGGCCGCGGAGTTCGTCGAGCCCCTCGCGCTCGGGGCGGTCACGCCGGCGCGCGACTGGCACTAAAGCGTCCCGTGACGACCCCTCGCTACGCTCGCCCCATGGATGAGGTCGCCCTGCTGCAGTCCGTCCTCGACAAGACCGGCGACCTCATCGCGGGCGTCCGCGAGGACCAGTGGGGCCGGTCCACCCCCTGCCCGGCGTACGACGTGCGCCAGCTGACCGATCACCTGGTGGGCTGGATCCAGGTCTTCGACGCGGGCTGCCACGCGCGCCCCTTCGAGGGCGACCCGACCACCTATCGCTCCGGGCCGGATCCGGCCGGCGAGTTCCGCGCCGCCGCCGCCAGTCTGGTCGCGGGCTGGCGCGAGTACGGCCTCGACCGCGAGCTCCGCGTACTGGGCGGCGAGCGTCCGGCCGAGATGGTGTTCAATATGACGGTCATGGAGTACCTGACGCACGGCTGGGACCTGGCCGTCGCCACGGGCCAGCCGGTTCCCTTCAGCGACGAGGAGTCACTGGACGTTCTGGCGCGAGCGCAACGCACGCTGCTGGCCCAGTACCGAGGGGAGGGCATGCCCTTCGCCCACGCGGTGGAGATCGCCCCCGGCGCACCGGCGACGGATCGTCTGGCCGCGTTCATGGGCCGAGATCCCTGACGCGACCCCGGCGTGACCGGCGCGTCGGGGCGTCAGGCGAAGGCGAACTCGGGCCGCTCGCCGGCCTCGACCTCCTGGGCCACCCGCAGCTGGGCGAGGGGCAGGTCCTCGGCGTGGGTCACCCCGACGCAGCGCGAGGTCGTGGCCAGCACGTCGAAGCGCAGCGGCGCGTGGTGCAGGATCGCCCCCACGAAGACCGGCAGCACGACCTCGGGCTCGACCGCGAAGTCGTGGGTCGCCACGGCCGCCCGCATGAACGGCAGGATCGCCGGCTGGAAGCCCCAGAGGTTCATCGACACCGTCGTCGACGGGTCCAGCGCGGCGGGTTCCTGGCCGTCCTCGGCCACGAAGCCCTCGAGCGTCGCGCGCACGTTGCGCCGCTCGAACAGGTCGGTCAGGTGCCCGTTCACGACGCGGCAGACCCCGCGCGACACCGGCAGGTCACTCACCAGGGCCCGGTCGAGCCCGTAGCCGACCAGGGAGTGGTTGGGGCTGGCCGCCAGGTGCTCGCCGAGCCGCGCGAAGGCGTCGCGTCCGTAGAGGTCGTCGGCGTTGGCCACCGCGAAGGGCCTTGTCAGGTCGAGCTGTCCCCGGGCGGCCAGCACCGCGTCGACGGTCCCGCGCAGGCTCTGCTGGACCGCGAAGGCCACGCGCCGGCCCCGCGGCCAGCGCGCCGTCACGTGCTCTTCGATGCGCGGGCCGGTATCGGGGTTCACCACGATCACCACCTCGTCGAAGCCGCCGGCGTAGGCGTCCGAGACCAGCAGGTCGACGACGCTCTCGCCGTGCAGGCCCACCGGAGCCAGCGCCTGGAGGTCGCCGTAGCGGCGCGCCCGTCCGGCGGCCAGGATGACCAGTGACGGGCCGTTCACGGCGACCAGCGCACCACCGCCGAGGCCCACGTCATGCCGGCGCCGAAGCCGGTCAGCAGGGCCAGGTCACCGGGCTTGACCCGGCCGTTGTCGCGCGCGTCGCCTACCGCCAATGGGATCGAAGCGCTCGAGGTGTTGCCGTAGCGGTCGAGCACCACCACCGCGCGGTCCATCCCGACGCCGAGGCGCTGGCAGGCCGCTTGGATGATGCGGATGTTCGCCTGGTGCGGGATGACCAGGCTCAACTCGTCGGCCGTGACGCCGGCCTTGGCCAGGGCCTCCTCGGCGGAGCTCACGACCACGCGCACCGCGCGGCGGAAGACCTCCTTGCCGTCCATCTGGATGTAGCCGCCGTGCTCGCAGGTGAGCAGGTCGGCCGCCGACCCGTCGGTGCCCAGCGAGAAGGAGAGGATGTCGCTGGGGCCCTCGTCGTGCTCCAGCACCGTGGCCCCGGCGCCGTCGGCCAGCAGGACGGCCATGTTGCGGTCCTCCCAGTCGACCCAGCGCGAGAGGTGCTCGGCGCCCACCACCAGCACACGCTGGTTGCCCGTCTCGAGCAGTCCCTCGGCGGTACGCAGGGCGAACATGAACCCGCTACACGCGGCGTTCAGATCCATCGCCGGGCAGGTCAGCCCCAGGTCGTCGGCGATCAGGGGCGCGGTGGCGGGCACCAGGCGGTCGGGCGTCGTGGTGGCCAGGATCAGGAAGTCGATGTCGCGCGGACCGACGCCGGTCTCGTCCATGGCGCGCTGGGCGGCCAGGCCGCCGAGCGTGCGCGAGGACCCGCCGATGCGCCGCTCGCGGATGCCGGTGCGTTCGGTGATCCACTCGTCGGAGGTGTCGAGCGTCCGGGACAGCTCCTCGTTGGTGACGACCCGGTCGGGCACCGCCACGCCCCAGCCCCTGAAGCGAACGCCCATGTCGTACCTCCCCGGTTGGCCGAAAGTCTAGGGGCTGGGCCTAGGTCGCCGAGGGGGCCGGGAGAATCTGCAGCGAGCACCGCGCCGCGCAGATGAGGTGGCCCTCGTCGTCGGTCAGGTCGATCGACCAAACGTGCACGCGCTGGCCCTTGCGCAGCGGGCGCGCCGTCGCGGTCAGCGTGCCGTCACGCATCGAGCGCAGGTGCGAGCAGTTGAGCTCGGTGCCCACCGCGACTTCGTTGGGCCAGACGCAGACCGTGGCGCCGATCGACGCGGCGCTCTCGGCCAGCAGCGCCGAGATCCCGCCGTGGAGCAGGCCGAAGGGCTGGTGGGCCTTGGGGCCGACCTCGAGGGTGAGGACCACCCGCTCGGGCGAGACCTCGACGATCTCCACGCCGAGGTGGTCGTGAACGCTCGGGCGGCGAGTGAGGCCCTCGAAGGAGTGGTCGCTCATCGGGGCGAGTCTACGGGCGGCCGATAACCTGAGGGCCCATGACGCGACGGGTGGAACTGCGCAGCGACACCCACACGCGGCCGACGCCGGCCATGCGCGAGGCGATGGCCCGGGCGGTCGTCGGTGACGACGGCTTCGGTGAGGATCCCACGGTCCGAGAGCTCGAGGAGCTCTACGCCCGGATGGTCGCCAAGCCCGCCGCCGTCTTCGTGCCGTCGGGCGTGATGGCCAACCAGATCGCGGTGCGAATCCTCACCCGACCGGGCGACGTGATCGTCGCCGGGCGCCACGACCACGTGGTCGGCTACGAAATGGGCGCCGCGGCGCGTAACTCCTCCGTCCAGTTCGCGACGGTGAACGACGACCGGGGTGTCCTGCGCGTCGACGAGGTGGTCGAGGCCATCGCGGCCGAGCGTGACCACCAGCCCCACGTGGCCCTCGTTACGGTGGAGAACACCAACATGTTCGCCGGCGGCGCGGTGTACCCGGCGCAGGCGCTGCGCGTTCTGGCCGCCGCGGTTGATCGTCCGATCCACCTGGACGGCGCCCGACTCTTCAACGCGGTGGTGGCGACGGGGACCCGCGCGGCCGAGTTCGCGGCCAGCGCCACCACGGTGTCGTCGTGCCTCACCAAGGGACTGGGCGCCCCGGTCGGCTCGCTCCTCGCCGGTCCGGCGGACCTCATGGCGGCAGCCCGGATCGAGCGCAAGCGCCTCGGTGGGGGCATGCACCAGTCCGGCGTGGTCGCGGCGGCCGGGGTGGTGGCCCTCACGACGATGGTCGAGCGGCTGGCCGAGGACCACGCCCGAGCGCGCCGTCTCGCCGAGTGCTTCGCGGCCGCCCTGCCCGACGCCCACTACGACCCCGCGACCTGTGAGACCAACATCATCGCGTTCGACCACCCCGACGCCCGTCGGGTGGTAGCCGACCTCGCGGAGTCGGGCGTGCTGGGCGACACCATCGCGCCGACGCGAGCGCGCTTCGTCACGCACTTCGATCTCACCGACGAGGACGTCGACTACGTGGCCGACGTGGTGTCGCGCTACCGGCCCCGCTGAGCCTCGTCGTTCACGGACCGTTCACCGCCCGACCCGGTGGCGGGGTCGCCGCGCCGGATAGCCTGTGGGCGCCCATATGACCGAAATCCTCCACCTCTCCACCTTTCTGCGCCGGCCGTTCTTCGAGTCGAGCGGCGACCGGATCGGCCGCGTCCAGGACCTGGTCGCGCGCCTCGGCGACGACGCCCATCCGCCGATCGTCGGTGCGGTCATTCGCATCGAGGGGCGGGACCTCTTCGTGCCGATCCGCAAGATCGGTGGGCTGCGTGAGGGGCGGATGACATTCGAGGGCCGCCGAGTGGACCTGCGGCGCTTCGAGCGGCGCCCCGGCGAGCTGCTGCTGGCCGAGGACCTGCTGGCGCGCCACCTCATCAACCTCGTGCGCGGGCGCCTGATCACCGCCAACGAGATCGAGATCGCCCAGATCGATGGCAAGTGGGAGGTGGTCGGCGTCGACGCCGGCCGCCGGCCCCTGCTGCGCCGATTGCTCGGCCCGAGCATCGGCCAGCGAGTGAAGGCCGACACGATCGTCGACTTCGCGTCGATCGAGCCCTTCGTGAGCCACGTGCCCACCGCGCGCCTGCGCATTCCGTACCGCAAGCTGGCGAAGTTGCACCCGGCCCAGATCGCGGACCTCGTGGAGCAGGCCAGCCACGAGGAGGGCGAGGAGATCATCGAGGCGGTCGGTCTCGACCGCGAGTTGGAAGCGGACGTCTTCGAAGAGCTGGACACCACGCACCAGCTCGAGTTCCTCGAGGGTCGCTCCGACGCCGAGGCCGCCCGCCTGTTGGCGCGCATGGAGCCGGACAACGCAGCCGATCTCATCAACGAGGTCGACCAGGAACGGCGCCGGCCCATCCTCGAGCACCTGCCAGCGGACCATCAGGCCAAAGTGCGCAACCTCCTGTCCTACAACGCGGACACCGCCGGTGGGCTGATGAGCCCGGACTTCCTCACCGTGTCGTCCTCGGCGACCGTCGACGACGCCCTGACGGCGATCCGCACCTCGGCGATCCCGGCCGAGTCGTTGTCGGCCGTCTATGTCGTCGATGACGCCGGCAGCCCCGTCGGTGCGGCCGCGGTGGCCCCGCTCGTGCGGGCGCGCAAGGGCGAGCCGGTCCTCAGCGTCGCCCGAACGCCCTTGGCCCACGTCCATCCCCAGTGGGACCTGCATCGGGTGGCGCGGAAGATGAGCGATTTCAACCTGACCGTGGTGCCGGTGCTCGACGAGGCGCACCGCGCCTTGGTCGGGGTGGTGACGGTCGACGACCTACTCGAGACGCTGCTACCCCAGGGTTGGCGCCGCGAGTTCGGCATGACGGCGGTGGAGGAGTGACCGCGCGTCGGCCCTCGGGTCACGTTCAAAGGGGGTTCCGCTGAAACCTCCCAGTACCAGCTTCACCGCGTTGCCCATCCCGGCGGTCTTGCGAACGGCGCCCGTAGGTCACTGAACCTCCGGTCGTCGAGGCCGCCGGGCTACCGACCACGACGACCAGAGAGGAGGTGACACGTGTCCGGCACGACGAGCGACCACCCGATCCGGGGTGCCTTCGGCACCCTCTCGGCCCACGACACCGGCGAACGCCGGGGTGGACGGGCACGTCTGCTCGCACTGCTGGCCGTGATCGGGCCCGGGCTCATCGTGATGGTCGGTGACAATGACGCGGGCGGGGTCTCCACCTACGCCCAGGCCGGCCAGAACTTCGGCTACACCCTGCTGTGGACCCTGCCCCTGTTGATTCCCGTCCTGATTGTGAACCAGGAGATGGTGGCGCGCCTGGGGGTGGTGACCGGCGTGGGACACGGTCGGCTCATCCGCGAGCGGATCGGTCGTCGCTGGGGCACCGTGTCGATCTCGTCCATTCTCCTGCTCAACTCGCTCATCATCGTCACGGAGTTCATCGGCATCTCCCTGTCGATGCGCTACTTCGGAGTCTCGCCGTACGTCTCGGTTCCGGTGGCCGCGCTCGCGCTGTTCGCCATGACGGTGACCGGATCATTCCGCCGCTGGGAACGATTCATGATGCTCTTCGTCGGCGTCAACGCCGCGGTCATTCCCCTCATCATCCACGCCCACATCTCGAGCGCCCGCGTCGTCCACAGTCTCGTGACGCCGAGCGTGCGGGGAGGTGTCACCTCCGCGGGGGTGCTGCTGATCATCTCCATCATCGGCACCACGGTGGCACCGTGGCAGCTCTTCTTCCAGGAGAGCAACATCGTCGACAAGAAGATCTCGCCGCGGTGGCTGAACTACGAACGGGTCGACACGGTCATCGGATCGGTGATCGTGGTGGCGGTGGCGACCTTGCTCATGGGCGTCACCGCGGCGGGGCTCTCCGCCCACGGCGGGACGAACGCCTACACCAACGCCCTGGACGTGGCGCGGGGGCTGGGCCGCTACGTCGGGCACGGGGCCGGGACCTTCTTCGCGGTGATCTTGCTCAATGCGTCGATCATCGGGGCCGCCGTCGTGACCCTCGCTAGCAGTTACGCCCTCGGCGACCTGTCGGGCCGATTCAACCAAGGTCTCGACGCCCCCTTGCGAGAGGCCAAGGGCTTCTACGGGGCCTTTGGGGGGCTGCTCGTCCTCGCGGCGGCGGTGACGCTTCTTCCGGGGGCGCCGTTGGGGCTCATCACTCTGGCGGTCCAGGCCCTGTGTGGTCTCATGCTGCCGAGCACGACCATCTTCGTCCTCCTGCTCGCCAACGATCACGCCGCCCTGGGTCCGTGGGTCAATGCCCGGTGGCTCAACGCGGTGGCCGTCGTCATCGTCACCATCCTCACGATCCTGTCAGTGGTCATGATGATCTCGACCCTCTTCCCGTCGGCGCCGGTGCTCACCCTCCTCGAGGTGCTGGGAGCGGTCGGCGTGGTCGGTCTCTGCGTCGGGCTCCCCCTGGGCCTTCGACGGGCGGGTCCACCGCCCCGCTTCGAAGGCGATCGCTCCGACTGGCGGACGCCGCGCCTGGCCCTGTTGGATCCGCTGCCGCGCACTCGGGCGCGTCGGTGGCTGCTGACCGGCGTCGGCACCTACCTCTTGACGGCGGGCGTCCTGCTCGTCGTGCGCATCAGTCAATTGGCGACCTCCTAGTCTTTCGGAGATGACTTCCTCGCCGACGCTCGTGTGCGTGCACGCGCACCCCGACGACGAGTCGCTCTTCACCGCGGGGATCACCGCCCACTACGCCGCGCGCGGCATCCGGGTGGTCCTGGTGACCTGCACCTACGGGCAACTGGGCATCGACGGGGCCGGTCGGCCCGGCTCGCACCCCGACCACGACGCGCTGGGCACGCGCGCGACGCGCGCCGCCGAGCTCCAGCGCGTGGCCGACTTCATCGGCTACTCGCGGGTGGTGACCCTGGGGTACGACGACTCCGGCCTGCCCGGCTGGGCCCAGAACGCCCGGGCCAGCGCGTTCATGAACGCGGACCCGGAGATGGTCGGGCGCACCCTGGCGGCGCTCTTCGACGAGGTCGGCGCGACGGTCGTCGTGACCTACGACGAGCACGGCTTCTACGGACACCCCGACCACGTCGCGGCCAACGCCGCCACGCAGCTGGCGGTCAAGCTCTCGTCGGGCGTGGAGCGGCTCTACTACCCGGTCGCCCCGACGCGCGTGCTGGAGCGATTCATCCCGCTGGCCCGCGAGCGCGGCGTCTACACGCCGGTGTGGGTGACCAGGGGCGTGGGCGTCGACGACGGCGCGATCACCACCACCATGGACGTCGCCCAGTACGCCGGTCTCAAGCAGCGCGCGATCGCCACCCACGCGTCCCAGGTCGACAACGCCGACCTGGTGACCATGGACGAGGAGCTCTTCAGCCTGCTCTTCGGCGTCGAGTACTACCAGCGCGCGTGGAGCCGGTCCCCGGCGACCGGTGACGAGCACGACCTCTTCGGAGGTCTCGCGTGAGCGACCCGCTGACCTTCCTGGCGGTGCACGCCCATCCCGACGACGAGGCCTCCTCGAGCGGTGGGGTCCTGGCGCTCCTGGCCCGCCAGGGGGTGCGCACCGTGCTGGTGACCTGCACCAACGGGGAGTACGGCGACGCGCCGGGCGGGGTCAAACCCGAGGACGACGACCACGACGCCGACGCCGTGGCCGAGATCCGTCGCGGCGAGCTGGACTCGGCCGTCGCGGCGCTGGGGGTTTCGCGCCTGGTGCGCCTGGGCTATCGCGACTCGGGAATGCGCGGCTGGCCCCAGAACGACGACCCCCGGGCCTTCTGGGCCGCCGCGGTCGAGGACGCCGCCGACCGGCTGCTGGCGGTGCTCGCCGAGGAGCGGCCCCAGGTCGTCATGACCTACAACGAGGTCGGCTTCTACGGCCACCCCGATCACGTCCAGGCCCACCGGGTCACGATGGCCGCGGTGGCCCGGCTCGACTACGAGCCGACCGTCTACTTCAACGCCATCCCCGAGTCGGTGATGCGCCTGTGGCAGGAGCGCTGGGAGCGCGCCGAGCGCGAGCGGATCGCGGCGGACGCCAAACGCGGCGTGGTGCGCGAGCCCGATCCGCCCGACCTCTCGGTGGACGGCGAGCCGATCGAGCTGGGCACGCCCGACGCCGACATCGACGCCGCGGTCGACGTGTCGACGGTGACCGACGCCAAGTACAACGCGCTGGCGGCCCACCACTCCCAGATGGCCGGCTCGTTCTGGATGAAGATGACCCGCGAGGAGTTCAACGCGGTGATGGGCACCGAGTGGTTCGTACGCGCGACCAACCCGCGCGAACTCAACGGGCGCGTCGACGACCTCATGGCCGGCTACCGGTAGGTTGTCGGCCGCCACGGCGGCGTTACATTTGAGCGATGAGCCCACCGACGCTGCTCGAGCTGCGCGACGTGGGCAAGAGCTTCGGCGACACGGTGGCGCTGGCCCCGACGACCCTCGACGTCGCCGACGGGTCCTTCGTGGCGATCGTCGGGCCGTCGGGCTGCGGCAAGTCGACGCTCTTCAACGTGGTCGCCGGGCTGCTGGAGCCCGACGGCGGCGAGGTGCGCCTGAGCGGCCAGGCGGTCACCGGCGCCACCGGCCACGTCGGCTACATGCTCCAGAAGGACCTGCTGGTGCCGTGGCGCACGGTCGAGGACAACATCACCATGGCCGCGCGATTGACGCGGCGCGTCACGGCCGAGGACCGCGCCGAGGCTCGCCGGGTGGCCGAGCAGTACGGGTTGGGCGAGTTCCTGCGCCACTACCCGAGCGCGCTGTCGGGCGGGATGCGCCAGCGGGTCGCCCTGATGCGCACGCTGGTCACCCACCAGGCGCTGCTGCTGCTCGACGAGCCGTTCGGGGCGCTCGACGCCCAGACCCGCCTGGAGATGCAGGAATGGCTGCTGCGGGTCTGGCGCGACACCGGGCGCACCGTGCTGTTCATCACCCACGACGTCGACGAGTCCATCTTCCTGTCGGATCGCATCATCGTGATGTCGCCGCGGCCCGGGCGGGTCGTGGCCGACTTCGCGAACCCCCTGGCCCGTCCGCGCGGCCTGGACGCCCTGACCGATCCGGTCTTCGTCGACTTGAAGGGCCAGGTGATGCGATTGCTCCACGGGGGTGAACGGTGAAGCGCCGGGCGCTCATCAACGTCGGCGTGCCGGTGCTCTCCATCGCGTTGCTGATCGGGCTGTGGGAGGCGATCGTCGTCGTCTTCAACGTCGCGCCCTACATCGCGCCGCGTCCGCTCGCGGCGCTCCGGGCGGTCACGTCGAACTGGTCGACGCTGTCGCCGCTGGTGGAGGGCAC
Organism: Acidimicrobiales bacterium; assembly: GCA_044446745.1. Classification (GTDB taxonomy): domain Bacteria; phylum Actinomycetota; class Acidimicrobiia; order Acidimicrobiales; family RAAP-2; genus RAAP-2. Next base: position 51,092 of record JBIOFE010000019.1, read on the forward strand.
GATCCGTGAGACGATCTACGGATTCTTCAGCGGGGCGCTGCTCGGCGTCGGCCTGGGCGTGGTCATGGCCAAGGTCGGCTTCCTCCAGCGGCTGCTCTACCCGGTGATCGTGCCTCCCAGGCCGTGCCGATCATCGCCCTGGCCCTGCCGCTGGTGCTCATCCTGGGATTCTCGGTCACGCCGATCGTCGTGGTGGTGGCCTGGATCGTCTTCTTCCCGGTGGCGGTGAACGTGCTGGACGGCCTCAGCCACGTCGACCAGGACCTGGTCAACCTGGCCCGGGTCTTCGGGGCGTCGAGGTGGCGCACGTTCCTGCAGATCGAGATCCCGGCCGCGGTGACCTCGCTCTTCACCGGGCTCAAGATCGGCGCGACGTACGCGGTGACCGGCGCCATCATCGGCGAGATCTACACGGCCGGCGGCGGCGCGTCGCTAGCCCTCTACCAGGAGCACGCCAACGCCAACCTCAACGTCGCCGCGGTCTACGGCACGACGATGCTGATGACCGCGATCGGCATCTCGTGGTTCCTCTTGGTGCTCGGCGTCGAGGTGCTGGTCACGCCGTGGCAGCGACGCAGCGTGGCGCGCCGCCGGTGGTGGCGCGACCGGCCGGTCTCGCGCACCCCCAACTAGTATCGACGCCATCATGATCAAAGGAGAGCCGTGAGGATTCGTCGTCTGTTCGCGTGGGCCCTGAGCGGCTCGCTAATCGCGGGCGCCCTGGCCCTCGTGCTCCCGGCCAGCGCCGCCTCGCTCAAGCCGGTCACCTTCGCCTACGACTTCCCGGGCCCGGACTTCGAGCTGGTGCCGATCGTCGTCGCCCAGCAGCACGGCTTCTTCACCGCGGCCGGGCTCAAGGTGAAGGTCGTCTTCCCGCCGAACACCTCGACGACCACCCAGATGCTCTCGGTGGGCAGCGCCGACATCGGGTTCCTCACCACGACCGACATGGCGATCGCGGTCGGGGCCGGCGCGCCGGTGCTCTCGGTGGCCAACTACTCGATGCGCAACAACTGGGCGCTGTTCGCCAAGCCCGGCACGAGCCTGAAGGCGGCCACGCTCAAGGCCACGCTCAAGGGCAAGCGGATCTTCTCCTACGGCGACACCTGGACCGAGGCGATGCTGCCGTTCATCCTCAAGTACGCCGGGCTCGCGCCGAGCCAGGTGAAGATCGTTACCAACCCGACGGCCCAGGACCTCGTCTACCTGCTGGCCAACAAGGTCGACTTCTCGACCTCGACGACCAACTACGAGCTGCCCGGCTTCGTCGGTCAGACCAAGGTGAAGGGCCACCTCTCCCAGCTCCTGGGTACGGCGGCCGGGGCGCCGGATATCCCGATCTGGGTCTACGCGACCACCAAGTCGTACGCCGGGGCCAACTCCAAGGTGGTCAGGGCCTTCCTCTCGGCGGTGAAGAAGGCGACGCTGTGGGCGGTGAAGAACCCGGCGGCCGCGGCCGGCGAGTTCGACATGGCCTACCCCAAGAGCGGCTACACCGACGCCTACAACAAGCTCGGCTGGGCGCTCACCATCCCCTTCCTGACCAACGCCCAGGGGCAGTACTTCACGCAGACCGACGCGCAATGGTCGACGCTGACCGCCGCGCTCAAGAGCATCAAGCTGCTCACCACGGCCGGCGCGCCCTCGACCTACTACACCAACCAGTACCTGCCGTAGTGGCGACCGACCGTCCCCGGATGGGGGTCGTCGGCAGCTGCAACGTGGATTACGTGGTGCGCGCCACGGCGCTGCCGCGGCCCGGCGA
>JBIOFE010000020.1:0-52481 GCA_044446745.1 Acidimicrobiales bacterium
GTCCGCCCTCGAGCTGGTCGATGCGTCCGGCCGCTTGGCGCAGCTGCTGGCGCTGCTGGGCGAGCTGGTCCCGGAGCTGGCGGGCCTCCGCGGAGAGCCGCTCGAGGAACTCGTCGACCTCGTCGACGTTGTACCCCTTGAGGCCGACCTTGAAGGCCACCGTGTCGATGGCGTCCAGGGCCGAAAATGCGTTGTCGGTGCTGTCCATCCCGCCACCCTACCGCCGCGACATTGCGCGGGCGATGGTCAGATCACGCGATTGACGATGGTCAGCAGGATGATCGCCACCAGCGGCGAGAAGTCGACGCCGACGCCGCCCATGCGCGGGCGCGGGATGAGGCGCCGCAGCGGTCCCAGCACCGGTTCGGTGACGCGGTAGAGCACGCGCTGGACCACGGCCAGCCCGCCGTCGGAGCGCGCCGGGAACCAGCTGAGGATCGCCGCCAGGATGATGATCCAGATGTAGAGGGTGAGCAGAGTGTGGACGAGGCTCATGCCGGGCCGAACGAGCGGTAGTTGGCCGCCCGCAGGCGAAGACGGGTGTCGTGGCTGATGGGCGTGTCGGCGAAGAAGATGAGGTAGACCCCGGCGGCCAGCGGCTCAATCTTGGCGCGCAGCGCGTAGATCGTCCCGGCGGTGAAGTCGACGACGCGTCGCGCCACCTCGGGGTCCAGCGAGGTGACGTTGAGCAGCACCGGGCGGTGCGCGCGCAGCAGGTCGGTCACGCGCTGGGACTCGTTGTAGCTGACCGGGGCGACGACCGCCAGGTCGTCCTCCGAGGGCGCGGCCAGGGTGCGGATGCGGTTCGAGGGCACCGGGCGCAGCCGCGGCGCGCCGTCGAACCCGCCCACCGGCGCCGGGCGCGCCGCGGGCACCGGGCGGGCCGGGCCGGAGCCGGCCGAGCTCACCGGGAAGGGTCGCGGGCCGGTCGGCGCCGGCGCGGCCGGGGTCGACCACTCCGGGTCGTCGTCGTAGCCGGGCTCGGTGAAGGGCCGGCTCGGCGTGCCGGTGCCGTACTCGCCGTACTCGTCTTCGATCAGGCCCAGGAAGCCGAGGGCCTTGCGCATCCGTTCCTTCATCACGATCTCCTCAAGGTCCCGCCCGCGACAGTTTACGCCAGCCCCGTCGTCGCGCCCCGGGGACCGAAGAGCGTGCGCCCGACGCGGATCTCGGTCGAGCCGTGGGCCAGCGCCAGTTCGAAGTCGTCGCTCATCCCCATGGGAGCGTTCCACGACGTCCAGTTCGTCGGCCAGGTCGCGCACGCCGGCGAAGGCCGCGCGCGCCCCGGCCTCGTCGATCGGGGCGACGGTCATCAGCCCGGCGACGTCCAGCCCGAGCGCGCGCCCGTGGGCCACCAGGGCGGGCACCTCGTCGGGCGCCGCGCCCGGGCGCGCCGCCGACGCGGTGAAGTCGACCTCCACGTAGACGCGCGCGCCCGGGCGCGCCAGCGCCACGCGGTCGAGCTCGCGCGCGCGGCTCAGCGCACACAGCACGTCGGCCGCGCGCGCGGCGCGCGCGATCTTGTTGCTCTGCAGCGCGCCCAGGTAGTGCCAGGTCAGGGGCAGGTCGCGCGTCGCGTCGCGCTTGGCCACCAGCTCGGTGACGTAGTTCTCGCCGACCACGTCCAGCCCCGCGCCGTACGCCGCGCGCACGACCGACGCCGGAAATGTCTTGGTGACCGCCACGACGCGCACCGTGGCCGGGTCCCGCCCGCACGCCGCCACGCGCCGCTCGAGGTCGGCGACGCGCGCGGTGACCGCGGCGACGAGCTCGGGGTCAGCGAAGGAAGCTCGGGAGGTCGTCGTCCCCCCCGACATCGAAGAGGTCGTCGCCGCTCGGCGTGGCGAAGATGTCGGCGCGCGGTCCCTCGGTCATCACGGGCTCGGACACCGTCGTCGGGGCCTTGGGCTTGTGGCTGGGCGTGAATCCCGCCGCGATGACCGTCACGCGCACCGCGTCGCCGATGGCGTCGTCGATCACGGACCCGAAGATGATGTTGGCGTCGGGGTGGGCCACCGAGTGGATGATGCTGGCCGCGTCGGTCACCTCGGTGAGCGTGATCCCGGAGCTGCCGACGATGTTCATCAGGATGCCCCGGGCGCCGTCGATGGAGGTCTCGAGCAGCGGCGAGGTGATCGCCGCGCGCGCCGCGTTGACGGCCCGGCCCTCGCCGGTGGACTGGCCCACCCCCATGATCGCGGTGCCGGCGTTGCGCATGATGGCGTTCACGTCGGCGAAGTCGGTGTTGATCAGCCCGGGCACGGTGATGAGGTCGGTCACCCCGCGCACCGCCGAGAGCAGGACGTCGTCGGCGATCTTGAACGCCTCGAGCATCGACGTGTCGGCCGCGGTCACGCTGAGCAGCCGGTCGTTGGGGATGACGATCAGCGTGTCGACCTTGCCGCGCAGGCTCTCGATGCCCTTGTCGGCCTGGGTGGCCCGCTGCTTGCCCTCGAAGGAGAAGGGCCGCGTGACCACGCCGATGGTCAGGATGCCCATGGAGCGGGCGACGTCGGCCACCACCGGGGCGCCGCCGGTGCCGGTGCCGCCCCCTTCCCCGACGGTGATGAAGACCATGTCGGCGTCCTTGAGAGCCTCCTCGATCTCGGCGCGGTGGTCCTCGGCGGCCTGGCGGCCGATCTCCGGGTCGCTGCCGGCGCCCAGGCCCCGGGTCAATTGGCGACCGATGTCGAGCTTGAGGTCGGCTTCACTGAGCAAGAGCGCCTGGGCGTCGGTGTTGGCCGCGATGAACTCGATGTTGCGCAAGCCCGAGGTGATCATGCGGTTCACCGCGTTGACTCCCCCACCACCCACGCCGATCACCTTGATCACGGCGTGGTAGTTGCCCTGGCTCAGACTCATGGACTCCCCTTGGATCGTCTCTTCCATTGTGTCCCCCCGCCCCGGGGGCCACGTACTCCGCGCACGAAATGTCTTTGAAGGCTAGTCAGGCCCTGCTAGGGGGTCAAATGGCCTCACGAGGGGGGCGGGCCGGTGACGGCCAGCGCGCCGGGCACGCTCACGTCCACGACGTCCCCGGCGCGCAGCGTCTCGTGGGCGATCACCGAGGCGATCGCCACGAACTTCGCGTGCAGCTGCGTCGGCGCGCCGAGCACGAAGTGCACCGGCGTCGTCATGGTCAGCGTCACGTTGCCGCGGTGATCCACGATGATGACCGACACCTGCGGCGCGAAGGCGACCGGCAGTCGGGCCGCGACGAAGGCCGCGGCCCAGCCGGCGCGCTCGTAGGGCCAGGTGGCGTCGCGCGGGTGCGCGAAGTCCAGCGTCGGCAGGTTGGCGTCGAGCGGCGCGGCCCCGAGGTCGTGGCCGGCGGCGTCGACGTAACGCAGCCGGTGGCGTCCGTCGAAGGCCACGGCGACGGCGAGGCGCTCGCGCACCGCGACGTCCAGCGTGTTCGGCCAGTGCTTGGTCACGGCGACGTGGCCGATCCAGGGGAAGACCGCCAGGCGCCGCGCCAGCTCGCCGGCGCTGACGTCGATCATCGGGGGGTCGCCGGCTAGCCCGGAGGCGGCCAGGACCGCTGCGCTCGACTCGTGGACCAGCCCGGTGAGCGTGACGTGGCGCACGCGGAAGTACGACTGGCGGATCACCCACTCCCCGCCGGCCACCAGGGTCGCCGCCGCGAGCACCACCACGGCCACGACGGTGATCACGCGCCGGTGACGGCGGGGCCGGCGCGCCTCGCCCGGCGCAATGTCGACCGGTCGCCGGCGGCTCACGCGTCGGCCCCGAAGCCCACGAGCCGGTGCTCGCTCACCAGCTCGACGCCGAAGAGCGCGGCCACCCGCCCGCGCATCAGGTCCATCAGCGCCGCGACGTCCCCGGCGCGCCCGCCGGCGTCGACCAGGATGAAGTTGGCGTGCTTGGGCGAGACCACGGCGCTGGCCACGCGCACGCCCTTCAGCCCGGCGGCCTCCAGCAGGCGGCCCGCGGCGTCGCCCGGCGGGTTGCGAAAGACGCTGCCGGCGTTGGCGCCGCCCGGCTGGTGGGCCCGTCGCCACCGGACAATCTCGCGGATCTGCTCGAGGGCGGTGGCGGCGTCGCCGCGCGACAGGCGCAGGGTGACCGAGGTCACCAGCTCGTCGGACGGCAGGGCGCTGGTGCGGTAGCCGAAGCGCAGCTCCTCGCCCGTCCAGACCCGCGGCCCGGCCCGCCAGGTGTGCGCGCGGGTCACGCTGGCCGCCATGTTGGACCCGTGGCCCCCGGCGTTCATCGACACCGCGCCGCCGAAGGTCCCGGGCACGCCGACGGCCCATTCGAAGCCGACCACGCCCTCGCCCGAGAGGCGCCGCGCCGCGACCGGCAGGTCGAGCGCGGCGCCGGCCTCCACGACCACGCCCTCGCCGTCGTCGCGCCACGACAGCGCGGCGAACTCCCCGGTCAGGTGGACTGCCACCAGGTCGTGCTCGCCGTCGGCGACCAGCAGGTTGGAGCCGTTACCCAACGGCACGACGGGCAGCCCGGTGGAGGCCAGCAGCGGACCCAGCTCCTCGAGGTCGGCCGCGCTCGCCAGCGTCACCAGCGCCGCGGCGCGGCCCCCGACGCGGTAGGTGGTGCGCTCGCCGAGCGCGGCCGGCGCCTCCACGCGAGCACCCCCCGCGTCGATCAGGTCGGCCAGGCTCACGTCAGGGCCTCGGGCAGATGGTCGATCACGCGGGCCACGTCGCCGGCGCCTAGCAGGACCACCACGTCGCTGCGGTCGTGGAGCGCGACGAGCGCGGCGGCGACCTCCTCGAAGGTCGACGCGTACACCACGTCCTCCCCGCGACGCTCGCGTAGGGGACCGGCCACGGCCTCACCGGTGACCGCGTCGGGGTTGGGCTCGCCGGCGAGGTAGAGGTCGGTGATCACCACGTGGTCGGCGCGGTCGAAGGCCGGGGCGAAGGCGGCCCCCAGCGCGAGCGTGCGCGTGACGCGGTGCGGTTGGAAGACCGCCGTCACCCGGGCGAAGCCGATCGAGCGCAGGGCGTCCAGCGTGGCACGGATCTCCCCGGGCAGGTGGGCGTAGTCCTCGAAGATGTCGACGCCGCGCCACGAACCGCGCCGCTCAAAGCGCCGCGGGACGCCGCGAAAGGCCGCCAGACCGGCGGTGACCGCCGTCGCGTCGAGGCCGTCGGCCAGCCCCAGGGCCGCCACCACGGCGGCGTCGGCGACGGCGTGGCGCCCCGCGACCGCCAGGTGCACCTCCAGGGCGACCCCGGGACCGGTCAGCGTGAAGGAGGAGCCCTCGCGCGTCACGCGCACCCGCGACACCCGCCAGGTCGACGCCGCGACCTCCGCGACGCTGTCCACGCCGCGGCGAGCGCCGCGCGCGACGCGGGCGGCGCCCTCGTCGTCCACCCACGCCACGACCGGGCCCGTCGTGCGTTCGACCAGAGCGACGAAGGCCGCCTCCAGCGCCGCCACCGATCCGTAGTGGTCGAGGTGGTCGGCCTCGACGTTCAGCAGTCCTAGCGCGTGCGGCGCCAAGCGCGCGAACGTGCCGAAGCTCTCGTCGACCTCCAGGACGAGCCCGTCCGGGCCGAAGTGGCCGTTGGCCCCGAGGCCCGGCACCGGCGCGCCGACCAGGCGCGCCGCGTCGCGGCCGGCGGCCGCCTGGACGTGCGCCATCATCGAGGTGGCCGTGGTCTTGCCGTGCGTACCGGTGAGGCCGACCACGCGAAAGCGCCGTCCCAGCTCGCCCAGCAGTTCGGCGCGGTCCACCATCCGGGCCCCGCGCTCGCGCCCCGCCGCCAACTCGACGTTGTCGCGACCCACCGCCGGCGACCACAGCACGACCTCGGCGTCCGCGCCGTGGTCCGCCGAGTGACCCACGAAGACAGCCACGCCCGCCGCGCGCAGCTCGTCGAGCTCGCGCGAGGGCGCGGCGTCCGAGCCCGACACGACACAGCCGGCCCCGACCAGCAGTCGCGCGACCCCGCTCATGCCCGCTCCCCCGACGCCGACGACGTGCACGCGGGTGCTCGGCTCCGGCCAGGTCACGCCGCCGCCCGAGCCTCGAGCACGACCGCCGCCACCCGCGCCGCCGCGTCCCGGTGGCCCAGCGTCCGCGCGGCCGCGGCCATCGCCTCGGCGCGCCCCGGGGACAGCAGGTCGTCGAGCGCCGCGGCCAACGCGGCGCCGGTGCAGGCGTCGTCGCGCAACAGCGTGGCCGCGCCGTGGCGCGCGAGGGCGTCGGCGTTCTTCGACTGGTGGTCCCCGGGCGCGCCCGGCAGCGGGACGAGCACCGCCGCCACGCCCAGCACGGTCAGTTCGGCCACCGTGGTGGCGCCGGCGCGGCACACCGCGACGTCGCACAGTCCCCAGTTCACCGTCATGTCGGCGAAGGCCTCGATCCGGTAGTCGAGCGCGGGGGTGGCGGGCCGCGCCGCGGCGACCCACCCGTAGTCGCGCCGCCCGGTCACGTGCAGGATCGCCCGGTCGGCCCGGTCGGCCCAGAGGGCGGCCAGATCCACCACGGCGCGGTTGACCCGCGCTGCGCCCAACGAGCCGGTCATCACCACCACCACCGCGCGCGCGTCGTCGAGGGGCACCGCCAGGGCGCGCCGGCGCGCTCGCGTCGCCGCGGGGTCGCGATCGACTCGCGCGATGGCCTCGCGCACCGGCGCGCCCGTGACCACGGCGCCCGACCCGTCGTCGAAGGCCACGCACCGCGCGCGGGCGCGCCGGGCCAGAACCCGGTGGGCCGCCCCGGGCGCGGCGTCCAACTCGACCAGGATCAGCGGCCGGCGCCACACGACGGCGGCCAGGGAGACCGCGAAGGAGGCGTAGCCGCCGACCGACACAACGGCCGTCGGGCGCCACCGCGCCACCAGCCACGTCGCGCGCGCGACCCCGAGCGTCAGGCCGAGGACCGCCCCGACGTTGGCGGCCAGGTCGCGTGGCGCGAGCGAGCGGCGCAGCCCGCGCCCGCCGAGCAGCGTCAGGGCCACCGGCCCGGTACCCAGCAGCGCGGCCTCCTGGCCGCGCCGGCTGCCCACGTAGCGCAGGGCGTCCGGGGCCACGCCGCGCGCCACCAGGGCCTCGGCGACCGCCTGCATCGCGAAGACGTGGCCCCCGGTGCCCCCGCCGGTGATCACCACGGGCCCGGGCACTAGCGCCTCCGGGGCGCCGTCGCGACCGCGCGGGGGATGAGACGACGGGCCTCGCGCCTCGAGGGACGCGCCGGCGCGGGCGCGTGGCGCACCCGATCGCCGGGCGCGTCGGGGGGTCCGGGCGCCGCGTGGGCGATGTTGTAGAGCAGGCCCACCGCCGCCAGCTCGGTGATGAGAGCGGTGCCGCCGTAGGAGAAGAAGGGCAGCGGTATGCCGGTGACCGCCCAGCCCCCGATCACCGAGGCCACGTTGATGGCCGCCTCCAGGCAGATCCACGTGGCGACGCCCACCGCGATCAGCCGATGGGCCGGCGAGGCGCAGCGCTGGGCGATGCGCGTCGCGCAGAGGAGGAACGCCACGAAGAGGGCCAGGACGACGATGGCGCCGATGAAGCCGAGCTCCTCGCCGACGATCGAGAAGATGAAGTCGGTGTGCGGGTTGGGCAGCAGCCCCCACTTTTCGCGGCTGTGGCCGAGCCCCAGGCCGGTCAGCCCGCCGGCGCCCAGGCCGATCTTGGACTGCAGGAGCTGGTAGCCGTTGCCCAGCAGGTCCTGGTTGGGGTGCAGGAAGGCGAAGAAACGCCGGGCGGAGTACGGCCGGTAGAGCATGTACGCCGCGAAGCCGGTCACGCCCAGGAACAGCACCCGCCACAGCAGCGCGCGCGACAGCCCGGCGACCGCCAGCATCACCACGACGATCGCCATGACGATCGAGGCGGTGCCGATGTCGGGCTCAATCACGATCATCGCCACGCCGATGGTGATGGGCAGGGTCCACAGGGCGAGGTGGCGCCAGTCGTGGAACTCCCCGGCGTGCTGCTGGACAAGCCAGGCGACGAAGAGCACCGTGGCCAGCTTGAACAGCTCGGAGGGCTGCAGGTAGATGGCGTGCAGGTTGATCCACCGCTTGCCGCCGTTGGCCGTGACCCCGACGGCCTTCACGGCCAGCAGCAGGCCGAGCCCGCCGACCATCCACACCGGGGCGCGGCGCATCAGCGCGTCGACGCGCACGCGCGCCACGACGTAGAGCGCGGCCAGGCCCAGGCCCAGGTAGACGAGGTCGCGGATGGCGATGCTCCACGACGCCGCGCCGTTGGCCGTCGCCTGGCCCTCGCTGGCCGAGGCCACCGCCACCGTCCCGAAGGTCACCAGCAGGCCGGTGACGACGAGCAGCGCGCGCCCGGCCGCGTCGCCGCGCGGGAAGGGCTCGAGGATGGCCGGCCGGGGGGTGCGCCGCGGCACCTCAGACCACCTTGGCGATCTTGAGGAAGTCGCCGTAGAAGATGCCCAGGCCCAGCGCCGCCAGCAGCCCGGCCAGGATCCACAGGCGCACGATGACCGTGGTCTCGGGCCAGCCGCGCAGCTCGAAGTGGTGGTGGAACGGGGCCATGCGGAAGATGCGCCGTCCGAAGAGCTTGAAGCTCAGCACCTGGAGGATGACCGAGGCGGTCTCGGCGACGAAGAGGCCCCCGAGGACCACCAGCAGCAGGTCCAGGTTCATCAACAGGGCCAGCGCCCCCAGCCCGGTGCCGATGGCCAGGGACCCGGTGTCGCCCATGATGATGCGCGCCGGCGCGGCGTTCCACCACAGGAAGCCCAGGCACGCCCCGACCAGGGCGACCGCCACCAGCCCGAGGTCCAGCGCCGAGTGCAGGCGGTAGATCGAGAAGTGGCGGAACTGCCAGTAGCCGATGATCGACAGCACGCCGAAGCAGAAGGTCGAGGAACCCGCGGCCAGCCCGTCCAGTCCGTCGGTCAGGTTGACCGCGTTGGCCGTGGCGATGATGACCAGTACCGCCAGCACGATCCACCCGCCGTCGGTCAGGTTCCAGCCCGGCAGAGAGGGACGCGTGAAGGAGAGGTGGGTCGAGGTGTGGACCCAGGCGGTCGCCAGGGCGGCGAAGGCCGCGGCGATGACCAACTGGCCGACCAGCTTGCCGCGCGTGCTGAGCCCGAGGTTGCGAGTGTTGCGAATGGCCAGGTAGTCGTCGACGAAGCCCAGCACGCCCGCGGCCACGGTGACCGCGACGGCCAGCACGCCGGCGCGCGTGACGTTGACGGCCGTGCCCACGTGCCCCATCGAGTAGCCCAGCACCGCCGCCAGCACGATGACCACGCCGCCCATGGTCGGCGTGCCGGCCTTGGCGTGGTGGGTCGAGGGCCCCTCCTCACGGATCAGCTGGCCCAGTGAGCGGTCGCGCTGGAAGCGAATCCACAGCGGCGTGAAGAGCAGCGACACCAGGAAGCTCACCGACCCGGCCTCCATGAGGCTCAGCATCGCGACCCCAGCAGTTCGCGCGCCACGGCCCGATCGTCGAAGGCCACGACCTCGTCGCCGGTCGTCTGGGTCGTCTCGTGACCCTTGCCGGCGATCACGACCACGTCGCCCGCGCCGGCCTCGGCCAGGGCCTGACCGATCGCCTCTCGCCGGCCCAGGACGCGGCGCACGGGCGCACCGGCCACCACGCCGGAGAGCACGGCGTCGGCGATCACCCCGGGCGATTCGCCGCGGGGGTTGTCCGAGGTCACGATGGTCAGGTCGGCCAGGCGCGACGCGACGGCGCCCATCGCGGGGCGCTTCTCACGGTCGCGATCGCCGCCGCAGCCGAAGACCGCGATGACCCGTCCCGGCGCGAGCTCGCGCACGTCGCGCAGCAACCGCTCGAGCCCCTCGGGGGTGTGGGCGTAGTCCACCACGACCACCACGCCGTCGCGCGCGACCACCTCGAAGCGCCCGGGCACGCCCTCGACCCGGGCCATCGCCGCGACGATCGCGTCGTCACCCGCGCCCAGCGTGGCGGCTACCGCCATGGCCACCAGCGCGTTGTCGACGTTGTAGCCGCCCACCAGCGGCGTCGCCACCGCTCGGCCGCGCCACGTGAAGGTGGTGCCGCGCCACGAGGTCGTGACCTGGTCGGCGTCACTGCGTCGCACCGCCGTCACCGGCAGCACCGTCGACGCCGCTAGTCGCTCGCCGTAGGGGTCGTCGACCCAGATCACCGCGCGCCGCGCGCGGTCGGCGGAGAAGAGCGCCGACTTCGCCGCGAAGTACGACTCCATCGAACCGTGGTAGTCGAGGTGATCGTGGCCGAGGTTGGTGAAGACCGCGACCGCGAAGCGCAACCCGTCGACGCGGCCCTGATCGAGCGCGTGGCTGGAGACCTCCACGGCGATGGCCGAGCGCGGCGAGCCCTCGTCGAACCCCTCGACCAGGCGAGCCAGCGTGCGAAACAGTTCGGGGGGCGCCGGGGTCGTCCGTTCGTTGGTCAGCGTGCCGACGCTCGCGCCGTTCCACCCGAGCGCGCGCGCCACCTGCGCCACGATCGTGGCCACCGTGGTCTTGCCGTTGGTGCCGGTGACGCCGATGAGGTCGACGTAGAGCTCGGGGTGGCCCACGATCGCCGCACTGGCCTCGGCCAGCAGCGCGCGCAGGTGCGACGCCGGCACGGCAACCACCGGCGCCGTAACGTCGACGCGCTCGGCGGACACGACGGCCACCGCTCCGCGCGCCACCGCCTCGGTGGCGTGCGACGCCCCGTGCGTGGCGCGCCCGGGCAGGGCGAAGAAGAGCGAGCCCGGCGCGCAGGCCCGCGAGTCGACCTGCACGTCGGAGACCTCGACGCGTCCGGTTTCGGCGTCGAGCGTCAGGTCGTCGAGGAGGTCGCCCAGTTGCATCAGGTGACGTCCGAACCGATGGCGGCCAACGACCCCTTCAGCGGCTTGACGACCCGGCCGTTGGACGGGATGCCGTAGTGGTGCAGCGCGTAGGACATCACCTGCTGGAAGATCGGGGCCGCCACGGCCCCGCCGAAGATCGTGGTCTGGGGACGCTCGACCACCACGATCATCGACAGTACCGGGGCGTTGGCCGGGGCGAAGCCGACGAACGTGGCGTTGTAGTCGCCGGTCAGCAGCTTGTCCTTGCCCGGATAGGGCATCGACGCCGTGCCCGTCTTGCCGGCCACGGTGTAGCCCGGGATGATCGCGTTGGTGCCCGTGCCCGCGAGCACCACCTGCTCGAGCATCGCCACCATGGTCGCGTCGACGCTGGGCGAGATGGCCACTCGCCGCGGGCTGGGCGCAGCCGGCGTCACCGCACCGTTGGCGTGGACGTAACCGCGCACCAGCTTGGGCGCGACGAAGACGCCGCCGTTGGCGATGGCGTTGTAGGCGTCCAGGACCTGGATGGGCGGCACGGCGTCCACCTGGCCGATCGGCAGGGCCACCCGGTCGCTGGCGTACCAGTTGGCCGCGTTGACCAGGAGCCCGGAGGTCTCGCCCGGGAAGTTCACCGGCGTCACCTGGCCGAAGCCGAGGCGCTCGACCTGGGCCAGCAGTCCGGCCTCGCCGACGCGGCTGGCGACCTCGTAGGTCCCGATGTTCGACGAGAGCGCCAGTATCTGGGTCGCCGTGAGGTGCTCGAGTCCGTGCGACTCGGCGTCGTGGAAGTAGCGCCCCCCGACGTTGACCGCGTTGGGCACGGCGAAGACACTGCGCGGCGTGATCAGGCCGTCCTGCAGGGCCGCCGAGAAGGTCACGACCTTGAAGACCGAGCCGGGCTCGTAGGCCTGGCTGAACGCCAGATTGTTGATCGACTGCTCGATCCCGCGCACGCCGACCGAGCGTCCCCACGACGGCACCGGCCCGAGCACGCCGGCGTGGGCCCGGGTGTTCGTCAGCGAGGCGTCGGCCAGTATCTCCCCGGTGCGCACGTCCATCACGATCGCCGTCCCGTCGACCGCCCGGGTCGCGGCGAGCTGGTGGGCCAGGGCGCGCTCGGCGACGAACTGGAGCGAAGTGTCCAGAGTGAGCTCGAGGCCGACGCCGGGCTGGGCCTTCTTGATCACGGTCGAGGCCGAACTCGGCAGGTTGACCCCGGCGCTCGAGACGTACGAGCGGGTGATCCCGGTGCGCCCGGCGAGCAGCGACTGGTACTGGTACTCCAGGCCGGCCGACCCCGACCCCTGGGCGTTCGTCCCGCCGAGCACGGAGGTCGCGATAGGCCCGTTCGGGTAGCTGCGCACCGAGGAGCTCTGCACCACGATGCCGGGAAAGACCATCGACGACACCCGGCGCCCGGCGCTCAAGTCGAGCCGGTCGTTGATCACCACGTAGCCGTTCTTCTCCGAGAGCAGCCGGGTCAGCTGGACGACGGGGACGCCGACCAGTGGCGACATCGCCGCGGCCTCAGCCGCGGGGTGAGCGATCTGGAAGTCGTCGGCCAGCACCAGCGACGTCGGACGCGATACCGCGAGAATCTGGCCGTTGCGGTCGTAGATCCCCGCGCGCAGGGCCGTCGTCGTGAGGTCCTCGCGCACCTGGCCCACCGACAGGGCGGCGAAGTGGGTGTGATCGGCCACCTGGAGGAAGAAGAGGCGCGTGGCCAGCGCCACGAACACCAGGACGAACCCCGCGCGCACCAGCTTGAGGCGACGCGCCGACGAGGGGACGGGTCGCCGCGTGACCGGCGGGGCGAGCCGGACGCGGTGGTGGGTGGGCGAGTAGTGGGTGCTCACCGCCGCGTCCTTGATGTGACCGGTGCTGAACCCAGGAACTTCGGAAGCGGCAGGGGCGCATCAAGTGACGTGGACGGGACTTGCGTCACCGAGAGGGGGTCGACCAGGTGCAGCACTCCCGCTTGCTCGGCGATCTGGCCCGGAGAGGCCATGTTGGAGAGGGTGCCCACCTGCTGGGCGTAGCTGGACTGGAGCTGGAGGAGCTGGCTCTGGAGCTGGTGGATCTGGACCTGGCGGTTGGCCACCAGCATGGAACCGGCCAGCGACAGGGACAGGGCCACCACGACGACAATCGACGACCGGCGCACCACCGACGCGTGGCTCCACCGGGCGCGCACCGCCGTGCGCCGGGGCTCGGCCGACCGGTGACGCGGCGCGACCACCGGGCGCGGCGCCTCGACGCGCCTCGGTAGCGTGACGACGCTCACGGAGCGACCTTTCGAGCGATGCGCAGCCGGGCCGACCGGGCCCGGGGGTTGCGCGCGATCTCTCGCGCGGTGGCCAGCGTCGCGCTGGCGCGAGCCACGGTGGCGCGCGGCACGGCGCCGCACACGCAGCCCAGCTCCACCGGGCACCGACACCCACCGGTGGCGGCCTCGTGGAAGAAGGCCTTGACCGCGCGGTCCTCGCCGGAGTGGTAGGCAATGACCACTAGGAGCCCGCCCACGGCCAGCGCGTCCAGGGCGGAGGCCAGGCCCCGGGCCAGCTGGCCCGCCTCGTCGTTCACCTCGACGCGCACCGCCTGGAAGACCCGCGTGGCGACGTGACCGCGGCGCCGCGCGGCCGGCGGCACGGCGCGCTCGACCGCCGCGACCAGTTCTCCCGTCGAGGTGGGTGCCGCGTCGAGGATCGAGCGGGCGATCGCTCCGGCGAAGCGGTGCTCGCCGTTCTCTCGCAGGACGCGCACCAGCTCGTGCGGGTCGACGCGCGCCAGGTACTCGGTGGCGGTCACGCCGCGGGTGGGGTCCATGCGCATGTCCAGCGGCGCGTCGACGCGGAATGAGAAGCCCCGCGAGGCCTCGTCGAGCTGGTGCGAGGAGACGCCCAGATCCATCAGCACGCCCACCACGGGCTCGGCCCCGATGAAATCGCCCGCGGCCTCGAGGACCGCCGCCAGGTCGTCGAAGGTGGCCCCGAGGATGCGGCTGCGGTCCCCGTAGGCGGCGAGGCGCTCGCGCGCGCTGGCGCGCGCCTCCGGGTCGCGATCGACGCCCAGCACGCGCAGATGGGGGGCCGCGGCGAGCAGGGCGTACGCGTGGCCCGCACCACCCACCGTGGCGTCCACGACCACGCCGGCGGGCTGGCCGGCGAGCAGGTCGACGACCTCGCGCTCGAAGACCGGTAGGTGGTAGGTGTCCTGGGCCATCTGCAGCCTCTCAATCGTCAGGACGGGCGAGAGGGCGGAGGAGGTATCCCGACCCGTCTTGACGATTGAAAGGCTGCGCATGGTCCGCGGCCCGAACTGCCCCAACACTCCCTTCACTCGGTGCTGCCGGTCCGGAACATCTCCTCGGCCGGGTTCACCTGCTCGGCGTACACGCCGGGGTTCCACAGCTCCAAGTGGTCGAGCGCGCCGACCACCAGCACGTCGCCGTCCAGGCGCCCGTAGTCGCGGATCACCTGGGGCAGGGCGAAGCGGCCCTGCTTGTCGAAGTCCACGTTGGAGGAGTTGGACGCCCAGTAGCGGGCCAACCGCCGCTGCAACGGACCGCCGTCGCGGCTCTGGGCGAGGCGCTCCTCTTTTTGGCGCGCGAACTCGCCGGGCGTCCACAGCGCGACGCAACCCTCCGTGTTGGGGCTGAGGTGTCCGCCGCGCTCGAACTCCGGCCGGAAGCGGGCGGGCAGGATCAAGCGTCCCTTGGCGTCCAAAGTGTGCTGGAACTGTCCTACGAAGCCGAGCATCCCCGAATCCCTCCGCGGAGGTCACCACCCTCCCCCACTTCGCACCACCATACACCACTAGCTACCATTCGCCACCAATTCGGGGACGTCGAGGGACCAATTCTGGGGCGCTGTTGTGGGAGTCGGCGGGCGGCGCCGCCGGCGCCGAGGAGGGGGCCTAGGGAAGTCGGAGCCGGCGCAGGGTCGACGGGCCGGCGGCCCCGACCAACGCCGCTTCGAGTTCGCGCGCGTCGCCCAGACCCAGCGTCGAGGCGGTGTGGTGGACCAGCGCCGCGGCCAGTCCCGCCGGGGCGCGCTCGAGCATCGCGACCAGGGCGATCGAGGGGTGCGCGGGCAGGATGCTCGACACCAGGGTGCCCTCGCGGACCCGCCATTGGGTCAACCCGACGGCCTTTCGACCGTCGACGAAGACCTCACCCGGCCCCCGGCCGGCGAAGCAGGCCACGCGGTGCGCGGCCGCGCCCTCGAGGGGGCCGTCGTAGACCTCCACGTCGCCGGCCACCAGCGGCGCCAGCGCCGCGCGCCACCAGTTACCCACGGCCACCGCAGCGCGCCGCACGTCGCCGGTCCAGCGAGGGTCCGTCGGCGGAATCCACCAGTCGACCCACAGGTCGCCCGGCTGGGTCAGCACCGCCCCGCCACCGCCGCGGCGCCGGCGCACGGCGCCGGTGAACGCGCCCGGCCGAAGGGTCCCGGGGCCTTGGCGGCTGCCCAGCACGACCAGCGCCGCGACGACGTCGACCACGGTGACGGTCGCCGCCCCGAGTTCGCGCAGCCGGTCGTAGTCGTGGAGGTCGGCGACGGGGCCGGTCACGAAGCGCGCGGCAGGAACGGCGCCCACAGCGGGTGGGGATCCGGGACGTGGCGCCAGCGCCACCAGGGCCCGTCGGGCACTCGCGGCTCGAAGTGAAGGCGCCAGCCCAGCTCCTCGATCAGCCGGTCGCCCTTCTGCATGTTGTGGCGCTTGCACGCGGCCACCACGTTGGTCCAGTCGTGCGAGCCCCCGCGGCTGCGGGGCACGACGTGGTCGATCGTGTCGGCGTGCTCCAGGCAGTAGGCGCACCGGTAGCTGTCGCGCAGCAGCAGTGAGCGCCGCGTAAGGGGCGGCGTGCGCACCCGCGCGGGGAGCTTGACCATCTCGTGGAGCCGGACGATCGCCGGAATCTCCACCACCACCGTGGCGCTGCGACAGACCGCGGGCTCCTCCGGCACGGCGATCGGTTCGGCGCGACCGGCGAGCATGAGCACCACGGCGCGTCGTTCGCTGACCAGCTGCAGGGGCTCGAAGGTGGCGTTCAGCAACAGCACGCGACCCATGGCCGGAACCTACCTTCCGACCCGCTGTCGCAACGACCAGCGCGCGGCCTCCACGAGGTCGCGCGGCGCCGGCGCCGGGTGTGCGCCGTAGGCGGTGACCAGACGGAACTGCCAGTACCGGTCGTCGGGCAGCGGCAGGAACGGCGCGCGACGCCACCACCGGTCGCGACGCAGCCGCCACGCCGCGCGCGCCAGGACGATCGCGCGCGCCGAGCGCGCCGCGACGTAGCGGGCGAGTCCCGGGGTGCGCACGACGCTCACGACGCGGCCCCGCGCCACGCGACGAGCGCTGCGCCCAACAGTCCCCCGTCGGGGCCCAGACTCGTCGGGCGGATCTCGAGGTCGCGCACGTACGACAGCCGGGCCACCTCGCGCGCGGCCTCGTTGGCCTGCTCGAAGAAGCGTCGCCCGTAGCCCAGGGCCACCGAGCCGCCGATGTAGCACCGCGTGAGGTCCAAGACCGCGGCCAGGGTGCCGACCGCCCGGCCGACCGGGCGCGCCGTGCGGGTGCGCGTGGCTTCATCGGCCTCGTCGGGGGGTCGTCCGGTCATCGCGCGGATGGCGAAGCCCGAGGCCTCGGCCTCAAGGCAGCCGCGGCTCCCGCACGCGCAGTCGCGCCCGTCGGGCACGACGGTGAGGTGCCCGACGTGACCGGCGTTGCCGCTGGCGCCGTCGATCAGGCGGCCGTCGACGACCACGCCCCCGCCGACGCCGCTGGACACGACCATCGACAGGTACGAGGTGTCGTCGCACGCCGCGCCGAATCGTCCCTCGGCCAACGCCAGGGCGCGCGCGTCGCCGTCGACGTGGACCTCCAGCCCCAGCCGTCCGGCCAGCGTGTCGCGCAACGCCACGTCGCGCCACGACGGGATGTTGAGCGGGGAGACGAACGCGCCGCGATCCTTCATGGGTCCGGCGCAGGCCACGCCGAGCAGCGTCGGCGACGTGTCGCCCGCCACGGCCTCCAGGAGATCGCCGATGCGCGCCAGGAGGTCGGCGCCGTCGTCGATGGCCAGGCGGTCGCGCGCGAGGACGACGCCCTCAGGGTCGACCAGGCCGACCGCCACCTTGGTCGCGCCGATGTCGAGGGCCAGGCACGGGGCGGCGTCGCGCGCCGCCCCGGCGGGGGTCATCCGCTCTTGCGGCGCTGACGCGACAACCAGTCGCGAAGCGAACGGGTCCGAGGACCGACGTTCGCCGGGGTGTCGTCGCCGTGGGCGGACCGGGTGAGGTCCTGCCACGAGGCGCGGCCCAGGAGGCGGGCGTTGCGTTCAATGACGACGGCCGACACGAACATGAGGGCGACACCGACAAGGCCGATGGCCACGCTGCGCGAGAAGGTGAGCACGAGGAGCGTGAGCCCCGCGACGAAGCCCAGGACGCCCCAGCGCACGCGACGACCGCCGTGGGAGTAGACGTTGGTCTCGCGCACGCTCTTGGCGAAACGGGGGTCCTGCTTAGAGAGCGAATCTTCCAGCTCGGCCAGAATCCGCTGTTCGTGTTCCGAAAGCGGCATCGCCCCTCCTTCCCCCGGCTATGGCGTTATCGTACCGTCTCGAACTCGACGGCCGCACGTCAACCGCGAGGACCAAAGGAACTGGTTCACGACATGGTCACCCCGGACTCCCCCGCCCCGACGCGACTGGCCGCGGTGTGCACCGGCAACATCTGCCGCTCCCCGATGGCCGAAGCCGTGCTGGCCGACCTGGTCGAACGCGATGACCTCCTGCGCGGGCGCCTGGTCGTCTCGAGCGCCGGCACCGCCCGGTGGCACCTCGGCGAGTCGATGGACCCCCGGGCTCGCCGGGCCCTCGACCAAGCCGGCTTGCGCCGGGCGGGCTCGCCGGCCGCCTACGCCGACGCGGCGTACCTGGACGCCCAGGATGTCGTCCTGGTCATGACCCGCGAGCACCACCGCGAGGTGCTGACCCGGCGCACCCGCACCGAGGGACGGGTGATCCTGCTGCGCGACCTCATCGACGAGCCCGGTCTCGACCTGGCCGACCCGTACTACGGACGCGACGATGACTTCGACGAGTGCTTGGCCGTCATCCGGCGAGCGGGTCAGCGTTTGACAGCGGAACTTCGTCGGCCACCCGGTGCAGGCTCGTCCGCAGCTGGATCTCCGGCAGCGTGAACGACACGATCACGGCGAGCACGCCGATCGGCGTCGCCAGCCGGTAGATGTGCTGGATCGTCGTCGTGATGGATCTCAGCACGACGGCCAGGACCGCCGGCGGCAGGTGGTGGAGACGCGCCGGGGTGAAGAACGACGGCGACAGCCCCTTGAGCGGGTGGCCGCCGAAGCCGGCCGCTAACTGGCGGGGCAGGTCGTTGGCGTAGATCGCACCGAAGACCGCCGTGCCGAACGAACCGCCGATCGAGCGGAAGAAGTTGGCGCCCGCCGTGGCCGCGCCGACGTCGGCGTGATCAACGGCGTTCTGCACCGCGGTGACGAGGATCTGCATCACCAGGCCCAGGCCCGCGCCGAGCACGAACATGTAGATGGTCACGGTGAGGTTCGAGGTGTTGACACCGACGAGACCCATCAGCGCGAGTCCCACGGTCATGACGACGGTGCCCACGATGGGGAAGGGCCGGTACCGCCACCCCTTGGCCACCAACTGGCCCGCCACGATCGACGCCCCGAACAGGCCGACCATCAGCGGCAGGAGGCGCAGGCCCGACACGGTCGGCGAGACCCCGCGCACCTCCTGGAAGAACAGGGGCAGGAAGGTCATCGCGCCGAACATGGCGAAGCCCACCACGAAGCCGATGGAGGAGCCGGACACGAAGGCGCGGTTGCGAAAGAGCCGCGGGGCCAGGATGGGCTCGGCCGAGCGCCGCTCCACCAGCGCGAAGACCACCGTGAAGAGGACGCCGGCAGCGGCCAGGCCGATCGAGGTGGGCGACGCCCACGCCAGCGTCGTGCCGCCCAGCGACATGAAGAGGATCAGCGCGGAGGCGCCGAGGGTCAGTGTGATGATGCCCGCGTAGTCGATCACGTGCGAGACCCGCGCGCCGGCCGCCGGCAGGGCCGCCGACGTGACCAGCAGGGCGATGATGCCGAAGGGCAGGTTGACGAAGAAGATCCACCGCCACGACCAGTAGGTGACGATGACCCCGCCCAGCAGCGGACCCAGCACCGTCGCCGCGCCGAAGACGCCCCCGAAGAAGCCGGCGTAGCGGCCCCGTTCGCGTGGCGGCACGATGTCGGCGATGACGGACTGCGCGCCCACCAGCAGCCCACCGCCGCCCAAGCCCTGCAGGGCGCGGAAGAGGATCAGCATGATCATGCTGTGGGCCAGGCCACAGAGCATGCTGCCGGCGAGGAAGATGACGATGGCGAGCTGGAAGTAGAACTTGCGCCCGTGCAGGTCGCCGAGCTTGCCCCACAGTGGCGTGCTCACAGTCGAGGCGAGGAGATAGGCCACCACCACCCAGCTCAGGTGATTGGCGCCGTGCAGATCGCCGACGATGGTGGGCAGCGCGGTCGAAACAATGGTCTGGTCCAGGGCCGCCAGCAGCAT
Organism: Acidimicrobiales bacterium; assembly: GCA_044446745.1. Taxonomy (GTDB): domain Bacteria; phylum Actinomycetota; class Acidimicrobiia; order Acidimicrobiales; family RAAP-2; genus RAAP-2. The sequence continues at coordinate 19,380 of JBIOFE010000020.1, forward strand.
CCCCAGCATCAGCGCGCCGAAGACGAAGTACAGCTCGCGCTTGGGCAGCGGCGTGGGACTGACGACGGCGGTGCTCAAGGCGCATCCCCTGGGATCGTGACGAGGTTTCCACACTACCGGCGGCTTCCGGCACCGGGAGACACCCGTTCGCCGTTCCGGGGGTCGGTGATTCGCCGAGGCAACCCTCAGAGCCCGTCAGGTCGTGGTCGGACGGTCCCGCGAATTCACATAGTCCGTGAGGCGCCGGTAGCGCTGTTCGATGTCGTCGAGGTCGTTCCGGTCGGCCACCGATTCCCGAGCGGCCGCGTAGACCATGTCACCCTGGCGTTGCAGGGCGTCGCGTTGCGCCGGCGAGGTCGTGGCCTCGGCCACGGCCCACAGGGAGTCGAGCATCCGAATGATCACCGCCGGCATGCCCCGCGCCGCCTGGCGGATCTTGTCGAAGGCGCGGTTGACCATCTTGGCGTAGGACCAGTCCGCCGCGATGAGGCGGATCCGGCCGTTGTCGTCGCGGTAGACGCGCTCGGCCAACTCGCGACCCGACATCCGGCTGAGTCCCGAGGCGATCCAGTCCAGACAAGTCAGCGCGGTGAACGTGTCGTTGACCGCCGCAGACAGCGCGCGAATGGCGATCTCCACCAGTTGGTCGATGGCGAACAGGGGGTCCTGCAGGAGGGTGCGGTGGGGGCCCGTCACGTGGGCCCGGGCGATCGCGCGCTCCACCTGCTTCGCCGCGTCGTCGGGGAAGACCTTGGCCAGCGGCCGACCGGCCACGATGAAGTGACCGGGCCGGTAATCGAGTCGAATCACCGCGTCGAGGGTCTGGGCGATCGCGGCGAGCTGGGCGTAGCCAACGAACTGCAGGTAGCCGCTCTTGGAGGCCAGGACCACCCCGCCCCGGTCTTCGATCGTCGTCAGCAGCTCCGCCGACCTCGACGGCGACGCCGCGACGACCACGTCGAGTGCCCCGGCCGGCGCTTCGCCGGGGCGCACCGGGAACTCGACGTCGATGGCCGATTCCAGGTCACGGGCGATCCCGGCGATGACCTCGGGCAACTGGATCGACGCGGCGATGTGGTTGATGAAGTACACCAGGACCGCGAGGTCCAGGAGCAACATGGCCTCGGCGACGGCCACGGAGAGGTGCGGGACGAATCCGCCGTGAGGAAAGACGGTGATCGCGCCCAAGACCAACACTGCGTACACGAAGGTGGCGACGAAGACACCCAGGGTGACCTGGTTGCCCAGGTCGCGGACGAAGTTGCGCATCATGCGCGGCCCGAACTGCTGGGAGGCGAGCGTCAGGGCCAGGATGGTGATCGAGAACACCACGCCGACCACCGTGATGATCGCGGCCGCGATAGCGATGAGGACGTCGCGGCCCGTCTGGGCACTGCCGGTGCGCAGCCAGGTCGGCAGGTCGATGTGGTGGAAGAATGCGGCGACGTCGATGGCGACGGTCACCACGAAGACGAGCGCGGCCACCCCGATCAGGACGGTCGGCACGAACCAGAGCGTCGTGCGCAGCGCCTCGCGGCGCCAGTTCGGCAATCGAGTGGGACGCGGACCGCTCACCGCTCAGCCACCGTCGAGCGCGCGAGCCACACGCCCGCGCCGGCCCGAGCCCCGCGGATTGTACGGGATCGCCGGCGAGCACCGCGAGAAGGGGCCAGCACTGATCATCGACACCCCCCGCCGCCGACCAGTCTTCCCGGCACACCTGTTGGACTCGTCGAATCGTAGCCGAACCGCTCCCCCGCGGCCTCGTGGCGCCCGAGCGACACTCACTAAGTTGGTGGCGGAGGTCCCCATGAAGACGCGCCTGACCGAGCTGCTGGCCATCGACCACCCGGTCATGCTGGCCGGCATGGGGGGCGTGTCCTACGCCCAGCTGACCGCGGCGGTGTCCGAGGCCGGCGGCTACGGCTGCCTGGGCGCGTCGACCATGTCGCACGACCAGCTAGCCGGCGAGATCGCCGCGGTGAAGCGCCTGACCGAGCGGCCCTTCGGCGTCGACCTCCTCACGGCGTTCCCCGACGATCTGCTGCGCAACGTCGAGCTCCTCATCGACGGCGGGGCCAGCGCGTTCGTCGCCGGCCTGGGCGTGCCCAGCTCCGTCATCGAGCTCTGCCACGGCCATCGGGTGCTGGTCCTGTCGATGTGCGGCAAGGTCGAGCACGCGCGACGAGCGCGCGACGCCGGCTGCGACGTCGTCATCGCCCAGGGCACCGAGGCCGGCGGACACACCGGCGCCGTGGCCACGATGCCCCTCGTGCCGCTGATCGTCGACGCGATGGACGGCGAGGTCCCGGTGGTCGCCGCCGGGGGCATCTTCGACGGCCGGGGCTTGGCCGCCGCGCTCGCGCTCGGGGCCGACGGCGTGTGGGTCGGGACCCGCTTCATCGCCACGCCCGAAGCCCGGGCGGTCGCTGGCTTCAAGGAAGGCATCCTGGCCAGCGCCGAGGACGGCACCGTCATCTCGCGCGCCTACACGGGCAAGACGATGCGCGTGCTGCGCAATGAAACAACCGAGCGCTACGAGGCGGACCCGTCGCTGCTGCGCAAGTTCCCCGAGCAGCTCACGGTGGCGCTCGCCGAGGGCACCTTCCACCTCGGCGGAGACACCGCGACGCTGGGCGTGGACCCGCGGCGCGAGGGGTACCCCGCCGGCCAGGCGGTGGGGGGCATCTCCTCACTGATCCCCGCGGGCGAGATCGTCCACGCCATGGTCCACGACGCCGAGCGGATCCTCGAGCGCCTCGGCTCGCTCGGCGCAACGTAGGCGCACCGGGAGCCCTCGCGCGACGGGTTTAGTGTCGAGGGGTGGCGATCGCGCACAACACGGCCGAGGAGATCCTGTCGCGAATCCGCGGATCGGCCAAGCGCGTCACCGGGGCCAAGCGACGCGTCGCCGAGGTGCTGGTGGAGGCCGGCGGCGACCTGACCGCCGACGAGGTCACCCAGCGGGTCCAGGGCCGTTCACCGGACGTCAGCCCGTCGACCGTCTACCGGATTCTCGAGGAGTTCGAGACCCTCGGGATCATCGTGCACGCGCACCTCGGCCGGGCCGCAGCCGTCTATCACCTGGCCGGCACCGTTCACGGGCACCTGGTGTGCGAGCGCTGTGGCGCCACGGTGGAGATTCCCTCGCGCGACTTCGACACGCTGAGTCGCAGCCTGGCCGCCTCCTACGGGTTCGTGCTCGACCGCCACCACGTCGCGCTCTCGGGCACGTGCGCGGGTTGCCGCCGCGCGACGTCGACGAAGGCCAACCCCTAGCTCGTCACGCCGGAGGACCAGGGGAACTTCGTTAGGGTTGACGAGGGCCATGCTTGCGATCGACCACCTCACCAAGCGCTACGGCTCCACGGTGGCCGTCGACGACCTCTCCTTCGAGGTGCGCCCCGGCGTGGTCACCGGCTTCCTCGGTCCGAACGGCTCGGGCAAGTCCACCACCATGCGCGTCATCCTGGGTCTCGACCACCCCGACAAGGGCGCGGCCACGATCAACGGACGACCCTTCGCCAGGCTGGCCTCGCCGTTACGCGAGGTCGGCGCCCTGCTCGACGCCAAGGCGGCGCACCCGGGGCGCACCGCCCGCAACCACCTGCGGGCGCTCGCCGCCACCCACCACATTGCCCGGTCGCGCGTGGACGAGGTCCTGGCCCTCGCCGGCATCACGGGCGTCGCGGACAAGAAGGTCGGCCAGTACTCGCTGGGGATGTGCCAGCGACTGGGTATCGCCGCGGCCATGCTGGGCGACCCCGCGGTGCTGATGTTCGACGAACCGGTCAACGGGCTCGATCCCGAGGGCATTCGGTGGATCCGCGAGAGCTTCCGCACGCTGGCCGACGAGGGACGCACCGTCTTCGTGAGCTCCCACCTGATGAGCGAGATGGCCCTCACGGCCGACCAGATCATCGTCATCGGCAAGGGCCGCTTCATCACCCAGGGCTCGGTTGACGACCTCACCGCGACGGTTCACGGCACGGTCTTCGTGCGCGCGTCGGACCCGGCCGCGCTCACGAGCGCGCTCAACGCGCGCCAGGGCGTGGTCACTCCGACCAACGACCGGGCGCTCACCGTCGCCGGACTGACCAGCGACCAGGTCGGCGAGGCGGCCTTCGCGGCGGGGGTCACGTTGTACGAGCTCACGCCCCAGCGCGCGTCGCTCGAGGAGGTCTTCATGGAGCTCACCGCGGACGCCGTGGAGTTCGGCGGCGAGCGGCTGGAGCGTCACCCGTGAGCGACGTCACCTTCGGCTCGGTGACCCGCTCGGAGTGGATCAAGTTTCGCTCCGTGCGCTCGACGGTGATGGGCGTGGCGGTCTTCGTCGTGCTCACCGTGGGACTGAGCGTGCTCATCACCTCGCTGGTCCACGCGCACTGGAACACCATGAACGCGCTCGACAAGCTCACCTTCGACCCGGTCTCCACCAGCCTGGCCGGGATCTCGCTGGCCCAGTTCGCGGTCGGGGTCACCGGCTCGCTCTTCATCACCTCCGAGTACAGCTCGGGGGGCATCCGCTCGACGCTCGCCGCGGTGCCCGTGCGCTGGCGCGTGGTCGGCGCCAAGCTCGCCGTGCTCTCGGGCGTGATGATCGTGCTGAGCGAGATCGTGTGCTTCGCCGCCTTCCTCATCGGTCAGGCGATCTTCACCGGCATGATTCCCGCTTCGAGCGACACGCTGTCCAACGGGTCCGACCTTCGCGCGGTCCTGCTCGGCGGGGTCTACCTGACCCTGCTGGCGGCGCTGGGCTTCGGGCTGGGGCTGATCCTGCGCCAGAGCCCGGCGACCATCTCCACGTTCACCGGCCTCGTGCTGATCATCCCGATCATCATCTTCTTCCTGCCCACCAGTCTCCAGGACACCCTGACCAAGTACGAGCCCTCCGCCCTGGGCCGGGCCATGACGGCCACCACGGCGCCCGACCTGACCTTCGGGCCGGGGACGGCGACCGCCGTGCTGGCCCTCTACGTGGCCGTCGTGCTCGCGGTGGGCGCCATCCTCTTTCAGCGCCGCGACGCCTAGGGCGCCCCGAAGATCGCCGCGGTGTCCTCGCCGAGGCGCCGCGGCCCGCGCCGAATCGGCGGGCGGACCCCGTCGATGACCAGGGGCGTGCGCATCGCCCGGGTCTCTCCGCCGGGCGCGGACATCGGTCCCAGGAAGTCCCCGTCCCGCACCTGGGGCTGGGCGAAGGCCTGCGCCACGTCGTAGATCGGTCCGTGCGGCACCCCCGAGGTGGCCAGCGCCTCGAGCCACTCGTCGGTCGAGCGCGCCGTGAAGACGCGCGCCAGGACCCTGCGCAGATCGTCCACCTCGGCCACGCGCCGGGCGTTGGTGGACCACTCGGCGCGCGAGGTGAGCTCGGGGTCCCCCAGCGTCGCCACCAGCCGCGCGTACTGCGCGTCGGTGCCCACGGCGACGAGCAGCTGGCCGTCGGCCGTGGGCACCGGCCCGTACGGGGCGATGCTGGGGTGGTCGTTGCCGCGCCGACCGGGGTTGTCACCGGTCGACAGGTAGCCCTGGGCCTGGTTGATCAGGGCGCTCATCGTCGACTCCAGCAGGGGCGCCTCGAAGCGCCGGCCGGGCCGGCCGGTGGCCCGGGCCACCAGCCCGGCCAGCAGGGCGATCGCCGCGTAGAGGCCGGTGACGACGTCGGCGACCGGCGAACCCACCTTGGTGGGCCCCCCGAACTCGTCGCCGGTCACCCCCATGAGGCCCGAGCGCGCCTGGGCCAGCAGGTCGAAGGAGGGCTGGTCCGCGACCGGCCCGCCGGTGGTGGCCGGGGTGATGGACACCCAGACGCAGTCCGGGTTGGCCGCGCGCAACCGCTCGAGGCCCAGCGAACGCGCCTGGCTCGGCAGGAAGTTCTCCACCACCGCGTCGGCCGCGTGAACCAGCGCCTCGACCCGCGCGAAGTCGCCGGCGTCTTTGAGGTCGGCCACGACATTGCGCCGGTGGCGGTTGACCGCCAGGTAGTACGTCGCGTCGTCGCCCCAGCGCGGCGGGGCGAGCGCGCGCACCGGGTCGCCCTCGGGGCCCTCGACCTTGATGACGTCGGCGCCCAGGTCGCCGGCGATCATGGCGCACAGCGGTCCGGCGAGCACCCGGCTCAGGTCGAGCACCCGCAGGCCCTCGAGGGGCAGGTCGGTGCCGACGTTGGCCGGGTCGAGGGGCCAGGGCATCACAGGACTTTCGACAGGAAGCTCTTCAGTCGCTCCGAGGAGGGTGCGCCCAGCACCTGGCGGGGGTCCCCGGACTCCTCAATGACGCCCTGGTCGAGGAAGTAGAGGGAGTCGGCGACCTCGCGGGCGAAGCCCATCTCGTGGGTCACCACGATCATCGTCATGCCGCTCTGGGCGAGGTCCTTCATGACGTCGAGCACCTCGCCGACCAGCTCCGGATCGAGCGCCGACGTGGGTTCGTCGAACAGCATCAGTTTGGGCTCCATCGCCAGGGCCCGGGCGATGGCCACGCGCTGCTGCTGACCCCCGGAGAGCTGGCTCGGGTACGCCCCCTCGCGTCCCTCCAGTCCCACGCGCGCCAGCAACTCGCGCGCCTTGGCTCGCGCGGCGTCGTGGGGCACGTCCTTGACCCTCACCTGGCCCACCGTGATGTTCTCGAGCACCGTGAAGTGCTGGAAGAGGTTGAAGCGCTGGAAGACCATCCCAATCTGGGCCCGCTCGGCGCAGATCTGCTTGTCGTTGAGCTCGTAGAGCTTGCCGTTCTGGAAGACGTAGCCCACCAGGTGGCCGTCGACACGCAGCTCTCCGGCGTCGTGCTTCTCCAGGTGATTGATGCAGCGCAGCAGGGTGGACTTGCCCGACCCCGACGGACCGATGAGGCAGGTCACCTCACCGCGGTTCACGGTCAGGTCCACGCCCTTGAGGACCTCGACGCCGAGGTAGGACTTGTGCACGCCCTTGGCCTCCACCATGACGGTCACGGTCGCGCCCCCGTGGCCAGCGGCGCCCGACGGGTCCGCACCTTGGCCGCGATCCCGCGCAGGTCCTGGCGAATGCGCTGAATCGGCGTGGGCGGCGGCGTGCGCAAGACGCCCCGGGAGAATCGTCGCTCGACGTAGAACTGACCGATGGACAGGATCGTCGTGACGATCATGTACCACAGGCTCGCCACGATCAGCAGCGGAATCGTGAGGTAGTTCGCCGCGTAGATGTTGGCGGCCGCCCCGAGCAGCTCGGTGACGCTGATGAAGCTGGCCAGCGACGTGGTCTTTAACATCGAGATCACCTCGTTACCGGTGGGCGGCAGGATCACCCGCATGGCCTGGGGCAGGATGACCAGGCGCAGGGTCTGGCGCCGGGTCATGCCCAGCGAGCTCGCCGCTTCGATCTGGCCCTCGTCAACCGAGAGCAGGCCGGCCCGGGCGATCTCGGAGAAGTACGCGGCCTCGTTGAGGCCGAACGCCACGACCGCCGCGTGGAACGGGGTGAAGAAGGAGGTCGCGTCGAGGTGGACGAAGGTGACGGGCAGGAAGGGCAGGCCGATCGTCAGCGTGTGGAAGACCGCCGAGATGGCGAACCAGAAGAGCAGCTGGACCAGGACGGGCGTGCCCCGGAAGAACCACGTGTAGGTCCAGGCCACCGACGTCAGCAGCCGGCTCTTGGAGATCCGCATGATGGCGATCAGGATCCCTAGGACGATCCCGATGATCATCGCGAGGGCGGTCAGCTCCAGGGTGACGATGAGGCCGTGCACGATCGCGCTGCTGGTGAAGTACTGGCCCACCACGTCCCAGCGGAACCGCCACTGCAGGGCCGTGTGGCAGGTGGTGACGCCGGCGGCCGTGTGGCAGGTGCGTGGCCCGGTCGGCACTTTGGAGAAGATCGTGTGGATCACCATGGCCACGGCGACCAGCGCGCAGAAGCTGCCGACCCAGCGCCCCACGTGACGAACGGGGACGACCCTTACCTCGCCGTCCCCGTTCGTCGTCACGAATGCTGTTTACTACAGGACCTAGGAAATCGCCCCGTTGAGCTTGATCTGACCGGCGGTGAATCCGCCCCCCGTGACGCCCCACTTGCCGAGGATCGCGTGGTAGGTCCCGTTGGCGATGAGGACCTTGAACGCCGCGGCGATCGCCTTGGCCAGAGCGAGCCCGGTGGCGTTCTTCTGCGTCGCGACGCCGTAGGGCGCGACGTTGACCGCGCTGCCCACGACCTTGAAGACGCCGTGGGAGACGGACGCGATGTAGCCGGCGATCTGGCTGTCGACGAAGCCGACGTCAGCCTGACCCGACGACACGGCCAGGTTGGCCGAAGTCTGGGTCGGGAAGGTGAGGATCGTCAGCTTCTTGCCGGCCGGACAGGCCTTCTTCGCGGTGGTGGCGTCGGTCTGCTCCACCGTGCCGGTCTCCACCGCGACCTTGAGGCCGCAGAAGCTCTTGAAGCCCGTGAAGGTCACCTTGGAGGAGGCCTTGGCGTAGACCCCTTCACCGGCCTGGAAGTAGTCGACGAAGTTGAGTTGCAGCTCGCGCTTCTTGTTGTCGGTGAAGGAGGAGTTGCCCACCGAGTAGTGGCTGGAGAGCAGGCCCGGGATGATGGCGTCGAAGGTCACGTTGGTCTCGCTGACCTTGAGGCCCAGCGTCGTGCCGACGGCGTTCATAAGGTCGACGTCGAAGCCCACCATCGTCGACCCGCTCATCGACTCGTCCGGCGCGTACGTCGCGTCCGACGCCACCTGGAGCGTCTTGCCCTTGAGGGCCGCGGGCACCAGCTTGGCCGCCGCCGCGTTGTAGGTGCCCTTGATCGACGTGCCGGCCGCCCCGGCGATCGCGCTGGAAGCCACCACCAGCGCGGCGATCGCACCCATGACGAGCGCGAGGCGCGCCCGTGAATTCTGCTGCATGAAGTTTCCCCAACTTTCCGCGCCGCGGTCGGCGTCGGCCTCCATTGATACCAGATGTCACCCAACGGCGACGTTCAGCACCTGCGGACCAGTAGCGACCTCGTCCTCGAGCGCGGCGCCGGCGCGACGCCGGGCCGGCATCGCGACGAGCACCGCCACCCCGATCGCGGCCACCGCCCAGGCGGGCGTCGCGCCGAGGGCCTTCTACAACCACTTCGACGGCAACAACGGCCTCCTAGAGAGCATCTGGACCGACGGCTTCGAGCAGCTGCGCGAGTGCGTGATCCTGCGCCGCGCCGGGCCCCTCGACGACCTGCGCGAGGTCGGCCTGGCCTACCGGCGCTTCGCCCTCGCGCGCCGGGCGCACTACACGGTCATGTTCATGCACCGCTTCGTGGGCTCCGAACCATCCCTCGGGGCCAGTCACGCCGCCGCCCGGGCTTTCGAGGCACTGGTCAACCAGGTGGAGCGCGCAGGCGTCCGACCACTTCACCGCGCGCCGCGCCGGTGACGTGGCCCAGGTGCTGTGGTCGACCTGTCACGGCTTCGTGTCACTGGAGATCCTCGACGTGAACTTCGCCCACGGGGCGGACGAGACGTACGCCGCCCTCATCGAGGGTCTCCTACGTGGGCTGGAGTAGCGCGTCTCGCGGAGCTCGCTCCGGCCACCGGCCCGGGCGGCCCGTGCGCAGCAGCATGTCGGTCAGCTCACGGCGCAGGTGGGTCTGGCGCCAGATGAGCTGCTCCTGGGCCGCCCAGAGTACCCGCTCGGCGTCGGCGCACTCGGTGCGCCAGGTCGGGTCCGCCGCGAGGTCGAAGCAGCGATACGACCCGTCACCGAACTGGACGTACGCGATCTCCTCGCCCACCGACACGGCCAGGTTGAGCGCGCTGAGTCCCCAGTCGACCTCGCGCTGTGGGGGTAGGGAGCGAACCACGCCGCTGCGGTAGTCCCACTCGTAGTGCGCCGAGGTGCGCCAGAGGGGCGCGACGCCGTCGAGGAGGGGAACCAGCGACTGCCCGTCGCACTGGGCCGACGTGTCCAGACCCAGGGCCGCCGACAGCGTGGGCAGGAGGTCCACGTTCTCGGTGAAGGCGTGGACCGTGGCACCCGGGTCGGCGCGTCGCGGGTCTCGCCACAGCCCGAGGATGTGGTAGCTCTGGGGGAAGTAGCCGAGCTTCTCCAGCAACCCGTGGTCGCCCAGCTGCTCGCCGTGGTCCGACGTCACGATCACGATCGTCTCGTCCCACTCGCCGCGCGACTCGATCGCCGCGACGGCCCGCCCGAGCTGGGCGTCGACTTCGCTGATCATGCCGTAGTACTGCGCCATCAACCGACGCATCGCGCCGGGGTCGGTCGGCGCCGCGCTCGCGGGAAACGACAGCGCGAACTCGTGGAGCGGGTGGCGATGGTCGGCGTCCACCGGCGTGATCGGCGCCTCGACGTCGGCGGGGTCGTAGAGGTGGGCGTACTCCCCCGCGGCCCCGTAGGGCGGGTGCGGACGCAGGTAGCTCAGGTGCGCGAACCACCCGCTGTCCTGGTGGCCCAGCCACTCGACGAAGCGGGTGGTGAGGAATCCGCTCAGCGAGTCCTCGGCCGGCCGGTCCGGCTCTCCGAGCAGCGAGAGCTTCCAGCCACTCGGCACGTCGTAGCCCTTGGCCCGCAGGTACTGGATCCAACCCGCCTGGCTCCGGGGCAGAAAGAGCCCCACCGAGAACCCGGGCAGGATCCCGTCGTAGTAGTCGAGGCGGGGGTCGTCGTCGCCGGTCGCCCCACGCGGGTCGACGCCCTGGTCGGTGTAGCCGAAGAGCGTCGGGTCAAAGCCCGCCCGGCGCGCCACGCGCGCCAGGTTGTCCACGCCGTCCGCCAACGGCGTGCCGTTGGCCACGACCCGGTTGTTCATCTGGTACATCCCGGTGTAGAGCGCGGCGCGCCCCGGCGCGCACGGCGCCGCCTGGGAGAAATGGCGCGCCAGGCGCACGCCCTCGCGCGCAATGCGGTCCAGGGTCGGTGTGGTCACCAGGGGGTGCCCCGCCGCCCCGTAGCTGTCGCCCCGGAACTGGTCGAGGGTCACGAACAGGACGTTCACGCGGCGGCTCCCACCAATCGGTGCAGGTGGGCGGCCAGGTCGTCGACGACCTCGAGCGCCTCGGGCACGAGGCCCCCCATGCGCAGGAAGCCGTGGGGCATCCCCGGCGCCTCGAGCAGCTCCACCGGCACGCCGAAGTGCTCGAGCAGGCCGGCGTAGGCGAGGCCCTCGTCTCGCAGGGGGTCGCATTCGGCCAACACCATGACCGCCGGCGGCGACCCGGTCAGGTCGGGGGCCATGAGGGGCGACACGCGCGGATCGGTGTGCTCGGCGCCGGCCAAGTACTGCCCGTAGTCGAAGCGCAGGTGGTCCACGTCGAGGAAGTAGCCCCGGGCGTAGGTGTGTGACGAGTCGGTCAGCACGCCCGGCCCGAGTGTCGGGTAGATCAGCACCTGCGCGGCGACGCCCAGCGCCTCGGCGCGCGTGAGCGCGGCGGCGACGGTCATGAGCGTGGCGCCCGACGAGTCGCCCATCAGGATCAGCCGCACCGCAGGGTCGGCGAACTCGCCGCGGTGCGCGGCCACGTGGCGCACCACGTCCACGGCGTCGTCGACCGCCGCCGGGAAGGGGTGTTCGGGGGCCAACCGGTAGTCGACGGCGAGGAACCGCGCGCGGATGTCGGCGGCCAGGCGCCGACAGAGGGCGTCGTGGGTGTCCAGGTCGCCCTCGACGAAGGACCCCCCGTGGAAGTAGAGCACCAGGGCGCGGTTCTCGTCGCCGAAGGGCTCGTAGAGGCGGGCCGCGAGCGTGCGCCCGGTGAGGGCCAGCACCAGGTCCGTCGTCGACGCCACCGGCTCGGGGGTGCCCCGCAGCGCGGCCGCCCGGGCCCGGTAGACCTCGCGCCGCTCGGCGGTGGAGATCGTCGCCGGGTGGGCCCGGGGGTGCTCCTGGGCCTCTCGCACGTACGGCTCGAGCGCGGGGTGAATCATGTCGACCTCCGCCAGGCAGCCTACGCACGGTCGGCGCCGCGCCGTCGACGAGCTCTCGGGCGTTAGTGACACTCGGCCCGGTGCACCTCGGTAATCGAACGGGTACCCTCGTCCGTGGGGGACGAGACCGTTGGAGGCACCTCATGGGACTGATGGACAAGGTCAAGGAACAGGCGTCGGCGGCCGCGGCCGCGGCCAAGGAGGCGGCCCAGAAGGGCCAGGCCAAGGTTGACGAAATGCAGGCCAAGAAGGCGGCCGACGGCGTACTGCGCCAGCTGGGACTGGCCTTCTACTTACTCAAGACCGACCGGGCGACCGGCACCACGAACAGCGACATCGACGGCTATCTCCAGACGCTCCAGACCTACGAGGCCGAGCACGGTCCGCTGGGCGGCGACCCGTCGTAGCGCCGGCGACGCGCCGGTTCCGGCGGCCCCCGCCGGTCGACACTAGATCGATGACACGGCTCACCCGTCGTGGACGGGTGCCATCCTCCGGTACGGTTCCGATGGCCTAGACAGGGGATTTCGTGCACCGGAGCGGCGAAGGCAAGCAGGTAACGTCGCCACGCCCGCCGAACGTCCCGTCCCACGCCCCGTCCCTCGCCTCGCCCCGCGCGTCGTCGCGGTGGCGCGTCGCAGCGTGGGTCGCGATTCCGGCCCTGTTCTCCATCGCCGGAGTCACGGCCCTGCGCGGGACGTGGTTCTTCTACGACGAATGGAGCCTGATCGGCCAGGAGCTCTACGGGTCGGTGTGGCACGGACTGCTGCTGAACTTCAACGGGCACCTCTGGACCTTCCAGTACCTGCTCTACCGCTTTCAGGTCGTGGGCCTGGGCGTCCGGGGGCACCTCTTCGTCGACCTGGTGCTCCTCGGCTCGCTCGTCGCGCTGCAGCTGGCGTTCGCCTTCGTGGCCGTGGCCGGCGGCGTGGGCGACCTGACCGCGCTCTCCGTCGGCGGACTCGTCACGTACCTGCCCGCGGCGATCCAGAACAGCAGCTTCGCTCCCCAGGCCGCGGGCAACTTCGCCTTCGCCTGCAGTCTCGCGGCGGTGGGTCTCATCGTGCGCGGTGGCCCGGGGCGCGCTCGCACGTGGGCGGTGGGTGCGTTGCTCCTGGCGGCCGTGGGCTGGGACAGCGCCACCGCGCTGGCCGTGGTGCCCGGAGTCGTCACGGTAATGGCGCTGCGCGCTCAGCGGTGGCGAATCCTCGCCGCGGCGCCCGCCGTCCTGTTCGCCGCCGGGTTCACGCTGGTGTCGCACGGCCCGTCGTGGCCGGGATCGCGAGGCGCGCAGCTGCGCCTGGCGGCCAATCTCCTGCTGCGCTCGCTCGGGGGCCTGACGGGCGTGCCGGTGGGCGCCCAACCCGTGGCGGGCGTCGGCGTGCTCGCGGTCGTGGCCGGCGTCGTCTTCGTGGCCCGCCGGCGAGGGCTGGTGTCGGGGTTGCCGGGTTGCCTACTCGCCGGCGGACTCGTGTCGTGCGCGGCGGTGATCGGCTCGATCACGCTGACGCGCGCCGGACTGGTCGACCCAACGCTGAGTTCCTACAACCGCTACCTCGCCCAGGTTGACATTCCCTTCCTCGTGGCGACGTTGCCGCTGGCGGCGGCCCTGGCGCGGGACCAACGCCACCGCGGGCGACCCTCGCCGTGGGGACGGGTGAGCGCCGCGGGCGCCGTCGTCGTGGCGATGACGCTGGGCAGCACGCTCGTGCGACCGGACCTGCTGGACCCGTTTCACCAGTTCAACGTCCAGGTCCACATGGTCGCGTTGAGTGCCGCGGCCGTGGTGGAACGCGGTTGCCCGCCGGGCACCATCCTCGATCGCGCCAGCGCTCCGGCGGGGTCCGCGAGCCCCCAGATGACGACCGGCCTCGTGGCCGACCTCGTGCGGCGCGGGCTGCTCTCAGCGCCCCCCGGCTGGACCATTGATCGTGCAGTGCAACAGACGATGTGTCCCGCGCAGTGAACGGGTCTAGGCGCCGCGCCCGTGTTGGCCCCGCCGCTCCTCCGACCACATCCGCGGCGACGTTTCGGCACCGTGGCGGGAGCCCGAACGCCGCCGCGTCGGGAAGGGCGAGCCCTCCCCCGTGGAGCGGACGACCGGGCTCGAACCGGCGACCTCGACCTTGGCAAGGTCGCGCTCTACCAACTGAGCTACGTCCGCGTCGAGCCCCACTCTAGCCGACCCCCTCGGCGCGACAACCCCCGTGACGCGGCTACCGACCGGTGCTGCCGAATCCGCCGGCGCCACGGTCGGCGCTCGGCAGGTCGGCGACCACGCGAAAGATCACCGACTCGACCGGCAGGACCACCAACTGGGCGATGCGGTCGCCGGCGTGCACGACGTACTCGTGATGCGGGTCGAGGTTCACCAGGGCGACCTTCACCTCGCCGCGGTACCCCGGATCGATCAGGCCCGGCGCGTTGACGCACGTCACGCCGTGGCGCGCCGCCAGGCCGCTGCGCGGCAGGACGAATCCGCCGTGGCCCGCGGGGATCGCCACGCTCAAACCGGTGGACACCAGGGCCCGGCCACCGCCGGGCGCCAGCGTGCACTCCTCGACGGCCACGAGGTCGCAGCCCGCGTCCCCGTTGCGCGCGTAGCTGGGCACGACGGCGTCGGGATGCAGCTTCGTGGCCAGGATCTCCATAGGGGGAGGCTAACTCCGGCCCCGTGACGTTTCAGTAGTCTCGCACTGTGCTCGCGTGGTTGGACCTCGAAATGACCGGGCTGGAGCCATCGCGTCACGTCATCATCGAGATCGCCACCGTCTTGACCGACGACCACCTCAACATCGTCGCCGAGGGGCCCGATCTCGTGCTCCACGCGTCCCCCGCGCAGCTCGCGGAGATGGCCGACATCGTGACCGAGATGCACACCAAGTCCGGACTGGTCGAGGCCGTGAAGAGCTCCACCGTGACCATGGCCGACGCGGAGCGGGCGACGTTGACGTTCCTCAAAGAGCACATCGGCGAAGAGCGTTCGGTCCCGCTGTGCGGCAATTCGATCGGCACGGACCGCCGGTTCCTACAGGAGTACATGCCCGCCCTCGAGCAGTTCTTCCACTACCGCAACGTCGACGTGTCGACGATCAAGGAGTTGGCCCGTCGGTGGCACCCCCAGGTGCTCGAGGCGCTGCCGGCCAAGTCCTCCGCGCACCGGTCCTTGGACGACATCAAGGAGTCGATCGCCGAGCTCGTCCACTATCGCGAGACGCTCTTTCCACCGCCGAGCCCCTCCGCCTAGCCGTCGCCCCGCGTGCCCCTGTCGATCTCCGAGGCCACCGCCCAGATGACCGCCCCGGGTCAGGTGTTTGAGACCGAGCGCACGACCGTCAACGGCGTGGCGATGACCGTCTGGAAGCACGCCCCGGCCCACCTGCGCCAGGTGCTCGACCTCTCGCTGGCCCACGGCCAACGCGACTTCCTGGTCTACGAGGGCCGGCGTCTCACCTTCGACCAGCACTACCGCGCGGCGGCCACCTTCGCCCACCGGCTGGTCGAGCGAGGGGTGACCAAGGGCGACCGGGTCGCCATCGCCGCGCGCAACCTGCCCGAGTGGGTGATCGCCTTCTGGGGTGCCGTCACGGCCGGCGCGGTTGTCGTGCCGCTCAACGCGTGGTGGACCGGCGAGGAACTCACCTACGGACTGTCCGATTCGGGGGCCACCGTGGCGGTCGTCGACGAGGAACGCCTGTCGCGCCTGGGACCCCACCTCGACGAGCTGGCCTACCTCTCGCGCCTCCTCGTGGTGGCCGAAGAGCCCGGGCGACCCGCGCGACTCGGCGCGCCGCACGACCGCGTGGGCGTCGAGGACTTCGCGCACGTCCTCGGTGACGTCGGCGCGGACGCCGCGCCACCCGCGGTCGACCTGAGCGCCGACGACGGCGCCACGATGTTCTACACCTCGGGCACCACCGGGCACCCGAAGGGCGCCGTGGGCACCCACCGCAACACGATCACCAACATGATGAACATGTTCTTCATCGGCCAGCGGGCCACCCTGCGCTTCGGCATCGGCAACGTCGACGAGGCGGGCGAGAGCTTTCCCAACTCCTTCCTCCTCAACGTCCCGCTCTTCCACGCGACCGGTTGCCTGGCCGTCATGGTGGTCAACACCGCGGCCGGCGGCAAGCTGGTGATGTCGCACCACTTCGAGGCCGGGCAAGCCCTCGAGCTGATCGCCCGCGAGCGGATCACCTCCTTCGGCGGCGTGCCGACCATCGCGATGCAGGTCCTGGACCACCCCAACTTCGGAGCCTACGACACCTCGTCGGTGCGCAGCGTCTCCTACGGCGGGGCGCCGGCGCCGCCCGAGCTGGTGCGGCGCATCCGGGCCGCCTTCCCGGCCGCCCAGCCGGGCAACGGCTACGGCCTGACCGAGACCTCGGCGGGCATCGCGCTCAACAACGGCCCGGACTACGTCGAGCGGCCGACCAGCTGCGGCACGCCCGTGCCGGTGTGCGAGGTGGCGGTCGTGCCCGAGGGCTTCGACGGCGAGGAGCCCACCGAGGATCGGCCCCGCGGGCCCGACGTCGTCGGCGAGCTGTGGGTCAAGGGCCCCAACGTGGTCAAGGGCTACTGGCACAAGCCCGAAGCCACCGCCGAGTCCTTCACGCGGGGCTGGTTGCACACCGGCGACATCGCCCGGATCGACGACGAGGGATACATCTACATCGTCGACCGGGCCAAGGACGTGATCATCCGCGGGGGCGAGAACGTCTACTCGGTGATGGTCGAGGCCGCGATCTTCGAGCACCCCGACGTCGCGGACTGCGCGGTGGTGGGCCTGCCCCACCCGCTCCTCGGCGAGGAGGTCGCCGCGGTGGTCGTGCTGCGCTCGGGCCGCGCGATCGAGGCCGAGGAGATCATGCGCCACGTGGCCGAGCGCCTCGGTCGCTACGAGGTGCCGACGAAGCTCTTCTTCCGGGCCGGGCCGCTGCCGCGCAACCCGCAGGGCAAGGTCCTCAAGCGCGAGCTGCGCGCGTCGCTCCTCGCGCCTCCGCCCGCTTGACGTGACGGCGCGGCCGCGCCCACCCGTTGGGAACTAGCGGTTGGGCTGGGGCGTCACGCGCAGGTAGGGCTTGAGGGACTTGAACCCCTTGGGGAACTTGGTCCGGGCCTCCTCGTCGCTCACCGCGGTCACGATGATGACGTCGTCGCCGTCGATCCAGTTGACCGGCGTCGCGACCTGGTAGCCCGCGGTCAGCTGTAGCGAGTCGAGCACCCGGATGATCTCGTCGATGTTGCGCCCGGTCGACGCCGGGTAGGTCAGGGTCAGCTTGACCTTCTTGTCCGGACCGATGATGAAGACGCTGCGCACCGTCATCGTGTCGCTGGCGTTCGGGTGGATCATGTCGTAGAGGTCCGCCACCGTGCGGTTCTCGTCGCCGATCAGCGGGAAGTTGAGCGTCGAGCCCTGCGTCTCGGCGATGTCGCCCTTCCACTTCTCGTGGCTCGTCACGTCATCGACCGACAGTCCGATGATCTTGGTGTTGCGCTGGTCGAATTCGGACTTGCGGGCGGCGAAGGCGCCGAGCTCGGTGGTGCACACCGGCGTGAAGTCCTTGGGGTGCGAGAAGAGGATGCCCCAGCCGTCACCCAGCCATTCGTGGAACGAGATTGGTCCCTCCGTGGTCTCGGCGGTGAAGTCCGGGGCCACGTCTCCGAGGCGAACTGCCATGTCCTTACTCCTTGTCGGCTCGTCAGTCCGGCGACTGAACGACCACACTCTAACGGGGCGACCCCGAATGCTGTCAATTTCAATCGGAGTTCTAGGATTCGTCACGCGCCGGTCGCCGGGCCTGGGAAACTGGTCCGGTGAACCGACCGCCGGCCGTGGCCGCCTTCGACCTCGACGGGACGCTGACCGCCGGCGGCAGCGTCTTTCGGTGGTTGCGTTTCCTGGCCGGCGACCGCGCCGCCTACGCCGCGGCGCTGCGCCTGGCCGCGCCCCTCCTCGTCGGGGCCCTGCGCAGCGGCCGGAGCGCCGACCGGGCCAAGGAGCGGCTCTTTCGGGCCCTGCTGGCTGGGCGCGACCTTGACGCGGTGGCCGCGGCGTCGCGCACGTTCGGCCTGCGCCACCTGGCGATGCACCCCCGGGCGCAGGTCGTCGCGCGCCTCGCGTGGCACCGCGAGCGCGGCGACGAGATCGTCGTCGTGTCGGCCTCCCCGCAGCTCTACGTCAGCGTCGTCGCCGAGCAGCTGGGCGCGGCCGGCGCCATCGGAACGCGCCTGGCGCTCGACGGCGACGGTCGACTGACCGGCGGCTACGAGGGGTTCAACTGCCGCGGTGAGGAGAAGTTGCGCCGGGTCCGCGAGTGGATCGACGCGCGGGGCGACGCCGCGGCCCGCGAGCTCTTCGCCTACGGCAACTCGCGCGGGGACCGACGCCTCCTGGCCGGCGCCACCCACCCCTACGACGTGGGCCGCCTCGGCCGGCTCGGCGCCCTGCGCGCCTACCCCCGCCCGCGCGCCGGCGCGGACTGATCAGAGCTGGCGGATGGCCGCGCCCAGTTCGACGATCCCGCCCTCGCGACCGTCGTAGAGGACTTGGATCGAGGCGGCCTGCTCGCGCCAGGCGTAGACCGTGTTGCCCAGCGGGTCGACCACGCCCACGTTGACGTCGTAGACCCCGTCGAGCAGCGGCACCTCGGCCAGGTCGACGCCCACCCGGTTGTGACCGGGCCGCAGGTTGACCGGGGCGCCCTTGGCGTCGCTGCGCGAGACCAGGACGCCGGCGCGGGTGAAGAACTCGAGCACGAAGTTGCCACTCACCGCCCCTTCGGCGGTGATGTCGACGTCGAAGTGCAGTCCCGCCCCACTCTTGACGTCGAAGGAGCCCGACGGCGTGGTGACGGCGTCAATGCTGATGCCGGGCGGACTCTCGGCGTGATCGCGCTCGGTGGCCTCGTCGAGCAGTTGATCGCGAAAGACCTGGAGCGCGTCGGGCACCGAGGCGTTCGCGATGAGGCGGCCGCCCTCCAAGACGATCGCGCTGTCACAGATCGCCCGCACGGTGTCGGCGCTGTGGGTCACCAGCAGGATGGTCCGGCCCTCGCTCTGGAAGTGGTTGATGCGGTCCAGGCACTTGGCCTGGAAGCGCTCGTCGCCCACCGCGAGCACCTCGTCGACCACCAGGATGTCCGGGTCGACGTTGACGGCGACGGCGAAGGCCAGCCGGACGTACATGCCGCTCGAGTAGAACTTCACCTGGGTGTCGATGAACTGGTCGAGCTCGCTGAAGGCCACGATGTCGTCGAAGATGGCGTCGACCATCCGTCGTGAGAAGCCGAGGATGGAGCCGTAGAGATAGACGTTGTCGCGCCCGGACAGCTCGTGCTGGAAGCCGGCGCCGAGCTCCAGCAGGGCCGCCAGGTTGCCCCGGAGCCGGATCTCCCCCGACGTGGGCTGCAGGACCCCGCAGATGCACTTGAGCAGCGTCGACTTGCCCGACCCGTTCTGGCCCAGGATGCCGATCGTCTCGCCGTCGCCCACAGTGAAGCTCACGTCGCTGAGGGCGTTGAACACCTCGGTCGACCCGCTGCGCGGGTGCAGCAGGCGCTCCTTCAGGGACTGGTGGCGCTCGTGGTGGATCTTGAACTGCTTGGAGACGCCCCGCACGTCGATCACGGTGGTCACTAGAGCTCCGATTCGAAGTTGCCCTCGAGTCGACCGAAGATCGATTCGGCGCCCAGGAACACGACGACCATGACGGCGAGCAGCCCCAGATTCAGGTAGAGGTACGTGGACAGCGGCCAGGTGGGCAGGACGTTGATGACCGCGTGCGTCAGGGTGGTCGAGCGCACCGTCTGGCTGACGTAGAAGATCCGCTGAAACGTGAGCACGATCAGGGTCACCGGGTTCAAGAAGTAGATCCAGGCGATGCCGTGGCGGTGCAGTGCGGCGGAGATCGAGTGCTCGTAGGAGTAGACCACCGGGGTCAGCCAGAACCAGAGCTGCAGCAGCACGTCCATCAGGTGGCGAACGTCGCGCAGGTAGACGGTGACCGCCGACATCACGATGGCGACCGAGGCGGTCAGCAGGTAGAGCGCGGCGAACGAGATCGGCAGGATCCACAGGAACCCCCACGCCGGTGCGTGGCCGAACACCACGAGCAGCAGCACCAGGACCACCAGCTGGATGAGGAAGTAGATGACCGCGGCCCCGACGTTCGACAACGCCAGGATCTCCCGGGGGAACGAGACCTTCTTGACCAACCCGGCGCGATCGACGATGACGCCGGTGGCCCCGCTCACGGCGTTCATGAAGAGGTTCCACACGATCAACCCCGAGAAGAGGTAGATCACGAAGTTGGGAAAACCGTTCTTGAGGACGACCGAGAAGACCAGGTAGTAGATGGCCAGGGTGAAGGCCGGGGCGAGCATGGACCAGAACAGCCCGAGCACCGACCCCTTGTACTTGATCTTGATGTCGGACTTGACCAAGCCCGAGAGCAACTCGCGGCGCGACGCCAGGTTGCGCAGGCGCGTGGGGAGATTCGCCCGCGCGCTCATGACCCGGACCGGCGCGTGGTCGAGCGTGCGTCGCTCCACCCGCGCCGGGGTCGTGTCGGTCATTAGACCTCTTGGCGGACTGCCGAGCGGTCGATGACGGCGTCGATGAAGCCGTACTCCACGGCCTCCTGCGCGGTGAACCAGCGGTCGCGGTCGGAGTCGGCGTCGATGCGGTCGACCTCCTGGCCCGTGTGAAAGGAGATCCGCTCGGCGATGATCCGCTTCAGGAAGATGATCTGCTCGGCCTGGATCGCGATGTCCGACGCCTGGCCCTGCATGCCGCCCATGGAGGGCTGGTGCATCAGGATCCGGCTGTGGGGCAGCGAGAAGCGCTTGCCGTGGGTCCCCGCGCACAGCAGGAACTGCCCCATGGAGGCGGCCATGCCCAGGCAGATGGTGCGGATGTCGCAGTTGACATACTGCATGGTGTCGTAGATCGCCAGGCCGTCGGTGATCGAGCCCCCGGGCGAGTTGATGTAGAGGCTGATGTCGCGGTCGCGGTCCTCGGCCTCCAGCAGCAGGAGCTCGGCGCAGATCCGGTTGGCGGACTCCTGGTCCACCACCGAGCCCAGGAAGATGATGCGCTCGCGCAGGAGACGCTGGTTGAGGTCGGGGGTGCCGAGCCCGTCGGACGTGCGGGAGGTAATCATGTCGACCAATCTACCGTGCGCGTCCGTGATCTCCCGCCCCCGGCGCCTAGACTCCAGGGTTCGGCGGGCGTGGCGGAATTGGTAGACGCGCTGGTTTTAGGTACCAGTTCTTCGGAGTGTGGGTTCGAATCCCGCCGCCCGCACCGGGGGGTCGATCGACGTGCTCGTGCGACCTGCTAGCGTGGAGACCGCTGTTTCGTCGCGACTCGCGACGGAGACCGATTCGAGCGTCACGCTCCGGGTTGGGCTCAGCTCAACTCGTAGGAGTCATAGTGTCCGTACCCTTCGCCGACCTCGGCGTGCCCGCACGACTGGTCGAACGCCTCGCCGCGCGCGGCATCCACGAGGCCTTCCCCATCCAGGAGGCCGCCCTGCCCGACGCCCTGGCCGGCCGCGACGTGGTCGGCAAGGCCGCCACGGGGTCCGGCAAGACCCTGGCCTTCGGCCTGCCGCTGGTGGCCCGCCTGCAGCCGGCGCGGCCCCGGCGCCCCCACGCCCTGGTGCTGGTGCCCACCCGTGAGCTCGCCGCGCAGGTCCAAAAAGAGCTGGCCCAGCTGACCAGCGACCGTGGTCGCCGGATCATCTGCATCTACGGCGGGACCTCCTACTCCGTGGCGCGCAAGGCGCTCAACCACGGCGCGGACGTCGTCGTGGCCTGCCCCGGGCGCCTCGAGGACATGCTCGAGCAGGGCGCCCTCGACCTCGGCGCGGTGACCACCGTCGTGGTCGACGAGGCCGACCGCATGGCCGACATGGGCTTCCTACCCGCGGTGCGCCGCCTCATCAGCGCGACCGGTGAGGGGCGCCACGTCATGCTGTTTTCGGCGACCATGGGTCCCGACGTCGCGTCGCTGATTCGCGAGTTCACCACCAACGCCGCGATCCACGACGTCGTCGGCGAGGACTCCCCCAGCGACGTCGACCACTTCTTCTGGCGCGTCGAGCGCGACCAGCGTCCCCAGGTGGTCGCCGACGTCGTGGGCGAGCACGGACGCGCGCTCGTCTTCTCGCGCACCAAGCACGGCGCGGACCGCCTCGTGCGCCAGCTCCACGATCGCGGCGTGAGCGCGGTGGCCCTGCACGGCGACCGCTCCCAGGCCCAGCGCGAGCGCGCCCTGGGCGCGGTCAAGGACGGACGCACCGACGTCCTGGTCGCGACCGACGTCGCCGCGCGCGGCATCCACATGGAGGGCCTGCCGGTGGTCGTGCACTACGACCCGCCGGCGCAAGCCCTGGACTACCTGCACCGGTCCGGTCGCACCGGGCGCGCCGGGGCGTCGGGCGTCGTGATCTCCCTCGTCACCGAGGACACCCTCTCCGCGGTCAAGCGGCTCCAGCGCACGTTGGGATTGCCTATGGCGGTGGAGCCGCGCGAGACCGCGTCGGCCCAGCGCCTCGGCGCGGTGGACGACGCCGCGGCGGCGATCCCGCTGAGCCCCACGCCAGCGCGGCGCCCGGCGTTCGCCGAGCGCAGCCGCGTGACCCGGGAGCGTCCCGCGACGCGCGAGCGCGAGCCGCGCCGCGCGCCCCGCGAGCGCGCGACGACCGCGGCGGCCCGCCCCGGCGGGCGACCGGGCGAGGCCGTGGTGAGCTTCTTCAACGACGCCAAGGGCTACGGCTTCGCCGTCGACGGCCGCGGCGACGACCTCTTCATCCACTTCTCCAACATCCAGGGCGACGGGTTCAAGTCGCTCGCCCAGGGTCAGACGATCGCCTTCGAGGAGGCCCACGGACCCAAGGGTCGCGAGGCCCGCAACGTGACCGTGGTCGGCGCGACGGCGCGCCACCGGCGAGGGGTTCGCCCGTGACCCAGAAACCGCTCGTTGAGCCTCACGTCGGCCCGGCGCCCACCGACCTGGTCGTCGAGGAGATCGTCATCGGCGAGGGCGACGTGGCCACCGCGGGTCGCACCGCGGTCGTTCACTACGTCGGCGTGTCGGCCTCCACCGGCCAGGAGTTCGACGCGTCGTGGAACCGGGGCGAGACCTTCACCTTCCCGCTCGGCGCCGGCTACGTCATCGCCGGATGGGACCAGGGAGTGGTCGGCATGCGCGTGGGGGGACGGCGTCGGCTGGTCATTCCCGCTCACCTGGGCTACGGGGACCGTGGCGCCGGTGACGTGATCACGTCCGGCGAGACACTGATCTTCGTCGTCGACCTCGTCGCGCTGCGCTAGTCAGCCCATCGCCAGCAGGCGCTGATAGTCGCCGTAGCGCTCGCAGCAGATCTCGCCGACCATGCGCAGTCGCTCGTTGGTCCGCGCCAGGCTCAGCACCGTGAACTGGTCGAGCACCGGCATGGGGGTCATCGAACACAACTGCCAGGTCCGCACCTGGGGGTCGGCGTCCATGTCACAGTTGCTGCGCAGGCACTGGTCCGCCAGGACCTCGCTCTGCAGCGCGCGCAGCGCGCGCACCGCGGACTCGGTCGAACGCAGCAGTTGCGAGTCGACGGCGTCGCCGTCGGCCTCGGAGGCGCTGACCCGCGCCCGCGGGTACGGCGCGTCGTCCAGCCACGTGGTGACCTCGACGCGCTCGGTGCCCTCGACCATCATCACCGTCTTGCCGTCGTCGAGGGTTTGGGAGGCGATGACCCGCACCACCGTGCCGATCCAGGTGCGCTCGTCGCCCCCGCCGACCTCCGAGCCCCGCGAGATGAGGCAGGTCCCAAAGATCGGCTCTCCCTCGATGTCGCGCAGCATCTGCTGGTAACGCGACTCGAAGACGCAGAGTCCAACGACCTGGTGGGGAAAGACGACCATGCCCAGGGGGAACATCGGCAACTCTCGGACGCCCACGACCCCACCCTAAAGGTGAACGTCGGGTGAACAACTACCTGACGGCGAGGGCGGCGGCCAGCGCGGCCAGCGCCCGGCCCCGGTGCGAGAAGCGGTTCTTCGCCTCCGGGCTCAGCTCGGCCAGGGTTTGGCCGGGCGTCTCGTCGGCCTCGAAGACCGAGTCGTAGCCGAAGCCCCCGCCGCCGCGCGGAGTTTCGGTGACCTGACCGGCCAGAACACCCTCGACGACGAGGCTCGACCCGTCGGGGTGGGCCAGGGCCACGACCGTGCGAAAGTGCGCGCGTCGCGGCGCCGGCACCGCCGCGAGTTCGCCGAGCAACCGCGCCACGTTGTCGGCGTACGCGGCGCGCGGTCCGGCGTAGCGCGCGCTGCGCACGCCCGGTCGACCGTTGAGGGCGTCGACGAAGAGCCCGGTGTCGTCGGCCACGGCCGGCAACCCGACGGCCGCGGCCATCGCTCGGGCCTTCAAGAGGGCGTTGCCCTCGAGCGTGTCGGCGTCTTCCTCAACCTCGGCGACGTCCGCCGGCCGCGCGCGCACTTTAAAGCCCGCCGCGCGCAGGACGGCCGTCATCTCGGCGGCCTTGACGGGGTTGGCCGTCGCGAGGACGACCTCGCTCACCGCGAGCGCGGCCGCGGCGCCGTGGCCAGGACGGCGCGCTGGGCCTCGTGGATCGCGCGCAGGCCGGTCGTCGCCAGGTCGAGCAGCGCGTTCAGCTCGGCGCGCGAGAACGCCTGGCGCTCGGCCGTACCCTGGACCTCGACGAAGCGTCCGTCGCCGGTCATCACGACGTTCATGTCGGTCTCGGCGCGCACGTCCTCCTCGTAGGGCAGGTCCAGCAACGCCTGGCCGTCGACGACCCCGACCGACACGCCGGCCACGACGTCGCTGAGCGCGTGCTCGTCGATCGTGCCGGCCGCCACCAGTCGGCTCAGGGCGTCGTGCAGGGCGACGAATCCGCCGCAAATCGACGCAGTGCGGGTGCCCCCATCGGCCTGGAGCACGTCGCAGTCGACGGTGACCTGCACGTCGGGGATCAGGTCCAGGCGGGTCACCGCGCGCAGGGACCGGCCAATCAGTCGCTGGATCTCCTGGGTTCGGCCCGACTGGCGGCCCCGCGCGGCTTCGCGGCCGACCCGCTCGGGCGACGAACCGGGCAGCATCGAGTACTCGGCGGTCACCCAGCCGCGCCCCGACCCGCGCAGCCAGCGCGGCACGTCCGCCTCGACCGAAGCGGTGCACAGGACCCGCGTGCGTCCCACGGTCACCAGTACCGACCCGTCGGCCATCTCCGTGAAGTCACGCTCGAAGCTGAGCGGTCGGCCCTCGTCGGCTCGGCGCCCGTCGGCGCGCGCTGTGGTCACTCGTCCTCCTCGGTCCGACCACGGTAGCGGCTCGGCGCGTCCGGGGACTAGAAGTAGATGATCGACTGGGCGCGTTCGACGACGTCGTCGAGGTCGTCGGTCCACGCCCCCGTCGACAGGTACTTCCACCCCTCGTCGGCCACCACCGTGACGATGGTGGCGCCCCGGCCCTCGGGCAGGCTGAGCGCGCACTTGGCCACGCCGGCCAAGGCGGCGCCGGAGGAGATCCCCGTGAACAGGCCCACCTCCATCAGCCGGCGCGTCCACTCGATCGACTCCCGGGGCCGGACCACGACTTTGCGGTCCAGGAGCTCGGCGCCGTGATTGTCCACGAAGATGGGCGGCACGTAGCCGTCCTCCAGGCTGCGCAGCCCGTCGACCAGCTCGCCGGCCGGCGGCTCGACCGCCCAGACCTGGACGCCGGGGCGGCGTTCCTTGAGGTATCGCCCGACGCCCATCAGCGTGCCCGACGTGCCCAACCCGGCGACGAAGTGGGTGATCTCGGGCACGTCGGCCAGGATCTCCGGACCGGTCGTGGCGTAGTGGGTGGCCGGATTGGCCGGATTGGCGTACTGGTAGAGGAAGACCCACTCGGGGTCCTCGTCCGCCAGCCGTCGCGCCAGACGCACCGCGCCGTTGGAGCCCTCGGCGCCGGGCGAGTCGATGATCGCCGCCCCCCAGGCGAGGAGGAGCTGGCGCCGCTCGGGCGACACGTTGGTGGGCAGGACCACGGTGAGGTGGTAGCCCCGCAGTCGACAGACCATCGCCAGGGCGATGCCGGTGTTGCCCGACGACGGTTCGATGAGGCGTTGGTCCGTGCGGCCCGGCACCAGGCGTCCCTCGCGTTCGGCGGCCTCGACCATGGCCAGGGCGACGCGGTCCTTCACCGAGCCGGCCGGGTTGCGCCCTTCGAGCTTGGCCAGGATGGCGACGTCGGGTCGCGGCGAGAGTTGGCTGATGTCGATGACGGGGGTGCGTCCGATCAGGTCGAGCACCGAGGCCAGGCGGGTCACGCCACTCCCCCGGCGACGGCCGGCAACAGGGTCACCTCGTCGCCGTCGGCCAGCGCTGCGGCGAGTCCGCCGAGGTAGCGCACGTCGTCGTCGTTCAGGTAGACGTTGAGAAACCGGTGCAGCGCGCCGTCACCGTCGAGCAGCTGGCCGGCGGCCGCCGGGTAGGCCGCGCTCAAGGCGGCGAGCAGCTCGCCGATCGTGGCGCCCTCGGCCGCGACGCTCGCCTGGCCGCCCATCGCCGGGCGCAGCACGGTGGGGATACGGACCACTACCGACATGACGCCTCTCCGACTCCTCGACTAATTCCTGACCTACTGGGTCAAATTTAGCGTTCGACCCGCCCGCTCGTGCCCGGGGTCCACCGCCCGACGCGGGGCACCGAGGACGTGGCTCAGCGCACTTCGACCGGCTCCTCCGTGACGACGTCCTCGACGATCGAGAAGCTGCGCACCTCGGTCGGCACGTCGCGCAGGGAGACCAGCACGTAGTGCCACGAGGGGTCGGGCGCCTGGGTCACGTCGGTGGGGCTGGGGTAGGCCTCGGTGTGGGTGTGCGAGTGGAAGACGCCGATGACGCGGCGGCCCTCGTCGTCGGCGCGGCGAAAGGCGCGCAGCAGGACCTTCGGGTCGACCTCAAAGAGCTTGGCCGACGCCGCGACATTGGGACTCGCCACGACGTCGGACACGACACCCTCATCGTCGCCGAGCAGCAGTCCGCAGCCCTCATCGGGCAGCGCCCGCACGCACGTGGCCACGACGCTGTCGCGTTGGGCCGCGGTGAGGATCAACACGCCGCCACCCTAATGAGTCCCCCGGGACTCGCCGGGGCCCGTCACTACGCTGGACCGGTGGCTCGGGCCAAGCGAACCCAACGCCAGCGAGCGGCCAAGCGCGACGGCGACTCCGGCGACCGCGTGGTCGCCACCAATCGCCGCGCCCGCCACGACTACGAGATCCTCGAAACCATCGAGTGCGGCCTCGTGCTCACCGGGTCGGAGGTCAAGTCGCTGCGCCAGGGCACCGCGCAGATCGGTGACGGCTACGTGCGCGTCGACGATGACGAGCTCTGGCTCTACGGCAGTCACATCCCGCCGTGGGTCTTCGCGGTCGGCTTCGGCAGTCACGACCCAGACCGCAAGCGCAAGCTCCTCGCCCACCGCCACCAGGTCGAGCGACTGCGCGGCCAGACGACGACCCAGCCGCTCACCCTGATACCCCTCAAGCTCTACTTCAAGGACGGCCGGGCCAAGCTCGAGGTCGGCCTAGCGCGCGGGCGCAAGCAGCACGACCGGCGCCAGGCGCTGGCCAAGCGCGACGCCGATCTGGAGATGGCCCGCGCCGCGCGCGAACGCGAGAAGTACGCCTGAGCCCGGTCGGCGCCCGGCCGCCGCGCCAGCGCACCCGGTACCATGGTGGGGCGGTCATTGTGACCGTGCCGTGACACGGGGGTGAATGGATTCGACATTGGTTGTCGAGGTGAAAGAAGCGAGCCGTGGTCTCCGGAGCCACGTTAAAGAGCCGGAAACAAAAATAAACGCCAAGCCTCAGCTTGCGCTTGCTGCTTAGGTAGCAACGTCCTCCTGGACCCGGTCCCGCGGTTCAGATATAGGGCGTCATAATGCGGGACTTACCGGCCTGATCCGTTAACGCTCACGCCGGGACAATTCAGTTGACTACGGACCGCCAGAGGCGCTGACAGCGGCGGCGGTCCCGACAATCACCTGCCAGCTGCGCTCGGAGAATGTTCACTGAGGAACCGATGGACCTGGGCTCGTTACCCAGCACCTCCACTACTTCTTCGAAACTTCACGTGAGGTCCCGTGGCGGCGATCGTGGCGCTGCCCGACCCCAGCCCGGGGTCGCCGGTCAGCGCAGGACGCCGGAGCCTCCCGGCACTATCGGGTGCACGTAGAGCGTGGCGCAGTCGAGGAGCCGCACGCTCAGCGACCGCGTGACGCTCGAGCCCGGCAGCGAGAGACGCAACGCCCGAAGGAGGGGGCAGTTCGACGATCCGTTCGCTCGGAAGTCCAGGTTCTCCACGGTGAACGACGCGACGGCGCCGTAGCGCAGTACGACGGTCGGGAGGCGTGTCGACGGGGTGCCGACACCGCCTAGGTAGCCCTGCCGGGTGTCGATGGCCGCCACCGCCTCGCCGTTGGATGTGACCCCGACCACGCGCGGGTAGCCGTGCAGGAAACAGGTCCCTCGCCCTCGGCTCGCCAGGACGACCGTGTCGCCGCCGTGGCCGAGGCCGCTGTTGCCCGTCGCGCTCAGCGAGAGCTGGTCAATCCGACACGCCGCGCTCGCCGCGCTCGCCGCGTTCGGTCCCTGCGCGGCGCCGACGGACGTCAGTGCGAGACCGGTGGCGAGCGCGACCGAGGCCCGCGCTGACCGGGGCGCGCGGGGCCGGGCACGCGTCACAGAGTTCCGTCGACGGGTGCGCATCGCGTCCGAACCCACTGCGCAACGCACCGTGCGGAACGGCGCGTCGACATCGGCGGATCACCGACCCCCCTAGGATTCGCGCGATGGAGCTGGACCTCGCGGACGCGCGAAAGCGCTACGGCGGGGCGCTCACGCCCGAGGACCAGGCGCGCCTCCCCTTCTACGCGGGATTGGTCCACGCCTTCCAGGAGGACGAGACCGCGCTGCGCCTCCTTGCCGAGGTCCGCGCCGAGCAGCGCAATCCAATGCTGGTGCTGGCCGCGCTGCACCTGCTGGCACTCGAGGGGCACGCCGTCCTCGGCCCGCTGTACGAGGACGTGCGACACGGCCGGCTCACGTCGACCGCCCGGATGGTGGACGTCGTCACGGCGGTGCTGCGCACCGACGCCGACCTCGTGCGCGCCGAACTGCACCGCTCGACCCAAACCAACGAGCCGGGTCGCTCCGCCGTTCTGCGGGCCGCGCTGCCCTACGCCGTGCCCGGCGTGCGCCGCGTCAACCTCGTCGACGTCGGAACGTCGGCCGGGGTCAACCTGTACCTCGACCAGTTCCCGGTCGCCCCGGTGGACGACGGCAATCCGCTCACGCTCGTCTGCGAGGACGTGGGGCCTATCGACCGCTCCCGGGCCCTGCCGACGATCGTCTCGCGTACGGGCGTCGACCTGCACCCACTCGACCTCGCCGAGCCCGATGATCAACGATGGTTGGAGGCGTGCGTGTGGCCCGAGGAGCGGCGCCGGTTCGAGCGAATGGAGGCGATCATCCGCGCCCGGCCCACGTGGCCGACCGTCAAGATCATCGCGGGCGACGCCCTCGAGCGACTCGACGAGGCCCTGGACTTCGGCGAGCCCAGGGTGACGACGGTGGTCATGAACACTTGGTTCGCGGCGTACCTCACGCGTGAGGCGCAGGCAGCCTACTTCGCGCGCCTCACCGAGCGGTGCGCCGAGGGAACGGTGGCGTGGATCTCGATCGAGCTGCCGGTGGCCGTGAACTGGCCGTCGCCGCGCGGGTCCACGCCGGCACCCCAGGTCGGCGCGACCCAGGTCATGGTCACGCCACCGGGCGGGCGGCCGACGCACTTCGGCTGGTGCCACCACCACGGGCGGTGGCTGATCCGCGACGGCGAACCCAAGGCCTTGGCCGCGCCGGTCGGCGCCGCCGACTAGGTAGTCTCTCGAACTGTGACCAACGACGCGTGGGCCGGCGACGCCTGCTCCCTGGTCGACGCGTACCGCGCGGGCGCGCTGAGCCCCCGCGAGGCGGTCGACGCCTCGCTGCGCGCGATCGAGGCGTCCGACCTCAACGCCTTCTGCCTGGTGGACGCCGACGCGGCGCGCGCCCTCGCCGACGCGGCCGACGTCTCGCGGCCCTTCGGCGGCGTGCCGATCGGGGTGAAGGAGCTCGACGCGGTCGCCGGGTGGCCCGCCACGTTCGCCTCCCTGGTCTTCAAGGACCGGGTCTCCGACTTCGACTCCACCCAAGTCGCCCGGCTGCGCGGCGCCGGCGCCGTCCTGGTCGGCCAGACCACCGCGTCAGAGTTCGGCTTCATCAACTGCACCAACACCAAGCTCCACGGCACGACGCGCAATCCCTGGGACCGCGCGCGCACCCCGGGAGGCTCCTCGGGGGGTTCGGCGGCGGCGGTCGCCGGCGGGCTCGTGCCGATGGCGTCCGGGGGCGACGGCGGCGGTTCGCTACGCATCCCCGCAGGCTTCACCGGCCTGTTCAGCCTCAAGTCGACCTTCGGGCGGATCCCCAAGGGACCCTTCGCCCAGCAACCGCCCCTCACCGTCGTGGTGGGCTGTCTCACCCGGTCGGTGCGCGACACGGCGCGTTGGTATGACGTGTGCAACGGCTTCGACCCCCGCGACGGCTTGAGCCTTCCGCGCGTGGAGGGCTGGGAGGCCGGACTGGACTCGTTCAACCTGCGCGGCAAGCGAGCCGTCATCGCCATCGACCTGGGCGGGGCGATCGTCGACGATCGCCAGACCGCGCTGCTCACCGCGCGCGCCGAAGAGCTCATCGCCGCGGCGGGCCTGGCGCGCGTCGACGTGGTGGTCGACTTCCCCGTCGGGGGGATCGAATGGGCGCTGGCCAACCTGAGCGGTCTGGCCGGGTTGCTCGGTGACCTCTACCCCGCCTGCCACGACGACCTCACCGTCGAGGTCCAGCTGGCCATGGAGTTCGCCACCGAGCGGTACTCGCTCCGGGCCGTCGGGGCGTCCGAGATCTTTCGGATCCTGTTCAACGAGAAGATGGCCGACATCTTCGAACAGACCGACGTCATCTTCGCTGCGACCAACCCCGACGTCGCCTTCAACGCGGCCGGCCCGATAGCCACGACGGTCAACGGCGTTGACCTCATCGCCACCCACGGACTGAACCGGGCCCTGTCCAACAACGGCGCGTTGACCTTCCCGGCCAACCTCGCCGGCAACCCCGCGGTGTCCATTCCCTCGGGCGACCTCGACGGCCTCCCGATCGGGCTCCAGGTCATCGGGCGCCACCACGAGGACCAGCTACTGCTCGACCTGGCCCGCGTGGCCGAGCGCGAGTTCCCCTGGCCGCTGATCGCCCCCGCCCCGAGGTGAGCGCGGGCGCGCCCCGCGGCGCGGCCGGCCCCGCGGGACGCGACGAGTTCGTCGACGCCGTCGCGCACAACGAGTGGCCCGACGCCCGGCGCCGGATCCCCACGCCGGCCCTGGTCCTGGACGTCGACCTGCTCGACGCCAACGTCGAGCGCATGGCGCGCCTGGTGCGCGACGCCGGCGTCGCCCTGCGGCCCCAGGTGAAATCGCACAAGTCAGCCTTCGTGGCGCGCCGCCAACTGGAGGCCGGAGCGGTCGGCCTCGCCTGCGCGAAGCTGAGCGAGGCCGAGGCCATCGTCGCGGGCCTGGCCGGCGACGGCTACGACCGGCCGGTGTCGATCCTGGTCACCTCGCCCCTGGTCGGCCGCGACGTCGCACGCCGCGCGGCCGATCTGGCGAGGCGCTGCGGGCTGCTCGTCGTCGCCGACCACCCCGACGGCGTCGACGAGCTGGCCCTCGCGCTCGTCGCCGAGGACGCGACGGCCGGCGTCGTGTGTGACGTCGACGTGGGGCTCGGCCGCACCGGCGTCGTCGACCCCGCGCACGCCCTGGCGGTCGCCGAGCGCGTGAGCCGGTCACCGCAGCTGGACTTCGCCGGGGTGCAGGGCTACGGCGGCCACCTCCAGCACATCGTCGGGCGCGACGCGCGACGCGACGCGACGCGCGACGCCATGTCGAGGCTCCGCGCGGTCATCGATGCGATGGTCGCCGCCGGCTTCCCGATGGCCGTGGTCACCGGCGGCGGCACCGGGACGTCGCTGCTGGACATCGAGCTCGACGTCCTGACCGAGCTCCAGCCGGGCAGCTACGTCTTCATGGACCGCCAGTACGCCGACGCGCTCGGCGAGGACCCCGAGGGATGCTTCGACCAGAGCCTCACGCTGGAGACGACGGTGATCTCGGCCAACCACGACGGCTACGTCACGGTCGACGCCGGCCTCAAGTCGATGGCCACCGACGCCGGTCCGCCGCGCGTGGCGTGGCCCGCCGGCGCCGGGGAGTACCAGTTCTTCGGCGACGAGCACGGCCTGGTCACCTACCGGGCGGGCCACCCGCTCGCCCGGGGCGAGCGCGTGGCGCTGGTGCCGCCACACTGCGACCCGACGGTCGATCGCTACGACCACCTCTGGCTGGTGCGCGGCGCCTCGGTGGTCGGGCTCTGCGAGGTCACGGCGCGCGGCTGCTCTCAGTAGGCGCCGTCGACGCGGCGCGGCACGCCCCAGGGATTCGCCTCGCGCAGCGCCGGCGGCAGCCACGCGTCGGGCGTCGCCTGGTAGCAGACCGGGCGCAGCCACCGGCGCATCGCGCTGGCGCCCACCGACGTGTGCAGCGAGGAGGTCGCCGCGGGCAGCGGACCCCCGTGGTGCATCGACCACGACACGCCCACCCCCGTCGGGTAGCCGTTCACGATCACCCGTCCGGCCCGGCCCCGGCCGACGTCGATCAGCGCGGCGCCCATCGGGTCGTCGGCCTCCGCGTGCACCGTGAAGGTCAGCGCCGGCGCGAGGGTCGCCAGCGCGGCGCCCAACCCGTCGGCGTCCCCGTAGCGCACGACGACGGCCACCGCGCCGAAGCACTCGGTCTCCAGCACGGCCCGGTGCGCCCCCGTGAGCGTGGCCAGGTCGGTCGTGACCAGCGTGGCGGACGCCCCGGCGGCGCCGCCCGGTGTCTCGGAGCGCGCGACCAGCTCGACCCCGGGCACCGCGAGGAGCCGCTCGACGCCGCCGACGTAGCGGTCGCGGATCTCCGCGGCCAGCATCGTCGCGCCCGGCGCGGCCACCAGCGCGGCGCGCGCCGCCGCGACCACGGCGTCCCCGTCGGCGCCGGCGGGCACGAAGA
>JBIOFE010000021.1:0-50172 GCA_044446745.1 Acidimicrobiales bacterium
CCCGCGCTCGACGCCGCCGGTGCGCCTCTACGCCAAGCAGCACGGGCTCAGCATCGCGAACCTCATCGGCACCGGCCCCGGCGGCCTGGTCACGCGCGACGACGTGGAGCGGGCCCTGACCGGGTCGCCCGCCGCCCGCGCCGGTGCGCCAATCGCCGCGCCCACCACCCCCAGCCGCTTCGCCGGACGCGAGCTGGCGACGTGGGACGACGGACCGGCCGAGGAGCGCATCCCCGTGCGCGGCGTCCTGCGCGTGATGGCCGAGTCGATGGTCCAGAGCGCCTTCACCGCACCGCACGCCGCGGTGTGGGTGCGCGTCGACGCCACGCGCACGATGGAGCTGCTGGCGTCGCTGAAGGTCCACCCCAAGCTGGCTGGCCTGCGCCTGTCGCCCATGACGATCACCGCGCTGGCCCTGTGCGACGCCGTGCGCCACTACCCGGGCGTCAACTCGAGCTTCGACACCGCGGCCCAGGAGGTCATCGTGCGGCGCACGATCAACCTGGGCATCGCCGCCGACACGCCCAAGGGTCTGACCGTGCCCAATATCAAGGGCGCCGACCGGCTCGACCTGGTGGGGATGGCCGCGGCGATCAACGAGCTGGTCGACAAGGCCCGGACCAACGCCACCACGCCGGCCGAGATGATCGGCACCACGATCACCATCACCAACGTCGGGCCCTTCGGGGTCGACGCCGCGGTGCCCATCCTGCCGCTCGGCACCGGGATGATCCTGGCCATCGGCCAGGTGGCCCCGGCGCCGTGGGTCGTCGGCGGGGCGGTCGTGGTGCGCCAGGCCATGGAGATCGCGATGTCCTTCGACCACCGGATGATCGACGGGGCCCTGGCCTCGCGCGTGCTGGGCCACGTCGCGCGCTTCGTGGAGGACCCCGCCCCGGCGATGATCGTCGGGTGATGGGACCTTCGCCCTGACCCCCGCGGCGCGGCGCGCGCCAGAGTGGGGGGGAGAGTCGGGAGGTTCGTGGGCGACGCACCGGTCACCAGCGGGGCCGCGACCCGCGTCGCCCACCCGCGCGGGGTCTACCCCGTCGACCTGGAGGGTGCGTTCACGACGCGCGCCGGCCTGCGCCTCACCGTGCGGCCGATCCGCCCCGACGACGCCGGCGCGCTGGTCGCCTTCCACCACCGGCTCTCGGACACCTCGGTCTACCGCCGCTACTTCTCCTGGCACCCGGAGCTCTCCTCCGGCGAGGTCACGCACCTCACCACGGTCGACTACGTGGACCGACTCGCCCTGGTCGTCTGGCGCGACGACGAGCTGGTTGCCGTGGGCCGCTACGACCGCTACCCCGACTCGGACCGCGCCGAGGTCGCCTTCCTGGTGACCGACACCCTCCAGCGCCAGGGCATCGGCAGCCAGCTGCTCGAGCGCCTGGCCGGCGCGGCGTGGGCGCGCGGGATCGGCACCTTCGTGGCCGAGACCCAGATCGACAACCGCGACATGCTGGGCGTCTTCGCCGCGTCGGGGTACTCGGTGCGCCGCAGCTTCGCCGACGAGGTGGCCTACGTGCGCTTCTCCATCGCGCCCGAGGCGCGGGGGGCGCCGGCCCCGTGACGCTCGTCCTCAACGCCGCGCTCAACGACCGGGGCCACGTCGATCCGGGGCACCCCGAGCGGCCCGACCGGCTCGCCGCGGCGCTGGCCGGGGTGGGCGACCTGCACCTCGGCGACGACCTGGTGCGGGTCGACGTCGCGCCGGCCACGCGCGCCCAGTTGACGCGGGTCCACGACGAGGCCTACCTCGACGAGCTGGGCGTCTTCTGCTACGAGGGCGGCGGCGACCTCGACCAGGACACCTACGCCACCTACGACTCGTTCACCCTGGCCCAGCGCGCCGCCGGTGCGGGGATCGCGGTGATCGAGGAGCTGGCGCGGCGCGGCGCGGGCGTGGGTCTGGTGGCCGCGCGCCCGCCGGGGCACCACGCGCTGCGCGACCGGGCCATGGGGTTCTGCCTCCTCAACAACGTCGCGGTGGCCGCCGCCGAGCTCCTGGCGCGCGGCGCGCGGGTGCTGGTGCTCGATTGGGACGTCCACCACGGCAACGGCACCCAGCAGATCTTCTGGGACGAGCCGGACGTGCTGTACGTCTCGACGCACCAGTGGCCGCTGTTTCCGGGCAGCGGGTCGGCCCGCGAGGTGGGCGGCCCGGGCGCGCGCGGCCGCACGCTCAACGTGCCCCTGCCCGCCGGGGCCACCGGCGACGTGCTGCGCCGGGCGTTCGACGAGGTGGCCGCGCCCGCGGTGGCCGACTTCGCCCCCGACTGGGTGCTGGTGTCGGCCGGCTTCGACGCCCACCGGGCCGACCCGATCGCCGACCTGGCGCTGACCGCCGGCGACTTCGCCGGCCTGGCGCGCGCCGCGGCCGGTTTCGCGCCGGCGCCCGGGCGCCTGGCCCTCTTCCTCGAGGGCGGCTACGACCTCGACGCCCTGCGCGCCAGCGTGGCGGCGACGCTCGGCGCGCTGCTGGGCGCCGGCGACGCCGGCGAGGCGCCCACCAGCGGCGGACCGGGAACCGAGCACGTGGCCCGCGCGCACGCCGAGCGGCGCGCGGCCCTCGAGGACGAGGCGGACAGGGAGGTGCCGTGATGGTCCGGGTGATCGCGGTGGGCTACGACCACTCGCCCGACGCCGCGGCCGCGGCGCGCTTCGCCCTGGGGCTGGCCGCGGCGACCGGCGCGGCGGTGGTCTTCGTGCACGCCGCCGGGCTGCGCGAGCGCTACGAGCACGTGGCGCGCGACCCCGACCTCCCCGACGAGTTGGTGGCGCTGGCCGGCGCGGCGGGCGTGGACGTCGCGCGCGTCGCCTGGCGCGTCGAGGACGGCGACGCCTGCTCGGTGCTGCTGCGCGCGGCCGGCGACCCGGTGAACGCCGACCTTGTGGTGGTGGGGTCGCGGGGCCAGGGCGCGCACGCCGGACTGCTGCTCGGCTCGACCAGCCTGGAGATGGCCGAGCGCTCGCGGGTCCCGCTGGTCATCGTGCCCGCGAACCGCGCCGAGTGATCCGGCGCGCCGGGCGGCCCGCGCGCGTCGTGAACGCACCCCCCGAGTCGTCGGGGTGCACCGGGCCAGGCTACGGGTCGAGTCGGAAGCCGACGCCCCGGATGGTCAGCAGGTGGCGGGGGTGGGCGGGGTCCTCCTCGATCTTCTGGCGCAGGCGCTTGACGTGCGTGTCCAGGGTGCGCGTGTCGGAGAGCTCCAGGCCCCACCACAGGGTGTCCAGGCACACTTCGCGGGTGACCACCTGGCCCAGGCGCGAGGCGAAGAGGGCCAGCAGGTCGAACTCCTTGCGGCTGAGCTCGACGTCGCGGCCGCGGCGCGTCACGCTGCGCCGCACCACGTCCACGCGCAGCTCGCCGAAGGTGACGACCTCGGCGTCGGTCGGCGCGTTCGGCCGGCGCAGCACCGCGCGCATGCGCGCGACCAGCTCGCGCAGCCGGTAGGGCTTGGTCACGTAGTCGGCCGCGCCGATCTCCAGGCCCAGCACGACGTCGACCTCGCTGGTGCGCGCGGTCACCATGATGACCGGCACCCGGGTCGAGTCGTAGAGCTCGCGGCAGAAGTCGATCCCCGAGCCGTCCGGGAGCATCACGTCGAGCAGGATCAGGTCGGGCTTGGATGTGCCCAGCAGCTCGCGGGCCTGGGCGATCGTGCCGGCACCCACCACCGAGAAGCCCTCGACGGTGAGCCCGACGTTGAGCGCGTCGAGGTAGCTGTCCTCGTCCTCCACGACCAGCACGACGTTGCGGGGCTCGGTCTCGATCACCGTCGGACGCCGGGCCTCGCGCGTGGTGTGGCGCACCCGCGGGGGCCCCGGAGGGATCGGGGGTTCGTGTGAGCCACCCCCCGACCGTACGGAGCGCGGGTAATCCGAAAGTGAAAGGGGGGCAATCCCCAGGCGGCGCCCAGATGAAACATTGGCGCCGCGCCGCGCGCGGGCCTTCTAGGGTGAGGCAGCGGGAGGGGCCATGGACGTAACGCCGAGAGTGTCACGCGACCAGCACGTCTGGAGCTTTAACGCGGCGGCCGAGCCGGTCATCGTCGTCGATCCCGGCACGACGCTGGTGGTCGACACGTGGGACTGCTTCACCGGCCAGGTCACCAGCGAGTCCGACACGGTGGAGAGGATCGACCTCACCCGGGTCAACTCGGCCACCGGGCCGATCGGCGTGCGCGGGGCTGAGCCGGGCGACGCCCTCTCGGTGACGCTGCTGGCGGTGACGCCCGGGGTCCGCGGCGCGGCGATGTGCATCCCGGGCTGGGGCCAGCTGATCGACCAGGTCGTCGCGCCGACCACGCGAATCTTCACCGTGGCCGGCGGCGTGGTGCGCACGGGCGAGACCGTGGCGTTCCCCGCGCGCCCGATGCTCGGCGTGATCGGGGTCGCCCCGGCCGACGGCGACGTCTCGACGTTCTACGCCGGGCGCCACGGGGGCAACATGGACGACCGCGTCCACGGGCCCGGCGCCACGGTGCACCTGCCGGTCTTCCAGCCCGGCGCCCAGCTGGCCATCGGCGACATGCACGCGTCGATGGGCGACGGGGAGATCTCCGGCACCGGCGTCGAGATCGAGGGGACGGCGACGATCCGCGTCGACGTGCGCCGCGCCATGCCCGCGCGCTGGCCGGTCACCGAGACCGCCGACGCGTTCTACACCCACGGCACCTCGCCCGGCGACGTCGACGAGGCGCTGAAGATCGCCTGCGAGGAGGCGGCACGCCTGCTGGTCGACCAGTGGGGCTTCACGCCCGAGGACGCGTTCATGTTCCTCTCGGTGGCCGGCGACCTGGGCCTCGCCCAGTACTGCCACCCCTCGCCGGGCAGCGTCATCGCGCGTATGCGCGTGCCCAAGGTCGCCGCGGTGCCCGGCCCCTTCCGCCCGCTCTAACGCAGCGACGCGTAGAAGCCCTGGTAGTTCCCGGCCCGGTCGAGGTAGGTGCCGGTCGCCGTGCAGGCGCTGGCCGTGGGGCACACCAGGCCGTAGACACCGCCGTCGACGCCCACCGTGCGGGCCCCGGCGGGCAGCGCCAGGGTCGTCGACGTCGTCCACGCGTCGTGGCGCTCGCCGGCCACCAGCGCCTGGTAGCGGCCCGCGGCGTCGAGGTAGGCGGCGCCGGCCCGGCACTGGCCCGCGGCGGGGCAGGTGACCGCCACCACGCCGCCGTTGCGGCCGGCCTGCTGGGCCCCGGCCGGCAGGCGCAGCGCGGTGGCCGGCTGCCAGACGCCGCCGAACTCGTTGGCCAGGAAGCCCTGGTAGCGGCCCTGCCCGTCGAGGTACTGGCCGCCGGTGGCGCAGGCCCCGGCGCCGGGGCAGGCGAGCCCCGCGAACCCGTAGAAGAAGACGCGGGGACTGGCGGCCGCGCCGGCGGGCATCACCAGCTCGGTGGCGCGGGCCCCGACCGCGCCGGGTGACGCGCTGACGTAGCCCTCCAGCTGGCCGCCGGCGGTCTCGTAGGTGCCGGCCAGCTCGCAGGGACCGGCGGGGGCGCAGGCCAGCGCACCCACCGTCACGGTCGGGTAGGCGCTGACGTTGGGCGGCGGGGCCAGCACGCTGATCAACGCGGTCGCGGCGTCGGCGACGAGCGCGTGCGTGGCGTTCTGGGCGTCGACGTAGGTGCCGGCCGCCACGCAGGCGCCACCCGAGGCGCAGGCCACCTGGGTCAGGACCAGCAGCGGGTCGGCGTTGGCCCCGGCCGGTGCGGCGATCTCTCGCGCGCTCCACGCCCCGGCGGCACCGGTAACCACCAGGCCCTCGACCGGCGCGACGGCGTTCGAGGTCGTGTAGGAGCCGGCGGCCACACAGCGCGTCACCGACGGACAGGCGATCGCCCGCAGCCCGGCCACCTGGCCGGAGCCCAGCGCATCAGGGGGCAGCGGGACCCGGATGGCGGAGCGCCACACGCCGCTCACCTCGGAGTCGACGAAGGCCTGGACGTCGCCGGTGGCGTCGTCGTAGGAGCCGACAACGGTGCAGTCGCCGACCGCGCCGCAGGCCACCGCGTAGGGCGTGAGGCCCGGCGCCGCCGCGGCGTCGGGTGGCGCGACGATCGCGCGCCCGGTCTGCCAGACGCCGTGGCTCTCGGTCACCACCAGACCCGAGACGCTCGTCGTGCCGTTCGCGTAGTCCCCCGCGGCCACGCAGCTGCCCGCGGCCGGGCAGGCCAGCGCGGGCAGGTAGCCCTGGGGGACCGCGGTGCCGCGCGACGGCAGGTGGACCGGGCGCGCGGGGGACCACACGGCCGAGGCGGCGCCGGCGGGACCGGCGAGCAGCGCGGCGAGCCCGAGCAGGGCGAGGGCGCTGGCCGACTTCCTCACGGGACCTCCTCGGGGGCGGTGACCCGACGCCGCGGGGTCGCGCGCCGGCGGCGTGACGCCCCAGTGTAAGGAGCGGGGCCGTTCTTCCTGGTTCGGCACCTGGGACCACGGGGGTTGTCCTAGATTTGGCAGTAGTGAACAAGATCCTGGTGGTCGACGACGACTCCGAGATGACCGACCTGCTGGCGACGTACCTGACCGGTGAGGGCT
The DNA here is from genome assembly GCA_044446745.1 of Acidimicrobiales bacterium. Taxonomy (GTDB): domain Bacteria; phylum Actinomycetota; class Acidimicrobiia; order Acidimicrobiales; family RAAP-2; genus RAAP-2. The sequence goes on from JBIOFE010000021.1 coordinate 6,544, forward strand.
ACCAGGTCGCCGTGGCCCGCGACGGCGCCGAGGCGCTCAGCGCGACGTCGTCCGTCGAGCCCGACCTGGTGCTGCTGGACATCGTGCTGGGCGAGGAGGACGGCCGTGACGTGCTGCGCGAGCTGCGCCTCATGAGCGACGTGCCCGTCATCTTCCTCACCGGCCGCGGCCTCGAGGCCGAGCGGATCGCCGGCCTCAAGCTCGGCGCCGACGACTACGTGGTCAAGCCCTTCAGCCTCGGCGAAGTCTCCGCGCGCGTCGAGACCGTGCTGCGCCGCGCCGGGGTCAACCTGGCCCAGCACGAGATCGACGCGCCGACCATGCGCTTCGGCGACCTGCTGATCAACGAGACGACCCACGAGGTGCGCGTCGCGGGGGACCTGATCGACCTGACCAGCAAGGAGTTCGCGCTCCTGGCCTTCCTGGCCCACTCGCCGCGCCAGGTCTTCACGCGCGAGCAGCTGCTCGAGCAGGTGTGGGAGTCCTCCAGCGAGTGGCAGAACGAGGCGACGGTCACCGAGCACGTGCGCCGGCTGCGCGCCAAGATCGAGGTCGACCCCGACCACCCGCGCTGGATCACCACGGTGCGCGGCGTGGGCTACCGCTTCGAGTCCGAGGCCGGTTCGGCCTAGGCGCTCGCCAGCAGCTCGTGCACCGCGTCGATCAGGCCGCTCGGCTTGAACGGCTTGGCCAGGAACGACGTCCGGCCCGGCCCCAGGCCGTCCACGACGCTGGCCTCGGCGGTCCCCGAGGTCAGGAGCACCTTGAGACCAGGCCGGCGCGACTGCAGGAGCGCCGAGAGGTCTCGGCCGGACATGTCGCCCATGACGACGTCGCTCACCAGCAGGTCCACCTGGTCGGCGACCGCGTCGAAGAGGGCCGCGGCCTGCTCGGCGGAGTCGGCCTCGACGACGTGGTAGCCGTTGCGCGACAGGACCTGACCCATGAGTCGGCGCAGTCCCTCGTCGTCGTCGACCAGTAGCACCGTCGCGGAACCGCGCGGCGTTTCGACCGTCACCGGCGCGGCCGGCGCCGACGAGGCTTCGCCGGCGAACGGGAGGTACACGTCGAAGGTCGCGCCCTGCTCCGGCGCCGAGGTGCACTCGATGGCGCCCCCGCTGGCGGTCGCCAGACGCTGGGCCGCCGCCAGACCCATCCCGGTGCCCTTGAACGGCCCCTTGGTCGTGAAGAGCGGGTCGAAGCAACGCCGTCGCGTGTCCTCGTCCATGCCCACGCCGTTGTCGGCGACCGCCACGTGGACGTAGGTGCCCGCCGCGACGCCCAGCGCCGCGCCGCGAGCGTCGCTGAGCTCGGAGCGATCCACCGTGACGGTCAGTCGCCCCCCCGCCGGCATGGCGTCGCGGGCGTTGATGGCCAGGTTGATGATCATCTGCTCGAACTGGTCGGCGTCGACCTTGACCGCGCCGGCGCGCTGGTCGAGCACCCACACCAGGTCGATGGCCGAACCCATGATTCGCTCGAGCACCTCGGCGTTGGACGCAATGACCGTGATCGGGTCGAACAGCACCGGCTCGGCGGTCTTGGTGCGCCCGATGGTCTGGAGCTGGCGCGTGAGCAGCGAGGCCCGCGACGCCGTGGACTGGATGTCCTTGACCATCTGGAGCGACCGGTCGTCGCCGCGCAGTTGTTGGGTGAGGATCTCCGCGTAGCCCGACACCAGGGTGAGCAGGTTGTTGAAGTCGTGCGCCAGACGGCTGGCCACCTGACCGCGCACCTCCATGGTGTGGGCGTGGCGCACTTCGGCGCGCAACTGACGGGTGTCGGTGACGTCGTCGATCAGCGTGAGCACGCCGGGCGACGCGCCACCGGTCGCGGGCAGGGCGGTGGCGGTGACGGTCCAGTGGCGCCGCCGGTTGCCGACCGGAACGTCCTCGAGCTCGCGGCCGTTCGCCTCGCCGGTCGCGCGCACCTCGGCCCAGAGCTCGGTCAGCTCCGCGCGCACCTCGGCCGGGAAGTCCGGCGCCGCGTCGCCCGTCGCCACGTCGGGCCAGGCCAGCAGACGGCTCGCCGGGCCGTTCCACCACCGCGCCGTCCCGTCGGGATCGACCTCCACGAGACCCACCGGGGCGGTCTCGACCAGCAGACGCAGGCGGGTCTCGTTGGCCTCGATCGTGCGGTTGAGCTCGGTGGCCGCCAGGGCGCTGGCCGTCAGCTGCGCCAGCAGGGTGAGGATCTCGGCGTCCTCCTCGGTGAAGTCCGGTCGCCCGTCGCGCAGCACCGCGACGACCCCGAAGGGTCGGTCGCGCTGCTCCACCACGGGCGCCACGAGCCAGTCGCCCTGGCGCCAGGGGGTGAGGCCGCCGTTCGCGCCCGCCGGGCGCAGTTCGTTGGTCGTCGGGTCCAACGGTTCGGTGGTCGCGCGATCATCACCGCGCGCTCGCGCGCGCAGCGGCGTGGCGGTCGACTCCCACGTGACCTGGGACGGCGCGCCGAACACGTCACGGGCGCTCTCGGCGACCGCGACCAGGATTTGGGGCTCGTCGCGCAGGGCGGTGACGGTGATCGACGCCGCGAGGAGCTGGTGCAGTTGGCTGGCCAGGCGTTGGGAGTGGCGTACCGCGTCGCGCGCCTCGAGGCGCGCGTCGGCGAGCACGGGCTTCGCCGCCGACTTCGCGCGCTTCGCCGCCGCCTTCTTCTTGGCCACGCTCAGAGGGGCTTGCCGGAGAAGAGCGCGAAGTCCTCGAGGAGTTGATCGATCTCGACGACCTCGAACGGGCGCGAGAAGAGGAACCCCTGGCCCAGGTCGACTCGCTCACTGGTCAGCAGCTCGCGCTGCGCGGCGTCCTCGACGCCCGACGCGATGACCGGCACGCCGCGGGCGCGCGCCAGGGCCACCAGTTCGTGGAGCTGCGTGGCGCCCTTCTTCGAGTCGACCACCGCGGCCACCGACGCGCGACTGAGCTTCACCGTCGTCACCGACCGGTTGGCGAGGTCCTCGAGCGACGAACGGCCGAGGTCGAAGTCGTCCACCGAGAGCCGCACGCCCAGGTTGACCAGCTGGGCGACGCGGGACCCCGTGCCGCGATCCCCCTTGAGCAGGGTCCGCTGGGCGAACTCCAGGACGAGCAACGCCGGGTTGAACCGGCTGGTGGTGAGGGCGTCCACCACGTCGTCGACGAAGCCCGCGCGGGCGAACTGGCGGGGGGCGACGTTGACCGAGACGGAGAAGCGGTATCCCTTGCGGTGCCACAGCGCCCCCTGGCGGCACGCCGTCTCCAGCGTCCAGCGACCGACCGCGGTGACCAGGTCGCTGGCGGCGAGCTGGTCCAAGAAGTCGTCGGGGCTGAGCACACCGCGCACGGGGTGGCGCCACCGCAGGAGCGCTTCGACGCCGGCGAAGGCGCCGGTCTGCAGGTCGATGGCCGGTTGGTAGACGAGGAAGAACTCGTGGTGCTCCACCGCGTGCGCCAACTGGCCGGTGAGCTCATCACCCGGCGGGGCCGGCGTCTTGACCATGGGCTACCACCTTCCTCGACTCATCAGGTAGTCGGCCGACAACGAGGTTGCGAGGACGTCCGTGCCGACGATACCAGTCGCGTCGCGACGCCCGCGGCGCCGGTGCGCGAGGGGGGCCGGTCTACCATGTCGTGAGTCGCGAGGGGGTCACGTGGGCGAGTGGGGCAATCCGGCGTCGGCGCCGTCGCGCGCGCGGGGCGCGAGCGCCCGATGAGGGTGCTGGTCACCGGCGCCGCCGGCTACATCGGCTCGACGACCGCCGAGCACCTGCTCGATCTCGGGGCGCGGGTCGTGGCGCTCGACGACCTGTCAACCGGCGACGTCGCGAACGTGCCCGAACGGGCGGACTTCGTCGAGGGCGACTGCGGCGACCCGGCGCTGATCGGCGCGCTCGGGACGCTCGACGCGTGCGTCCACTTCGCCGCGCGCATCGAGCCCAGCGAGTCGATGCGCGTGCCCGAGCGCTACTTCGCCAACAACGTCGCGGGAAGCTTTCGGCTCTTCGAGGCGCTGATCAACGCGGGCTGCGAGCGCGTGGTCTTCTCCTCGTCCTGCGCGGTCTACGGGAACCAGACCGAGATGCCCATCGAGGAGGACCGCCCGACCGCCCCGCACAGTCCCTACGGGCAGAGCAAGCTGATGGTCGAGGACGGGCTGCGCTGGCTGGCGGCGCGCGGGCGCCTGCGGTCGGCGTCGCTGCGGTACTTCAACGCCGCCGGCGCCACGGCGCGCCACCCCGAGCGGCACCGCCCCGAGACGCACCTCATTCCCATCGCCCTGGAGGTCGCGGGCGGACGGCGCGGCCACCTGGAGATCTTCGGCGGCGACTACCCGACGCGCGACGGCACCTGCGTGCGCGACTACGTGCACGTGAGCGACCTGGCCGACGCCCACGTCCGGGCGCTCGATGCTTTGGGCACGCACGAGAGCCTGACGATCAACCTAGGCACCGGCACGGGGTCGTCGAACCTCGAGGTGGTCGAGGCCGTGCGCGAGGTCACCGGTCGCGCCCTCGACGCGCGCGTGGTCGATCGGCGTCCCGGCGACCCGGCCGAGGCGGTGGCCGGGGGCAGCCTGGCTCACGACTTGCTCGGCTGGACGCCCCAGCGCTCGAGCCTGCGCGAGGTCGTCGCGGACGCGTGGGCCGCTCTCTCAGAGCCCTGACGCGCCGCTGACCCGCGTGGCGGGTCATCGCGGTGATGCTCCGGCGCGGCGCGGCGAACCGACCACTCATTGCGGGAGACGTGGCCGTGCGTAGTGACGCCACGCGCCGGCTTCGCGACGGGACCAAAGTCCCGACGCGCACATTTGACCGATATTTGAGAGTCGCGTGGCGGTCGATTGAGTCTGGTTTGCGACGTTGGCTTCATGCGAATTTACTCACGAGGTCAGTGGCGCCGGCTCGGAGCGACTCGCGGCCTCACCAAGTTCGTCGTCGGCTCCCTGACCTGCGCGTTGGCGATCGGGATTTCCGGCTACGCCTCCGGCGCCGCGGGCGCCGCGGGCACCGTCCAGCTCACCCCCAACACGCAGGCCCTGCTCAACGCCTACTACGCCGGCGACTTCCACCACCGCCACCCGTCGACCACCACCACCTTCGCCGGCGCGTCGTCGACGATCCCGGGCACCACGACCACGCGCGCCCCGGCCGCGACCACCACCGTGCCGGCGACCACGACGACCGGCGCGCCCAGCTCCACCACGACCAACCCCACCACGACCATCGCGCCGCTGACCACGACCACTGACCCGCCGACCACGACCACGCGGCCGCCCACCACCACGACCACCGCGGCGGCCACGACGTACCCGGTCGGCGTGCCCGACAGCTCGGAGCCGTCGGGCATGGCCCCTCCCACGGCGGGCGCGCTGGCCAACTACGGCCAGAGCTACGTCAACGACTTCACCGGCTCGTCGCTCTCGTCGGACTGGAACGTGTACACCGGTAACCCGGGCAGCGACCCGGGGGCGCAGTTCGGCCGCGCCCACGTCGTCGTGTCCGGCGGGATGCTCCAGCTCAACACCTGGCAGGACCCGGCGTACGGCGGCGAGTGGGTGACCGGCGGCCTGTGCCAGTGCGGTCACGCCCAGACCTACGGGGCCTACTTCGTCCGGGCGAGGGTCACCGGCGACGGACCGACCGCCGTGATGCTGCTGTGGCCCGCGGCCAGCGTGTGGCCACCGGAGATCGACTTCAACGAGACCGCCGGGCACATCAACAACGAGTCAGCGACCGTCCACTACGGGTCGAACAACAGCCAGATCCAGCGCACCACCTCCGTCGACCTGACCCAGTGGCACACCTGGGGCGTGGTGTGGACCGCGACGTCGGTGATCTACACGGTGGACGGTAAGGTCTGGGGAACGGTCTCGACGGCCAGCGCCATCCCGAACCAGGCGATGACCCTAGACCTTCAGCAGCAGACGTGGTGCTCCTCGCACTGGGCCTGCCCGAGCGCCCCGCAGTCGCTGCAGGTCGACTGGGTGGCGGAGTACACGGCGAACTAACCTCGTCACTTCCTGGGCTTGCGCCAACGCGGGGCACCGCGGGAGCGGCCGGGGAGCCGTGAGGACGGGGAATTATACCGAGATTTGCTGGCAACGGGTGGATACCCGTTGACACTGGGAAAGCGATTTGGAAGGATATAGGGGGCAAGGGCAGGTGAGGAGAAACTCAGTGCGGTCGGCGGATCCCAAGCGGGGCCCTGCCGTTGGCGAAGCCCCGGTGCCCCGGTCCGGGAATCCCACGGTGTCGGTGGTGATCCCCACGCTCAATGAGGCGGGGAACCTCCCCTACGTCCTGAACACGATCCCGGCGTGGGTCGACCAGGTCGTCGTCGTCGACGGCCACTCCGAGGACGACACCGAGCGGATCGCGACGCTTCTCTGGCCCGAGGTCAAGATCGTCCACGAGACGCACCGGGGCAAGGGCGCCGCCCTGCGGGCCGGCTTCGAGGCCGCCAAGGGCGACATCGTGATCGCGATCGACGCCGACGGGTCGATGGACGGGCGCGAGATCTCCCGGTTCCGCGACGCCCTGCTGGAGGGCGCCGACTACGCCAAGGGCAGCCGGTTCGCCCCCGGGGGCGGTTCGGCCGACATCACGAGGTTCCGGCGTCTCGGGGACTGGGGAATCTGCTTCTTGATCCGGCTCCTCTTCGGGGCGCGGTGGACCGACGTGACCTACGGCTACTTCGCCATTTGGGCCGACCGCCTCGACTGCATCCCGATCGACTCCGACGGCTTCGAGGTCGAGACCCTGATCGGCATCCGCGTGGCCCGGTCCGGTCTGAAGACCGTGGAGGTGCCGTGCTTTGAGTCGCACCGGATCCACGGCAACAGCAACCTCAGCGCCATGCGCGACGGGTGGCGGATCCTCGTCACCATCCTGCGCGAACGAACGAGGAGCCATCGTGGCGCTTCGGTCTGACGAAGAGCTGGTTGGCGCGGTCGACTCCGCGCGACCGGTGGTCGTCGTGGCGGGACCCAGCTCGGCGCTGACGGTGCCGGGGCTCATGGTGGCCGAGGTCACCAGCTCCCTGGCGCGGGTCGCCTGGGTGGAGTGCGTGGACGTGGACCTGGGGACGCACTACGCGGCGGGGCTGAACCGCGCGCCGTCGCTGGCCGCGGCGCACAGCCGTTCCCAGTTCTCCGGGGTCATCCACCACCGGGCGCCGGGCGCGCCGCGCATGCGCGCGCGCGCCTTCCGCGAGTGGCTGCCGTCGGGGCTCGACCTCGCCGTGGCGTTCATGTGGCCGGGCCTCGACACCTCGTGGATACCCCAGCTGGCCACCGTCGCGATGTCGGTGGGCGCGGAGACCACGGCGCTGTGGGTCAGTCTGCCGAATCGCGCCGCGGTGGACATGACCTCCCTGGCGCGCGACGTCGCCGGGTTCGATCGTGTCGTGACCGGGACTCCCGAGGACGCCCAGGCCCTGCAGGGGATCTTGCGCGGGCGCGGACCGGTCGTGGATGTGGAACCCGCGCTGTCGCTGCGGGGTCGACAGGACCACGCCGGTCCCTACCGCATCACAGCCTTCCTGCCCCGCAACGACGTGCGGTCCCTGGCGACGGTGCTCGACGCCTTCGACGCGATTCCCGAGTCGTGGGTCGACGACTACGAGCTGACGGTGCTGATGCGGTCCAAGGACGACGTCCCGCGTCAGCTGATCGCCAGCAGCTTCCACACCAAGAAGGTGCGACTCGAGGGCGGCACGCTCTCCGAGAGCCGCCTGCGCGAGCTCTGCGCGGCGTCATCCGCGCTGGTGCTGGCCGACCCGGGTCTCGACTCGCGGGTGTACTCGATCGCGGTGGGCTGCGGAGTGGCGACCGTCGTGCTGGCACCCACGGACGTCCCGCCGGTGGGACACGGCTACGTCGGCGGGCTGCTGGCCGACGTCGGGCACCCGGCGTCGCTGCTGTCGGCGCTGATGCACGCACTGCGTCTCTCCGAGCTCCAGTTCCCCAAGCCCGAGTCCTGGGATGAGCTGTCCTGGCGCCTGCTCCATCTGACAGCGGTCGGCCCGGCCGGCCCCAAGCGGCGGTCGATGTCTAGAACTCGATGATCGTCTCGATCGTCGTCTGCGCCTACACCCTCGAGCGCTGGGACGCGCTGCTCGCCGCCGCTGCGTCCTGCCAACGACAGACCCGCGCGCCCGACGAGATCTGGCTGGTCACGGATCACAACGAGGAGCTGCGCGAGCGAGCCGCGCTCGAGATCCCCGGAGTGCAGGTCGTCGCGAACCGGTTCGAGCGGGGACTCTCCGGGGCGCGCAACACCGGCGTGGCGATGTCCACCGGGGACGTCATTGCCTTCCTGGACGACGACGCCTACGCGGACGCGGAGTGGCTCGCGGAACTCATCCGGCCCTTCGACGACCCGCGGGTGGCGGGTGTCGGTGGTTGGATCAAGCCGGACTGGGAGTCCGGAGTGCTCGCCTGGTTGCCGGAGTCGTTCTACTGGGTGCTCGGCTGCAGTTACCGGGGACTGCCCGACGACGGCGCCGAGATCCGCAACCCGATCGGGGCGTCCATGGCGCTGCGGCGAGGGGTCTTCGCGGCCGTCGGGGGATTCACGTCGGGCATCGGACGCGTCGGCCGGGTGCCGTTGGGCTGCGAGGAGACCGAGCTGTGCATCCGCTACGCCGGACGCCACCCGGAGGACCGCTTCGTTCTCGCCCGGTCGGCGGTCGTGCACCACCGGGTTCCGGCGACGCGCGCCACGTGGCGCTACGTGCGGTCCCGGTGCTGGGCCGAGGGCCTCTCCAAGGCGGCGGTCGCGTCGCTGGTCGGGGCCTCCTCCGGTCTCGCCGCCGAGCGGCGTCACGTCGCGCGCACGATTCCGGCGGAGCTGCTCGAGAGTCTGCGTGCCCCCGACGGGGCGAGCGTCGCCGCGCGGCGGATCGGCGTCCTGATCGCGGGCACCGGCGTCGCCGCGGCCGGATGGGTGCGGGGGCGATGGATCTTCCGGCTCCGACCACTGGAACCCGCGCCGGGGGTGACCGATCTGGCGCGCGCGTCGGACCACGACGCCGGCCCGGACGCAACCCCGGGCGTCGCCGCCGGCGAGCCGTGGTCGCCGATTCGACAGCTGGGCGTTGACCTCGACCTCGACGAGGGGTGGCGGGTCGCTCCCGGAGACGGTCGGCGCGTGTGGGTCGAGGCCCGGCGCCAGGGTCAGGTGGTGGGGGTCATCGAGGCGCGGCCCGGTCCCTCGGGGCTGACGCCGGCCGACCAGGAGCGCCTGATCGAATCGGCGGCGGGGGCCGAGCCCCTGGCCTGGAACGCGGTCAACGACGCGGACCTGCCGGCGGTGTCGGTGGTGGTGCCGACAATCGTTCGAGAACCGGACCGGCTGGTGCGCACCGTGGACTCGCTCCTGGGCTTGGACTACCCGAGGATCGAGGTCGTGGTGGTCGACAACCGGCCCGACGCCTCGGGCGATGATCTTGCGCGCCTCCTGGCGGGCCGGGCGGTGCGCATCGCCCACGAGCCGACCCCGGGCATCTCCGGCGCCCGCAACCGGGGCGTGGCCGAGAGCTCGGGCGAGATCCTGGCGTTCACGGACGATGATGTGGTGGTCGATCCGCGGTGGGTGCGGGCGCTGGCGATGCGGATGGTCCTCAGCCCCGAGGTCGGCGCGGTGGGCGGCCTGGTGTGTCCGGAGGCGCTGGACGAGCCGGCGCAGCTGTGGTTCGAGGAGTTCTACGGCGGGTTCTCCAAGACCCTTCGGCGCAGCGTGGTGAGCCTCGCGCGACCCGACCCGGCCGATCCGCTCTTCCCCTACGCGCCCGGGCGCTACGGGGCTGGCTGCAACATGGCCTTTCGTCGCTCGGCGTTGGCGGGCATCGGGGGGTTCGAGCCGGCGCTCGGGACGGGCACACGCGCGCGCGGCGGCGAGGACCTCGCGGCCTTCCTCCGGGTCGTGTTGAACGGTGGCGTCGTGGCGTTCGAACCGGCGGCGCTCGTGCGGCACCACCACCGCGCGACGCCCCGAGAGTTCCGCCGTCAGGTCTTCGGCTACGGCGTGGGGCTCACGGCGGCGTACGCGGCGCTGGTCGCCGAACGGCCCGGTCGGGCCCTCGCGATGCTGCGCCTCGTGCCGCGCGGCGTGGCTCACCTGGGGCGTCCCCGCGACCAGCGATCCCCGAGCCTTCGCCCGACCTACCCCCCCTCGACCGCGGGGCTGCAACTCGTCGGCATGGCGTGGGGGCCGTGGGCGTACGTGAGGAGCCGTCGGTCCACCTCGGAGGCCCCGAGTCCCACCCGCTAGACGGTCCGCTGATCCGGCGGCGCCGGGGCCGCTCGCGGTCCCGAGCGCTTCAGCGATGGCGATTCCGGGGGTCGTTGGCGCGTGGTTAGCCTTGCGGAGGATGGCGCAGGGATACTCGAACAGGCGTCGCGCGAGGGTGCCCGCACGTCCGCGGCGCCGGGCCATCGTCGCCATCGCGGCCGCGCTGTGCTCGGTGACGCTGGTGGCGCCCGCGGCGACCGCGACGTCATCGCCCCTGGCCTTCCCGGTCGGAACGCCGAACAGCGCCGAGCCGTCCGGGTTGGGCCCACCCGGCCCCAACGAGCTGCCCGGCTACTACCAGAGCTCCGTCACCAGTTTCACGTCGGGCGCGCTGCCGGCGGGCTGGGAGGCCTTCATCGGCAAGCCCGGGAGCGACCCGGGCGCGCAGTGGGCGGCCACGCACGTCCGAGTGGGCGACGGACTGCTCACGCTGAGCGCGTTCCCCGACCCGGCATTTGGCAACGCGTGGGTCACCGGGGGGCTCTGCCAGTGCGGCGTGGCCCACACCTACGGCGCGTACTTCGTGCGTTCGCGACTCACCGGGCCGGGGCCCACCCAGGTCGAGCTGCTGTGGCCCACCGCGGGCTCGGGCTGGCCGCCCGAGATTGACTTCTCCGAGACCTACGGCCTGACGAACTACTCGATGGCCACCGCGCACTTCACGTCGGCCAACAAGGAGATCCACGACTGGGTCTACCTCGACGTGACCCAGTGGCACACCTGGGGCGTGGTCTGGAGCGCGACGTCGATCACCTACACGGTCGACGGTCGGGTGTGGGGCTCGATCACGCGCGCCGAGGCAATACCCCAGCAGCCGATGACGCTCGACATCCAGCAGCAGACCTGGTGCCAGCTGGGCTGGGCCTGCCCCACGTCGCCCCAAGAGCTCCAGGTCAACTGGGTCGCCGAGTACCAGCGGTCGGCCCAGTCCACATTCGTTCTCAGTCCGTTCGCTGCCCGGTCGTCGACGCTCACGCCGGGTCTTGAGACCCGGATCGCGCAACTGGTCACGGCTATCCGATCCGGCGGAGAGAGGCGGGTGCTCCTCGTCGGGTACGGCGACCAGGCGTCTCCGACGTCCAGCGCCGCCTGGTCGGTGGCGTCACGGCGCGCCGAGGCGGTGAAGGAGTATCTCTCCACCGTGCTGGCGACGCAGGGGGTCAGAGGGATCTCGATCACTCCGGTGAACAACGGCAACGCGGTGGCGGCTCTCCTCACCCCGGCGTCGACCGGTGGTCCGCGGCGGGTCGTGGCTCTGCTGTCGCGTTGAGCAGCACCAACAACGACGCCGTGTCGATCGGGCTCGGCCTCGCCCTCCTGTAAGCCATCGCCGGTAGGGCGGATCCGGAAGCGCCGTTTGAACTGGGCCGGCGATCCGTGCGCATTCGTCATCGCTTCGTCCTCTCACACGCGTCAGTAGCCTCGTATCTGCCATGTCCAACAACTCCAGCGCCGTCGGGGACGTGGGCCCACCGGAAGCCCGACATCCGTGGAACAGGCACATCGCCATCGTGACGATTGTCGCCGCGGTCGTCACCGTCGGCACCGTCGTCGTTCTGCTGATCAACGGGCCCACCGTGACGCCGAGCGGCCTGGTGACCACGACCGTGCCACGCATCGCCTACCCCATCGGCATCCCGAGCGCCACCGAGCCGTCCGGCATGGCTCCCCCCGGACCGTTCGCCCTGCCGGGCTACTCCCGGGACTACGTCAACGACTTCACGGGTTCGACGGTGCCTCCCGGCTGGGACGTCTTCGCCGGGATCCCCGGCGGCGACCCCGGCGGGCAGTTCGGGGAGGCCCACGTCGTGGTGACCCACTCGATGCTGGAGCTGCAAACGTGGAAGGATCCGGCCTACCAGAACCGCTGGGTCACTGGGGGGCTGTGTCAGTGTGGCCTCACGCACCACTACGGCGCCTTCTTCGTTCGCTCGCGCGACACCGGCGCCGGACCCAATGAGGTCATGCTTCTCTGGCCGGTCAATCACCCGTGGCCCCCGGAGATCGACTTCAACGAGTCGGGCGGCTCGAACGTGTTCACGTCGTGGACGCTGCACTGGAGCGCCGCCAATCAGATTGTCCAGCAGCGCATTCTCATCAACATGCGACAGTGGCACACCTGGGGGATCGTCTGGTCGGCCAAGTCGATCATCTTCACGGTCGATGGCAACGTGTGGGGCACGATCACCGAACCGTTCAAGATCCCCGGCGTCACGATGCGCCTCGACTTGGAGCAGCGAGCCGAGTGCGCGATCCACCAGCAGTGCCCGGCGGCGCCCGTCTCGCTGCTGGTTGACTGGATCGCCGAGTACTCGGCCATCTAGCCCCGGTCGCGCGCCAACGAGCCCCGCCGCCGAGAGTGCTCGGACTACCGTGGTGGGGCGGGCTCGACGTTCAGCGTCGTCGCTCTGGACTCGCTCCACGAAGTTCAGATCCCACGAACCGGCGATAGGGAAGTCACGAGTCTCGATGAACGATTCGACACCGATGGTGAGCGTCGTGATTCCGACGTACAACCGCTGCGGGTCCCTGGGCGAGGTGATCTCCCCCGTGCTGGCCGATCCGTGCACCGGCGAGATCGTGGTGGTCGTCGACGGCTCGCGTGACGGGTCGTTGGAGTTGCTCCAGGAGTGGGCCCAACGAGAGCCGCGGATACGGGCGGTCTTCCAGGAGAACGCCGGGGAGGGCTCCGCGCGACAGCTCGGGACCGAGCGGGCCCGATTCGACGTGGTCGTCTACCTCGACGACGACGTGATCGCTGGCGACGGCCTGATCAGCGGTCACGCGTCGCGCCACGCCGACAACGCTCGCCGACTCGTCCAGGGCTACATGCCGACGCGCGTCCCCAGTCCTCGGCGGCCCGGGCAGAGCGCGACATTCCTCTACGCCCGCGACTACGAGAACACGTGCCGGATGTACGAGGCCGACCCGCGGGCCATCCTCACCCACCTGTGGGCGGGCAACCTGTCGCTGCGGCGCCGCGACGCGCTGGAGGTGGGTCTGGTGAGGCCGCCCGCCCTGCGCTACCACGAGGACGCCCGGCTCGGTCTGCGCTGCCGGGACGCCGGGCTCGAGGCCACCTTCGATCGAGAACTCCTGGCGTGGCACCGCCACCAGCGCGACCTCAACCAGTTCGTCGCCGAGTGTCGCCGGAGCGGCGCGGCGCGGGCCCGGTTGGTCGCCGAGTACCCCCAGCAGCGCGACGACATCGATCCCTTGGCGGGACTCTCCGCGCCGGTTCGACTCGCCACGCGGCTGCTCAGCGCCGCCGGCGTCCGCGGGGTCGTGGCGCCCCTGGCCCAGGCGGCGTCATCGATCTTCGGACGACTCCGGGCGTGGCCGCTGGAGGATCTCTCGGCGCGCGTGCTGCGCCAGGTGGTTCTCTACTCGGCGTACCGCGGCGCGTCGGGTGCCTGAGCCGCCCGGAGGAGTGGCGGCCGTCCGACCCGCGAGCGGCTCAGCCCCCCGCCGCGACCGGACGCAGCACCGTCGCGGTCGGCCAGCGAGCGGCCACGTAGTACCCGTGCTGCAGCAGGGAGGTCTCCAGACCCGACTCCCAGCCGCTGGGGTACCCCTCGACGATGGTCCCCCACGCCGCCTGCGAGGCGCTCAGGATGATGAACGGCGGCCGGTGCAGTAGGAGCTGGCGCTCGTCGTAGTGCAGGGTGGGCACACCCCCCGCGGCGGCGGCCGAGAAGTAGTTGGCGCTGCCGATGTCGCGCTGGCCGAGCGGCAGATAGTAGATGACCGTGCCGATCGTCTCACCGGATTGGAGGTGGTCGTAGACGTAGTTCGCCGCCGCCAACTCGCCGGTGGAGAACGATTCGTAGGCGTCGTTGCCCCCCCGGACCGCGAACGTTGCGAAGGAGAACCCGAGCAGCACGACGACCACGATCGCGTTGCGCACGACGTGTCGCCGCGGACGACCGGATCGGGCCCGCCGCCGCGTCGACCGCACCCCTTGCTGGCGATCGTTCATGAGGGCCGACGCCGCCAGCAGGGAGGTGAACGGCAGGCCGAACAGGGCCACCCGCAGCAGGCCTTCGCCGCCGTAGCTTCCCGCCGCCAGCAGCAGGAACGGCGTGGCGGCCAGGGCCTCGAGGGTCCGGGTGCGGGGACGGCGAATCAGGACGCCGACGCCCGCCAGCAGGTACAGGGCGGCGGTGATCAGAATCCGGGCGTCGACGATCAGTCGGTGAGACCGGCTGCCCGTGACCCGCGCCGAGACGTTGGAGTGCAGGGTCGAGCCCAGTTGCCCGACCGAGCCGAAGATGGTGGACAGGTGGCCCACCCAGAAGTCGCTGGCGCCGAGGCTGAGCCAGCCCAACGCGAAGAGCGTCGCGAAGACCACGAGCTCGGGCCATCCCAGGCGTCGAGTGAGCAGGCACGCGGCGAGGGCCAACACGATCGCGTAGGGCGTCAGCTGGTGGCTCATCGCCGACGCGAGGCAGATCAGCGCGACGGCTCCCAGGACCGTCAACGTGACCGTCGTCGACCGATCGACCACGAATTCGTCGAAGTGCCTCTGGCGGGTGAGCCGCGACCGGACGCCTTGGATCCTCTCCTGGAGCGCGCCCTGCGCCCAGGCGATGCGGAGCCGGCGTTGCGGCTGCAGGCACGCCAGCACGCCGGCGATGACCACGAGGTAGAAGAAGTAGTTGAGAGCCTGGGGAGAGAAGTAGTCCTGGTAGATCCAGTCGGTGGCGTAGAAGAGGGCGACCGCGACCCACCGGGTCCTCCAGCTCACCCCGCTGGATCGGGCGATGGAGAGCACCGGGAAGAGGTAGAGGACCTCGACGAACAGGGGAAACCACCTCAGGAACCCGATGGCGTTGGCCTGGCCCGTCAGCGACACGAAGACCGCGCCCAGGGAGAAGCCGCCGGGCCACGAGAAGCGAGCGTCGTAGCCATTGAGCGGATGGCCGTGCTGCAGGATGTACTGAACGATGCCGGCGTGGTACCAGGAGTCGCCGAGCGCCGCCACCGGTTCGATGGCTGACGCCGTCGCGAAGAGGAAGAGGATGAGCAGCAGCACGAACAGCAGGACTCGTGTGTCGCTGCGCCGGCGACTCAGAATCTCGATGCCCAGTCCGCCGATCACGAGGGCGAGGCCCGCAAAGTAGAAGGGTCCTACGAGACTAACGAGCCCGAGTGCTCCCATGTGCAGGAAACGCGCTCGATGAATGGAAATCACCCAGAGCGCGATCGCCGCCAGGGCGATGGTCAAGGAGACGTAGGGCCAGAGGTCGCGGCGAGCGGGTGACGGAAACCTCGACGACACCACCGTTCGCAACCCCTAACCCAGCGCCCGGAAGCGAACAACGATTACGACCACGAAGAGGATCACCGAAATCGCGATGACTCCATCCAGGAGCTGAGACACTCGCCGAGTCAGAGGGAAGGCGGCGGCACCGCTCCACGCTCGCAGGGCGAGAAGGGCGATGCTCGCTAGCAGTGGCGTGAAGACCGCGGCCGTGGAGGCCAACGCCCCTGCAGTACCAACGAGAGTGGTCACTTGACGGACCTCGCCGTGGTCGCGGGGGGCCAGGACTGCCAGGCCAGCGACGGGAGGCAGGCGAGACAGACGCCGATCTCAAACCCGCCCAGATGCCACGCGCCGAGAGCGACCAACACCTGGGCGCCGATCAGGAGCAGGGCCAGACTCGTGGCGATGGCGAGGGACACCTCCAGGGCGACGTCGCCGAGCTTGAGGAGTCCGATCAGTGACCAACCGGGGACGAGGAGCCCGAGGGCCAAACCCAGGACGAAACGAGCCGGACCGTGGACGTTGGCCATGGTCAGGGCGATGTTCGAGAGGTCTGCGCCCAGCAAGAGCCCCGAGAGCCCCGCGCGAACCCGCTGCTCCTGGCGGGTCACGGTGGTTCCGCGCGCGTGAATCCGACGCCGTCTCGCGGGCTCGCCGTCAGGCGGAGCGTCTAGCGGCGTGGAGTCCACGGGTCCGCTCCGTGACGGGCCGAGCGTCCGAGGTTGCTCACCGCCACGTTGTGCGGCGTCGGCGCGCAAGCCCTTCGCCGACTCCTCGGACCACCCTTCGCACGCATTGTCGTAACGCAAACGCTAACCGCTCGCGCGACAATGTGGAGAACACCGCACGGCCAACGATGCCGCGCCAGGCCCGAAGCCGAGGAGTCGGGCGGGCCGCCTCAAAGTCCGTGGGAAGTCGCGGTTGACGGGTCGGGCCACCTAGCATGAGTTTCCATTCACGTCATCCCAGCGTCGACGGCCGTTCGAGCTTTGGAGTGACGCGGCGGAGGGAGTCGGCAGGTGATCAGTGATCGAGATCTCATTCCCCGGTTGCGCGAGATCACGTCGCGGCGTCTCAAGAAACTTCCCCTGGTTGGGCCCTTCTACGAGAGGCTGACCAATCGATGGTTCGTTTCGGTGATCGCGCGAGACCTGCGCCTGCTGAACGACATCCTGGCCAAGGAGGAGATTGCGGGCCGGTACTGGGTGTGGGCGGGCCTGCTCCTGGGATCGGTTCGCGAGGGCCAGGTGATCGCCCACGACCGAGACGCGGACTTCGCGATACTCCCGGAGGACGTCCCGACGCTAGAGAAAGCGGTTCCTGCTCTGCGCCGGGCGGGGTTCAAGCCCCTCGCGCGGTATCGGAACAACAAGGGCGAGGTGACCAGGCTCAACTTCCGGAAGCACTACATCTACTACGAGTTCTACGTGTTCGAACCGGTGGACGGAATGCTTCGTTACTTCGCGTTCGACCCGAATCCCGATCACCTCGAGGAGATCGAATCCCAGATACCCAACCAAGACCTGGCTCCCTTCGAGTTTCTGGGCCGGTCGTGGCTTCGTCACGCCGACTACGAGCGCGAGCTCGAGCTCATGTACGGCGACTGGCGGACGCCTCAGCCCAAGTGGAACTACCTGCGCGATGATGAGGCCGAGGTCGACCGACGCGTGTGGATCAATCCCGACATCTCGTGGCCGATCTGACGCGGCGGACTACGGCCCGCGGACAATTGCCCGGTATCGCCGGATCGTGATGGGCAAGAAGAAGAGGGCCTGAGTACCGGAGGACACCAGTGCGGCGATGCCGGCGGCGATGATGCCGAAGTGCCCGATGCACGCCAGCAGCACTCCGATGAGGATGACGAAGCTGACGAACTCGCGCGCCGCCATCCACCACACACGCTTGTCGATCCACGCGAGCGAGGAGTAGAAGTCGGTGACGGCGGTGCCCAGCAGCGCCAGCAGCAGCAATCGTAAGAGGGTTGTGCCGTGGCTCGCGTAGGCGGGGCCAAAGACGCGCAGGATCTCGGGGGCGAGGATCTCTCCAAGCACCAGCCCCGGAATCAGGACGACCGCCATGGCGCGGACCGTGACCCTCACGTGATGGCGCAGGGCCTCGGGTTCGGTGGACGCCTCGACCAGAAAGGACGTCACGACGTTCCACAGCAATTGGCCGATGCCCGCCGTGATGACCGCCGGGAGGTAGTAGTACGCGCTAGCGCTCGCGCCCAGCTTGGCAATGACGATGAGGGTGATGAGCGACGTCGAGAGGATGCTGAGCAGTGACGTCGCGTACTGGCCGACGCCGAGCAGCGCGATCTCGCGGAGAGACGGGAGTACCTCGCTCGAGACCGGCTTCATCGAGTGTTCGGGTATCAGCCTACGGAACAGGTACCAGTTCACGATGAACACCGCAACGACCACCGGGCTCATCCACGACAGGTACACACCGCGCGTGGCGTTGACGGCGACCAGCATGGGCAGCAGCGCGAGCTTCGCCAGCGAGAACACCACATTTTCGACCGGAACCCAGCGAGCGGCCCGCAAGGATATGAGGACGTCGTCCTGCATGAGGAAGATTGCCCATAGCGCGACCGCGATGACGAAGAGGATGTGATCGGGGAGCGTTGAGGGGATGAAGCGTCGGGCGAAACCGCACGCGACGTAGATGATCGACAAGACGAGCGTGGCCGCTACGCACATCTCGTATCCGCGGACGACAAAGGTGCGCGATCTGCGGCCGGCGATCGGCATGAAGCGCTTGTAGGTCGACGCCAATCCCAGCTGCGCCACGTTCGCCAGGAGGGACATCGCGGCGATTTCGGCCGACGCGCGGCCGATGTTCGACGGAGCCACGAGCCGGGTGGCCACTCCCCAGAAGACGACTCCTAAGACGGCGGTGCCGACCGAGGAGATCATCAGGGCGACGGCGTTTCTCAGCAGACGTCCGGGCCGCCAACTTCTGCGGGGCTTGGACTCTTCGATGATGAAACCAGCCTTCCGTACGCCTCGCCTGGAAACTGTATTGATCCCGCGGGTCGGTTCGGGACTGGTTGCCGCGGTTTCTGGCGGGACGACCGCCCTCCCAAGGGTAATCGAGCGTCCGGCTCGAGGTGTCTGATCCAACTTTGACGTCCGGCGGTTCACGCCAGGTGTCCGACCCACCGTCGATGACGGCCCAGACGAACGACGTCACGTCGTGTCCGTTGACGAAGCGAACGGGGTGATCGTGCGTGAGTGCGGCGCCGGTCAGTGGCCTTGCGACGTCTGTAAGACTCGAAGGTGCATGAAGGTCAAGCACTGAGTCGCGGCGCATTCGATGCGATGAGAATCGGCCGCCGCCAATTCCTGGGCGGCGGCCTGGCCCTCGGCGCCAACGTGCTGCTGTCACCCAGCACGCATTTCCCGTCGATTGCAGCGGCCCGCGCCGTGCACCCGGCAGGCTCTGATCTCGGAGCAATCGACCACGTCGTCTTCTTGATGCAGGAGAACCGTTCCTTTGACCACTACTTCGGCTCGTATCGGGGGGTGCGGGGATTCGACGACCACGCGGCCGGCTCGCTGACCCCCTTCGCTCAGCCGTATCCGGCCAACACTACGCAACAGCCTCTTGGCAGTCTGTTGCCGTTTCATCTCGACACGACCACCGGCCTCGGAGAGTGCACCCACGACATCGTCCACGAGTGGGTCTCCCAGCACCAGTCCTGGGATGCCGGAGCGATGGACGCCTTCGTGTCGACTCACACCACTGCGCCCAACGACGGCGCCAACACCGGGCTGCTCACGATGGGTTACTACACGCGCGCGGATCTGCCGTACCACTACGCCTTGGCGGATGCCTTCACCATCTGCGATCACTACTTCTCGTCGGTCATGGGGCCGACGGACCCGAATCGCCTGATGGCGATCTCCGGCACCATCGATCCCGGGGGAACTCGGGGGGGACCGGTTCTGACGACGAGCACGTCGCGGGACGTGCTCTTCGGCGCCCGATGGACGTCGGTGCCGGAGCTGCTCGAGGACTCCGGCATCAGCTGGAAGAGCTACACAGCCCCGGGCCAGGGGTATCAGTCCACGGCGCCCGGGTCGGGATTCGGCGACGCCATCCTGCAGTACTTCGCGGCGTACCGACGGGCGTCGTCGCCGCTCCACAAGAAGGCCTTCCTGCCGACGTATCCGGCGGACTTCGTCCACGACGTGCGAACGGGTGCGTTGCCGCGGGTCTCGTGGATCACTCCTCCGGACGGCTACGACGAGCACCCGCCGGCCCCGCCGGCGTACGGCGCGTGGTTGATGAGCCACGTCCTGTCGACGCTCGTGTCCAACCCCAAGGTCTGGGCGCGGACGGTTCTCTTCGTCAGCTACGACGAGAACGGTGGCTTCTTCGACCACGTCGCGCCGCCGGTCGCGCCAGCGAGCACGCCGGGGGAGTACGTCACCGGGAGTCCGCTGCCCACGAGCGCCGCGGGACTGGCGGGGCCGATCGGCCTCGGCTTCCGGGTTCCGACGCTCGTTGTGTCACCCTTCAGCCGGGGCGGGTACCTGTCCTCAGACGTGTTCGATCACACCTCACAGATCCGGTTTCTGGAGGCTCGGTTTGGAATCCGCTCTCACGAGATCTCGGCCTGGCGCCGCTCAACCGTCGGCGACCTCACCGCAACATTGCGCATGACTCGCGCCAATCTGACCCCGCTTCACCTTCCGGCAACGTCCACCTACCGAGCTCAGGCGCTCTCGGTGCTTGGTTGCACGCCCGCCGAAGTCGCGGAGTCCAGCGTCAACGTTGCTCCGTACCCGGCACCGCAGTCTCAGACCATGCCGGTGCAGGAGTCGGGCACGCTGAGGCAGCTACCGAGAGTTCATCGCCCCTGACGCGCAGGGGGAGGTGTCTTGTGAGCGGGGATCCACCGCCAGTGGTCTGCGCGAGTCGGTGGCGATGGTGGGGGCTCGTGCTCACCCGACCGTGCCGGGCAGGGCTCTTTCGAGCCTTCTCGCGAAGTGCTCGATCCGGCCCGCGGCGAGCACTGATCTCACCGAAGGCGGTGGCGTGGGAATTCGCCCCGCGTAGGCCTGGCCCCAGTAGTGGCCCCAAAGATGGATGGTGCCCTCTCGGTCGAGCTCCGCGATCGCTCGACGTACGTCGCCGTAATGCAGGGCGTCGTCAAAGACCACCACACCATTGGGATCCAGATTCGGAACCCAGTCGCGCCCGTCGGCCAGGACGGCGTCGTAGCTGTGCCATCCGTCCACGAACAGGAACTGGAAGGGCTCCGTCCATCCCTTCGCGGCCTCGCTTGATGAGGTCGTCACGGGGTCGACCAGTTGCTCCACGCCCGCCAACCGAAGGTGGGTGCGGAACATGTCGAAGGTCGGGATTTCGGACATCCCGAAGCTCTCGCGCTGTTGGCGATCTCCGGAGTGAGGGTCGATCGCCGTCACCCGACCGTCGTCGCCCAACGTCTCCAGTGATCGCGCGAAGAAGACGGTGCTCTTTCCCATGTAGGAGCCAATCTCCACAACGCGCCGTGGGCGCAACGCGGTGAGGACTTGGAAGATGGCGACGGCGTTGGCTTCGTAGAACCAGCCCGGGACGCTGGACGCCGCAGACCACACCTCGTCAAAGCGCGGGTTGGCGTCGCGCATCTTGGCGGTTGACCAGCTCTTCAGTCCAAAGATGAAGGCCTCCCGGCAGGATCTCTGGAATCGGCTCAGGCCCCGGAAACCCTTGATCACACGTGAAACGTTACTCTTCGCCCAACATTCTTCTCCGTCGACCGTCGCCCGTGGAGGATCGAGAGATCGGTCGCGATCACCCGCCGCGCGTGGGCTCGCGGCGCGGCACCGTGACGCGCCGGGCTAATGCCGGCGTGATCACGCGCACCGGGTCGTGGGCGCACACGGGTCGTTGCGTGGGGCGTCGCGAGCCTTGACTCGCCACGTCACTTCACGTGGCGTGGCGCACCGTGGAGACATCGTTGGCGCCCGCGGCGCGCAACTCGGCCGAGCGAGCGGGCTGTCCTAGACTTGGTCAGCGCGCCCGGAGCGGACTGTAAAGAGAAACCCAGTCCACGAGCATCGAAACGGGTGCCCTCGGGCACTGCTGACCGATCGTGCAGAGCGTGCGCTGCTCCAGGTCGAGGCGCAGGGGGATTCGGGGAATCTGGGACGCCGCCGTCACGCGGGCCCAGACCTGCCCGTCGACGACGTAGGTCACGGCCGTGGGCGACCACACCACGCCCCACGTGTGCCAGGCTTCCATGTCGAGCCTGACGGTGTGTTTCACCAGGGCGGTCGACGAGCCGAAGTGCAAGCTGGACGAGGTGGAGGTCACCGAGCCGCCGCTCTCGTTGAAGTCGATCTCGGGCGGCCACTGGTTGTTGGCGGGCCACAGCAGCTGCACCTCGTTGGCACCACCGCCGGTGATGCGCGAACGCACGAAGAACGCGCCGTAGGTCCAGGCCATCCCGCAGTGGCACAGCCCACCGGTCACCCAGCGACCGGAGTAGCGCGGGTCTCGCCACGCGTTGAGATGCAGGAGGCCGCCGGAGACGACAACGTGGTCGCGGCCGAACTGACCGCCGGGGTCGCCGCCGGGCACGCCGGTAAAGACGTCCCAGCCCGAGGGGACGCGACGGCCGGGGAAATCCGTGACGTAGCGCAGACGGTACCCGGGCAGCGCGGACGCGCCGGGCGGAGCGAGACCTGACGGCTCGGCCGCGAGTGGGACGCCCATCGGAAAGGGTGGCTGGCCCCCCGCGGGGGTCGTCGTCACCGTGAGGCCGAGAGCGGCCACGGCGCTCAGGGCAACCGCGAGAGCACGCCACGATGGGCGAATCGTGAACGGTCGGTTGAGGGTAGACACGGGGGCCTGTCGTCGGGGAAGTAACGGGTTTCCGGAACTTAGCGCACCATCTCTGGGTCCTCGACAGCGTTGGCGTCCGGCGCGGACGGGCCACACTTAGCGCGACGACGTCCGGACGCGGAGCGAGCGTCGGTGCCGTCGAGGCGCCGGCGCCGACGGGAGGACAACGGGCGCACAAACTTTGAGCAAAACTGCAACAAGATGAAGAAAAAGCCGAAAACGGTGAGATGATGACTCCGTCTCGCTTTACGCGAGCGCCAGTCTCAGGCTCTTCTGAGGTGGCCCACCAGCATGCCCTTGCGTGGTGGGTCACGTCCCGAGTCGAGAGCTCGATCGGGCCACCGGTCTGGACGCCCGAACTCGCGAGGTTCCTCGGCGTGTTCGACCAAGTCGGCCGGCCCGGGGGAGGCATCGATTCGGCGCAGAGTTGAGCGCAACTTGTTGGGACCGTGACTCGTTGGTGATTTGCGTTTTGGACACTGGTCACGATGCGAACGCAAGGGCAAACCACCAGCGACGTCACGGCCGCCATCACGCGCCAGCGGCCGACCTCGCCGTCACGGCGCGACGCTCTGACGGCCCTGATCGGCGCCGTCTTTGCGGTGACCCTGGCCGTCGCCGTGATGACGTCGATGTTGGCTTCAGCTTCGCGACCAGCGAGATCTCTGGCGACGTCGCACGCCGCGGCGACCACGTCCGTCGTCCGCGCGCTGACGCAGACCCCGAGCTCGAGTCACCCGGCACGGGTTGCGGCGCGCCGCGTCCCCCCGACGTCGTCCGTGGCGCCGGTCCCGCCGGTGGCGGCCCGTCCGCCCGTCGCGTCAGTCGTCGACCACGTCGTCACTCCGTCGGCGCCGACCTCTGTCGCGCCCTCGGTCGACCTGCGTCCGGCGGCGAACGTCGCGCCGTCCCCGGACTTCCTGGTGGCCGGGACGGCCACGCTCGCCAACGGCGTGGTCACCTATGAGAATCCCTGCCTGACACCGGCCGGCGCGTGGCCCACCTTCACCAACGACCCCGCCTGCACCCAGTTCGTGTTGGCGGCGATCAACAACGCGCGGGCCGCCGAGGGCGTGGCGCCGATGGCGCTGCCCGCCAACTGGTACGCGTTGACCACCACCCAGCAGCTCTTCGTGGTCGCCGACCTCGAACGCGTCGCCCGGGGGCTGCCGGCGTACCTCGGGCTCAACGCCGCGCTGAGCACCGCCGCCCAGCGCGCCGCGGCGACGCGCGCGGACCCCTCGATCGCCGGCGGCTTCCCCATCGGTGCCGACGCGGCCGGAGCCCCGGCGTTCGGCGGCGCCTGGGCCGGGGGCTTCTCGGTGCTGGCGGCCGACTACGTCTGGATGTACGACGACGGCTGGGCCGGCAGCGCCGCGGCGACCTTCAACGTGGCCTGCACCTCATCCGGGGCGGCCGGCTGCTGGGCCCACCGCGACGAGCTGCTGGGCGCCGACCCCGGCTACGACCCGGGCGTCGGGCTGACCTGCGCGACCTGCGAGATGGGCGCCGGCTTCGCGATGGTCAACGGCACCTCGGCCTCCTTCGCCGACCTCATCGAGCGGCCGGTCGCCGGCCAGCCGCCGATGACCTTCACCTGGGCCGACGAGGCGTCCTACTTGGGCTGATCCTCAGACGGCCGGCGCCGGGCGACCGAAGTAGTAGCCCTGGGCCAGCATGGTGCCCTCGCCCAGCGTGACACCCAGGTCGCGCAGGGTGTCGGCCTCCGCGGGGGTCTCCACGCCCTCAGCCACGATGATTGTCCCGGTCTGCTCGGCGAAGTGGCACACGCCCGCGACCATGGCCTGGCGCGCCGGGTCGCGGTCGATGTCGCGCACCAGCGAGATGTCGAGCTTCACGTACTCCGGGCGCAGCTCGAGGATGTGGCTGAGGCTGGTGTAGCCCGCGCCGGCGTCGTCGACGGCCAGCTGGCACCCCCCGATGGCGTCGACCGCCTGGCGCACCAGCGCGTAGTCGTCGATGGGGGCGTGCTCGGTGATCTCGATGACGATCTGGCGCGAGCTCTCGCGCACCACCGCGGCGGCCCGTCCGCTCAGGATGGTCGCCGGCGCGAAGTTGACGGAGAGGAAGACCCCCGGGGCCAGGTTGCGCGCCGCCTCGATGGCCGCCGCGGCGCAGGCCGCCTCCAGCTCGGGTCCGCGCCCCACGTAGTGGGCGTCGGCGAAGCGCTCGCCCGGGGGGTGCTGATCGTCGAAGGTGGTCAGCGCCTCGAAGCCCACCACGTCGCCGGTGGTCAGGTTGACCAGCGGCTGGAAGCGGGGACGGAACCGCCCGCCCGAGATCACCGCGTCCACCTCGGCGCGCACCGCGTTGCGGTGCTCGTAATCGACCGCCATCGCGCCGAAGAGCGTGCCGGCGTAGGCGCCGAGCTCCTCGAAGTGCGCGAAGCGCGACGTGGAGTCCTTGGCCACGTCGGGGTTGCGTGTGCCGACCACCAGCAGCGCGATGAGGCGTCCCTCCCAGCGGATCGGCGCCAGCACGAGGTCGATGATGCCCTCGCCGCGCGCGGCGGCAAGGAGGTGGGGGTTGGCCCTCCACTGCTGGGGGTCCATGGTGAGGGCGATCGGCCCGTGGGCGACCATCGACATCACCTCCGGGGCGTCGGTGGAGAAGGGCTCGCTGGAGCCGAAGATGTTGGAACCGCTGATGGCCACCGGGCGGAGCCGACCGTCGCGCTCGAGCAGCAGGATCGCCGCGACGTCGATGTCGGCCAGGCGCGTCGCGGCGTCACAGAACATCCAGGCGGTGGCCTCGAGGGTCTTGGCCGGGCGGATCTCGCGCATGACGTCGAGCACGGCGTCGCGGTCGCCGCGCACGCGGGTCAGGTCGCTCTCCAGCTTGCGCTCGGCGGTGACGTCGTGCTTGACCTCGACGAAGGCCACCAGGGCGCCCTCAGCGTCGTGGATCGGCGAGACCGTGGAGTCCTCCTCGTAGATCTCCCCGCTCTTGCGCCGGTTGAGGAACGTCCCGTGCCAGGACTGACCGGAGTAGAGCTGACCCCACAGTGCGTCGTAGAACTCCTCGGGGTACAGGCCGGTGCCGAAGACGTCGCCGGGCTTCTGGCCGACGATCTCCTCCAGCGAGTAGCCGCTGGTGCGGGTGGCCGACGGGTTGGCGTAGACGATCCGGAAGTCCGCGTCCAGGATGAGGACCGACTCGACGGCCTGCTCGACCGCGCGGCTGAGCATCAGCTGGTCGCTCTGGGACTTGGCCAGGCGTCCCTGGTCGCGGCAGCGCTGCAGGCCGTAGCCGATCTCGTCGGCGAGGTTCTCCATGAGGTCGATGGTGTCGTCGTCGAACGCGTCGGGCTCGCGCGCGTACACCATGAAGGCCCCGTCCACCTCGCCGTCCACGTGCACGGGAAGGGAGATCGAACCGCGAAAGCCGTGGGTCATCGCCAGATCGAGCCAGGGGCTGAAGCGCGCGTCGCTGCGGATGTCGCGCACAACGACCGTCTCGTCGAGGCGGATCGCCCGCCCGGTGGGTCCCATGCCCAGGGGGCCCTCGCCCCACGTCAGGTCCACCGCGTCTAAGTACTCGTGGTGGCCCTCGCTGGCGGCGAGCTTCTCGACGCTGAAGCTCGCGTCGTTGACCTTTCGCCCGTACCACGCGAACTGGTAGCCGCCGTCGTCTACCGCGACCTGGCACATGCGCTGCAGCAGGGTCTGCTCGTCGCCGGCGCGCGTCAGGGCCCGGCTGCCCTGGGACAGGGTGGTCAG
The DNA here is from genome assembly GCA_044446745.1 of Acidimicrobiales bacterium. GTDB lineage: Bacteria > Actinomycetota > Acidimicrobiia > Acidimicrobiales > RAAP-2 > RAAP-2. Next base: position 32,681 of record JBIOFE010000021.1, read on the forward strand.
CGCCCGGCGGGCCAGGACCTCGGCCTGGCAGTTGCGCAGCGAGAGGATGATCCCGGTGACGGTGCCCGCGTCGTCGGTCATCGGGCGCACGCGCACGCTCACCCAGCGCAGCTCCCCGTCGGCCGCGCGGCACCGGATCTCGTAGTCGTCGATCTTCTGGCCCATGCCCACCAGGGTTCGGAAGGCGCTGACCTTGGGCGCATCCTCGGCGAAGACGAAGTCCATCGTGCGCAGACCGATGAGGTCGCGCCAGGCCCACCCCAGGAACTGCTGCACCGACGGTGAGATCCACTCGATCGTGCCGTCGAGGTCGGTCTGGAGAACGACGTCCGAGGCGTTTTCGGCTAGCAGGCGGTAACGCTCCTCGGTCTGGGCGAGGGACTGGCGCGCGGTGACCTCGGCGTCGATGCTGCGCAGGCCGACGACCCGGGACTCGCCGGCGTCGTCGCCGGCGGCGTGGATCCGATGCGCCTCGCTCGACACACAGTGGTAGGTCCCGTCCGCGGCCCGGTAGCGGACCTCGACCGCGCCGCGCGAACCCCCGGGCAGGAGCGCCGGGCGAGGCTCGATCCGCTCGCGATCGTCCTCGTGGACGAAGTCCATCGCCCGCTGACCGATCCACTGCTCCGGCAGCCAGCCCAGGACCCGTTGCAGCGACGGTGACACCCACTGGATGGCGCCCGCCGCGTCGATCTGCACGACGACGTCGGACACGTTCTCGGCCAGGGTGCGGTAGCGCGCCTCGGAGGCCAGCAGCGCCTCGCGGGCCGTGACCTCCGCGGTGACGTCGCGGAAGGCCACCACCCGACCGGCGGTGCCCCGGCGGTCGCCGGGCAGCGCCGCCGACCTCGCCGAGACCCACAGGAACGAGCCGTCGGCGCGGCGGAAGCGCAGCTGGGAGACGCGCGCCACGTCGCTCACCATGCTGGGGTGCGAGGCGAAGACCCGCTCGAGGTCGCCGGCCTCGATGAAGTCGTCCGCCGGACGCCCGACGATCTCCCCGGGCTTCCAGCCCAGCACCTCGTAGGCCGACGGCGACACCCAGGCGAAGCGCGACGCGGCGTCGATCATCGCCACCACGTCCGAGGCGTTCTCGGCCAGGAGGCGGTACTGGGTTTCGGACTCCGCCACGGCCTGGCGGTTCTCCACGTCGCTCTGCGCGTCGCGCCACGACGCGATCCGCGACACCGAGTCGTCGCGCGGGTTGACCACGTCGTGCACCGAGAAGGAGACCCAGCGGTACCCGCCGGTGGCCGTGCGCACCCGGGCCTCGTAGCGCTCCACCGACCCCCGGCGCAACGCGGGCTGGATGGCGTCGACCGTCGTGACGTCGTCGGGGTGAATGAGCTCGACGAAGCGTCGGCCCACCAGCTCCGACGGCGGCCAGCCCATCAGCGAGGTCACCGACTCCGACACCCAGGTCAGGACGCCGTCGCCGTCGCCCACCGCCACCACGTCCGAGGCGTTCTCGGCCAGCAGCCGGTATCGGGCCTCGGACGCGGCGAGCTCGTCGCGCTTCTCGCGCGTGGCCTGGGCGTCGCGGACGCTCCCGACGTAGCCGATCGCCGATCCCCCGTCGTGGACCGATCGCGCGAAGAGCGAGACCCACCGGTACTCGCCGCCGCCGGTGCGCAGGCGAAACTCGCCCATCTCGTGTTGCCCGGGCGAGCTCTCGAACACCTGACGCTGTATGGCGTCGAGGTCGTCGGGGTGGAAGAACTCGGTGACCGGGTGGCCGATCACCTGGTCCGGCCGTTGGCCGAGCAGGTCCTGGACCGAGGGCGACACCCACTCCAACTGAAAGTTGACGTCGGTGCGAAAGACCACGTCCGAGGCGTTCTCGGCGAGCAGGCGGTACTGCTCGGTGAGCTCGACGCGCGTGGTGACGTCGCGCCAGGTGTGACTCAACTCGTCGCCCACGCGCACCGCGCGGATGTCGTAGTGCCCGCCGAAGGCGGAGTCGGCCGGGTGGTAGACGAAGTCGTCGAGAACCAGCGGCTCCCCGGTCTCCATGGTGTGCACCCACGCGTCGAAGATCGCCGATCGGGCCAGCGCGGGGTGCTCAGCGCGGATGGTCGAGCCGACGTAGCCCTCGCGGATGACGCGGTTGTAGACCAGGCCCGCGGAGTTGACTTCGGTGATCTCGAAGTCGACGATGTTGCCCGGCTCGTCGCGGATCGCCCGCAACATGATGTGCGGGTCCAGCTCGGCCTGGAGGGCGTCGCCCAGCCGTCGGTACTGGTTCTGGAGCGACTCGCGCGTCACGACCTCGCGATCGATGTTGTGCAGGCTGGCGATCCTCGAGGTCACCGATCCGGCCTCGTCGCACACGTTGCGCACCGCGACGGCGAAGTGGTGGTACGTTCCCTCGGCGTCGCGCAGCTGCGCCTCGGTCACCCCGTATCCCTGGGTGTCGAGCGCGGCCACGCGCTGCTCGTAGGTCGCCACGAAGTCGGGGTGGGTCACGCCGCCCAGGAACTCGCCGACGACGTCCTCCACGCGCCAGCCGAGCTCCGAGGTCGCGTTCGGCGACACCCAGGTGATGAGCCCGTCGGGGGCCAACTCGACCACGATGTCGGTGGTGTTCTCGACGAGCCGGCGGTACTCCTCGCGCATCTCGTGCAGCGGTGTCACGTCATGCCAGGTGAGGGCCAGGGAGCCGTCCACCCGGGTGGCGCGCAGGTCGCAGCGCCGGAGGAACGCGGGCGCGTCGGTCGAGAGTGCGACACCGTGGAGCACCTCGGGACGCCCGGTGTCGGCCGTGCGCCAGAGAACCCGCAGCCACTCCGATTGAGCGAAGCCGCGAACGGCGCTGAGAGAACGTCCGATGAGCTCCTCGCTCGGGAGGCCCAAGAACTCCAGGGCCGCGCCGTTGGCGCCGAGAACGACGGCGTCGACGGTGTGCCGGCCCTGCTTCGTGGGGCGAGCCAGGAGGAGTGGTTCAAGGAGCGCGTCGATCGGGACGCTCGAAGCGGGCGAGGCGTCGAGGGAGGGCGGCGTGGCCTCGCGCTCCGGCGCGTCGGGTCCGTTCAGCGCCGTGGCGCTGGCGGGTGCGGGGACGGCGGGCGGGGACCGGCGGGTTCTGGGCACGCCCCCCCTTCCCACGCCGGGAAGACTGCCGTTCGGAAACCCGACGAGAACCTGATGTTACGCACCCCGGGCGGCAACGACAAGGGTTGCCGAGATCATTCGATCGGCGCGGGTCGCCCAAAGAGGAAGCCCTGGCCGAGGAGTGTGCCCTCGCCCAGCGCCACGCCGAGCCGGCGCAGGGTGTCGGCCTCGAAGTCGGTCTCCACCCCCTCAGCGACCAGGATCGTGTGGCTCTGGTGGGCGAAGTGGCACATGCCCGCCACCATCGCCTGGCGCGCGGGGTTGGAGTCGACGTTGCGCACCAGGGAGATGTCGAGCTTCACGTACCGCGGTCGCAGCTCCAGGATGTGGTTGAGGCTGGTGTAGCCGGCGCCGGCGTCGTCGACCGCCAGGACGCATCCCGTGAGCTTCTTCATGGCGCGGCGCACCGCGGCGTAGTCGTCGATGGGCGCGTGCTCGGTGATCTCGATGACGATCTCGCGGCCGGCGGCCTTGAGGACCTGCTTGGCGTGGCCGTCCAGCAGCGTGTCGGGCGAGAAGTTGATGCTGACGAACGCGCCGGCGGGCAGCCGGGCGGCCTCCTCGAGCGCCGCCGCCGCCAGCGCCGCCTCGAGCTCCGAGCCGAGACCCACGGAGTGCGCCTCGAGGATCTTCTCGTCGGGGCGCACGCCGTCGTCGAAGCGGGTCAGGGCCTCGTAGCCGACGACCGCGCCGGACTGGAGGTCGATGACCGGCTGGAAGAAGGGACGGAAACGCCGATTCTCCATGACGTCGCGCACGTGGGCGCGCACCTCGGAGCGTCGCTCGTAGTACTGCGCCTGGGCGCCGATGAGGGTGCCGGCGTAGGCGGCGATCTCCTCGTAGTAGCCGAAGCGCGTGGACATCTGGTCGGCCACCTCGGGGCTCTTGGTGGCCAGCGCCAGGACGCCGATCGTCGCGCCGCCCCACCGCACGGGGGCGTAGACCACGGCGACGAAGCCCTCGGCGGCCAGTGCGGCGGCGATCTGTGGGTTCTGGGGCCAGTCCGCCGGGTCCATGGTGACGGCGAAGGGGCCGGTGTCGAACCGGGCCAGGGCGGCGGCCCCGGCGTGCAGGGTGCGCTCCTCGTCCACGTTCCAGAAGTTCGAGCCGCTCACCGAGATGGGCAGCAGCTCCTCATCCTGGACCAGCAGCAGCGCGGCCAGGTCGACGCCCGGCAGCTGGATCGCGGCCTCGCTGAAGAGGTAGGCGGTGGCGTGCACCGTGGAGGCGGTGCGCACCGAGCGCATGACTTCGATGAAGGAGCTGCGGTCGGTCAGCGTGCGCGAGAGGTCGCTCTCCAGCCGGCGCTCCCGGGACAGGTCGCTCTTGACCTCGACGTAGGCCACCAGGCGTCCGTTCTCGTCGTGGACCGGGCTGATGGTGGCGTCCTCCTCATAGATCTCCCCGGTCTTGCGGCGGTTGTAGAACGTGCCGCGCCACGACTCGCCGCGCGCCAGGGTCAGCGTGATGTTGTCGAGGTACTCCTGGGGGGTCCGGCCGGTGCCGAACATGTCGGGCCGCTGGCCGATGACCTCCGCCAGGGCGTAGCCGCTGGTGCGCTCGGTCGACGGGTTGGCGTAGAGGATCGTGAAGGACGGGTCCATGATCAGCACCGTCTCGGCGGCCTGCTCGATGGCGCTGGAGAGGAGCTTCTGGTCGTTGAGTGCGCGCAGCAGCTGCGCCTGCTCGCGCAGTCGGTTGAGGCCGTGGCCCAATTCGCCCGCCAGACTCTCGAGCACCGACACGGCGAACGCGTCGAAGGCGTCCGACTCGGACGCGTAGACCAGGAGCGACCCGTCGATGACACCGTTCACCGTGACCGGCAGGGCCACCGCGGTGCGCAGCCCGTGGCGCTGCGCGGCCTCGAGCCACGGCGCCATGCGCACGTCGCTGCGGAAGTCCGAGGTGACGACGGTCTCGCCGAGGCGGATCGATCGACCGACGGGGCCCTGGCCCTGGGGCCCGTCGTTCCACGTGACCTCGATCTCGTCGAGGTACGCGGAGTTGCGCTCGCTGGAGGCCGCCTTCAGGATGCTGCGCTCCTCGTCGTCGACCTTGCGCGCGTACCAGGCGAAGTCGTAGCCGCCCTGGTCGGTGGCGACCTCGCACATCTCGTGGAGGAGGGCCGACTCGTCCTGGGCCCGGATGACCGCGCGGCTGCCGTCCGACAGCGTCGTGATGGCCCGGCGGGCCAGGACCTCGGACTGAATGTCGCGGATCGACATCACCGTGGCGGTGATGACGCCGTGCTCGTCGCGCACGGCGCGCGGTCGCATGCTCAGCCAGCGCACGTCGCCGGTCGGGGTCACCGCGCGGATCTCGAAGGTGTCGATCGCCTCGCCCATGAAGAAGAGGCGACGCAGCGCCACCACCCGCTCGCGGTCCTCCTCGTAGAGGAAGTGCCACGAGGTGCCGCCGATCAGGTCGCGGGGATCCCAGCCGAGGACCTGCTTGACCGACGGCGACACCCAGGTGATGCGACTGTCCTGGTCGATCTGCAAGACGATGTCCGACGCGTTCTCGGCCAGCATCTGGAACTGGCCCTCGGCGTGGGCCATCGACTCCAGCGCCGCGACCTCGGCGTCGATCCCGCGCAGGCCGATGACGCGCGTGACGACCTCGCCGCCGCGGCCGCGCACCAGGTGGTCCTCACCGGACATCCAGTGGTATCCGCCGTCGGCGTCGCGGAAACGCACCTCGAGGGGCGGCGTACGCTCGCCGCGCAGGGCGGCGCGCCGGTGGGCGACGAGCTTGTCGATGTCGTCGGGGTGGACGAATTCGGTCGGGTCGTGGCCGGTCCACTGCTCCGGTCGCCACCCGAGGACCCGCTGGACCGACGGCGAGGTCCAGCGCACCCGCGACTCGCCATCCGTCTCCAGGACCACGTCGCTGGCGTTCTCGGCGAGGAGGCGGAAGCGCGACTCCGAGGCGATGAGGGTCTCGCGGGCCGCGACTTCGGCGGCGACGTCGCGCAGCGCGATGACGCGTCCCGAGGGGGTCGCCGGGTCGGCGAAGGTGGTCTTGGAGCGCGCGGCCATCCACAGGTAGGTCCCGTCGGGCTGGCGGACTCGGAGCCGGCCGGTGCGCACCGCCTCGTCGCTGGACCGCGCGGCGTCTAGGCCGTCGAGGTCCTCGGCCAGGAAGAACTCGGACGCGCTGCGCCCGACGACCGCGTCGGGGTGCCATCCGAGCACCTGCTCCACCGACGGCGACACCCACGAGAACACGCCGTGTTGATTGAGCTGGACGACCACGTCCGACGCGTTCTCGGCCAGCAAGCGGAACCGCGTTTCGGACCGGGCGAGGCTCTCACGGCTCTCGACCAGGGAGGACACGTCCCGCAGTCCCGCCACGACGCCGACGACGGTGCCGTCGTCGTCCACGATGGGTCCGAGGTGCACCGACTGCCAGAGGTAATCGCCGCCGGCGGTGCGGTAGCGCCGCTCGCGGAAGTGGACGACATCGCCCGCGAGCACCTTGGCCCGATCCCCGTCCAGGCCGTCGCGGTCCTCGGGGTGGACGAGTTCCTCCACGGCGGAGCCCACGAGCTGTTCGGGCCGCCACCCGAGGACGCGCTCGACGGACGGCGAGACCCACTCGAAGACGCCGTCGGCGTTTGTGCGCCACACGACGTCCGAGGCGTTCTCGGCCAGTATCCGGAAGTGATACTCGGAGTCCTCCAGGGCGGCGCGGCTCACCACCTCCTGCTCCGCGTCTCGCCACGACGCGACGCGCTGGCGCTGGCCGGTCGTCTCGTCGATCACGTCGCGCACCAGCACCGCGATCCAGTGGTAGGTGCCCTGGGCGGTGCGCAGCCGCAGGGTGAGTCGTCCGACCTCGCCTCGCTCGATTCGCACCCGCCACTCGTCCAACAAGGCCTGGTCGTCGTCGTGGACGAAGTCCGCGAATCGGTGGCCCACCATCTCCTCGGGTTGCCAGCCCGCGAGGGCGGTGAGCGAGCTCGACACCCACTGGATGTCGCCACCGGCGTGGCTCACCATGACGACGTCCGAGGCGTTCTCGGCCAGCAGCCGGTACCGGTGGTCGGTCGCTAGCTGGACCTCACGCCGCGCGTGTTCGGCGTCGATGTCGCGCAGGCTGCCGACGTAGCCCTGGATACGGCCGTCGTCATCGGTGAAGCGTCGTCCGTTCAACAGGACCCAGCGGTAGTTCCCGTCGGCCGACAGGATGCGCAGCTCGATCTCGCCCATCGCGTTGTCGGGTGTCTCTTCGATCAGGCGCCAGACCGCCGGGAGGTCGTCGGGGTGGCCGAACTCCGACAGGGGCCGACCGATGACCTCGTCGGGGGTGAAGCCCTGCACGTCCTCGACCGACGGCGAGATCCATTCGATCGTGAACTCCGCGTCGACGCGGAAGACCACGTCCGAGGCGTTCTCGGCCAGGAGGCGGTAGTGATCCAGGAGCTCCGCGCGCTCGGTGACGTCGCGCCAGGTGAAGCTGAGGACGCCGCCGATCATGGTCTCGCGGACGTCGTAGTGCCCGGGAGCTCCGGTCACCGGATTCGTGAAGACGAAGTCGTTGAGCACCAGGGGCTCGCCGGTCTCGTAGACGTGCAGGTGATGGTCGAAGAGGCCGGAGGACTTCACCTGTTCGAGGTCGCGCAGCCGCGAGCCGATCAGGTCGCGGCGCGCCAACTGGAAGTGTCGGGCGGCGGCCTCGTTGGCGTTGGCGTATTCGAAGTCGACGATGCGCTGGTGCTCGTCGCGCACCGGGCGCAGGATGACCATCGGGTCCAGCATCGAGTCCATGGCCTGGGCCAGGTGGACGACGGCGGCGTCCACGTCGGGCCACTCGGCCAAGACGGGTCCGCTGGAGGTGCCGGTGTCGGTCGCCGGCGGACGGGGCTCCGCGGGGGAGGAGCTGCGCAGCTTCGGCACGGTCCTCCTTCCTGAGCGGGGTCCGGTCCCGCCGACGAGAATCGTGGTCCCGTCATCTTAGAAGGGGCCGACTTTTCCCGGCCAGTTACGAAGGTCCCGCTGGCGCCCGGTAAACACAACAATGTCGCAACGGCGCCCACGACCTGCGAAATCCAATACAGTGGCGCCGCGAGACGGGCCGCGAGAGGATGATTCTCCTCTTTGGGCCCTCAGTACACTTCGCGCATGTCGCGACCCGGGACCGTCGGAGCGATCCTGGCCATCGACATCGGCGCCACCACGATCAAGCTCGGCGAGGTGAACCCCGACGGGGTGCTGATCGGCGCGGTCGAGCGGCGCGCCACCCCCTACCCGTGCACCCCCGATCGCCTGGTGGATGAGGTGGCCGCCGAGATTCGGGCGCGTCGCTTCGCCCGCGTGGGCGTCGGCTTCCCGGGCGACTTCGGCGGCGGCGTCGTCCTGGAGCCGGGGAACCTGGCGCGGCCCGGCGGCTTCGCCAGCGAGGTCGACGCGGCCATCGACGACGCGTGGCGGGGCTTCAACCTGCAGGACGAGCTGCGGCGCGCGAGCGGCCGCGACGTGCGCGTGGTCAACGACGCCACGCTGGCGGCCCTGGGGTGCTGCGAGGGGGCGGGTCGCGAGCTCGTCTGCACGCTGGGCACGGGCTTCGGCATTGCCCTCGTCGTCGACGGGGCGCCCGTGCGCATTCGCGACGTCGGGGCCGAGGTCTACGTCGACGGGGGCACCTACGACCAGCTCCTCGGCGAGCACGCGCGGGCCGCCGACGAAACCCGCTGGTCGCAGCTGCTGCGCGCGGCCGCGGCCAACTTCGCTGAAGAGTTCGCGGTGGGCATCGTCCACCTGGGCGGGGGCAACGCCCGGCGCGTCGACCTCGCCTGGTTCGCCGGTCGCGCCTTCACGGTCGTGCTCAACGACAACGACGCGTCGTTGCGCGGCGCCGCGCGACTCTTCGCGACGTAGCGGCGTCGTCGGGCGCCCGGGTGGTCGCCCACTACGCTTCGATTCGAGTCGAGGAGGCCGGTGGGCACCGTCTTTGAGTCCGAGATCCGCTCCCAGGGCCAGGTGCTGGCCGCGCGCTCGGCGCCCGGGCTGGCCCAGGCCAAGGCCGTGGCCGCCTCCTGGCGCGACAGCGCCTACGCGCTGGTGGCGGCGCGCGGATCCTCGGACAACGCGGCGCGGTTCTTCCAGTACCTGGCCGGCCAGGAGCTCGGCCTGCTGGTGGCGCTCGCCGCCCCGTCGCTCTACGAGGGTGAGCGCGTGATCGGCCTGGCGGGCGCCGCCGTGCTGGCCGTGTCCCAGTCCGGTCGTTCGCCGGGCATGACCGACGTCGTCGCCCAGGCGCGCGCCCAGGGCCGACCCACCGCCGCCGTGACCAACGACCTGACGTCGCCGCTGGCCGCGGGCTGCGATCACGTCATCGATCTGGCCACCGGACCGGAGCGGGCGATCGCCTCCTCCAAGACCTTCGCCGCCACGTGGCAGGCGCTGGCCCAACTGGTGTCGGCGCTGCGCGAGACGGAGCTGGACGGCCTCGACGCGCTGGCCGAGGACGTCGACCACGTGGCGGCGTGGGCCCTGGGCGCGTCGCTGCCCCTAGAGCTCCTAGACGGCGGCGGCGGTCTCACCGTTGTCGGGCGCGGCGTGGGCTTCGCCGCGGCGGCCGAGGTCGCCCTCAAGATCCGCGAGGTGGCCGGCGTGCGGGCCGAGGTCTTCGCGGCGTCCGACTACGTGCACGGCCCCATCGGCGCCGACGGCGAGGGATCGACGCTGGTGTTCGTGGTCACCGACGAGACCTCCGACGAGTTGGCGGCGACGGTCCTCGCCGACTGCCGTGGTCGGGGCATGACCACGGTGGTGGTGCGCGGAGCCGACCGTGGCTCCGTGGCGGCCGACGACGAGATCGTCATCCCGCTCGCTCGCCCTAATTGGGTGTTGGGTCTCGGAGCGGTCGTGGTGGGCCAGGTGGCGGCGCTGCGACTCGGTGAGCGCCGCGGTCGCCCGATCGACACCTCACCCGGGCTGTCCAAGGTCACCTACAGCGCGTAGCGCATTCCCGAGGCCCAGTGAGGTCAACTATGTTGACGGTGGGGTGCACTCAAGGGGGCGATGACCGGCATGGCGACGACGTGGGATTCTCCCGCATTCGAGGGATTCCTGAACGCCGTTCAACCACGTCACGCGACGTACCGCCGCCCGAGTGGACCCACGTGACAGTCGGTCTGACACGCCGCGAGCTCGGGGACCCGCGGGCCCCCGGAGAAGGAGTTTCACCATGAGGAGAACGTTCAAGACGGGGCTCTGGGCGTCGACGCTGGCGCTGGTCGCCGGCACGTTCGTGATGATCTCGTCGGGCACCGTGGTGCTGGCGACGTCCAGCGCGGCGGGCGCGGCCACCCAGGCACCGCTGAACTTGGCGAACGAGCAGGGCCTGCTGTGGCCGTGCTCCTTCAACCCGTTCAACCCGTCGGACTCGCCGTACTCGGTTGGGGTGACCTACGAGACCCTGGACTTCGTCGACGCGCTCAACAACGCGCAGGTGACGCCCTGGCTGGCCTCGAACTACGCGTGGAGCAACGGCAACAAGACGCTGACATTCACCATCCGCAGCGGCGTCAAGTGGACGGACGGCCAGGCGCTCACCGCGGCCGACGTCGCCTACACCTTCAACCTGATCAAGCAGTACAAGGCGCTCGACGTCAACGCGGTGTGGACCGTGCTGTCCAGCGTGAAGCAGTCCGGCGCCAGCCAGGTGGTCTTCACCTTCAAGCAGGCCGCCGTGCCGTTCTTCTACTACATCGCCGGCCAGACGCCGATCGTGCCCCAGCACCTGTGGACCAAGATCAAGAACCCGGTGTCGGCCGCGGTCTCCAACCCGTTGGGTTCGGGCGGCTACGTCATGGCCAAGTGCACGCCCCAGAACATCCAGTGGACGGCCAACCCGCACTACTGGCAGCCGGGGCTCGCCCAGGTCAAGGTCGTCAACATGCCGGCGTTCCTGTCCAACAACACCTGCAACGAGTACCTGGCGACCGGACAGTCGGCGTGGGGCAGCCAGTTCATCCCCAACATCAAGAGCTACTACGTGGCCAAGAAGCCCGGCAACAGCTACTGGTTCCCGCCGGTGGCCAACGTCGTGCTCTTCCCCAACCTGACCGCGGCGCCGCTCAATGACGTGGCGGTGCGCAAGGCCATCAGCTACGGGATCGACCGCGCGCAGATCTCCAAGATCGGCGAGTACGGCTACGAGCCGCCGGCCAGCCAGGCCGGCGTCGTGACGCCGACGTTCTCCGCCTGGGTCTCCAGCGCCGCGACCGCGGCCGTGGGCACCGCCTACAACGTGGCCAAGGCCAAGTCGATCCTGACGGCCGACGGCTACAAGATGGGCTCCAACGGCTTCTTCGCCAAGGCGGGCAAGGAGCTGGACGTGACCATCATCACCAACGGCGGGTACTCGGACTGGGTGGCCTCGATGCAGGTCGTCTCCCAGGAACTGGCCAAGGTCGGCATCAAGGCGACCGTGAACGGGGTGGCGGCGACCAACTTCTACACCGACGTCTACGACGGGAAGTTCCAGCTGGCCTACAACGCGGAAGCCGGCGGACCCTCGCCGTTCTACGAGTTCCGCCAATGGCTGGCCTCGGCGAACTCCGCGCCCATCGGCACGGCGGCCTCCAGTAACTGGGAGCGCTTCTCCAGCCCGGCGGTCGACGCGCTGCTGAGCCAGTACACCGCGACGACCTCAACGGCCACGCAGCACTCGATCATGAACCAGCTCCAGATGGTTCTGGCCAACCAGGTCCCGGTGATCCCGGTGTTGGAGGAGGTGGACTGGTTCCAGTACAACTCCAAGCAGTACACCGGCTTCCCGAGCCCGACCAACTCCTACGCGCAGCCCGGCCTGTACAACATCCCGGACTGGGGGGTGGTGCTGCTGCACCTCAAGGCCCTCCCGTAGTGCGTCGCGGACTGAGCCGGGGAGATGAGGTTCTTAGTTCGCCGTCTGGGCTTTCTGCTGGTGGCCCTCTGGGCGGCCCTGACGGTCAACTTCTTCATCCCCCGGCTCATGCCGGGCAACCCGGCCGAGGCCATGATGGCCCGGTTCCGGGGCCACGTGAACCCCAGCGCGCTGCACGCCCTGGAGGTGGCCTTCGGGGTTAACACCCACGAGAGCCTGATCAACGCGTACTTCGCCTACCTGGGCAACACGCTGACCGGGCACCTGGGGATCTCGCTGACCGACTTCCCGATTCCGGTCAGCCAGGTCATCATGAAGGCCCTGCCGTGGTCGCTGGGCCTGGTGGGGATCACTACGGTGCTCGGCTTCCTGCTGGGCACGACCATCGGGGCCGTCGCCGCCTGGCGCCGCGGCGGGGTCCTGGACTCGGTCCTGCCGCCGGTGTTCATCGTGGTCTCGGCCTTCCCGTACTTCTGGATCGGGCTGCTGGCGGTGTGGCTCTTCGCGCTGACCCTGGGCTGGTTCCCGCTGCTCGGCGGCTACACCGAGACGGCGGTGCCCGCGCTCACCTGGGGCTTCGTGGGCGACGTGCTGGACCACTCGGTGCTGCCGGCCATGACGATCCTGCTCACGGCCATCGGCGGGTGGATCCTCACCATGCGCAACAACATGATCACCGTGGTGGCCGAGGACTACGTGAAGATGGCCCGGGCCAAGGGGCTCAAGCCCCGGCGGATCCTTTGGCAGTACGCCGGGCGCAACGCCCTGCTGCCCAACCTGACCGGGTTCGCGATGTCGCTCGGCTTCGTGATCTCCGGCGCCATCCTGGTCGAGTACGTCTTCAACTACCCCGGCGTCGGCTTCATGCTGCTCCAGGCGGTGGAGAACGAGGACTACCCGCTGATGCAGTCGCTGTTCCTGCTCATCACGGTGGCCGTGCTGGTGGCCATCTTCCTCTCCGACGTGGCCACGGCCATCCTGGACCCGCGCACGCGGTCCTCGTCGTGAGGGTCCTGGCGCCAATTTGGCGCACCCTCCTGCGCGCCCTGCGCTTCCTGCGGCGCGACAAGAAGGCGGCGGTCGGCGCCGTCATCATCTTCGCGCTGGCCCTCATCAGCGCCTTCCCGTCGTGGTTCCTGCCCCACGACCCGGCGGCCGAGATCTACCCGCCGGGCGCGGGCGTGTCGTGGAGCCACCTTCTGGGCACGACCTCCTTCGGTCAGGACGTCTTCAGCCAGGTGATCGCCGGGACCCGCGAGTCCTTCATGATCGCCATGATGGTGGGCGCGATGACCACGGTGATCTCGGTGGTGATCGGGCTCACCGCGGCCTACTCCGGGGGCTTCGTCGACGACGCCCTGTCGCTGATGACCGACGTGGTGCTGGTCATCCCGACGTTCCCGCTCATCATCGTGATCACCGCGTACCTGAAGTCCGCCACGTTCTGGATGCTGATCTTCGTGCTGGTGTTCACCGGCTGGTCCTACGGCGCGCGCCAGCTGCGCGTCCAGGCGCTGTCCCTGCGCAACCGCGACTACCTGCTGGCCGCCCGGGCGCGCGGCGAGTCGGGGTTCTACGTCGTCTTCGTCGAGCTGCTGCCGCCCATGACCTCGCTCATCGTGGCCAACTTCCTCTCCTCGGCCCTCTACGCCGTGCTGGCCGCGTCGGGCCTGCAGTTCGTCGGGCTGGGCAACATCAACGACCAGTCGTGGGGGACGATGCTCTACTGGGCGCAGAACAACGAGGCGCTGGCCACCGGGCTGCCGCTGTGGGCCCTGGCGCCCGGGGTGGCCATCGCCATCCTGGGCAGCGGACTGGCGCTGCTCAACTACGCCTTCGACGAGATCGCCAACCCGGCGCTGCGCCCGGTGCGCGCGCGCTTGAAGGTCAAGGCCGCGTGAGCGCGATCCTCGAGGTCAACGACCTGAGCGTCGACTACGCGACGGCGATCGGGCCGGCCCGCGCGGTGGCCCACGTCGACCTGGAGCTCGCCGCGGGGGAGTTCCTGGCCATCGTGGGCGAGTCCGGCTGCGGCAAGACCACGCTGCTCTTCGCCATCGCCCAGCTGCTCACCTACCCGGCCGTGGTGACCGGCGGGTCGATCCTCTTCGACGGCGTGGACATGACCGGGCTATCGCCCGAGGAGCTGCGCGCGCACCGCTGGCGCGACATCTCGGTCGTCATGCAGAGCGCCATGAACGCGCTCAACCCGACGCTGTCCATCGCCGACCAGCTGGCCGACGCCTGCCGGGCCCACACCGACTGGAGCGACGAGCGGATCGCCGAGCGCTCGGCCGAGGTCCTGGAGATGGTCTCCATCTACCGGGTCCACCTCTCGAGCTACCCCTTCCAGCTCTCGGGGGGCATGCGCCAGCGCGCGATGATTGCCATGGCCCTGCTGCTCGAGCCCAAGCTGGTCATGATGGACGAGCCCACGTCGGCCCTGGACGTGGTGGCCCAGCGCTCGCTGATGCGCCAGGTCGAGGAGCTGCGCCAGCGCCTGGGCTTCGCGGTCATCTTCGTGACCCACGACATGAGCGTGGTCAGCCACTTCTCGGACCGCCTGGCCGTGATGTACGCCGGCCAGCTGGTCGAGCTCGGCCGGACCCGGGCGGTCTTCGACGAGCCGCGCCACCCGTACTCCCAGGGGCTGATGGAGGCCTTCCCCTCGCTGCTCGGCGCGCCCAAGCTCCTCACCGGCATCGCCGGGAACCCACCGTCGCTGGTCGACCCGCCGGGGGGCTGTCTGTTCGCGCCACGCTGCCCGGTCGCCATGGAGGCTTGCCGCGAAATTGCCCCCGAGCTCGTCACCACCGACGGCCACGCCACGCGCTGCCACCTGGTGAACCCGGTGGTGGTCCGTGCCTGAGATCCTGGCCGTCGAGGACCTGTCGCGGCACTTCCGCGTGGGGGGCTTTCGCTCGCGCGGCACCCTGCACGCGGTCGACGACGTCAACTTTTCGGTGGCCCCGGCCGAGATCGTGGCCCTGGTGGGCGAGTCCGGGTCCGGCAAGTCGACCATCGCGCGGGTCCTGGCCGGCCTCTACCCGCCGACCTCGGGCCGCGTCGTCTTCGAGGGCCAGGCGCTCGGGCGCCACCTCAGCCGCGAGACCCGCGGCCACATGCCGATGGTCTTCCAGGACCCCTTCGGCTCGATCAACCCGGTGCTGCGCGTGGGCCACGGGCTACTGCGCGCGCTGAAGCTCCACCGCCCCGACGTCGACCGCGCGCACCGCTTCGCCGAGGCCGTGGCCCTCCTGGAGAAGGTCGGCCTCACCCCGGGCGAGGACGTCATCACCCGCTACCCCCACGAGCTCTCCGGCGGCCAGCGCCAGCGACTGGGCTTCGCCCAGGCGCTGGCCTCGCGCCCGTCGCTGATCCTGGCCGACGAGCCGGTCTCCATGCTCGACGTCTCGATCCGTATTGGCCTGCTCAACGTGATGAAGGAGCTGCGCGACCTCGACGGGGTCTCGCTGCTCTACATCACCCACGACCTGGCCAGCGCGCGCTACGTGGCCGACCGGATGATCGTCCTCTACGCCGGGCGCATCGTGGAGGAGGGGCTGACCGAGGAGGTCATCGCCACCCCCCAGCACCCCTACACCCAGCTGCTGATGAGCTCGGCGCCCGACCCGCGGCTGCCGTTGAGCGACGACGTGGGGCTGAGCGACCTCGGCGAGCCGCCCAAGGTCATCGACCCGGTGCCGGGTTGCCGCTTCGCGCCGCGCTGCCCGCTGGCGCGCGACGAGTGCCGCCGGGCCGATCCGCCGCGCGTCGAGGTCACCCTCACCCACCACGCGGCCTGCTTCGCCGTGGCCGAGTCGTGGGCCTCGCGCTAGTCCCGCGCCCGCGCTCCCTCGTCGAGTCGGGGGGCGACGTCGCGTGGGCCCCGCGGCGCGCCGCCGTCGCGCCGGGGCTGCGCTCCGTCGTCGACGTCTTCCTGGCCGACGTGGCGGCCACGCTGAGCGGACCGGTGGAGTTCGCCGGGGCCGACGGGGCCGACCTGGTGGTGGGCCCGGCGAGCGACCTGGGACCCGAGGCGTTCCGCCTGCTGGTGGGCGACGTCGTCGAGGTCGCGGCGGGCGGGCCGCCCGGCGCGGCCTACGCCCTGACCACGCTGCGCCAGCTTCTGAGCGACGACGCCGGCCGCGACCCCGCGCCCGGGCGGGGCCGTCTGGCGCGGGTCCGGATCGAGGACGCGCCGGCGTGGCCCTGGCGCGGGGTCCACCTGGACGTGGCCCGCCACTTCTTCTCGGTGGCCGACGTCTGTCGGTTCGTGGACCTCATCGCCGCCCACCGGCTGAACCGCCTGCACCTGCACCTCAACGACGACCAGGGCTGGCGCGTCGAGGTGCCCGGCTGGCCGCGTCTGACCGAGGTGGGCGCCTGGCGCACATCCACCCCGGTGGGCCACCAGCGCGACGGGGTCGATGACCTTATTCACTACGGCGGCTTCTACAGCGCCGCCGACCTGGCGGTCATCGCCGAGCGCGCGGCCCGGCGCCACGTCACGATCGTCCCGGAGATCGACCTGCCGGGCCACGCCCAGGCGGTCCTGGCGGCCTACCCCCAGCTGGGCACCGGCGAACCGGTCGAGGTCTGGACGCGCTGGGGGGTCTCGAGCCACGTGCTCGAGGCCAGCGAAGCGGCGTTGGCCTTCGCCGAGGGGGTGACCACCTACGTGGGTGACCTCTTTCCCGCCAGTCCGGTCCACATCGGCGGCGACGAGTGCCCGACCACCCAGTGGGCGGCCAGCCAGAGCGACGCCGCGGTCATGGCGGCCCACGGCTTCAGCGACCCGCGCCAGCTCCAGGGTCTCTTCACCACCCGCGTGGCCGCAGCGCTGGCCGCCCGGGGCCACGAGGTCGCCGCCTGGGACGAGGTCCTCGACGGGGACGTGCCGCCCGGCACGCTGATCGTCGCCTGGCGCACCGGTGCCCAGGGCGCCGCGGCGGCGCGCCGCGGCTTCGACGTGGTCATGGCCCCCCAGGAGTACCTCTACTTCGACTGGCTCAACGCCGAGAGCCCGGGCGAGCCGGTGGCCCAGAAGGCGGCGCCCCAGGTGACCACCTGGGAGCGCGTCTACGGGTTCCGCGTCCTGCCCGACGGCCTCGAGCCCGCGCTGGCCCCCCGCGTGCGCGGCGCCCAGGCCCAGCTGTGGACCGAGTACATCGCGACGCGCGACCACCTGGACTACATGGCCTTCCCGCGCCTGTGCGCCTTCAGCGAGGTGGTCTGGGGGACCGCGACCTCGCCCGAGGAGTTCCGGCCGCGACTGGCGAGCCACCTTGGTCGCCTGGCCGCCGTGGGGGTGCGGTTCCGGCCCCTCGAGGGGCCGTAAGGAGTACCCTTCGCGGCGCGCGCGCGGCGCGGGTGGGAGACTGGGCGCGCGTCGCGGGCGCCGCCGAGCGCGCCCCGGCGCGGGGGGTGTCGCGCCGCGACGGAGTCTGAGACGCGGCGAATCCCCCCGGGGGGGTGGCGCGAGTTGTCGGTGAACGGGGTCAACG
>JBIOFE010000022.1:0-39724 GCA_044446745.1 Acidimicrobiales bacterium
ACCCCGGCCCTCCCGTCGGTCGGCTTCCACGGACTCCCCCTGGCGCGGCTCCACGCGCACTTCAGAATCCTTCACCGTGACCGCGTTTGTTTCGAGGGGGTTACTGGCCTCGGGGCCGTGGTGGTACCACCACCCGCATTGGGCGCCTCGCGCGGGCGCCCCGCGCGGTTCGACGAGCGCTACGCCAGGACCCGCCGCCGGAAGTTCGTGAGCCCGAAGTAGAGGAACAGAGCGCCGAAGCCGATCATGACGGGGTAGATCACGTAGAGGTGCATGTGCGGCGCGTTGGTGAAGGCCGCACGCATCCCCTCGTTGACGTAGATGAGCGGGTTGACCAGCACCAGGGTTTGGAGCCAGTGGAAGCCGCCGATCTTGACCGGCGCCAGGTGGGTCCACGGGTAGTAGGTGCCGCCCAGGAAGGTGATCGGCAGGATGACGAAGCCGAACATCAGGCCGATGTTGCGCGGCTCGAAGTAGGTGCCAAGCGTGAGGCCGAGCCCGGCCATGGCCACGCAGGCGATCGGCACGAAGGTGGCGATGAGCAGCCAGTGCAGGCGCAGCTCGGCCGTCACCCCGGCGGCGTGGATCACCGCGGCGATGGGGAACACGATCGCCGCGGCGATGAGTCCCTGCACCGCGCCCGAGAGCACCTTGGCGATCGCCACCAACCAGATCGGGCACGGCGCCTGGACGCGGTCCTCGATCTCGCGGGTGAAGCCGAACTCGGTGGCCATGGTCAGGGCGATCGACTGGACGCCCTGGAACATCACCGTGATCCCCACCACGCCGGGCACCAGCACGGTCGCGAAGCTCACGCCACCCGGGCCGTGGGACCCGCCGACCGCCTGGCCGATCTTGGGGAAGACGTACAGGAAGACGAAGCACAGCAGGAAGGGCTGGATCAGCGTGCGCAGCACGAACTCGCGAAAGGTCTTGCGCAGCACGGTCAGGTCGCGCAGCATCAGCGCCTGCAGCGCGGTGACGCTGGCGGCGACGACGCTGCGGGTCGGGGCGGTCGAGATCGTGGTCATACCTCGCGCAGCTCCTTGCCGGTCAGGTTGATGAAGACGGTCTCCAGGCTCGGTTCGGCGACCGCCAGGTCGAGGATCTCGGCGCGCGCCTCCTCCGCCGCGGCGACGAGGCGCGGCACCATGTGCTCCATCCCGCGGGGGTGAACCGCCACCGAGCCGCCGACGACTCGCGTCTCGACGACGCCCGCTAGGGCGCCGAGCAGCGCTGCCAGCTGGTCGCCGTCCCGGGCCACCTTCAGGGTGACGATGGTGTCGGCGCCGGTGGAACGCTTGAGGTTGGTCGGCGTGTCCAGCGCCAGGATCCGGCCGTGGTCCATGATCGCCACGCGATCGCAGAGCTGGTCGGCCTCCTCCATGTAGTGCGTGGTCAGCATGACCGTCTGGCCGGACTGGTTGAGCTCCTCGAGCATCTCCCACAGGGCCAGCCGGCTCTGGGGGTCCAGGCCGGCGGTGGGCTCGTCGAGGAAGAGGACGGCCGGGTAGTGGAAGACGGCGCGCGCCACCATGAGGCGCTGAGCCATGCCCCCGGACAGGGCGTAGACCGACGCCGCGGCCCACCGCGATAGCGAGAAGGCCTCCAGCAGTTCGTCGGCGCGCCGCTTGGAGACCGCCTTGTCCATGCCGAAGAGACGCCCGTGAAAGTAGAGGTTCTCCCAGACGGTCAACTGGCGGTCCAGGGTGTTCTGCTGAGAGACGATGCCCGACAGCTGCTTGGCCAGCGCCGGGTGGCGCACGACGTCGATCCCGGCGATCGACGCGGTGCCGCCCGTGGGGATGACCCGCGTGGTGAGGATTCCGGCGGTGGTGGTCTTGCCCGCGCCGTTCGGTCCCAGGAGGCCGAAGATCTCACCCTGGTGTATCGCCAGGTCCAGGCCGTCGACGGCCGCCACGTCCATGCCGGAGTAGACCTTGGTCAGCCCCTCGGTGAGGATGATGACGTCGCTCACGGAGACTCCTCAGAGGGTGACGGCGGATTTAACACCACGGGGCGCCAGCAAGAGGCCACCGTAACGTCTCACTGAAGACGCCGTCTTCGACGTCGGCCCCCTGCAGACGCCGAGGCGTCCCGGCACCATCGCGACGCTCTCTACCGGTGCGGCGCGACGCCTGAGCGACGTAGCGGCGGCACGGTGCTGGGAGGAGTGCGCCGTGGTGGTAGCTCGGCCAGCAGTCGGCGCGTCGCCTCGGTGACGGCCGCGATGGCGTCGGCGACCGCGGGCGAGCCCAGTTGGGACGCCGTGGTGACGCCGCCGACCTTGCGCACGTACTGGCGCGCGGCGGCCTCGATCTCGTCAGGCGTGGCCCGGGGCTCCAGTCCTCGAAGGACGGTGATGTTTCGGCACATAGGCCCACGGTAGGCGGCGACGGTCGTTCGCCGGGTAGCCATTGACGACCGCGAGGCCCCGACCTACGATCGCCGCAGAGTCGTCGATCGCCGGTCCGGGCGCGGGGGGAGCGTCGGACGACGATGCCCGCGCGACGGTATGGGGATGGGCCGAGGGACGTGATCGCCATCGGGTGGTCAGCGTTTGCGGAGGTGGAGCTGCCTCTGCGACGGGAAAGGGCGCGCCGCTAGGCTCCCGTGCGCCAGAAGCAAATGTCGCAAAACTGCCGACGCCGAATGAGGGTGTTGTGCGACAATGGGCCATCGCAGTGCGATCGCGGGGAGGCTGTCATGTTTCCTAGGCCCAGAACGCTCAAGCCCATCAGGCTGCTGCAAGCGGCGGCCCTCGTGGCGGCCCTCGTCAGCCTGCCCCTGATCATGGTGCAGCGGGCGGAGGCGATCGGAACGTTCTCGGTTAGCGGCAACACCGTGACCATCGTTTTCACTTCGATGCACGGCCCGGCCCTCGCCTGGGACTTTATCTTCCCCGGCGTGCAGCCGCTCAGCGGGACCTGTCCCGATGGCGGGACGTTTCAAGCCCCGGCCAACGGCAGTCCCTTCGATGGCGAGTGCCTGTTCTTCTCCGGAGCGGCGACCTCGGGCACGGTCACGGTCATGACGAACGCGCCATTGACCTGCACTGCCCTGATTCAGGACCGAGTCAGCCTCGACGGCCAGTCGTACGTCAACGAGGATTCGCTCACCTGTAGCGGAACTACCACTACCACGACGCCCCCGACGACGACCACCACCACGCCCGGAACGAGCAATACCTCCACCACCATCCCCGCAGAGGTCACTACCACTACCACGCCCGGAACGACCAATACCTCCACCACCATCCCCACGGAGAACACCACGACGACGATCCAATCGACAACACCTCCGACGTCGACGCTGCCGCCAGGCCCGTGCAAGTGCGAGCGCCTCGTCATCAACGTCGCCAAGGGTGATGTGGGATCGGCCCAGGGTCACAGTTCCACAACCGGGGTGACGCTGTCGCGGGTGTACCTGAAAGTCTCCTGGTCCCTGACCTGCACGCATGGCCTGGGCCACTGCACGGGCACGGTGTCGCTGGAGCCACCGGCCGGGGGCTCGACGAAGCTGTACGGCGCGACGCCGGTGAAGTTGAAGAGCGGCGCGACCGGCGAGAAGAAGGGCAAGCCCCTGCCCACGCTGACCTTCGTGTGTTCCGGGCCGTGTAACGCGACGACCCACGGCTGGTTCTTCGTCCAAACGGAGTTCGGCACGCTGCTGGCCGGCGAAACCCTCCACTTCAACTTCGTCACCAACTGCTCGGGGCAGCGAGAGGTCCAGCACATCACGCTGGTCTACAACGCCAACGGAAACCTCAACAAGAAGGGAAGCACGCTCGGCCCCGGTGATTAGCGGAGACCGGAATCCGCCGGGAAAGCCAACATGTCCTTCCCTCGACGACGGGCCGTTCACGAGTTACCCGACGGTCACCAGACAGCGGGTGACGCTATGAGCCGTCGCGACGTGATCGGAGGAGGCAGTCGTGTTTCCTAGGCTCCGAGCGCTGAGACTCACCACCCTGCTCCAAATCTCGGCGCTCGTGGTCGCCGTGGTCAGCGTTCCCCTGGTGCTGACCCAGACGGCCGGGGCCGATGGGACCTTTGTGCCGTCGGGCAGCTCGGTGACGATTGCGTTCGCGTCGTCGAACGGTGCGGCCACCGACTGGATCTTCGGCTTCAGCGGAGACGTGCCGATGACCGGGACGTGTCCGCCCGGCGGGACCTTCGTAGCCAACTACAGCGGCATGTCCAACGAAGCAGACTGCTCGTTCTCCCCCTCGACTATGACGTCGGGCTCGGTGACAATCAACCTGGCCGCGGTGTGGGGTTGTGGCACCCCCATCAACGACTCGGTCATTGTCAACGGCCCCGCTGGCCCGGTGACCTATCCTGAGCAGCCGATCACCTGTAGCGCCGAAAACACGACGACGACGAACCCTGTGGGCGGCACCACGACAACGACCTCGCAGAGCACGACGACAACGAGCCCCGCAGGGGGTACCACGACGACAACGACCCAGAGCACCACGACGACGACCCCGCAGAGCACCACGACCACGACGACGCCCGGGACGGGTACGACGTCGACCACGATCCCCGCCGGGGCCACGACCACCACCCAACCCACATCCACCACGACGTCCACGTTGGCGCCGGGCCCGTGCAAGTGTCAGAGCCTCGTCGTCTCCCTGCGACCTAGCGACGTCACGGCCGCCCATCTGCCAAGCGCCGGGGCGAGCGTGACCCTGACGCGCGTAACACTCAAGGTCACCTGGACTCTCTCGTGCACGAAGGGCCTCGGCAACTGCCGGAGCCGGGTCGTCGTGAAGCCGCCGCCCGGCGCGACAACGCTGTACCTCAAGCTGCCCAGCAGCGGAGGGAGCGGAGGGAGCGGAGGTGGCACGAAGTCGGGCCACCGGTTCCTGCCGCTGGCGATCACCTGCGTCGGACCGTGCGGCGCGACCACTCACGGCTCGTTCTACGTCCAAACGGTGATCCATGGGCCCCTGGCCAGCCGGACGCTCTACTTCCTCTTCGTGGCGAACTGCTCCGGGCAAGACCACACCCAGACGATCAAGCTCGTCTGGGGAAGCAACGGAGCTCTTGATCGAAAGGCAAGCACGTTGGGAATCGGCAAGTCCGGCTAGTCGAGAGACCACCGGCGGCGTCGCCGCCCCCGCCGGAACACGCCGCGGCGACGCCGCCGGTGGCCCTCGTCGAGTGGCTAGCCGCGCACTAGGCCTGCATGACCGAGAAGACGGCCCCGCCAGGGTCGGCCACCCCGGCCAGGCGCCCGTACGGCGTGTCCTGGGCCGCCACGGTGATCGAGCCGCCCAGCTCGACCGCCCGGGCGCAGGCCGCGTCGACGTCGTGGACGCCGAAGTAGACCGTCCAGTGCGAGGGCGTGCCCTCGGGCAGGAAGTTCTTCGAGTCCATCATCCCGGCGAAGTGACCGCCGTCGGCGTCAGCGGTCGTGTAGCGGAACTCGGGCGTGTCGCCCGCCACGGAGGTGTCCCAGGCGAAGACGTCCTGGTAGAAGGAGACCGCGCGCTCGTAGTCCAGCGTGTGCAGCTCGAACCACTTGGGCGCGTTGGCCTCGTCGAGGACCCCGAAGCCCTGGAAGGTGATCGGCGCCCAGAGCCCGACGGCCGCGCCGCTCGGGTCGGTCACCATCCCCATCGTCCCGAGGTCGCCGACCCGCATCGCCGGCACGATCACCGTCCCGCCGGCGCCGGCGGCCCGGTCGAGGGTCACCTGGGCGTCTTCGACGGCCAGGTAGACGCTCCACACGTCGGGCATCGGGTGCTCGGCCATCGCGGGCGCGGCTCCGGCCACCGGCACGCCGTCGCGGAAGAACTGGAAGTAGCCGCCGAACTCCTCGGACGCCTCGCCGGCCTCCCACCCGAAGATGCCGGTGTAGAAGCGGCGGGTGGCGTCGGCGTCGTTGGTCAGGTGATCGACCCAGCACGGGTGTCCGATGGGGGCTCGATCGCGCGTGGCCATGGGTTCCTCCTCGTCTCCGGCGAAACGTCGGCATCCTAGGCCGGGCTCGTCACCTCGTCCAGGGGCGGACCGGCTGGTACGGCGGCGACGGCTCGACGCTCCCGGTCGACCCGGCGCGCGACCCGGTGGTGATCGTCCTCACCCCACGGAGGCACGAGTCCGCGCACCCGCCACCGGCGCGCGTCGACGGGTGCGAGAGCGTTCGCCGCCCTCGGCTAGGTGACCGTCGAGGCCGTCGGCGGCGCCACCGGCACCTCGACGGCCACGGTGAGTCCGCCGCCGGGCGTGTCCTCGAAGCGCAGCTGCCCCCCGAGCAGCTGGAGGAACCCGGCGGCCACCGTGAGGTTGATCCCGGCGTTGAGCTGGGCGCCGCTGAGGTGCTGGAAGGGCGCCAGGACGACGTCGCGCTGGGCGACCGGCATGCCCGGCCCGCGGTCGACCACCAGGATCTCGAGCAGGTCGGCGACGATCCCGGCCCTCACGCGCACCGGCTGGTCGAGCGGTCCGAAGCGGCAGGCGTTGGTGATCACGTTGGCCAGCGCCCGCTCCACCAGGTAGCGGTCGGTCACCACGGTCGCCGACTCGTCCGCCGTCTCCACGTCGACGATCCGGTCGCGGGTGTCGACGCCCTCGAGCGCCTCGCGCACGAGGTCGGTCACCGAGACCTTCGACGGCGCGGCGCTGACCTCGCCGCCCTCCAGTCGGCCGGCGTCGACCAGGTTGGTGACCAGCCGGTTAAGTCGCACCACGCGGGTCTCGATCCCGTGCAGCTGCTCCTCCGGGCCCGGTGCGACGGCCGAGCCGGCGCCGCGCAGGGAGGCAACAGTCGCCTGGATCTCCTGGAGGGGCCCGCGCAGGTCGGTGGCCGCGGTGCGGAAGATCGCCCGGCGCAGGGCGGCGGCCTCGGCCAGGGCCTCGAACTGGGCGGAGTCGCGGGCAATCACCTGGGAGCGCAGCCCCGCCGCCACCCGGCCGGCGAAGGCGCCGACCAACTCGCGGTCCTGGGCGTCCAGGCTCGCCCCGGCGACCACCAGGCGGTGCTCCTCGTCGATGTCGAAGGAGGTGCCCGTCGCGAAGCCGTCCTCAGATTCGCCGCTGGCCAGGTCCACCGACCACGCGTCGCCGTGGCGGGCCAGGATCGCCACCCCCGTCGCGTTGTAGACCGCGCGCATGGAGTCGAGCAGGGGCACCAGGTCCTCGTGGGAGGTCGCCACCGCGGCCGCGGCCTGGGCCAGGATCTGGGCCTCACCGCGAGCGCGCTCGGCCTCGGACGTGCGCCGCGAGTAGCGGTTCACTACGACGCTGGCCGCGACCGCGAACACCAGGAAGGCGACCAGGGCCACCACGTCGTCGGGCCGGGCGACCTCCAGGGTGTGCAGGGGCAGGACGAAGTAGAAGTTCTCCAGGCCCGAGGCGGCCAGCGCCGCCACCACGCCGACCATCGCGCCGCCCCACGTGGTGACGCCCAGGACGGCCACGAGGTACACCAGGAAGACGGTGGAGAGCGAGACGCTCGAGCGCACTGAGGTCAGGATGACCGTCAACAGCGGCAGCGCGACCGCGGCGGCGGCGAGACCTACGACTCGCTGACGCCACGTCACGCGGACCTTCTGGCGGCGCTCGTGCACGTGGACCGGCCGCGCGCCGCCCACCGCGATGATGTGCACGTCGAGGTCGCGCGCGTGGCGCAGCACCTTCTCCACCACGCCGCTCGGCGGGCGCCACGCGGCGTGCGGCCGGCTGGCCCCCAGCACGATCTGGGTGCCGCGCTCGGTGCGCGCGAAGGAGACCAGCGCCGTGGCGACGTCCTCGTCGACCACCTCCTCGAAGCGGCCCTCGAACTCGCGCACCAGCTCGCGGGCCAGCGTCGTGTCGACGCCCCGGGACCGCAGCGCGTCGGCGTTGACCACGTGGACCGCAAAGAGTTCGGCGCCGGTGCGCGAGGCGATGCGCGCCGCCCGGCGCAGCAGCGCCTCGTCCGTCTCGGTGCCCGTCACGCCGACAATGAGGCGCTCGCGGGTCTCCCAGGTCTGGTTGATGTCGTGGTCGTCCTGGTAGCGCTGGAGGGCGTCCTCCACCCGGTCGGCCAGCCAGAGTAGGGCGATCTCGCGCAGCGCGCTGAGGTTTCCGACCCGGAAGTAGTTGGACAGCGAGGCGTCGATCTTGTCGGCGGTGTAGATGTTGCCGTGGGCCATGCGCCGGCGCAGGGCCTCGGGCGTGATGTCCACCAGCTCGATCTGCTCGGCGCGGCGCACCACGGCGTCGGGCACCGTCTCGCGCTGGGTGATGCCGGTGATCTTCTCCACCACGTCGTTGACCGACTCGAGGTGCTGGATGTTGACCGTGGTGATGACGTCGATCCCGGCGTCCAGGAGGTCGTCCACGTCCTGCCAGCGCTTCTCGTGCCGGCCCCCGGGGATGTTGGTGTGGGCCAGCTCGTCGACCAGCACGACGGCGGGGGCGCGCGCCAGCACCGCGTCGAGGTCCATCTCCTCGAGCTGGGCCCCGCGGTACTCTCGCGTGACGCGCGGGACGACCTCCAGGTCGCGCAGCTGGGCCCGGGTGAGGGGCCGGTCGTGGGCCTCGACGTAGCCGACGACCACGTCGGTGCCGCGCCCCTTGCGCCGCCAGCCCTCGTCGAGCATCCGGTAGGTCTTGCCGACCCCGGGGGCCGACCCCAGGTAGACCCGCAGGACGCCGCGCATCGTCCGAGGCTACGGCCCCGTCGGCTCCGGCCCGCGGCCGTCGCCGGCCAGGGCCGCGGCGGCCAGGTCGACGACCGAGACGGCGGCGATGCGGCGCTCGCGCGAGACCGGGCGCGCGGCCTTGGGCGTGAGCACGAAGCGCCCGACGACGCGCCCGCGCCCGCGCGCGACGATCTCGCTGGCCGGTCCGGGCAGGCCGATGTCGTCGGCCGGCCAGACCAGCCCCACGTGGATCACCTCGCCGGTGGGCTCGACGCGCGCCAGCGGCGGGTCCTCCAGCTGGGGGTCGAAACGGCAGCCCTTTAGGTGCAGCAGCTCGGTCAGGGCGGCGCAGGCCCGGTCGACGACCACCGTGGCGGGCGCGCCCGACGCGGCGGTTTCCGCCACGTCGCGGATGGTCGTGACGAACCGGTAGGCGTCGCGCGCCGCGCCGAAGTGGTGGCGGCTGCGCGCGGCCAGCTCCGTGATGAGGATCCCGACCACGAAGATCGCGACGGTCGTCTCGAGGTCCGGGCGGTGGCTGATGGTGAAGCGCAGGTAGGGCCGGGTGAGGAAGAAGTCGAACCACAGGGCCGACGACGCGCTGGCCAGCACCCCGGCCGAGCGGGGACCGGCGACGGCCACCGCGGCCACGACCACGATCATGGTGAGCGCGCCCGCCGGCGTGGCGTAGCTGCCGCGCACCGCGGTGAGCGCGGCGGCGACCACCAGGGGCAGGACCAGGGCGGCGATGACGGTCGCCCGGCGACGGTAGCGGCGCCACGGGGGGGTGCGCCGTACCGCCGCGGACGCTCGCGCGTCCTGGGAGCTCATCACCCCTCTAGTTTCGCGAGACCCTCGTTGAGTTGCAAGACGTTGATGTAGCTCGAGCCCAGGAAGCCCCACTGGGCCGGGTGGGTCTCTCGCCGGATCAGCGACCGCAAGGCCGCCGGAGAGACCCCGGTGGCCCTGGCGACCATGGGGATCTGCACCATCGCGTCCAGCTGGGAGATATCCGGGTCGTAGCCGCTGCCCGACGTGGTCACCAGGTCGATGGTGGGGTTGACCCCCAGGGCGTGCCAGTACGTGACCAGGGCCAAGGTGTTCGCCTTCAGCGTCGCCGAGTGCGGGCCCAGAGCGGTGTTGCCCGACGAGCCGGCGCAGCCGTTGGCCACCAGCGGGTTGTCACCGCCGCCGACGCCCTTGACGCAGGCGTAGGGGCCGGTGTCGTCGGGCCGGCCGTGGAACCACCGGGGGCTCGACCAGTTCTGGCCGATCAGCAGCGAGCCGTTCGCGGTGAGCGAGCCGTTGGCCTGGCTCCTGAAGAGCAGCTGGGACACGCCGGTGGCGGCGAAGGCGTAGACGAAGCCGAAGAAGACCAGGCAGATCACCGCCATGATCAGCGAGCGACGGAGGTGGGCGAGCATCGGGATCTCTCTCTAGTAGGCGTGCAGCGCGACGAGCACGAGGTCGATGAGCTTGATGAAGACGAACGGCACGATGATGCCCCCGACGCCGTAGATCCACACGTTGCGCCGCAGGATCGCCGCCGAGCCGGTGGCCCGAAACTTCACACCGCGCAGCGCCAGGGGGATCAGCGCGATGATCACCAGGGCGTTGAAGATCACCGCCGACAGCACCGCCGACTGGGGGCTGTGGAGCTTCATGACGTTGAGCGTGTTGAGCTGAGGGTAGGTCGCCACGAACAGCGCCGGGATGATCGCGAAGTACTTGGCGATGTCGTTGGCGATGGAGAACGTCGTCAGCGACCCGCGCGTGATGAGCAGCTGCTTGCCGATCTCGACGATGTCGATCAGCTTGGTCGGGTTGGAGTCGAGGTCGACCATGTTGCCCGCCTCCTTGGCGGCGGTCGTTCCCGTGTTCATGGCCACGCCCACGTCGGCCTGGGCCAGCGCCGGCGCGTCGTTGGTGCCGTCGCCGGTCATGGCGATGAGCTTGCCGCCCTCCTGCTCCTGGCGGATGAGGGCCATCTTCGCCTCGGGCGTGGCCTCGGCCAGGAAGTCGTCGACGCCGGCCTCCTGGGCGATGGCCGCCGCGGTCAGCGGGTTGTCACCGGTGATCATGACGGTGCGGATCCCCATGGCGCGCATCTGGTCGAACTTGTCGCGGATGCCCTGCTTGACGACGTCCTTGAGCTCGATCACCCCGAGGATGACCGACCCGTCGGCCACCACCAGCGGGGTCGAGCCGGCGCGCGACACGCGCACGACGATCCCGTCCAGGTCGCTGGGCACCGTGCCGCCCGCCTCGGCCACCCAGGCCTTGACCGACTCGGCGGCGCCCTTGCGGATCCGGCGCGAGCCCATGTCGAGACCCGACATGCGCGTGGTCGCGGTGAAGGGCACGAAGACGTGGTCACCACCGAGCTGGCGCTCGCGGATGTCGAACTGCTCCTTGGCCAGGACGACGATGGAGCGGCCCTCCGGGGTCTCGTCGGCCAGCGAGGCCAGCTGCGCCACGTCGGCCAGCTCGTGCTCGTTGCGCCCGGCGACCGGCAGGAAGCCCGAGGCCATGCGGTTGCCCAGGGTGATGGTGCCCGTCTTGTCGAGCAGCAGCGTCTGAACGTCGCCGGCCGCCTCCACCGCCCGTCCGCTCATCGCCAGCACGTTGCGCTGGACCAGGCGGTCCATCCCGGCGATGCCGATCGCCGACAGCAGCGCGCCGATGGTGGTGGGGATGAGACAGACCAGCAGTGACACCAGGACGACCACCGAGACCGACGCCCCGGCGAAGTTGCCGAAGGGCACCAGGGTGACGCACACCGGGATGAAGACGACGGTGAGCACCGCCAGCAGGATCGTCAGGGCGATCTCGTTGGGTGTCTTTTGGCGGTTGGCCCCCTCGACCAGGGAAATCATCCGGTCGAGGAAGGTGTGCCCGCGCTCGGAGGTGATGCGAACGACGATGCGGTCACTGAGCACCTTGGTGCCGCCGGTCACCGCGGAGCGGTCGCCGCCGGACTCGCGGATCACCGGGGCCGACTCGCCGGTGATGGCCGACTCGTCCACGCTCGCGATGCCCTCGATGATCTCGCCGTCCGAGGGAATCACGTCGCCGGCCTCGCAGACGACCACGTCGCCCTTGGCCAGCTCGGCCGCTGCGATCGACTCCTCGGTCCCGTCGGCGCGAAGCCGGCGAGCGGCGGTCTCCGAGCGCATCTTGCGCAGCGTGTCCGCCTGGGCCTTGCCGCGGCCCTCGGCCATCGCCTCGGCGAAGTTGGCGAAGATCACGGTCAGCACCAGCCACACCGTGATCGACCAGGTGAAGGTGCTGGGGTGGGCGACGGCCTCAAAGAACGTGATGACCGAACCCACCAGGACGACGAACATCACCGGGTTCTTCACCTGGATCCGGGGGTCCATCTTCTTCACCGAGTCGACCAGCGCCTGGCGCAGGATCTGCCGGTCGAACAGGCTGCGCGCCGTCGCAACCCCGCGGGGGGCCGACTCGGTGGATGGGGTGTGCGTGACAGTGCTCATTACCAGAACCTCAAGTGACTCAGTTGCTCCACGAGGGGCCCGAGCGCGATGGCCGGGAAGAAGGTCAGTCCGCCGATGATCAGGATCACGCCGATGGTGAGGCCGACGAACATGCCGTTGTCGGTCCGGAAGGTGCCCAGCGACTCGGGCACGACGTTCTTGGCGGCCAGCCGACCGCCCAGGGCGATGGCCGGGATCATGATCCCGAAGCGCCCGAGCAGCATGTCGATGCCGCCGACGACGTTGTAGAAGGGGCTGTTGGAGGAGAGCCCGCCGAAGGCCGACCCGTTGTTGTTGCCCTGGCTGGTCAGCCCGTAGAGGATCTCGGTGAAGCCGTGCGGGGACATCCCGGCCGAGGCGGGGTGGCGCCCGACGTAGAACGAGACCGCGATCGCCGTCAGGATCAGCACCACGATGGGCATCACCAGGGACCCCAGGCCGGCCAGCTTGATCTCGGCGGCCTGGATCTTCTTGCCCAGGTACTCCGGCGTTCGACCGATCATGAGCCCGCCGATGAACACCGCCACGATGGCGTAGATGAGGATCGTGTAGAGGCCGGTGCCCGTCCCGCCGGGGGTCACCTCGCCGATCATCATGCCGGTGAGAAGCCCCATCCCGCCGATCGGGGTAAAGGAGTCGTAAGAGCCGTCCGCCGATCCGGTGGAGGTGCTGGTCGAGGAAACGCCGAAGAGCGCGGTGGTGGTGTCACCGAAGCGGACCTCCTTTCCCTCCATGTTGCCCACGGTGGAGTGGATCCCGGCCGCGGCGACCGCCGGGTTGTTCTGGTGCTCGGCGAAGCTGGTGAAGGCGACCCAGGACCCGAAGAGGATCACCATCGCCGCCAGGAGCGCCCGGCCGTGCTTGACGCTGCCGACCATCTTGCCGAAGGTGTAGGTCAGGGAGAACGGGATGCTCAGCAGCAGGAAGATCGACAGGAAGTTGGTCAGCCCGGTCGGGTTCTCGAAGGGCGTCGCCGAGTTGGCGTTGAGGAAGCCGCCGCCGTTGGTCCCGAGCTGCTTGATCGCCTCCATGAAGCCGATGGGCCCGCGCGGGATCGTCTGGACCACGCCGTTGAGCGCGTCGTGGAAGGAGACGGTGCCGGCCAGGGTCTGGACCGCGCCCTCGCCCACGAAGACGAGGCCGGCCAGGAAGGCGATGGGCAGGAGGATGTAGAGGAGGCACCGGGTGATGTCGACCCAGAAGTTGCCGATGGTCGGCGAGTTCTTGCGCTGGAAGCCGCGCACCATGGCGATCGCCGCGGCGATGCCCACCGCCGGGCTGACGAACTGCTGGACGGTGAGGGCCCCGATCTGCGAGAAGTACGACATGGTCGTCTCCCCGCCGTAGTTCTGCCAGTTGGTGTTGGTGACGAAGGAGGTCGCGGTGTTCCAACTCAGCGCCGGCGCGACCGCCCCGAAGTGCTGGGGGTTGAGCGGCAGCGAACCCTGGATCCGGATGATCACGTAGGTGAAGGCGATGGAGACGGCCGAGAAGATCACCAGCGCGCCGGCGTAGCGCTTCCAGGTCTGCTCGTGCTCCGGGCTGGTGCCGAGCAGGCGGTAGACCGGCCGCTCGACGAAGCCCAGGAAGTGGACGCGGTTGTCGAAGACTGCGGCCATGTAGCTGCCGAGGTAGCGCCAGGCGAGCCCCAGCGTGACGATCAGCAGGAGGATCGTGAAGAAGAAGCCCATCTAGAACTTCTCCGGCTTGAACATGGCGTAGCCCAGATAGAGGAACATCGCCACGGACACGATCAGCAGGATGATTTGCGAGGCGCTCATACGCGGTCCAGGGCCCAGACGAGGCCGAGCATCAAAAGCGTGAACCCAATGATCCCCAGCGCGGTGTAGATATCTCCCATGCGACGAGTCTCACGAGGGGAGTCTTAACCGGTTCTTAAATTCGCTCCGAGCCTCTTCATAATCTCTTCATTTCTCGAGCGTGCTGTCCAGAATCGCCCGGGCCGCTCGTCGTAGTGCGGGCGTAGGGTGAGGACACCGCAGTACCCCGCAGCCGGCGTCGAGCCCGGAGCGTCCGGAAGGGACGAGGAGAGATGACGAAGATGAAGACCGAGGACACCTGGCGGTTCATCCACGGAGAGCGGGCGAATCTGGCCACGACGTGGGAGTCGTTGTCGGCCGAGCAGTGGGCGGCGGCCTCGTGGTGCGAGGGCTGGACCGTCCAGGAGGTGGCGGGTCACGTGCTGTCGGCGGCCGAGCAGACAACCATGAACTTCTACAAGGAGTTGGCCGGGGCCGGCTTCAGCTTCGATCGATTCGCCGAGCGCGGCGCCAAGAGGCTGGCGGCGATCGGGCCGGCCGAGTTGATCCGACGATTGAAGGCCCGCACGACCACGACCAACCACCCGCCGGCGCCGGTGATGGCCATGCTGGGCGAGGTCATCGTGCACTCCGATGACATCCGCCGCCCGCTGGGACTGTCCCACGCAGCACCCGCCGCAGCCCTCGTAGCGCTGGCCGACAACTGGAAGAACTCCAACCTGCTCATCGGGGCCAAGCGGCGCATCTCCGGCGTGTCGCTGCGGGCCACCGACGTCGACTGGTCCCACGGCGCGGGCCCCGAAGTGGCCGGGCCCCTGCAGTCCCTGATCCTGGCGATGGTGGGCCGCAAGGGAGCGCACGTCGACCTCACCGGCGCCGGCGTGGCCGTTCTGGCGACCCGGCCCTAGGGTCTGGGCGGACGGGCCCACGCCCGTCAGCCGCGCCGGCCCCACCCCTGCGCTCACCAGCGCCGTCCGCCCGAGGGGCGGTTCGCACCAGACGGACCATACTGAATCCGTGCGCAAACGTCTCGTCGGCTCGCTCGTCGGGGTGGCCGCGGTCGCCGCCCTGAGCTTCGCCCTGCTGCCCCTGCGCTCGCACATCGCGGTCTCCACCGCCGCCCTGATCCTGGTGGTCCCGGTCGTCGTCGGGGCCGCCGTCGGGGGGTTCGTCGCCGGACTGGTCAGCGTCGCCGCCGGCTTCCTGGCCTTCGACTACCTCTACATCCCCCCCTACCGGACGCTCAACGTGGGCACCACCCAGAACTGGACCGCCCTGGCCGTCTACGCCGTGGTGATGTTGTTGGTGGCCCGGGTCGTGACGCGCCTGGACTACTCGCGCGTCGAGGCCGAGCGCGGCGGCGACGCCGCCCAGCGCCTCTCCGAGTTGAGCGAGCTCCTGGTCGGGGACCGACCGGTGGACGACCTGTTGACGACCATCGTCTCGGCGACCCACACGATCCTCGACGTCCCCGGCGTGTCGCTCCTGGTCCTGGAGGAGGGCCGCCTCACCGTCGCCGCCTCGGCCGGGGAGGCCCTGACCGACGAGGAGTTGGCCCGGCTGAACCCCCAGTCCGGCCAGCCGGTCAGCGTGGGCACGGCGCCCGGGGCGCCGGGCGAGCTCCGCTCGCTGGCCCTGGTGGCCTCGGGCCGACCGGTGGGCATCCTGGCGCTGCGCGGTCTGCCGACCTCCGAGACCGACCGGGCGGTGCTCAACACCTTCGCCAACGACGCGGCGCTGGCCCTGGAGAGGGCGCGCCTGCGCGAGCAGGCCCGGCGCAACCAGCTGCTCGAAGAGGTCGACCGATTCCGCCAGGGGCTGATGGGCGCGGTCAGCCACGACCTGCGAACGCCGCTGGCGACCATCCAGGTCGCCTCGTCCACGCTGTCCAATCGCGCCAACCTACTGACGCCCGACCAGGCCCACGAGCTCTACCGGCTCATCGAGGTGGAGTCGCACCGCCTCACCCGGCTGGTCTCCAACCTGCTCGACATGACGCGGATCGAGGCGGGCGTCTTCACCGTCCACCGCGCCCCGGTGGCCCCGGTGCAGCTGGCCCGCGAGGCGGTCAACGCCCTGGGGCCCTCGCTCAACGGTCACCGCGTCGATGTGGCGGTCCCCGCCGGGCTGCCCGAGGTGGACGTCGACGCCCTGCTGATCGGCCAGGTGCTCATCAACCTGCTCGACAACGCCCTGCGCCACTCCCCCGACGACGGCGCCATCGCGATCATCGGCCAGCGACGCGACGACCACGTGACCCTGGCCGTCTCCGACCAGGGCCCGGGGATCTCACCAGACGAGCAGGAGAAGGTCTTCCACCGCTTCGCCCGCCTCGACGAGGGCGGGCGCGCGGGGCTGGGGCTGACCATCGCGCGCACCTTCGTCGAGGCCCACGGCGAGTCCCTCTGGTACGAGGACGCCCCGGGCGGAGGCGCCCGCTTCGTGCTGTCACTGCCCACCGCGCGTTTCGACGCGGCGGAGGTCTAGGCCGTGGCCCGGGTGCTGGTGATCGACGACGACCCCTCCCTTCTGCGCGCGCTGCGCCTCGGTCTCCAGGCCGGGGGCCACGAGGTGTTGACGGCGGCCACCGGCGAGGAGGGCATGAGCCTGACCGCCCTGCACGCCCCCGACGTGGTGGTCCTCGACCTCGGGCTGCCCGACGTCAACGGGATGAGCGTCGCCGAGCGCGTCCGCGGCTGGAGCGACGTGCCGATCATCGTGCTCTCGGCGACCGGCAACGAGAAAGCCAAGGTCTCTGCCCTGGACACCGGCGCCGACGACTACGTGACCAAGCCGTTCTCCATGCCCGAGCTGGAGGCCCGCATCCGTGCGGTGCTGCGCGGCCGCGCCGCCGCGCCCGAGGAGCAACCGTCGGTCCTCGCCAGCGCCGACCTCGAGATCGACCTGGTGCACCACGAGGCGCGCCGGGACGGCGTCCACCTGGCGCTCACCGCCAAGGAGTTCGACCTGCTGGCCTTCCTCATCCGCCACCGGGGCCGCACCTGCACCCACCAGATGATCCTGCGCGACGTCTGGGGGCCCGGTTACGGCGAGGAGGCCCGCTACGTCCACGCCTACGTCCACCGCCTGCGCGTCAAGCTCGACGACGAGGCCGGCGAGCTGATCGAGACCGTCCCGGGCGTCGGCTACCGCTGGAACGACCAAGCAGCGTAACGCGGTCGATCTACCTCGAGTTCCTTCGCCGGTTTGCGCGCTGGCCAGTCGTCGCCCGACGCGGGCTCTCGTCGCCGCCCGGCGCTATCGGGCCTTCCAGCTGACGATGGTCATGTTGGCGCCGCACGTCGACTGGTTCCCGGTGGAGGTGCAGTTGGGCACCGCCCGGTTCTCCGCGTTGGTGTGGTCGTCGAAGTTCACGACCGCCGTGAGCAGCGTCGGCACGGTGGTGGAGACACCCACCTGGCACGGTGCCGTCAGCGTCGACGCCGCCGACGGCAGCAGGCACGCCGTCAGCGTGACCTGCCGGGTGATAACGGGTGACACGGCGGTGGTCGTCACGCACCAGTCCTGAACGTAAAGGCCGTTGATGCCCACCAGAGGGGTCGTTAGACCCGGACAGACATAGCCGGTCGCCGAGGTGTTCGGTGGGTACGTGTAGCGCGACGCCCGCAGGGCCACCTGGGTGGCTCCCTCGGCCGCGTAGAGCTTCTCCGAGGCGTTCTGGAACTTAGCGGTGTTGCCGAGGTTGCCGGTGGCCCAGTTCGCCAGGAGCAGGACCACCACCGACACCGCCACGAGAAAGACCAGGGCCAGGATGAGCGTGCTTCCCCGTTCGCCGGACTCGACGGACGCGCGGCGGCCGGCTGGCGTCGCGCGACGGAGCGGATTGCGACTCACGGCTTGTTCACCGTGAGAACCGCCGGGTTGGGCGAGTTGGCCGTGGAGTCGTAGGTGTAGCCCGCGAGGGCCAGCCCGGTCACGGTGAACGTCTCGGACGCCACGTTCTTGTCGAGCTTCTGTGACACTCCGTCTTGCACTTGACACTGACCCGACGCGTTCGTCGTGCACGTCGTCGAGAAGTTCACGACGCTCGAACCCCACGATCCAGTAACCATCACGCCGGAGACGACGGCACCGCCGGCGTCCCTCACGGTGATGGTCACCAAGGCGTCCCAGTGGTGCTTGTCGCCGTCCGTGGCCCCGGTCATGGCACTCACGTGGACCTTCTTGGGAATCGTGGTCGTGGTGGTGGTCGACGTGGTCGTGGTCGACGTGGTCGTGGTCGACGTGGTGGTGGAGGAGGTCGTCGTGGTGGGTGGCACGGTGGTGGTGGTCGTGGTTGTGGTTGTGGTTGTGGATGAAGGCTGCTGATAGTTCTCGACCTGGGGATCGGCGACCACGAAGGACAGGCTGGCGCTGGACCCCTTGGGTCCGGTGGCCGTCAGCGTGAACATCTCGGGCCAGCTCTGGGAAGCATCGCAGTTGGCCGCCTGGAACGTCGTGTTGTTGTACAAGTACTGGGCCGGCTGACTCATCTGGATCGTGTAGCCGGCCGGTGGCACGTAGGTGATAGCGGTGGCGCCGTAGGAGATGTGGGTGATGGGGGGGCCGCTCGACGCGGTCCCGGTCAGCGTCGCGCAGGAGGCGAACACCGGTCCCGACTGCAGCTGGATCTGGTAGGTGGCCGCCTCGGCGAAGTCCTTCAGAACGAGGTCGACGGTGGCCAAACCCCGGTGCTCGGCCGAGGCGCCGATCACCGTCGCGAACCCGTTGAGCAGGGCGACGCCCGCGAGTCCGAGAACCGCAATGGACACCAGGACCTCAATCAAGGTGTCCCCGAGTTCACTGAAGGATCGGGACCTAAGGCCCCGACTTCGCCGGCGCCGGCGTTCGACTCGCTCGGTCTGGAGCCCGCGCGGCCGACGCGGGACGGCGTGGTCAGACACGATCGTTACGACCCGACAGGGATGACCTGCTGCACCGTGGGCGCCTCGGTGTAGCCGCCGACGCCACCGCCGCTCTGGTCACTCTGCGCCTGGTTGGCGTCGACCAGACAGGTCCCGACCCCGGTGAACGTCACCACGTTGCCGGAGATCGAACAGGCTCCGGCCGTGCTGAGGTTGTCGATCGAGAAGGTGACGGGGTTGCCCGACGCGCCGCCGGTGGCCGCGACGGTGTAGTGGCCGCCCACCGACGCGCTCGCCGGGGCGGTGGAGGTAAACGTGATGGTCTGGTTGAATCCCACGTTGAGCTCTCCGTTGCCGCCACCGTTGCACTTGAGGCTGGCGGTCAGCAGAGCGCCAACCCAGAGCGACGCGTTGCCGTGCCAGTTGAACCCCGCCCCGGGCGCGTAGATGATGCCGTCGATCTGGGTCGGTCCCGGTCCGGAGTCCAGCGCATTGGTGTCGTAGCCCAAGCCGCTAGACACCGCCGGACCCTGCCAGATGGTGATGCCGGCGTACGGACCGGTCGTCATCGGCCACAGCTGCATGCCAGTTGGCGAGACTGATCCGCCGGTGACGTACAGCAGGTCGCCGCCCACGCCGCTGGTGATGTTCCCGCTGATGCCGGCCCGCAACTCGTAGACGCCGCTCGTGAGCGTCAGGTTGCCGCTTAAGGGGGTCGTGTAGATGCCGGGGTAGGCGTAGGTGATCCCCCCGATCGTCTGGGTCGGGGGATTCGTGGGCAGCCCGGACATGTCCGGTGCCGGCAGGTTCTTCAAGGGATCCGGCGCGGGCTGGGCGATCGACGAGATCGGCGGAGAACCCGCGATGTCCGCGGGCGATCCCCCCGGGTTGTAGTAGCTGACCGAACCCGGGTAGATGTTGATCTTGGTGCCGGTGACCGTCGGCGGTGAGCCCGAGTCGAGGATCATCTGTCCGTTGATGTCGAGGTTGGGGTTGTTCGAGTTGCACGAGGCCAGGTTGACGCCGGCGCTGCCCAAGAACTCGGCCGGCACGATGCCCGACGGGGGCGTGGCCGGTTGCCCGGAGCTGAGCTTCACCCAGTTCCGCGGGGCCGCCACGACGGTGTAGCAGAAGGCGATCCCCGCGGGACAGTGCGCATCAGCGTTTTTGGCCACGCTCGCCGCCTCGTTGACGACGAACGAGATGCTCTGGATGCCCGTCGCCGACGTCCACCCGGTGATCCAGGTCCCCGTCGTGCAGGTCGTCGAGCAGGACTGGCCCGCGACCGCCGCGACCAGCGCACCCGGCACGTTAAACGAAAGGATCGACGTGTTCGTCAGAACGGGCGACGAGCCGTTCGTCCAGGTGCACTGGAATCGCTCGAGGTTGTCCTCGTGGACACCCAACGAGGTCACCACACCGTTGGGAACGACCCCGTAGGAGATGACGGTGTGCGACGTCGCCGTCGCGGCCCACTCCAAGCCGAGCAACTGGGACGTGGCCCCGCACAGCGAGGGACTCGACGGGGTTGAGTTCGTGGTGAACATCGTCGCGCTCTGGACGTCCCGGTAGAAGTTCGCCGAGACGACCTGGGCGTCGCTCGACGTGCCCAGGCGGTCCGACACGTTGGACTGCAGGCCGAACGTACTGAGCAGCGCCAGGGTCATCGCGCCGACCACGACGGGAATGATGACCGACACGATCAGCAACTCGAGCAGCGTGAATCCTTCGTCGCCCCGGTGGGCGCGCGTCGCGCCGGGCCGGCGCGCGGCGCCGATCATCAACGAAGTGTCAACCCTGATCTTCCGAGGCGATTTCACCAGGATTCCACCGTAATCATGTAGTGAGCGATTCGGAATTTTACCATTTCACCAGGGAAATTTCCAAAGGCGGTCAAGTGGGCCGATCACGGTCTTGGGGGGTGGTCCGGCCATTGAGTTGAGGACTGGCAATAGGCCCGAGTGCCACCGATGGCTGCCCTACGGACCCGTGTAGACCACCGTGAAGCCATCGGTCACCGTGTCGGTGGGCGTCGCCAACGTCATCCCGTTCTGGACGATGGCCCAGGTCTCGTCAGGCGTCAGTGACCACGAGGAGAAGCTCGCCCGAAGGCTGGTGAAGGTCACCGAGACGAAGTCCGCGAGCGTCTCGGTACCCTGCGAGGAAGCCCCCGTCGGGACTTCGACGATCCACTCGGCCGTGTAGGCCCCGTCGTAGCTGATCGCCGTCGCCGAGCCCTGAGGGGTGAAGGTGATGGTGCCGGTCGATGTCGGTCCCACGCCCCAGCTCTCACCCGTCACCATGAGGGCCGAGAGCCCGGTGTTCACGTCGCTCAGCAGCGTCTCCCACGCCCCGCTCGACCCCTGAAAGACCGATGCCTGCATCGAGTCGCCGGGCGACACCGGAAAGCCAGTGAACGACTGTGCGTAGTTGGGCGTCGCCGGGACGAGCTCCCACCATCCGTAACTCTCCTGGACTCCGCCGACGCAGTCCGCCTCAACGCCGGTCTGCAGCAGCGAGCCCGACGACCCGCCGGTCGCCCACTGCTGGCCGCCGAGCCCGACCCACACCGACATGTTGGCGTTCGGCGTGTCGACGCAGTTCAGCGTTGGCACGGTGAAGTTGCCCTGAGCGTCGGTGATGAGCGCGCTGCTCGAGGGGACGACGTAGCCCGACCAGTTGGCCGACGGGTTGTCCGCCGGTGGCGGCGGTGCGCCCTGAGTCAACGACTGAGTCGCCGTAGCGGACTGGCCCGCCGCGTTGTTCGCCGTGAAGGTGAGAGTCCACCGTTGGACGATCGATGACGCCACGACGTTGACCGGGTAGGTGCCGACGCAGGGGACGCTCACGGAACCGTTCGACCAGAGCGACGGCGCGGACGAGAGGGTGCACGCCGTCGCGTTCTGCGACGAGAAAGTCAACGTCACCGTGGCCCCGGACGCCGGCACGTCGGACTGGCTCAGTGACAGCGTGGCGGTGGGTGAGTTGGGT
Source organism: Acidimicrobiales bacterium (assembly GCA_044446745.1). Lineage (GTDB taxonomy): Bacteria > Actinomycetota > Acidimicrobiia > Acidimicrobiales > RAAP-2 > RAAP-2. Next base: position 21,776 of record JBIOFE010000022.1, read on the forward strand.
GGCGGCGGAGGCGGGGTCGTGGAGACCGACAGCCCCCACACCAATCTGACCTGGGCGGTCCACTGCGCCCAGGTCATCTGGATCGTCCGGCCCTGGTACACGACCAGAGGCCCCTTGGGGGTGTAGCCATCGGCGACCATGATGGCCGTGCCCGCTCCGTACTTGGCCGTGCCGAGATACGAGCTGTGTGTCGTCACGTCCTCCAGGAGAAGCGCCCCTTGCGCCAGGATGGCACTCTCGATGCGGACTTTGCTGCGGCTGAGTCGAGACGTGCCCGTCAGGTACACACCGTCGATGCCCTGGGCCGTCCAGTAGCTCCAGAGGTCCGACATCACCAGACCTCCACCAAAGATCTCGCCGGCGGCGCCGAAGTCCGCTGCGAGCAACGTCGCGCTCGGCGTCACGGCCTCGACGATCTGTTCCCAGTTGGCGGCGGAGACGAAACTGCAGTCCTCCAACGAGCAGACGCTCCGGTAGTTCGGGAACGAGTAGTTGATCGGCCCGTAGTCGCAGGTGCGGCTCGGCGCGCAGGCGTACAACCCGGGTACCCGAGTTGACGCACCGGCCGGAGACGCCAGGAATGATCCCGCGACCAACGTCGCGCCGGCCACAATGAGGCCGGCCGCACACCGACTCATGCTTCAGAACCTACCAACGACGGAGTTGCACTACGAGTTGGCCGCCACTTCCCTCACCGCTGGCGCCACACCTGCGCCACCAGCCTCATCCGGCGCGGCGAGGACATCCGCGTCGTCCAGCTCCTGATGGGCCGCTCCATCATCGCCACCACCACGCGCTACCGTCACCTCTCAGACGCGGACCTCAGCGCGGTGGTGGACCGGGCGTGCAGAGGCGAACCGGATGGGTTCAAGCGTCCAGCTACGCCAGCGTGAGTCCGGCTCCAGCGAAGCTGAATCACCCGTCGATCCCGCTGAGTGCACCCGCTGCACCAGAGCTGCTTTCAGTCCGGTGGTGGCGCCGGCCACAGTGAAGGTGCCGTCACCCCGGCGGTAACCCGAGCCGCCACCGTCATCGCCCGCTGCATTCGAGTTATTTGACCAGCTGCCCCGGCACGCAAGCTCTCGCGGGACGTCACTACGCGCGGCTGACTAGTCTGACCGCCGTGAACGTCCTCGTCGTCTCAACGCCCGGGGCGGGACACGTGCGACCGCTGCTTCCGCTGGTCACGTCCCTGGTGGCCGGGGGCGACCGGGTCGTCGTGGTCGCCGCAGCGCCGGCGGGCCGTCAGATTGAAGGCACCGGCGCCGAGTTCCTCCCGGCAGGCCACGGGGAAGACGTCTGGTTCGCAAGACTGATCGCCCGGACCCGCGGCGCCCCCGGTGAAGGTCTCGCGCCCGAGCGAATCAACCATTACTTCCTGCCCCGGCTCTTCGGCGAGATTGCCACCGACGACATGATCGACGACGTGCTGGCCATCGGTCGAGCCCTGGGACCGGACGTCATCGTGTTCGAGTCGTGCGCGCTGGCCGGACCGCTCGTCGGCGAGCTGCTCGGCACCCCCGCCGTCCACCATCTCTTGGGCCCGATCTTCGACCCAGAGGTCTTTGAGCTCGTCGATGACGCCGTCTCCCCGCTGTGGCGGTCCTTTGGCCGGCAATCGCCAGGCTACGCCGGCGTGTACCGGGGCCTCACGATTGAGCTCTGTCCTCCCTCGGTCGAGGTGAATCGCCTCCCCGGTGGCGATCGACTCCTGCTGCGGCCGGCCCCGCGTACCGTGGCCGCTGTCCCGGCGTCGGCGCGCCCCCTCATCTACGCCACCCTGGGCACCTTCTTCAACAGCGCGACGAGCATCTTTCGCGACACCCTCGTCGGATTGTCAGACGAACCGGTCGATGTGGTCGTCACGGTGGGCAGCGACCGAGACCCATCGGAGTTGGACCCCATTCCGGCCAACGCCCAGGTGGAGCGCTTCATCCCTCAGGCCACCTTGCTCCCGAGCTGTGCGGTGGTCGTGCACCACGGCGGCGCGGGCACGACCTTCGGGTGCCTCGCCCAGGGGCTGCCCCAGGTTGTCATTCCCCAAGGCGCGGACAACTTCATCAATGCCGCGATGGTCGAGCGCGCCGGTGTCGGGCTCGTCCTTCGACCCAGTGACGTCGATCCCGACACGATTCGGCGCACCGTGCGTCAAGTTCTTCACGAGCCCCGATTCACTGCGGCGGCGCGGCGAATCAGCGAGGAGATTGCCGCGATGCCGGGACCAGATGAAGTGGCCACTCAACTGAGGGCCCGGCTCAGCGCTCGCCGGACGACTCGGTGACCCTCTTTGCCGCGGTTCGCGCCACATATCGGCCCTGACCAGATTGCTGACGGCTCGCGACTCAAAGCGTCGTGAGCCGGGCCGGCGTTCAGGCCGGAGTCTCAGGTCGCCACTTCCCTCACCGCTGGCGCCACACCTACGCCACGAGCCTCATCCGGCGCGGCGAGGACATCCACGTCGTCCAGCGTCTGATGGGCCACTCGAACATCGCCACCACGACGAGGTATCTGCATCTGAGCGACGCTGACCTCAGTGCCGCGGTCGATAGGGCGTTCGCGACGAATTCAGCTACAAGCTAGGAACTGACGTTAATGGTAAGCGTGTACGGCCCGAAGGTCAGGGTCGAGGTCTTCGTGCTGTTTCCATTGTGACTCGCAGTTAGAGTGTTCGGGTTGGAACTTGACGCACCCGCGGCAATGGTGACGTTGCCAGTATCATGACCGGCCTCGTTGATTGTCGATGCCTGGGTCGTGCTGTACACAACTTGGCTTCCACCGGAATTCACGAACTCGACGGTGAACACCGCATTCCCACCATTGCCGTCTCCCGTGATGGTGCATGTGTAACTGAGGGCAATCGTCCCGCAAGCGGCTACCGGTGACCCCGACCCTCCGGTGATGACGATGGCGAGTCCCGCCGGAGCGGTAGTGATGGTCTCATTCTGCGTTCCGGAAGTGAGTCCAGGCGACGACACCGTAATCAACGGCGACCCCGTGCTCGTGTCGCCGTACCAGAACGTTGTTGAGTTTGAGCCATTCGGAATCGTCACTTGTGTGATAGTCGAACCGAACTGTGCCAATCCAAACGTCCCGCCACCAGAGCTACTCTGCAGCGTCACCACGACGCCACCCGCACCGGCGTTGACCGGCGAACCCGCGCCGTTCTGAAGCTGAACGGTGATGGGACCGAGGTTGGGTGTGCTGGAGCTCGACCCCGAAACTGCCGGCGACGTGATGACCAACTTCTCAACTACCGTGAAGGTGTTGCTGGTCGCCGACGCACCAGATGGGCCGACCCCGACAACCGTGTGAGTTCCTCCCGACGTGCCGCTCGGAATCGTCACCGTGAAGGAGCTCGCTGTTCCAGCGGAACTCGTCGTAACCGTCCCTGGGCTGCTAGAGAGAACCGTTCCGCCCGAAGTATCGAGGTGGAAGGTGACGTTCTCCGTGTTGCCGAAGCCCGTCAAGCTTCCCCCGAGCAAGGTCGCCGGAAGCGAGTTGAAGCTCTGACTGGCCGTGAAAGACAGGCTTCCCGTAACGGTGTACTTGGTCCCGAAGTTCGCTGAGGTGTTGGTTCCATCAAAGACTGCCACGGTGTAGCCAGCCGACAGGTAGGGCACCGTCGGCACGGCAAACGTCACGGTGCCCGTGAGCACACCATTGGCGTCCGTGGTGCCCGACAGGGCGTACTGGGTTCCCCCGAAGACCACCCGGAGGTTGCCCGACAAGACGTTGGCCTTGAAGCCGTTGCCGGTCAGCGTGACACTGGTGCCCACTGCGCCGGAGGTGGCACTCCCGGTCGTGTTCCCCATGGTGAGAACCTGCGGAGTCACGGTGTAGCTCGTTCCGAAGTTGGGCGAAGTATTGGTCCCATCAGAGACCGCCACGGTGTAGACACCGGCGGGCACCGTGGGCACCGTGAAGCTGGCGCTCGTGAGCACGCCGTTGGCGTCGGTGGTGCCCGACATCGAGTGGCTTGTGCCGCCGAACACCACGCTCAGGCTGGAGGCGCTGGCCTTGAAGCCGTTCCCGGTGACTGTCACCGTTGTGCCAGGTGGACCAGTGGTGCTGCCCAGGGTGAGAATCTGCGGGGTGACCGTGTAGTGGGTGCCGAAGTTGGACGAGGTGTTGGTGCCGTCCGAGACCGCCACGGTGTAGCCGCCCGAAACGTCGGGCACCGTCGGCACTGTGAAGCTGCCACCTGTAAGGACGCCATTGGCGTCCGTCGCACCAGACATCGAGTAGTTCACGCCGCCAAACTTCAGAGTGACGGTACCGGCGCTGGCCTTGAAACCGTTTCCGGTAACCGTGACAGTGGTGCCCACCACTCCCGTAGTGCTGCTCAGCGTCAGTATCTGCGGCGTGACCGTGTAGTTGGTGCCGAAGCTCGGCGAGGTGTTTGTGCCGTCCGAGACGGCCACGGTGTAGCCACCCGAGATGTCGGGCACCGTGGGAACGGTGAAGCTGGCGCTTGTGAGGACACCCGCCGTGCTCGTCGTGCCAGACATTGAGTAACTGTTTCCGCCGAAGACCAAGGTCAGTGTGCCAGCACTCGCCTTGAAGCCGTTGCCAGTCACGGTGACGGTCGTGCCGGGCGGACCGGTGGTGCTGCCTAGCGTCAGTATCTGCGGCGTGACCGTGTAGTTGGTCCCGAAGTTCGGCGAGGTGTTTGTGCCGTCCGAGACGGCCACGGTGTAGCCGCCCGCGATGTCGGGTACCGTCGGCACGGTGAAGCTGGCGCTTGTGAGGACACCCGTAATGCTCGTCGTGCCAGACATTGAGTAGTTGACTCCGCCGAAGACCAAGGTCAGTGTGGAGGCGCTGGCCTTGAAGCCGTTGCCGGTCACCGTCACCGTTGTGCCAGGTGGACCAGTGGTGCTGCCCAAGGTGAGAATCTGCGGCGTCACGGTGTAGTGAGTGCCAAAGTTCGGTGAAGTGTTCGTGCCGTCCGAGACGGCAACGGTATAGCCACCCGAGATGTCGGGCACCGCAGGCACGGTGAAGCTCGCCGAGGTGAGCACGCCGCTGGAGTTCGTCGTGCCGGACATCGAGTAGCTCGTCCCGCCGAAGACCAAGGTCAGGCTGGAGGCGTTGGCCTTGAAGCCGTTACCGGTCACCGTGACCGTCGTGCCGACCGTCCCGGTGGTGCTCGACAGGGTGAGTATCTGTGGGGTAACAGTGAAGTTGGTGGACGAGGTCGCGGAGTTCGTACCGTCAGAAACCACCACCGGCTGAGAGCCAACTGGCACCGTCGGGATGGTGAAGCTGAGCGTGGCGGTTCCACTGGTGTTCGTACTGCTACTGCCCGAAATGGTCGCGGAGACCCCGTCCACGGTGACAGTGAGTGAGTGGGTCGCAATGAAGCCCTGGGCAAGAATTGTGACTCCGGTCGTGCCCACCGGCCCGGTCGTTGGGTTGAGGCCCGTAGCCGTCGACACGTAGTCGGTGTTGCTCTTGGAACCCGCCGTGCCGACCCAGTTGTTGTAGTACGGGGTGTCGGAGTACTGCCACGCCCCGACGCCCGGCGTGTCAGTGCACGAGACCGTCGAGACCGACAGCGTGCAGCCACTGACCGTCCCAGCGCTGAAATTGGTGTAGGCGTTGTAGCGGGTCACCATGTACGTCGTGACCTGGGTGCCTCCGGCGGTGTTCACCGTCGAAAAGCTGATGTTGATATGTCCGCCACCGTTGGACGCGGAGGGCGTGTTGCCTTGGGGAAGGCTGTCAGCGGTGAAACTGTTGGTCTCGCTCGGCGACACCTTGGAGAACAGCGACCACGCCAACGTCGCGCCGGCAAGCCCGCCTACAACGACCGCAAGAACGATGACCACCTTGGTCATCCAACGGTGCAGTGAGCGGGTACCGGTCATGAGCTTCTAACTCCAGCCCGGCGTGCCAACGCCGGGCGACGTGGAGTCGCACTCCTGCCCTGCGGTGCAGGACGACGTGGAGCCGTTGTGGGCCGACTGAACGGCGTGGGCGGTCAGGATGACCTGGGCCGCCCCACCCTGGTAGCCGGACGTCGACCCTGCCGGCAGACTGGCCGTGACAGTGAAGGTGACGGGAGAACTCGCAGAGGTGAACGGCAACTTGTTCACCAGCTCGTTGTTGAACTGGTAGCAGGTCGAACCGCCGGGGCAGATTCCGCCAGTGAAACCTGTCGTCGGGATGGTGTACGTGACCTGTGGAGTCTGGTTGTCCTTGATGGTGATGAGTAGGTCGTTGGCCGAGTCGGTGGGGTTGTAGAGCTTCGTGCCCCCGACACCGGCTTGGGTCTTGATGAGAACGTTGAGGGCAAGGAAGGCCGGCGCGGTGCCGGAGTACGTGGCTTTGAGGGTGCACGTGGACGCGGTGGCGCCCGGAAGGATTCCAGTGACGCTACATGCGCCGCTCAAGTCGCTGGTCAGGGTGACCGTGCCGGAAGAGAAGTGATTGGTGGTAATGGCGGTCGTAGCCTTGAAGAGGCCGAAGGTGGCGCTGGCCGTGAAGACGCCAGCTGCGGTCAGGGTCGCGACGGAGCCCAACGTCAGAAGCAGCCGCTTCTTCGTAGACCTGTGGGAGTCGCGAGTGGTGTGCACTGACCGTGCCTTGTGAGTTAGATGACGGGATGAAGACTTGGTGACGCCCCCCGCCACTCCCGGTCCAGAGGTGGGACCGGGAGTGACCGAGGACGTGTTCAGGCCCGCCGAAGAGGGGGCAGGGTCAATCCCTGCTCCCCACTTCAATTCGGTCCCCTTACGGGGCTCGGTGCGGGCCATTGGTTGCTACTAGCTCCAGAGCAGGATGCCGGTGGCGTTGGCGGCACATGCCGAGCCAACGACGCAGGTCGCACCCGTACCGTTGTGAGCACTCTGAACGGCGCTAACCGTCAGGGACACTTGCGCTGACAGGTTCTGGTAAGTGTTGTCAGCCCCGAGAGGCAGGCTCCAGTTCACCGTGAACGTGTCCTGCGGCGCACCGCTGCTTTCGGCACCCACGAACAGGTGGGTCCCATTGACCGCGTACGTGCCACTGTTGATAGTGACGACCAGCGCGTTAGCGCCAGCGTCGTCGGTACCCGCTCCGGACCACAGTGCGCCGGTCGTTGCCGTCGTCAGTCCGACATACACCGGGACGCTGCCCGTGTAGGTGGTCTTGAACGTGCACGAGCCCGAGTCACCGGGAACGATGTTGATGATGTTGCAAATGCCAGTGGCGTCCGATGACAGCGAGACGGTCCCTGACGTGAACGTGTTGTTCTCCGGTCCGGCGCTGGCACTGAACAAACCGAAGGTAACGCCCGCGACCAGGGTCGCCGCCGCCGCAACGGTTGTGAGGGCGCCTGCTCCAATGACCAGACGCTTCTTGATTGACATACTCATGATGCATTTCTCCTTATGTTCGGTTCTTCGTTTGGTTTGTCTTCTTTGGAACTTGGACTTCAGATTTCTTGCGGTACTTCGAATGGGTACTTCGACTTAGCGGCTCGTCACGGTGACCCTCCGCTCGCACGGGATCGGTGAGGCGGAGGCCGACTCCCGATCCATCTCAGGGCGACGACCATCATCAGCGGTCACCCCCTGCTTTGCCGGCGGGTCCCGCCGGGTCCTGGCTCGCCGGTCCGTCCATCTCGCGGGCCCACTGGTAGAACAGGCCGGAGAGGAACCACAGGACGGGCGATGCCAAGAGCAGTCCCAGCACGAGCGGCTCGTGCAGGGCGTTGAGTACGTACCCCCCTCGCGGGATATCTGTCGAGAAGACGCCGATCACGTCGGCGGCGGGCCGGGGAACGGCGTCGGCGGACTGGTTGGCGTCGCCCTTCGTGATGTAGGCCACGCCATTGCTGGTGTGCAGGACCCCCACGATGCGGTGCGTGATGATCGTCTGGCTGCCGGGGGTGTCGCGCACGCTGATGATCTGGCCCACCTGCAGGTGGGCGGCCCGCGCCGTGGTGACTCCGTCGTCGACGACCAGGTCGCCCGTGCGGATGACCGGCGTCATCGAGCCCGACAGGACGATCATCACCGGGTGGCCGAACACCCGGTACTGGCCCCTGGGCGAGAAGTGCGTGGCCACGGCCAGGACCAGGGCCACACTCGCCACCATCACCGCGAGGACCGTCAGGGTGGTGGAGACGACGTTGCGGAAGTACTGCCAGGCGCTGGGGTCCGTGCGAACCGCGGGGACCGCGATCGGCATGGTTTCGGTGGCGAGGGTCATGGTCGGGCCTAACTCCACGCGAAGCCGCCGCTGGCGGGGCAGCTCTGGCCGATGGTGGACGTGGTGCACGTCGCCGGGAGCGGGTTGGCCGGCGCCCCCTGCACGGCCTGGGCTGTGAGGATCACGTTGGCCGTCGCTCCCTGATACCCATTGGCGTTGACGAGGGTCGTGGGGAAGGACGGCGTGACGGTCCAGGTGACCGCCGGACTGGCGTTGGTGAAGGCGAGGTTGGCGGTGACCCCGCTGTACCAGGCGGCCAGGTCGTAGGGCGACGTCCAGCAGGTGAACCCGACCGGGCAGGTTCCACCGGTCGTCCCGGCGCCCGCCGGGACGCTGAACGAGTGGTGGCCGTCGCTGATCGTGAAGGTCAGGCCATCGCCGACGCCGTCGAAGAGCGGGTGGCCGCCCACGCCGGACTTGGACTGGACGGCGACGGTGAGCGACACGTAGGCCGTCAGGGAGCCGCCGTAGGTGACCGACAGGGCGCAGGTGGCGGCCCCGGCCAGGTCGCCGGGCGTCAGCTTCGGGTAGTTGCACGTGGTCGTCGCCGGGGCGTTGATGCTCAGGGCGACGCTGCCGGTCGAGGCCGACCCCCCGCCCGAGCCCGTCGCGGTCAGGGCGCCGTAGGCGATGCCCGCCACCAGGGCCGCGGTGGCCGCGCCCAGCGTGACGAAGTACGCACCGCGCCAGCGCCACGAGGACGCCGAACGACCGGTCAGCTCCACGGGACGGCGGCTCACGGGCTCACCACCGTGCAGTTGGTGATGGTGTCGTGGTAGTAGGCGGCGGTCGTGCCGTGCCACGACGACGGCGGCTTGGGCAGATGGCAGGTGTTGGGGTGGTGGGCGCCGCCGAGGTACGTGTTGTAGGTGCCCGCGCCCAGGTAGATCGTCTCGCTGGCGTTGCCCCCGGTGATCAGGTCGTGGCTGCCGCCCTGGACGCTCACCACGTCGGCGCCGTTGCCCAGGAGAACCACGTTCCATGAGCCGGCGCCGAGGGTGACCGTGTCGTTGCCGTTGCCGACCCCGATGACGTTCGAGCCCGCGCCGACGACCACCACGTCGTTGCCGTTGCCGAGCGCGATCACGTTGTTGCCGTTGCCGGCCAGCACCGTATCGCTACCGTTGCCGTCGGTGATGACGTCGTTCCCGTTGCCCGCCTGGAGGCAGTCGCTCCCCTGGAAGCCGTTGATGATGAAGCTGGCGCCCACCGCGTAGATGAAGTCGTTGCCGTTGGTTCCGTTGGCGATGGGCAGGGCCGGGTTCCCGACCACGTCATTGGCGTAGCTGCCCGTGCACAGCGCCGGCGGGGCCACGACCAGCTGGGCGATGACCGGCGAGGTGCTGGCGGCGAACGTCGCGTCCCCGCTGTAGACGGCGTAGAGGCTGTCGCTACCGGGCGGCAGCGTCGCGGTCACCAGGGCGGCGGTCGCGTTGGGCTTGAGGGGAACGGTCGCCAGCAGCGTGTGCGATCCCCCCGGCGTGCCGAGGTAGAACTTCACCGAGCCGGTGAGCGTGGCCGCGCCCGACGCCTTGGTCACCGTGGCGGTGAGGGTGACCGGCTGGGTGATCGCCGAGGGGTTCGGCGCCGACGTGAGCGCCGTCGAGGTCCCGATCGACGTGGACGTCACCACCTGATCGAGGATGGTGGAGGAGCTCGCGGCGAAGCTCGTGGGGTCGGTCGCGGTGAACACGGCGAAGACGGCGTGGGTGCCCGCCGTCAGCGTGGTCGTCGAGAAGTTGGCCACGCCGGTGGCACTGAGCGCTACGGCCGAACTCAGGACGACCGCCGTCGTGCAGGAGGACGCCGGCGATCCGGTCGCCAGGCCGGCGGGAACCGTGCACTCGAAGAAGGTCGCGGAGCCGACCGGGGTGACGGCCGCGGACGCGGGCAGGATGTTGCCCGACACGGTCGCGGTGAACTGGACGGATTGACCCAGGGTGGACGGGTTGGGCGCCGATGACAGGGCCGTCAGTATCGGCTCGATGTAGGTGGCCGACCCGGCGTAGGTGAAGGTGAAGGTGGTCACCTGGCACCCGTTGGGCGCCGTCGCCGCCAGGAGGATGGGGAGCGCGATGTTCGCCGAGGCGTTCTTCGCCACCAGCTGGGAGAGGCCGTTGACGATCACCGAGCCCGAGCTGAACGCGCTGCCGTTGATGGTGAGGTTCGTCAACGGACAGTTGACCGGCGGCGTCGAATCCGAGATGGTGAGTGAGGTCACCGTGATGGGGACACTGTTGGGGTTGGCGGCGTTGAGCACCAGGGAGGAGCCGACACCCGGCGCGAGCCCGGTGACGGATCCGGTGAGGGAGAAGGTGGCGGGAGAGCCCGGCGGGAGGGCGTGCGCGCTGGTGATCGCCAAGACGACCACGAGGCCGGCGGCCACGACGGTCGCCGCGGCGGCGGCGCCGAGTCGCGGCCAACGCAGAAGCCGAGACGAGCTACTCATCCGGCCCCGTCACCGGGCTCGAAGCGGTGGTGAGACGACGAGACCTACCGGACGGGTCCTCGGACAGCGGAGGGGCCGACACCGACACCGATGGGTCGGTGTAGTACGGCGACAGGACGCGGAAGAGGTCCTCGGGAATGGCGTGGAACTCGCTGGTGCGCGGGCGCAACCCAGCGTGGCCCGGCAGGCGCCACCAGTAGGTCGCGTCCGACACAACCGTTCCCCCATCCGCCCCTGCAGGGAGTGTTCTTACTGGAGATTGCTCCGCTTGTCAAATTTTTGTGAATTGTAAGGGAATTCCTTGATGTCCGTTTCTTCAATAATGGCAAGGCCGATAGCGCGATCTTTGGGTCGAGGTCCACGAGGGCCATGAGGAAATGAACCGGGGGCGAGAACTCTCGGCATGCGTATATTTCCCGAACCCGCCCCGCGGGGGCCCCACCAGAGCGCCACGGCGCGGAAACCACACTGTCGCGATGTCCGCCGAGCGCGTGACGGCGTTCGGCGACGGCGTGATCGCCATCGTCATCACGATCATGGTGCTCTCGTTACGCCAGCCCCACGGAGCCGGCTTCGGCGCCCTGCGCGCCGCCACCCATCGCTGCTCGCCGACGCGCTGAGCTTCGCCAATCTCGGGACGTACTGGAACAATCACCACCACCTGCTCCAGAGCGTCCGCCGGGTCACCGGGGGGCTGCTGTAGGCCAATCTCAACCTGCTCTGCTGGCTCTCGTTCTTTCCCTTCAGTACCTGTGGATGGCCCGCGAACGCGTCGCCCGGGACACCGTCTCGGCCTACGGCGTGGAGTGCGTGTTGGCCGCCCTCGCCTACTACGCGCTGCAGACCGTCATCGTCGCGTCCCCGCGACCCAGCACCAGTCTCCGGGAGGAGCTCGGACGCGACCTCACGGGCAGGCACTCCGTGGCCGCCTGCCTGGTCGCCGTTCCGCTCGCCCTCGTGTGGCGCTGGGGCGGGATCATCATCTTCGTCGGCGTCGCGGTCACGTGGCTCGTACCCGACCGGCGCGTCGAGCACTACCTCGACCATCACGCGGCTACGGTGTAGGCCCGGCGGACGCTGCCGCGGCAGTGTCCCCGTCGCCGCGATTCAATCCATGAACGCGCCGCCGTTGACCGACACGGCCTCCCCCGTGAGGAAGGCGGCGTCGTCCGACACGAGGAAGGCGACCACCTTGGCGACGTCGAGCGCCGACTCCAGGCGAGCGAGCGGGGTGTCATCGAGCATCAGCTGGGTGACGTCCGCGGGTGACACGCCGCGCAGCTCGGACTCCCAGATCAGCTCTCGACCCTGCATTGGCGTCGCGACGTAGCCGGGGCACACGCAGTTGACGCGGATGCCGAACGGGGCGAGCTCGAACGCCATCGACTGGGTCATCCCGAGCACGGCGAACTTGCTCGCGACGTAGTCCGAGAGGAAGGCCACGCGACCCTGCTTGGCCGCCATCGACGCCGTGTTCACGATGACGCCGGGCGTGCCGAGCCCGATCATGGCGCGCGCCGCCGCCTGCCCGCAGTAAAAGACGCCGTAGGTGTTCACCTCGATCGTGCGCGCGAGGTCGCTCGGCGTGACGTCGAGGAAGCACTGCATCTTGGAGACCCCGGCGTTGGAGACCCACACGTCGAGGTGGCCGTGCCTCTTCACGACCTCGTCGGCGACCTCGGTGCAGCGGTAGGGGTCGGTGACGTCGAGCTGGATCGCGCTCGCGCCCTCGATGGAGTCGGCGACGCGCTCGGCGCTGGCGAGGTCGACGTCGGTCACGACGACCCGGTGGCCGCGCTGGGCCAGCGTCACGGCGATCGCCTCGCCGATGCCCGAGCCGGCTCCGGTGATGACGGCGAGTGGTTGGGTCATGACGTGCTCCTTGCCAGTTGGTGCGAGATCGGGGTGGTCGCCGCGGAGAGTTCGAGGAACTCGCGGTAGCGCTCCTCGTAGATTTCGACGTGGGCCGCGGTCGGGGAGATGGTCTCGCCCTCGGCCAGCGCGCCTTCGACGTAGCGCCAGTCAACGATGCAGCCGACGCCGACGCCGGCGGCGACCGCCGCGCCGAAAGAAGCCCCGGGGTGGTCGACGAGCGAGACGAGGTCGCGGTTCAAGACGTCGGCCAGGATCTCGCGCCACAGTCGCGAGCGCGACCCTCCATTGGTCACGAGCACTCGTCCGAGGGCCAGGCCGTCCTCGGCGAAGATCTCGACGTGGCGCCGGAAGCCGTAGGCGATCGACTCGAGGAACGCGCGGTGGATGTCGCCGCGCGACGTCGCGAGGTGAAGCCCGGCGACGACACCGCGCAGCTCGGGGTCGTGCAGGGGGGACTTCTCGCCGAGGAAATAGGGCAGCGCCAGCAGCGCGCCGGGCGCGCTGGCCGCCGCCTGGGCGTCGAGGTCCTCCAGCGCCACACCCCCGAGGAGGGCCTGCTCCCAGCGCAACACCGAGCCGCTGGTCGCCATGCAGCCGTTGGGCAGCCATCGGCCGGGGATCGGGTGGTGGTCGAGGTAGAGGCGCGGGTCGAGGAGCATCGCGTCGGACACGCACAGGATGTCGCCGGCTCCGCCCAGCTTGACAAGCGTGTCACCCGGGTCGACGAGCCCGGCGCCGTAGGCGGACAGGACGTGGTCGGCTCCCCCGACCACGATCGGGGTGCCCGCGCGCAGGCCGGTCACCGCCTCGGCGTAGATGGACACCGCGCCCACGACGTCCCCCGCGTCGTGGACAGGCATGGGGTCCGGCCACGTCAGCCCCGTCGCCTGAAGCACGGGCGCCAACGGCTCGAGCTCGAGGGTGAACAGGCCGCTCTCCAGGGCCCAGTTTCGCTCGACGTGCCGGTCGGCCCCCAGACGTCGCGCGACGTAATCGTAGGAACCGACAATCCCGGTGGTCTGCGCCCAGGCGTCGGGTTCGTGGCGAGCGAGCCACAGTGCGCTGGGCGCCGCCGACTGCTGGGTCAAGACCGAGCCGGCGACGTGGAGCATGTCGAAACCCGAAAGGGCATCGCGCAACTCGCGTAGTTCGGCCACCGCCCGGGCGTCGTTCTGCAACATCGCCCGGCGCGTCGGGCGTCCGGGCCCGTGAACGAAGAGGACCGCCGGCACCATGCCCGCAACGGCGACCGCCGCCACGTCGATGTTGGTCGCCCCAGCCGACGCCAACAGCTCAGGCACCAGCGAGGCCAGGGCCGTCCACCACTCCTCGGGATCGGCCTCGGCCCAGCCGGGGTGGTCACTGAAGAGGCTGACGTCGCGACGAGCCGAGGCGACGATCCCCTGGCCCGGGTCCAGCAGCACCGCCTTGACTGCCGAGGACCCGAGGTCCACGCCGAGCAGAAGACTCTTAGGCACTTCGCGCCGCGTGGACGAAGCGCTTCACGCGCTCGGGGTCGACCTCGTTCCAGGTGTAGCCGTCACGCTTGAGTGAAGAGCCGACGACGCAGCCGTCGGCGTACTGGAAGAACTGCTGGATGGTCTCGGCGCGCGCGCCGGTGTTGAGCAGGACCGGCACCGCGGGGTCCAGCGCCTCGCGCACCGCGGCCACGGTGGACAGGTCGGGCCCGGTGCCGGCCATCGGGCCCGACACCAGGATCACGTCAACCAGGCTGGAGACCACGATCGACTGGGCGATCTGGGCCGGGGTGCGCGAGCCGGTCGAGGAGGCGAACTCCGGGGTGACGTTGGCGAAGATCGCGAGGTCGTCGCGCCCGAAGTGGCGCCGGTTGCGCATGAGCGTCGCCACGTCGGGACTCCAGCTGCCCATGTCCGACTCCCACGACCCCGTGACCACCTCGCGCATGAAGGCCGCGCCGGCGCCCACCGCGACGGCCAGCGCGCACTGGGGGTCCCAGAGGTAGTCGACACCGAAGGGCCGGTCGGTCGGCTTGCACTCGGTGGCCACCCGCGTCATCACGGCGGCGGCCTCCAGCCCGGCGCGCAACTGGTAGGGGCGGTCGCCCTCGTTACAGAACATCACCGCGTCGAAGCCCCCGGCCAGCAGGTGGTCGACGTCGCGCTTCACGTGGTCGATCAGCCCCTCCACGCCCTCGACGTGGTCGTAGAGGGGGGTGCCGGGCAGCGGCGGCACGTGGGCCATGGCGATCAGCGGCTTGGCGACCTCGGGGAAGATCCGGCGGAATCGCGACATCAGGCACTCTCCTTCTCGGGTCCCACGCTGCGCACCTCGACGCCCAGGGCGCGCGCCGCGCACAGGACCGGGTGGTCGCCGGGCGCGTCGGTGATCAAAAGGTCGACGTCGGCCAGGGGCGCCACGGCGGCGAAGGTCACCCGGCCGAGCTTGGTGGCGTCGGCCAGGACCACGACCCGGCGGGCCGAGGCGATCGCCGCGCGCTTGACGTGAGCGTCGTCCTCGTTGTACTCGGTCAGCCCGGCCTCGGCCACCGCGGCCACGCCCAAGTAGAAGGTGTCGCAGTGGTACTGCGCGAAGGCCTCCTGCGCCCGCGGGCCCACCAGGGAGAGCTCGCCGGGGCGCACGGTGCCCCCGGTGAGGATCGTGCGCAGGCCGGGCTTGGTGGCCAGCTCGTTGGCGATGAGCAGCGACGAAGTGACGACCGTCGCCTCGAGGTCGGGGCGCAGGGCCCGCGCCATCGCCGCGGTGGTCGTGCCGATGTCCAGGATGACGGTCTCGCCGTCGTGGACCAGCGCGGCCGCGGCGGCGCCGATGGCCGCCTTGGCCTCGGCGCGCACCTCGGCGCGCTGGTGGACGGGCGGCTCGTAGGCGCGGCTGTGCAGGTAGATGGCCCCCCCGCGGGCCCGCCGGGCCAGTCCCTCGCCCTCCAGGTAGTCCAGGTCGCGCCGGATGGTCATCTCGGAGGTCCCGTAGAGGTCGGCCAGCACGGCGATCGAGGCCTCGCCCTCCACCCGCAGCCGTTCGGCGATGTCGCCGCGGCGCTGGGAGAGGTTCATGTCCCCACTCTATGTGAGTAACTCACACATTTCAAGCCTGAATCTGTGACTAGATCACATTCCGTGTGGCTCCTCGACAACCTCCGGCGGATCCTGGGGGTAGTCGGAACGGTCGGGCGCGTCCATCACCATCCCCTCGACGTAGACCACCACGCGGTTGCGCCCGTCGCGCTTGGCCTGGTACATCGCGGCGTCGCCCTGGGCCAGCCAGCGCAGGGCGTCGTGGACCGGGGTGAGGGCCACCCCCACGCTGGCGCTGGTGGTGAGCGACGCCTCACCGTAGGTGACCGGGGTGGCCACGGCCGCCCCCACCCGCCGGGCGATCTCCTCGCCCTCGGCGCGCCCGCCGACCGGGTAGCACACCGCCACGAACTCGTCGCCGCCCAGGCGGGCCACGAAGTCGGCCGGGCGCAGCACGGCGCGCACCCGGGTGGCCGTGGCGCGCAGCACCTCGTCGCCGGCCGCGTGGCCGAAGCCGTCGTTGACCGCCTTGAAGTGGTCCAGGTCGAAGAAAAGCAGCGCCGCGGTCGACCCGTCGAAGGCGCTGCGGCTGACCACGCGCGCCAGGTGCCCGGTGAGCGCGGAGCGGTTGGGCAGTCCGGTCAGGCCATCGGTGCGGGCCTGGCGCGACAGCTCCTCGTGGCGCCGGCGCCGCTCGGTGGCGTCGCGCACGATCGCCGAGACGCCGGTGACCAGTCCGTCGGCCCCGCGCTGGGGGGTCAGCGTCACCTCGACGTCGACCAGCTCGCCGTCCTTGCGGCGGTAGCGCGTCTCGACGGCCTGGACCGTCACGCCGCCGGAGACCGCGCTCCAGAGCTCGGCGTGCTCCTCGGCGAAGCCGGCCGGGGTGAGCATCGACGGCGCCGCGCCGATCACGTCGCCGCTGACGTAGCCCAGCAGCGCGGTCGCCGCGTCGTTCCAGAAGACGATCTCGCCGCCCGAGGTGGTGAAGATCGCGTCGCCCGACGTGGTCACCATCGCGCCCAGGGTCCGCTCCAGGTCCTCGGCCCGCGTGCGATCCGAGATGTCGATGGCCACCCCGCCCACGGCATACGCGACGCCGGCGGCGTCGCGCAGGGGGAACCTTGAGGCCAGGAAGGTGCGGCGCCTGCCGTCGATCTCCAGGGTCATCTCCGCCTCGTAGGGACCGCGCTCCAGCGCCACGCGGTCCGCGGCGTTGATGGTCTCGCCGTTGGCCGGCGAGAAGAGCTCGGCGGCCGTGGCGCCCACCGCCTCGGCCGGGGTGCGTCCCACGGTCTGGGCCCACGCCTTGTTGACCCGCTCGTAGCGGCCGTCGAGGTTCTTCACGTAGATGGAGACCGGGGTGTGGTCGAGGAGGTCCTGCATCAGCGCCTCGCTGCGCTCCAGGGCGGTCTCGGCCTTGCGGCGCTCGGTGAGGTCGCGGATCGACACGACGACCGCGCCGATCGACCCGTCGTCGCACTTGTTGGTGAGCACCACCTCCAGGTAGCGCTTCTCGGGCTCGGCGATGCTCACCGCGACGCTCGAGGAGTGGTCCGGGTCCTCGAAGACCTCGGCCAGCGCCCGGGTGAGCTGCGCCCGCTCGTCCTCCGGGAAGAGGTCGACGAACGCCGGTCGCCGGTCCGCGTCGACGTCGACCCCGAGCACCGATCGCGTTGACTCGCTGGCGAAGAGGACCGCACCGGCCGGATCGATCAGCCAGACCGCGTCGCTGCCGCGCGCCACGATGCCGCGGAAGCGCGCCTCGGCGCGCTCGACCTCGCGGCGCCGCTCGCGGTCGGCGCGCGCGTCCAGATACCAGAAGAGCCCCAGGGACGCCGCCAGCAGGGCCAGGGCCCCTAAGTCGACCGTCTCGGACAGCTGGCCGGTGCGGGTGATGGTCGACTCCGCGGTCGCCGACTGCGCCGAGGCGTAGCGGCTGTACTCGGCGATCAGCGCGTTGCCCGCGGGCGCCTGGACGTTGCGCTCGGCCGTGGCGGCCCCGACGAGGTCGTGCCGGTAGACCAGGCGCGCGACCATCAGGGACGCGCCGACGTAACGCTTGAGCAGCCCGGTGGCCGCGGGGTCGTGGATGGAGTTGACCGACCGCAGCACGCGCAGCAGCTCGATCGAGAACTGGGCCGACGTCATCGTCACCGCTCCGGTGAAGAAGGTGTACTCGTCGGACTCCAGCGTCGACAGCGTGGCGGCGGCCGACGTCACGGCCACCACCCGCCGGGACGCCACCTGGGCCTGGTGGCGCTGGTGGGCCGTGAGCGACAGGGACCCGACGAGCAGGACCAGGACCACCGCGACCTCGAGGATGACGACCCCGAGCCGGCGCCGCGCCCCAAGGCGTTCCGTTGCGTTGGCCCCCGGCCCCCCGTTGACCCCGTTCACCGACAACTCGCG